>NZ_SJPI01000001.1:0-697334 GCF_007859865.1 Rubripirellula amarantea | reverse complement strand
TGCTTGTGCTTTCGCCAGGCGATTCGCCGCGGATCGAACCTGCGGGAGCTTATGAACAAACGGCGAACGGATTTGGTGCAGGACCGGGGCTATTGTTGTTCTTGATTTTGGTCACTGAATTGAACGACATCTTTCAATACCTGTGGGGCAAGTCGATCGGTCGGCGCAAAGTCGCCCCTAGTATTTCCCCGGGAAAGACCTATGCCGGTTTGGTCGGCGGCGTTTTGTCCACGGTCATCTTTTCGGCGTTGGTGGGACCGAGGTTGACGCTGCTTGACTTTCGGACTTCGATGATGGCGGGTGCGATCATCGGTGTGGCGGGTTTTGCTGGTGACTTGTGTTTGTCCGCGTTGAAGCGTGATCTGAACATCAAGGACTTCGGCGCGACACTGCCCGGTCATGGTGGCGTGCTTGACCGTGTGGATTCGCTGATCTTCACCGCACCATTGTTCTTTCACTTTGTCTATTACTGCTACGGCTGATGAATCACTGGCTCCGCTATCCGTTTTTTCTGCTGGTGGTTCGTCCGCTGATGATGGTGTTGTTGGGTACCAACGTTCGAAGACAGGAGTTACTTCCCGAGTGTGGTCCGGCGATCATTGTCGCCAATCACAACAGCCACTTGGATGTTTTTGCGCTGATGAATGTGCTGGGAATGGACCGACTCAAATGCACTCGCCCGGTTGCGGCGGCGGACTACTTCCTGACACGTCCGCTGCGTCGATGGTTTGCAACTCGTATCGTGGGAATCATTCCTATTGATCGCAAGAACATCAAACGTGAAAAGGGTAAACATCCGCTCGATCCTATTTCAGATGCGATTGAGTCAGGGTGCATCGTGTTGCTGTTTCCGGAAGGATCGCGAGGTGAACCCGAGCAAATGGCTGCGTTTCAAAGTGGCGTAGCGCACTTGGCCAAACGTCACCCGGATATTCCGATCACGCCTGTGTTTTTGCATGGTCTCGGCAAGGCGTTGCCCAAAGGTGAGGCGTTGCTGGTGCCTTTCTTTTGCGACATGTTCGTCGGCAAATCCATCGACGGTTCGTTGCCCAAGCAAGAATTGATGGGCAAACTCGAAGAGTGCATGCAGTCGTTGTCGGACGAACTGCCCCAAGAGGTCTGGGACTAGACACGAACCACGGACGATGGCTCGCAGACCTTTTCAATAGAATTGATCACGACGTTGGCGAGAAAATCTAGCTCGTCGTCGGTTGATACCAGTGGTGGCATGACCACCACGACGTCGGAAAGTGGACGCAACCAAACGCCCCCCTTCATCGCTTCGTCGCAGACACGCTTGCCCATCAACAAGCCGGGGTCGAATGCAGCACGGGTGCTTTTATCAGTGACCAATTCGATACCGATCATCAACCCGCGTCCGCGAATGTTACCGACATGAGGATGATCAAGTAACGGTTTGAGTTGTTCAATTAGAAACGCCGATTTCGTGGTGACGTCTTCAAGGATGGTGGTTGTTTCGAGCAATTCGATAGAAGCCAACGCAGCCGCAGCAGCGAGCGGGTTTCCGGCGAAGGTGTGGCCATGGAAGAACTGTTTCGATTCTTTAATTTCGGCAAGGAATGCTTCGTAGATGTGCGGTCTTGCGATGGTCGCTGCCATCGGAAGGTAGCCACCGGTGAGACCTTTGCCTAAACAAAGAATGTCGGGTGTGACGTTTTCTTGTTCGCAAGCGAATAGTTTTCCCGTTCGGCCAAAGCCGACCGCCACCTCGTCGCAAATCAGAAGCACGTTGTACTGATCGCAAAGTTGGCGTAGGCGAAGGAGCAAGCCTTCGGGGTGAGTGATAATTCCGGCAGCGCCCTGAACCAGTGGTTCTATCACCACTGCGGCCAACTCATGATGATGTTGCTCGAGAAGGTTCTCGATTTCACGAGCGTAGTGTTCGCATGCTGTTTCAGGCGTGACTCCATCGGGATACCGATAGGTGCAAGGAATCGGCCCGCGAATGGGGGTAAATAAAATGGGCGCGAACAGCTTGTGGAAGTACTTGATCCCACCAAGCGATACTGCTCCGGTGGTGTCGCCATGGTAGGCACCCGAGAGGGCAAGGTATTTTGTCTTGCCGGTACTCAGCGAGGTGCTACTCAGCGAGGTGCTATTCAGCGAGGTGCTACCCACCTCGGCGGTCTCGCACTGTTGCCAATACTGAAACGCCATCTTTAACGCTGCTTCGACCGCGGATGACCCGTCGCTGCTAAAGAAAACGTGACCCAGATCGCCCGGCGTGATCTCGGCGAGTTTCGTCGCGAGTCGCTCGGTGGTTTCGCACGACATGCCCAGGGTTGTGATGTGGCTGACTTTCTTAAGTTGTTGCTCGACCGCCGCATCGATGTGGGGGTTCCGATGGCCGTGGACGTTGCACCACAGGCTCGAAACGCCATCGAAGAGTCGCCGTCCATCAACAGTTTGCAGCCAACATCCCTGAGCGGACTCGATCACAAGCGGCTCAAGTCCGGCCATTTGCGTGAAACCGTGCCAGTGGGCATTCTTCATGGGATCTCGCGATCCAATTGATTGTTGGGAAGTCATGTTTCGGGGTTCGGCCCCGGCCTCGAAGACGCTAAAGTACGGGCGTACATTCATGCACAACGGAGTGGCCCGCAGATGGCACGCGAAGCAGTTTACCAACAATCTGATCCAGAAAAATCCGGCGCTTCTGATGGTGGCGATGGCGGCTTGCCGCCCGAAAGTCCAATCGCAGCATCGATCCCAGCGGAAGGCTCCGGCCAAGATACGTCGTTGCGGCCCAAGCGGATGGCCGAAATGGTTGGCCAACGGGACGTGATTGAGCGTCTGCAGATCGCGATCAGTGCTGCGCAAAAACGTGTGGAACCGCTGGGGCATATTCTTTTCGACGGACCACCTGGGCTGGGCAAGACCACGTTTGCCACCGTCATCCCATCTGAAATGGGAACGACCGTGCAAATGGCCAACGGCGCGGGGCTAAAGGCGCCGAAGGATTTGCTGCCTTACCTAACGAATCTGTCTGAAAACAGTGTTCTGTTTATTGACGAAATTCACCGAGTTCCCAAAGCGGTCGAAGAATACCTTTACACCGCCATGGAGGACTTTCGAATCGATATTGTCCTTGGGGATGGTGTCAGCGCTCGCACGCTGAACTATGAACTTCGTCCGTTCACGCTCATCGGCGCGACAACACGAGCGGGGATGTTGAGCGCTCCGCTTCGGGATCGGTTCCAAATTCGCGAACACTTGGGGTGGTA
Source organism: Rubripirellula amarantea (assembly GCF_007859865.1). NCBI lineage: Bacteria > Pseudomonadati > Planctomycetota > Planctomycetia > Pirellulales > Pirellulaceae > Rubripirellula > Rubripirellula amarantea. The sequence continues at coordinate 694,089 of NZ_SJPI01000001.1, read as the reverse complement.
CACCCGACCGGAGTTGTGCGAGATCGTTTGTCGCAACTCGGTGAAGTTAGATCTGCCAGTGGATCCGGATTCGGCCGAAGTGATTGCTGAACGTAGTCGTAGCACTCCTAGGCTAGCGAACAATCGCTTGTTGTGGGTTCGCGATTACGCGCAAAGCAAAGCCGATGGAAACGTCAGTGCCCAGATTTGCCGCGATGCTCTCGATATGATCGGAATTGATCCGCTTGGACTCGACAAGCAAGATCGGGGTTACCTGGACACACTGATGCGAGTATTCGCCGGTGGTCCCGCTGGCTTGGAAGCAATCGCACACACGATGAACGTCAGTAGCGACACGCTCGAAGACGAAGTCGAGCCGTTCTTGCTGCGAAGCGAGTTGATCTTGCGGACTCGTCGCGGACGAATGGCGACCGACAAAGCCTATCGGCACTTAAAACGCACCGCGTAGTTTTTGGCGACTCAATCGCACCTCGACCTGTTCGAACCTCGATCTGTTCGAACCTCGACCTGTTCGAACCACTTCGCCGACTCAAGAGTCAGTACTCGCGATGGTTGCGGTTGCGATAGAATCGACTTAAGGAACTTCCGAGTCATGGGGGAACAAGAGGCTGCGAAACAGTTCAACGTCGATCTGTGTCGTAACCATTTCGACTGAGCCATCGAGTCGGCTGAAGACCGCTCCGGCCGAATGCGGCGATCCCCAATTGTTGTGGAACGAAATTCCAGGGGCGTCAGTTTCAATGACCATTCCCCCGCGAACAGTTCCGTGACTACCACCGGAAAAGATTGGTTCGTCGAAGTACCACGTGGTAGCCGCGTGGATGGCGGGATCAAATGCCTTTTCGCCCAGCGCGATGGTTTGACTTAGCCCATCCAGGATGGCCGAATCTCGAGCGCGTCGGGCATGTCTCGGATTACAAATAGGTTTCCGGCATAATCAGTCTGTGCCCACGCTCGCCCGCCAGTGGTGTAAACCCCATACTCGTCCGCGGTCACCACGGCTGGATTGCTTCGGCTTCGGCTGGGGCAACGGTACAATGGCCCTGCTGATTCAACAGAAATGTTTTGGTAAGAGTCGGCTTGCTCAATCGAAGGCAAGATGGCGTATGCCCAGCTTCCGGTTTGATTTTCTGGTGTCCCGCCCGGGAATCCCACACCCCACCAAAATTGTTCGGTGGTAGAGTTGTCGTAGGTACCGATGGTCACCATCGAACCATCTGCCGCCCGAACCATGCTTTCGGGTGCAGCCCCGCCGTTGGTTGGGAAAGCTCGCAGTTTGTTGTGATGTTGCTGAAGACCCAGGCTCAATTGACGAACATTGTTGAGGCATTGAGTTTGTCGAGCAGCCTCGCGTGAACTTTGTACCGCACCGCTTATCAGCGATACGAGCAGGCCGACGATCGCGATGCAAATCAACAGTTCTATGATGGTCAACCCGAGTTGAACCCGTGATGCGTTATGGGCCATCGTTCATTCCTCTTCGTTCTTAGCGCACCAAGGGATGACTATTTATTCTCATATACGAAATGACTACTACCGATTTCAAACGACGGCTCGTGATCACGATACGCTGCGCCGCGTGTGATAACCAAGTCATGCTTACTCACCACTGTCCATCGCTCTTGTTGCTGGCTGATTGTTACATTCTCGGGCAATCGCATGGATTCAGGCGTTTGATAGAGAAAGCCATTGACTGAGATAATATTCACTGGCCGAATTTCGGGGTGGTCTTCAAGCCATTGTCGGACCAAATAACAATCTTGGCCCCAATCGGTGGCGTCGTTAAAAAGATGTTTGTATCCATAGCGCGAACCTCCCGACGGCAAGTTAAAAAAACCTAGCCAATGCGGGGCGACTGCTATACATGATAAAACCGTCAGGCCGACCCCGCCCCACACCAATTTTCCGTACAAGGATGCTTGGCCAATCCACCGAAAGATTGACCCGGTCAAAAAGAAAATGAACGGGTAGAGTGGCAAGATGTAGCGATGCTGTTGCGCAAATCCGCTCTTGTAGGCCGTGATTTGCAGCATCGCGAACGCCATCACTGCCGCCAATGCAACATCAACTGTCGCGATCACGGATAGAGTTCGGTTGTTTTGCATGTAGACACAAACAAGACTCGCGATCATGGCTAACCACGTCCCCGATGGCAACTTGACCAGCATCGCGTAAATATAGAACCACCACCAGCCATGCTGTGATAGAGTGCCCGCAGCGTAACCCGACAAGCCCATGTCAAAGTCAAACTGCTGGCGATCCATCCCCACGATAAATTCCATCGGCACCGGCGACGGCACTCTGGCGAACCAACGATCTTGATATCGTGGCTGAGTTTCGTCCCACGCGGTGCCGACCACTTGATCGGACAAGAAGCGAATTTCTCCCAACGGTTTACCCACGTCCGCAAACCGGTATGGGACTGCAACGGTCAAGAGTGCAACGACTACCGCTAAACTAGACTGCAAGATTAACATGAAGGCGTGTTGCCAATTTTTTGCGATCACAAAAACGGTGAACAGCAAAAAAACAGGCCACAACAACAAAGCTGTGAACTTGCAGGACGTGGCAATCCCGAGAAACAGTCCGCCGCAGAGGGACTTGGTCCAAGACGGTTGCCGACACCAAGCCGCAAATCCGCAACACGCCAACAGCATCCCGGCCGCAACGGGAACATCGTTGGTGATCAGCGATCCATGAGCGATGATCTGTGGCTGAAATGCCCATATGGTCGCCGCAGCCAGTCCGCCCGATTTACCAAAACAAATCGTTCCCCAATACAGTAACGTCAGCGTGCCCAGCAAGGTGAACATGCTGACTAAAAGCCGCCCCAAAAATAGATGGTGTCGAAATTGACCGGGATGCTTCGCATATAAGCGGTGACCGTCATCGAATTCGTGCCGAGTTCGGACAACATGCGTCGATACGTAGAGTTCAATATCGCTATCAGCGGCTTCGTGATTCCGATCGATGACTGGCACGTCTTTCCAAAGCATGAAGGCAGGCAAAGTTCCCAATGCTCGGATCAACGGCGGGTTGACGTTGAACGTTTCAATGTCTTGGTACTTCCAGTACTGCAGCCCCGCATAGAAATGGCCAAACTCGTCTCGCACCGGCGAGCACCGATACGCCGAGACCGCCAAGAAAGTTACCTGAATGATGCAAATGGTGAACGACAAAAAACAAACCACCAACGTTGAAAACCAGGTTGGCCAGCGCGAGTGTTGGGTTCATTCATTGTGCAGGTCTGCAATGATGATCACTTCGATGGTCTTCGAACCATCACCGTGTGCGATGTCCAACCGTACCGGTTGATGATGAAATCCGCGTTGCTTAGTTTCGCGGCTTCCTCGAACGTTCAAGAGAAATGAACCTGAATCCACAAAGTCCGAATCATCCAACGTCACCCTCAGCGGGGAATCGGTTAGGAGCGATTGGAGCTTGATGGCCGTCAGGGGCAAATTGTGTTCGTTACGAACGCGGAAAGCGACAGGGATTAGCACATCGGATGTTTGAGGACCCACACGCAATGTGCCTACAAAAGCCCTCGGAGGAATTAACGTCAGCTCCCTTCTGCCCTCAAAGCGAACGATCGTTTCGCAAAGCGTGTGGTCATTGGCAATTGCCCGTACTTTGTAAGCGTTCGGGCCACCAATCACGCTGCTGAATCGTAACTCAATCGCGCAGCTTGAATTTGCCTCTAGCTCGATGGGAGCTTGATCAATCTCGAAGCAATTGCAACTGCCCACCACACGGTCGACTCGCATAGCCGTGCTACCAGGGTTGCGAAGTTCGACCGTTCGCGTTTCGTCTTCGCCGGACTGGATGGTTCCAAAATGGTATTCGGGTTCTGAAAACTTCAATCCTGCTTGTCTATTGTTTGGCTTGCAACCGCAATCAAGCACCGCAACGACAGTCAGTAAACTAATCCATAACCGGGGATAATTCACGTTAGGCATTCGAAAGCCCCGATCGCTTTCGCTTGGAGAAAGTAATGCAAACGAGGGTCAACAGCCCCGCCAGTGTGATCCAACTGGACTGTATCAAATGCGTAAAAAACGAAAATACAAACTTTGCAAACGAAGGCTGGAGAGATTCAGGGGAGATTGCCATGATTGGAAGTTCGATCAAATCATCGTTTGCAAATTTGAGTCGTTCATTGGTTTGCGAATCTAGCAAAGTAAGATCGCTGCTATGAATCAGGTCTCCGTGCGAACTAAGCATGCGCTTGTTCCTGTCGCCAAGAACGCAGCAGAAACAGCGCAATGATGATGGTTACCAGGACAACATTCATCCAGAAGTAAGGGACCTTTGCTGCCTCGACTTTTGATTGCGTGTTTTCGACCGACCTCGCTCGAATTTTCTTTCGCTCTTCGGAAGTAAAAGGAATCTCCTTCCTCTTTAATTCCGCTTCAACAAAGATGCTTGTACCCGTGGGCCATGGCGGAAACCATTCAAAGGAAGCAAGTTCAGAATCGCTCAGATCAGTAATCTCAAGCAATCGAAACTCCTGCGACTGAAAGTGGGTAACGCGTTTTCCCTTCTCTGGGTAACGATGGTCGCCATGTGTTTTGAGTTCCGTTACCGACAATCCCGTTGCTCTCGTGTTTGGGGGATTGATATTGCGGTCCCAACTTTCAAGGGTCAAGTATTCGGGCCAAGAACTGACCACGTACTGCATGTTCGCCCTCTCGGTACGCTCGGCAAGGTTCGTAAGCTCGGCAAGCTTAGGAGTGAATTCCATCGCATCCCGGTCAGCGACATGCTTGACCAAAGTAATTGAGAAATCGTCCTTTACCGATGGCCTGGATTCACTGCTTTCGATTCCCACAAACTTGGACACCGCCGGTGTCAACGCATTCAAAAAGGGGTCATCTGAGAGAACGTAAATGGCAAATGCCACATGCACCCGACCGTAGGACAAGCCATTCCCCTGCCCGGCAAAATTGGTTAACAGTCGCCTCTCGAAAATTCTGGACTCTTTGCCATCAGATCCGTTGAAATAGGTCATCAGCGGATCTTCGTCGGTATGCGGCTCACCTTGATTCTTTTGGAAATGGATGACGCGAATGGGAGCGAATCCACCAGGTCTGTTTGGACGCCCGATCACGAGTTCCCGAGTTCCTTGATAAGCGATCTCATCAAGACCAGCGTACAGACTCGACTGCTCGGTATCTGCGTGATCGGTGATCTTTACCTCGTACCGGAACTTTTTCCCGTAGAAATAATCGCGAGCCCAACTCTCCCGGTTGATCTCATCGGCATCCGGCAAATCACTCGCAATGCCCACCCCGGGTGTACTGGTAAAGACGCACCAGGTGAACCAAAGACTCGCTAGGAATGTGGAACGATACTTAGCAATCCAGCACATGATGACTGTACTCGTAATCTTCCATTTAAAGTCAGTGAAGGCTAACCCTCGGTTACGTCAACATATCAAAAGGGGGTAAGCCCGGACATATTTCAATTCTTATCGTTCCCGCCATTTCGGACTCCGGCTGCTTTCCAGAGTCTTCCCAAGTCAATGAACGGATCTCAAGTCTTGTCCTCTGGGCCATTGAAGCACCTATCGAACACTCCATTTCCATTGCATGGGGTTCCCAGTTCCGTTGCACGGGGTTCTCAATTGCGTTGCACGGGGTTCCCGGCGCGAGATTGAAGTTCTTTGGCGGACAAGGATTATTGCCTTCACCGGAACATCCTTTCTCGGGACCGAAACCGCCTAGCTTGGTCAGCAAATTTGATCCAAGCCCCCGATCTCTCAGAGTGTGGGTGGTTGCTGATAGCAGCCCGATAGACAGGCAAACAAAAACGCCGATAAGGGAAATAGCATTGAAACATTTCGTGACAACCCATCCTCCAATACGAACGTGAAACGACGCTCCGGTGCTTGCGGGACCCTTCGCAGTATTAAACGACTGTAAGGGGCGATTTTTTTTTCAACGAGAAAGATCAAATTTTCAGCAAATTGTGAGGTCGGCGGATTTGCCCGAGACCAAGGTGTTATCCAGCGTGGTGAATAGAAAAGTCCGATTCAAATTTATTGCCAGTTTGAGTAACGCACGGCGTGCTCTCTTGCGAACCCGTTTCGCGACTCGTTGTCTGTAATGGAACCGAAATGAATCGGGGAGGTGAAAGATGAGTCCGAAGCAAAGAATGATCACGACCCTTTGGTGCGCGATCACGATGGCGTCGACGATGGTCTTGTCGCATGGTCACTTGGTCATGCGTGAGATCATGTTGCATTGGCCATCGGAGGACTCGTGGGAAGGCCGACTTGAGAACGCGTTGTACACGCAAGGTGGATTGGTTTTTCTCGCCAGCCTTGTGATTGGCGGCACGATCTTACTGCGAGGCTACTTCTTGCGAGTCCGAGAAGAAGAGATGACGCGGCGTGAAATTTCGCAGCGTGAAAAGCACGAGCGAGCCGCCGCGAATCGACACGAAGCGATGATCGAGTCGCTTGCAAAACTGGCTGGTGGTGCCGATCACGGTCGAGGCATCGTTGCCGCAAAAAAATCGCATGCCTCTGGGGTCAAGCCAAGGTGACGATCGCTAGAGCCAGCTTAGGATATAAGTTGGTTCGGTTCGCCCTAGCCCTCGCTACTCCAGAGGTGACGGCGTTTGAGTTGGGAATGATGGTGGTCGGATGGTTGTTGCGTCGCGGCCCACCGACTTGCGGGAGTGGTTAGGATGGTACGTCAGAACAACTCGGTTCTGCGTCCACCCTGCCCCTTCCGTGTCCATCCTGCCCTTTCCGTTGTCCCCCCCCATGAATCTTCGAAACCTATTCTCCGTTGCGTTGCTACTCGCGTTTGGCATCGTATCGAGCGGCATTAGTAGTGCCGACGAAACCCAGGTAGTTTCCTCCAACAAGACTGGGCAACCAAACATTCTATGGTTGGTCAGCGAGGACAATGGCCCGCAACTTGGTTGCTACGGTGATTCCTATGCGGATACCCCGAACATTGATGCTTTGGCCACCAAGTCGTTGCGTTATCAAACATGTTGGTCTAACGCACCGGTTTGTGCGCCAGCGCGTACCACGCTGATCTCCGGCATGTATGCAACCAGCTTGGGCGGGCATCACATGCGAAGCGGGGTAACGCTGCCCAGCGACATGAAGTTGTATCCGCAACTGCTTCGTGAGGCCGGTTACTACTGCACCAATCACACCAAGACGGACTACAACTTCACGTCGCAAGAAGCGGGTTGGCATGAGTCCGGCAAGAAAGCTCACTACAAGAGTCGTCCCACTAAAGAAACACCGTTCTTTCATATCTTCAACTTCACCATCACGCACGAAAGCAAGATCCGAGTTCGCCCTCACACATTAGTCCATGATCCCGCCAAAGCGCCGTTGCCCGCTTATCATCCCGATACGCCAGAAGTCCGGCACGATTGGGCGCAGTACTACGACAAGATGACAGCGATGGACCGTGAAGTAGGCAAGGCACTTCGCGAGCTTGAAGAGGCCGGCTTAGCAGATTCAACGATCGTGTTTTACTACGGTGATCACGGCAGCGGCATGCCGCGCAGCAAACGCTGGCCTTTCGATTCAGGTCTGCGAGTACCGTTGTTGGTACATGTTCCCGAAGCGTTCCGCTCGCTCGCACCCGCCGACTATTCCAACGGTGGTGTGACGTCGCGGAAGGTCGCATTCGTCGATTTTGCACCGACACTTTGTTCGCTAGCCGGGCTCGAAGCACCCACCAATATGCAAGGTGTCGCGTTCGCAGGAGCCAAGGCCAAACCAGAAAAGGACTACTTGTTTGGCTATCGAGGTCGAATGGATGAACGGATCGATTTGGTGCGTAGCGTGACCAATGGTCGGTACGTCTACATGCGACACTTCTATCCGGATCGCCCATATCTGAAGCATGTTGACTTCATGTTCGAGACACCGACCACCTCGGTTTGGAAAGCGATGTTTGACGCGGGAGAACTGAATGAATCGCAAGCTAAGTTTTGGCAAAACAAACCGTATGAGGAGTTGTTTGATTTGCAATCCGATCCCGACGAGGTGGACAATATCGCGGCCGATCCGAATCAGAAAGCGAAGCTAGATGAACTTCGGTCCGCGTTGAAGGACTGGATGGTTTCCACGGCCGACATGGGCTTGTTTCCCGAAGCAGAAATGCACCGAGTCGCGGACAAAACATCGCCTCGAGAGTTCGCCCTGAGCGGACAAATTGATTTCACGCGACTTGTGAATGCCGCTTGGGATGCGACCAGCGGCGATCTTAGTGCCAATTCACTTTTAGAGCTTGCGAGTGATGAACAACCCGTCTTTCGTTTTTGGGGTGCTCGAGGCCTCGCGTTGAAGGGCGAAACTGCCAGCTTGCTGCCGCTCATGCAAGATGACTCGCCGAGCGTTGCTGTCGCAGCCTGCGATGGAATTCTCAGCAGCGGACAGAAAGAAATGCACCAGCAAGCCAGTGATCGTTTGCTTGAACTCGCGAACGTTAAAGACTACGGCCACTATGTTGCGACCGCGGCGTTAAACGTGATCGACATGAGAGTGCCAAAAAGTGAATCCGTCAAAGCTCGGTTGGCGGAGTTGCCTCGCAGCTTTGACCCACCGGAACGAGTTGGGGGTTACGTTGGCCGTTTGCTCGATCACATGGCCCAACCTTGACGCTGCAACGAGCCGGCCGCGACGCTAGTGCTGGATAGACGTCGGCCTGCTGCTTGGGCTGAAATCGCTTACTTGCTTTTGGCTAGTGAGCGAGCTTTACGCACATGCCTCGGTGGGATGATGTCGTAGGCTAGGCCGAAGAGAGCGAACGTCTTGATGATGTAATAGTTCAGGTCCACTTCCCACCAACGATGCTGGACGGATGCAGCGGCCGGGTCAGCGTGGTGGTTGTTGTGCCAGCCTTCGCCAAAGGTCAGCAACGCGACTTGCCAACAATTTTTGCTGTCGTCGGTCGTTTCGTAAGTGCGGTAGCCGATCAAATGAGTCACCGAGTTGACCGCCCACGTGATGTGCCAAACGTAGACCGTTCGCGCGATCACGCCCCAAACGAAAATGCTGGCCGTCATCTGAACTGCTTCCGCGGTCAGGCCGAACGCGATCACTGAACCAATCGCAGCAAGGCTCAGGTAGACGAGCGAGTGAACGAAGAAAATGATGCCTGCGGCTTGCGGCAACTTTTCGAGCCAGCGGTAGTAAGGATCGTCCAAGATGTCCTTGGCGTACTTGTGGTAAAGCGTAAACGTAGACATCGAACTGGTGTTTTCATGCAGCAACCAATCCAAGTGCGACCACAAAAAGCTCACTCGCGGCGAATGTGGATCTTCGACTTCATCGCTGTGGCTGTGATGCTTTCGATGCCACGCGACCCATCGCGCGGGCGTTTCTTGTGCGGTACACATGGCAAGCGTTACCAGCGTTCGCTCGAACCACTTGGGCGATTTGAAGCTCTTGTGTGCCAGCATTCGGTGAAAGGCGATGGGGATCCCAAGGATACCGAAAAGCACAATGCTGATGCAGAACGCGATTACGCCCGGCCAGCTAAAGAAGTACGGGACAAAAATCAAAAGCGCCGCTGCGTGAACCGCACCGAACACGATCATGTAGTCCCAGCGGACCCGCTTTTGGGTCGCACCAGCGGGGCGTGCTTGGGAACTGGGGGAACTTGCTTGTTTAGTTTCAGACGAGTCTTTGAGGAGTTCAACGACTGTGGAATCGGCATTTTCAGCAGGTTCGGTGACGGTCGACATCGCGGTCCATCGAGTAAAAGGTCCTGGGAAAACGAACAATGTGTTCAAATTTTCAGCCACACCTTAACACGAGCAGCGAAGCTGACGGCCCGCAAATTTTCCAAGCCAGCTAATAATTCCAGCACCGGAGGTGTACCCGTTAGAAATCGAAGCGGTCAGGCGATTTATGCAGGCCTCTGCGCCGTCGGCATCGCGGATTATGCTGGGTTCTTTGAACATTCTCGTAGTGCGATGGATCCATGGAAACTCTCGGCGGACCTTTCTTTAGCGTGGCTGGTGCCGGTGAATCTCACGGTCCAGCGGTAACAACGATCGTTTTTGGATGCCCGCCAGGAATCTATATTCGCCGATCTGACATCCAAAGCCTGCTCGATCGACGTCGGCCGGGCGGCAATAAGCACGGCACGCCCCGCAATGAAAAGGACAAGGTCGTATTCCTGTCAGGGCTGTTTCAACAGGACTCACAGAAACTTCTTGCCGGCAATCAAATCAGCGTTCAAGTCGATGGTGCCGAGTATTCTACCGAAGGCTACGACGAAGGCTTCTCCACAGGTGAACCGATTGCGGCGATGGTGTTGTCGACGTCTAAGAAGTCCGGCGACTACACGCAGCTAATCGGCGATCAAGGTGAAGTTCGGCCCGGCCATACCGACCTGGTTAAGTTCCATCAATCCAAAGGGTTTGTCGATGTCCGTGGTGGTGGTCGAAGCAGCTACCGATCAACGATCAGCGATGTGATCGGGGGCGGAGTGGCCCGTGCGATGCTGTTTGATAAGTTTGGGACTGTGTTTTTGTCTTCGATTTACCAAGTGGGACCGTTGAAGGCGGGCAAGTCGCTGGCGGCGGAAGTCGGTACCGGCAACGTTTCCGCCGACGCGATCGCAAAGTGGCAAGCATCATTGAGCGAAAATGAAATCGCGACGCTCGATGCTAAGTTCGCCAATGAAGCCGCCGAGTTGATCAAAGAAACTCGTAAACGTGGTGATTCGATCGGTGCGGCGGTGGAAGTGGTCGCGGTGAATGTGCCAGCACTCGCCGGAGACCCGCTTTATCAAAGCTTGAAAGTGCGATTGATGGGTTCACTCGGCGGACTCAACGCTGTGCAGTCGTGTGAAGTTGGATCTGGAACCGATGTGATCGAGCGAACGGGCAGTCAAAACAACGATCCCATTCGCAGCGACGGATACCAGGGCAACACGCATGGCGGCATGATCGGTGGCATCACGACAGGAACGCCAATCGTGATGCGGGTCGGGTTTAAGCCCACTTCGACGATCAATTTGCCTCAAAAGTCCGTGCGAAAGAACCTGGAAGAGATCGATTTCGAACTTGAAAAAGGCCGACATGATCCTTGCGTCGGAGTACGAGCGGGCGTGACCTTGGAATCACGCATGGCGATCGAGTTGGCTAACGCCGTTTTATCGCATCAAGCCCGATGCATTGATGTCGATTCGCACAAGCTGTGGTAATCGAGCGGCTTGCGGTATTGGTCCCAGTCAAGTCCGTAAGGCTTTGGCCTGGTAGGACTATGGCTCGGTAGAACTTTGGGCCTGGTAGAACTTTGGCCTGGGAAGATTTTGCCAGGCAAGGCTTCTTTCGTTGCGTCCGGATACCTAGACGGGCAAGTACGTTAAGCGTTTAGGATCCCTAGACCCTTCGCTTCAATTTGAAGGACTTTGTCGAGCCTTCGAGCGTGACGTTCACCGGGTTCATACTTGGCTTTCAAGAACGCGTCGATGATTTCGAACGCCAGTTCACTGCCAATGATTCGGCCTCCGATGCATAGCACGTTCATATCGTCGTGCTCGACGCCCTGATGAGCCGAGTAGGTGTCGTGGCAGATCGCAGCACGGATGCCAGGGATCTTGTTGGCTGCCACGCTGACACCGACACCGCTGCCACAAACCACGATGCCCTTGTCGGCTCGGCCTTCGATGATCTCGCGGCTGACCGAAATCGCGAAGTCTGGATAGTCGCAACTTTCAGTGTTGTGGGTGCCGCAATCCGTCAGGCTCGTCAGCAGCGATCCATAACGCTCGACGATGGCGGATTTAAGCGGAAAGCCGGCATGGTCGCCGCCCAGGGCAACGCGAAGCGGAAACGACGGAGTGGCTGAGTTCGACATGGTGGCCAGTTGGCGTGTGGCAAGAACGAGTGGATGAACAGAAAACGAAAATAGCGGAGGGAACGTGGCCTGGCGGGAACGAGGCCTGGATCGAAGGGAACTGGATCGAAGGGAACAAGACCTGGGTGTGGTGCAGAAGCCTTTGTTCAGCGGCCAGAGATGTCGAGCGACCGGTGAAGGCCGCGTGGTGACTCGTTGGCTTATCCGGTGTTCCATTTCCCGTGCGGATAATCCGCTGGCACCGGTGCTGATAAACCGCTGGTGTACCCGATCATCGTCGATTGGGCGTTTGGCTACCAGATGCCGGGCCTCGGGTAGCCAGTTTAAGCAAGGTATTGCCGTGAAACCGCGACAAACCCCGAGGTTAGCTGTTGTGACGAATTTTTGGCTTTGATAGGTTACGCGACCATGCGCGGGTCACTCCTGCGCAGTTCGCAAGATCAGCGGTGACTGACGTCAGAAGATCAAAATTTTCGGTGGCTTTCCAAGAAACCCCTCTAACCCCCTTTTGCTAACGGCTTTTGGCCTCGCGTACACGCCACCGGTGCCGAGCTTCGTCAAACCGTTTGCACCTGGATTGAATCAAAAACATGGTAAATCGCAACCTCATTCGCAACCTCGACGACGACGACCTTTCCAACGAATTGGCCGTTTTGGCCCCGGATGAACAAGCCGAAGAGTGGCTGATCGAGTACCTGCAGCAAGAAGAGCAGGATTACGCTCAAGGCGAAATCGTTGACGGAAAGATCGTCGAAGTAAACGACGAATGGGTGCTGATCGACGTCGGTTTCAAGAGTGAAGGCACCGTCTCGGTCACCGAGTGGGGCCCTGAAGAAGAACAGCCCGTTGTTGGCGGTATCGTCAAAGTCCTCATCGAGGAAATGGAAGACGAACTCGGCGCCGCCGATGACCCCTACGGCATGATCTCGCTCAGCAAGAAGAAGGCTGAGTCGATCATCGAGTGGGAACGCATTATCAGCGAAATCAGCGAAGGCCAAGTCGTCACCGGCACGGTCACTCGCAAAATCAAAGGCGGATTGCTGGTCAACATCGGTGTTCCCGTCTTCTTGCCCGGCAGCCAAGTCGATATTCGCCGTCCCGGCGACATCGGCGATTTCATTGGTCGCGTGATCCAAGCCGAAGTGCTGAAGATCGACGATACTCGTCGAAACATCGTGATCAGCCGTCGTTCGTTGATCGAACGTCAACGCGAAGAAGACCGCGCATACTTGATGAAAGAGCTGGAAACCGGCCAAATTCGCAAGGGTATCGTCAAGAACATCGCCGATTTCGGTGCGTTCGTGGACCTGGGCGGAATCGACGGTTTGCTGCACATCACCGACATGGCCTGGGAACGTATCGGTCACCCAACCGAAATGGTTTCGATCGACCAAGAAATCGACGTCAAGGTTCTGCACATCGACCGCGAAAAGCAAAAGATTGCTCTCGGTTTGAAGCAAAAGGACCGCAATCCTTGGGAAAACATCGAAACCAAGTACCCGGTCGAAAGCGATCACAAGGGCGAAGTCGTCAACGTCATGTCCTATGGTGCGTTCGTCAAACTCGAGCCCGGTATCGAAGGTCTGGTCCACATTTCAGAAATGTCATGGACCAAGCGAGTCAATCACCCGAGCGAATTGGTCAACATTGGCGATGCCATCGAAGTCCGAATTCTGGGTGTCGATCCCGAAGGCCAACAGCTTTCGCTCGGCATGAAGCAGACCCAAAAGAATCCTTGGGACGAAGTCATCGAGCGTTACCCCGAAGGCCAAGACGTCAAAGGCAAGGTTCGAAACCTCACCAACTACGGTGCTTTCATCGAATTGGAAGAGGGAATCGACGGCCTGTTGCACGTTTCGGATATGTCTTGGACTCGCAAGATTGGCCATCCGAGCGAAATGCTGGAAAAGGGCCAGGAAATCGAATGTCGTATCCTCAGCGTCGACGAAAGTCGTCGTCGGATCGCTCTTGGGCTCAAGCAGCTTGATAACGACCCATGGGATGGCGACATTCCCGATAACTACCTGCCCGGCCAATTGGTCAAAGGTAAGGTCACCAAGATCACCAACTTTGGTGTCTTCATCGGTCTCGAAGATGGCTTGGAAGGTCTGTTGCACATCAGCGAATTGGCCGAGCACAAGGTTGAAGACCCCGAAGAAGTGGTCAAGGTCGGCCAAGACATCGAAGTCAAAGTGCTTCGCGTTGATACCGACGAACGCAAGATTGGCTTGTCGCTTAAGCGAGTCGGTTGGGGCGAAGAGCAAGAGCGTGCAGCCGCCGCTGCTGAAGCAGCCGAAGCCAGTGCAGGCATGCCGAACGTCGAAGACGGCGATCTTAAGGGCGGACTTGGAAGCGGCGAAGGCCCGCTTTTCCCAACCGGCGAATAAGCAAGCGAATTCCGTCATGGAAAAAGGCCGGTGCAAACCGGCCTTTTGGCCAGCTTACCGCTGGCGACTGGCGACTTGCGGTCTACTTAGCAATCTATTTGACGGCCTGCTTACTTACGACAAAAGAAAAACCCTTCATCTGATCATCAGATGAAGGGTTTTTTCGTGTTAGAAGTGAGGGTCTTGGCGTTCTGCCTAGACCAATGCATTCTGCTTAACTCACGCGTTCTGCTTAAACAAGCTTCTTGCGGACCGCCCAAACTGCGGCTTGAGTACGATCGCTAACGCCGATCTTGCGAAGGATGTGTTGGACATGTTCCTTCACTGTTTCGTAGCTGATTCCAAGCATCTTGGCGATTTCCTTGTTCGTCAGGCCCAAAGCCATTTGACGAAGGACTTCGCTTTCGCGTTGGGTAAGTGGAACTTCGATGTCCTGGCTCAACCGTGGTGTTGCCAGGGCACCTGTGACGCGTCGAAGCTCTTCACGTGTCCAAGCTGATTCGCCCGATGCTGCCGTGTTAAGGGCGTCAATCAAACGTTCACGCGGAGCAGACTTAAGCACGTACCCGGAAGCTCCCAAAGCGACCGCGCGAGCGATGTACGTTGGGTTGTCGTAGGCCGAGAACAGCACGATCGGTAAATCAGGATGATCGAGTTTCAAGCGGCCCAGAGCGTTTAGCCCGTCTCCACCTTCCATCCGAATGTCCATCAGCACGACGTCGGGTACCGACTTTTCGACTGCCGCCAGCGCTTCGGCTGCGGACGTCGCTTCAGCGGCGATCTCGATGTCGGTGTCCTTGAGCATCAAGTTGAGGCCCAATCGGATGATTTCGTGATCATCCACAATTAGTAGTTTCTTTGTCATTCGTATTTCCAGTCGGGAAAGAAAAGGTGCAACTCTTGTCGGATAGGAAGAATCACCATCTTCTGGCCGACGTGGAGAGCGATTCGCTACCATGCGTTTAATGTCACCCTCACACGAGGGTGCGTCCTGTAAGGCCACCCCTCAAATAGGGAGCGTAGTCTAACCATCTAAGCCGCCTCGGAAAATCCAAATTGGCTCTGTTTTTTTAAGTTTTAAAGAAGCCAATCGCCCCTCAAACATACTAGGGCGAATGAGTGAGACGGCGCCACGCAAAATTTCTAAAATCACCCTAGATGGGGTAATCTTATCTTACACGGTTGGCTAGGGTGTACCTGCTAGCATTGCTTTAAATATTTTGCAGCACGCAATGCATAATTATGCGGCGTTGACCGCTAGGGCTCCCCCGCTCGGGTGTACATCTGTAACGCTGGCAAGGAAGGCTTGCGACAATCCAAGCAAGGGTTCTCGACCAGGGCTTCGATGCGGTAAACCGCTAACGCTATGGTTTGCCTGCTAAGAAGCCGAAACAGAGGCCGAGTTGGCGACTCGTTTAGCGGCCACCAAGTCTCGGAACTGCAACCGAATTCGTTTGAGCCAAAACAGCAGATAGATATTGGCCACAAATGATACTAGCAACAAACCGTTGAAAAGCGGTTGAGCTGCAACCTGCTTAGGACGCTCAATCGGTTGACGAGTTCTGGTCGCGGAAGAGGTACCCAAATCAGACATCGAGACCGGGTCAACGCTGGGGGGACTCGTGGATCGAACGCTGTCTTGCGGTGACGGCTGACGTGCTGCAATGATCGCCGCGCTGTTGTCGAAACTTTGGCTCGGATAGCCCCCCGCCGATGGGTAGCCGTTAGCTGTGCCATAACCATTGGGGCTGTAACCACTTGGATCCCTGGTTTGCGTATTGGGATAACGGTAGTCATTCGCGGCAGGTTGATTTTGACCATTGGCATAGTTGGTCATCAACGGACCGTTACCGTTCAGCGATGAGTTTGCATTCATCGACGCGGCTTGATTGGGATAACCAAGGTTGGGGCTACCGTTACCGCCCAAAGCTGCCGTCGTCATATCACGATTGGACAATGGATTAGAAGCGGTGTTTGGCCAGTTCAGATTTCCCGAATTTTGACTCGGCGGATTTTGAAGCGATGGATTGTAGTTCGATGTCGCATCGCCGGCGAGGTTCGTGCTGGTGTCGACACGGCGTGGATCGTCATATCTCAGGTACGGGTTGCTGCTTGTTCGGTTGGCGTTGCTTTGTGCGGCTTGCGCTTCACGGAGCCAAGCGTCGGTGGCGGTCGTGTTGCCAAGGTTCGAGCCGGTTGCTTGATTGGCAAGCTGCGATGCCGCTTCAGGGATAACGTTGCCGTTTCTATCGATCAGGCGATTGTACGCGTCGAAGTCCCAGCCGCCGGCAGCGATTTCAGCATTGGTGAGGTTCGGATTGCGGGCCTGAAGTCGGCTGCTGCTTTGCGTGCGATCCGCGAAGGATGGGACGCTGTACTGAGATTGACCTGAATTACTGGTTGCGGTTTGACTACTTCGGTTTGCCGGTATCAGGTCTCGATTTTGGGAAGCTGCGGTGTCGAAACCGTTGTATTGGGTGTTCGTTCTACCGCCGGCAAAGTCCTGTTGAGTTTGTCCGATCTGGGTGTAGATGCCTTGGTCGCCCAAGCCACTACGGCTATCGAGGTCTTCGTAGCCGGTGCGTGAGCGATCGTCGACGGAGGCCGATTGAGCTTGGTTTCGGCTGTAATCGCGAGTTGTCGGATCGCTCAGGCCTGATGGCATCCGGCCGAACGTGTCACTTGGTCCAAGTCCGGTCGCGCTGCGCGATTGTGTGTTTCGACTAGCAGCAGATTGAGCATTGCGGTCGGCGGTTGTGGGACCGGCAGCTAAACGCGTGTTGGACTGAGCGGTAGTTCTGGGTTGGGACGTGCCCGCTAGATTCGGATTTGCGCCATAACGATCCCACGCGTTGTCGCGAGAAGTGGTGGGGTCGGTGGATGGACCTCCGCTTCGGGCTTGCGCGTAGTTGTTTTGAAGGTCTGTTGATCCCGGAAGCGCGGGGGCTGCGAAAGGACTATTGTTCGTGGCTGCTGAATTGGTCGACCGAGTCGATGGCGGCGAGATAACGGCACGATCGTCGGCGTTTTGACCGGTGCCGCGAATTCGATCGAGCAAATTGTTCGCGGATTGCTGGCCTTGGGCCGCGATGTCTCGGCCGGCTTGATCGACGGCTCCACGGAGTGCGTTGGTTGTGTTTGCGGCAGCGTTATTGGCGGATTGTTGCAGCGAGGAAGGCATGCTGAATCCGCTTCCGGCTTGCGGATCGGGTTTGAGCAGTGCCACTCGATCTTCAGCCAAAGCTTTAGGAAGAGTCCAAGGCGGTGTGCCTGTGCCCACACGGATGACCACGCGGGAAACATAACCGCGCACCTCGGGATCGATCACGCTGCTGATCTCGCCGATCTGTTCGATTTGCGCAAGTTCATGTGGAGTAACTTGCACAATGTACTCGACCGCGGTTGCTTGATCGCCGCTTTTGTCTGGCTGCCATCCGTATGTGACGCCGGCTGCGGCAATCATCATCAGCAGCATTGGGACTCCGCCCATCGCTCAATCCTTCGAGTTTCCTAGGGATAAACCAAGTCCGTTGACCTCGGTCGTGATGGCCAACGCCACACCACGGATTCTTGGGGTTTTGATGGCCAAAGGTTAACCCCAACCCCGACGTGGGGTAAAGAGAGATTCAGTGGGTAATTGGCAGCGGGAAACGGAGCTTTGGGTGTTTGGGGGAAATGCGGGGGCTAGCGGCCCGGTGAAATCTCCTCGTACGACATCACCAAGCGATCAACGGCGAGCGAAATTTCATCTTCAGTATTGTGGCGTCCAATCCCGAAACGAACACTCTGCCTTGCTAGCGATTCGTTCAATCCGATCGCACGCAGCACATGGCTCGGTTCCGCCTTAGTGTTGCTGCAAGCTGAGCCGGTGCTGAACGCAACGTCGTCCGTCGCGACCAACCACGTTTCACCCTCAATTCCCGGAACTGAGAAATTCAGGTTTCCCGGCAACCGGAGCGAGGAATCCAAAGCAGGACCGTTGAGTGTCAAGCCAGTGATCTTCTGCGAAAGCTTGTTCCAAAGCTGAGCTCTGAGAGCATTGATGCGATCGGTCGACGCAGCGAGTTCTTCTTTGCAAAGCTGAAATGCCTTCGCCATGCCAATGATCGCGGCCGGGTTGAGCGTCCCGCTACGCAAGTTGTGTTGTTGTCCGCCACCTACGATCTGTGGCCGCAATCGCACACGGCGATTTCCGTTGCCCGCGACTAAAATTCCAATACCCTTAGGGCCGTAAGCCTTGTGAGCCGAAAAGCTGGTGAGGTCCACATCCGAACCGATAACGTTAACCGGAATCCGCCCGAGCGTTTGGGTTGCATCGCTATGCAGCAACACTCCTCGGTCATGGCAAAGTTCCGCGATGAGCTCGATTGGGTTGATCGTGCCAATTTCGTTGTTGGCCCACATCACCGATACCATTGCCGTGTCATCATCGATCACTCGGGCAATGTGATCCAGGTCAACGGTCCCGTCGGCGCCGACGGAAACAAGCGTGACCCGAAAACCGTCTCGCCGCATGTCTTCAAGCACATCGAGCACTGCGGGATGTTCAGTTGCGACGGAAACGATGTGTCGTTTTTTTTGACGCGGGTGCAGGCATGCGCCGCGGATCGCCAAGTTGTTGGACTCCGTCGCGCCGCTGGTCACAATGAGCGAATCTACCGGAGCCTCAATGACATCCGCGATCGTCTGTAAGGCTTGTTCGATCGCCTCGCTTGCTTCGCGTCCCATCGCATGATCGCTATGAGGATTCCCGAACTTTTCGGTCATCCAAGGCAACATTGTTTCGACAACGCGAGCATCACATGGCGTTGTCGCGTGATGGTCGAGGTAAATCATGAGTAAAGACGAATCAAGAATACAGAGCCTCGATGGCGAGTTGGCTCCACGTTTCAAGCCGATCGCTCTCTTGGCGAAGCGTTGCCAAGCTAACGAACCCGCCATCGGTTAGGTCATCTTCATTGCTCTGCACACGGGGTTCGCTAAGCTTGAAAATATGAACAACGCCCAGGTGAACTTTGCCGACATCATTGGATGGGTCATAGATTAATCCCACACGTTCTTCGCTGTACTGGGACGTCAGTTGTACTTCTTCTTCCAACTCTCGTCGCATTCCCGTTTCGTACAACTCCCCTGCCCCGTCGGCATCTTCGCGGCTAATGTGCCCGCCGATACCTACGCTGCGTTTGGCATGGAGTCGAGATTCACCACCGCCACCGCCACGCGTGTACGTAAACAGGTGCACTTCGCCGGCGTCGTCGGTGTATTCCATCAACACATACGGGATCAACTGTTTGTAAGTCGGGTCCACTTCCATGGGACCACGCGGTTGAAACGACAATTGATCGCTCTGCAAGATCGGCTTTAAGAAACGATCGACGTCCTTTTCAAAGCCCTCAATCGTGCCGATCGAAGCGATGAACGATTCGGGAATCACGAGAATGTGTTCTTCGGTGGTCGTTGTGGTCAACGCTTGGGTCTCCGGCATGTGCGAAACGAGTGAGCTGCGAATGACGCATCTTACCGGGATCACTCTGCCTTTGTAGACCGCTGAACGAGCTTTCCGTGTCCGAGGCTTCCCACAAACTTGCCGTCGCGCACGGAAACTTGGCCTCGACAAGTCACCACTTCGGGACGACCAGTGATTTCGAAACCTTCAAAGCCGTCGTAATCGGTATCCATCACGTGGGAGCTTGCCGAAATGGTTCCTCGATAGCTAGGGTCCCAAATCACGAGGTCTGCGTGAGCCCCTAGCTGGATAGTGCCTTTCTGAGGGAACATCCCAAACTGCTTGGCGGCGTTCGTCGAAACCAACTCAACAAACCGTCGCAAACTGAGGCGGCCTGTGGACACCCCTGCGGTGTAAAGCAAGGTGGCGCGATGTTCGACCGAAGGAATCCCGTTAGGAATTTTGGTGAAATTCGACTCGGGTGGCCGCCCCATTTCTTTCTGCCCTGCAAAATCAAATGGTGCGTGATCAGTAGCAACCGTTGAGATGGTTCCTGATGCGATCGCGTTCCACAAAAATGCCTGGTGAGTTTTATCGCGAATTGGCGGACTCATCACGTACTTGGCACCTTCGAAGTTAGGAAGTTCCGCATAGGTGTTGTCGAGCACCAAGTAGGGAATCACCGTTTCCAAAGTGACGTCGACTCCGCGATCACGAAACGGCATCGCGGCTTCGACTGCGTCACGACAAGACGTATGGACGATATAACCGCTCGCGCCGGTCATTTCCAAGAACGTGCAAAAGTGATGAACGCCTGACGCTTCCACGGTGACCGGACGCGATGGTTCGTGGTACTCAGGGCCGAGTTTGCCCTCAGCAATCAATTCAGCTTGCCGTTGGCTCACAAGGTCAGCGTTCTCGCAATGCGCCGTAACGACCACGCCGAGTTCGCTTGCCAATTTGCAAGTGTGGAACAGCTCTTCATCCGTGACACCAAAGGCACCTTTGTATGCCAAGAAAACTTTGAACGATGTGATTCCGTCGTCGACAATCTGCTTCAGTTTGTCGGGAGTGGTTTCATCAAAGATCGTCACTCCCATGTGAAACGAAAAGTCACAAGCGGATAGGCCTTCCGCTTTGCTTTTCCAAAGTTCGTATGCTTCTATGGGATCTTCATTGCGAGCCGGGCAACACATTTCGATCAACGTGGTGGTTCCACCAACTAAGGCTGCTCGACTTCCCGAATCGTACGTGTCTTTGGCGTACGTGCCCATGAACGGCAAGTAGATGTGCACGTGTGGGTCGATGAATCCGGGGAATACGTACTTCCCCGAAGCGTCGATCGTTTCATCAGCATCGGTATCAATCGACGTTGCGATCTGTGAGACGATTTCGTTCTCGACCAGAATGTCGGCCACGTAGTCTTGGTCCGCCGTGATGATCCGACCATTCTTAATTAGTAATTTCATTGCCTAGTTTCCTGCCAGTTCATCGCTTTGCTTCACGAACTCATCGCCATCCCATGCTTCGTCCTGGGTAATGCCTTTCTTGGCTTTGGCGGCTTCCTTCGCTGCTGCGGCGTCGGCTTTCGCTTTGGCCTGACGTGCGACCAAATCGCTGTGACTGGTGAAGTATGGCAATGCTTTGCCCTTGAAATCATCAATGGTTTCGAAGCCATGCTTTTCCATAAACGCCAGTAATTGTTCGGACATGGTTTGGACAAGTTTGTAGCCATGCTTCATGACTCCCGTGCAAACCTGAACGGTGTCCGCACCAAGCAAGATAAACTCGGCGGCGTCTTCACCTGTTTCAATCCCACCGATTCCTGAAAGCGTTGCGCCGGGATAATGATCACGGATCAAGACAGCGATTTCCATCGTCATGCGAAGTGCAATCGGCTTGACTGCTTTGCACGAGTAACCGCCCGGCGTGCTATAGCCTTCAACGGTTGGCATCGGTCGCAACGTTTCCAAGTCCACTCCGATCACGCTGCGGATCGTGTTGATTGCCGAAATACCATGAATGCCCGCGTTGAGTGCCGCTCGTGACGGATCTTCGATATGAGTCACATTAGGCGTCATCTTAGCCCACACGGGAATTGTTGCCGCGTCCGCAACCCAGCCGCATACTTCGGCAAGGATGTCGTAGTCTTGGCCCATCGCTGCCCCCATTTTTCGTTCGGGCAAACCGTGGGGGCACGAAAAGTTGCACTCGAACATATCAACGCCGGCGCCTTCGCAACGTTCGATGATCTCGTACCAAGCGTCCTTGTTGTATTCTTCCATGATCGACGCGATCAGGACGTGATCGGGATACTTGTCTTTGACTTCCTTGAACTCATCGAGCCATTGGTCAAAGGACATGGTCGAGATCAGTTCGATGTTTTCCCAGCCATAGGGTTCGCCGTTGGCGTCTTTCAGCCGTCCATAGCGAGGTGCCACGTTGATGACCTTGGACGCATCGAGCGATACCGTCTTTGCTGACGAGCCGCCCCAACCGTCCGAAAATGACCGGCATATGACTCGAGCATTCGTACCGGGAGGCCCCGATCCAATCACAAAGGGGTTAGGGAATTTGATTCCGTTGACAGTAGTTTCAAGCGTTGGCATATCTCTAGCGACTTTCTATCAGTTCGAGGCACTCGTCAATCGTTACCAGCATAAAATCGGCATCGTCTTTGGTGATGCACATCGGAGGCTTGATTCGCATCGTGTTGGCGTGCAAACCACCTTTGCCAAGAATCAGGCCTCGTTGTTTAGTCATTTCCATTAAGTCAGCCGCCTCCTGTTTCGCAGGGTTCTTCGACTCTCGGTCAGTCACTAGTTCAACACCTATCATTAAACCCATCCCGCGAACGTCACCAATCAACGGATGCTTTTCTTGAAGTTCCAATAAGCCGTTTTTTAGATGTTCACCAACGTTCAAAGCGTTTTCTTGAATGCCTTCGGCATCGATCACTTCCATTGTCGCCAATCCCGACGCCATCGATATCGGGTTGCCGCCATAGGTGTTGAAGTGAATCCGTTTGGTCATCGTTTGACTGATCGGCGTGGTGGTGGTCACGCCGCCTAAGGGCGCTCCATTGCCAATTCCTTTGGCCATCGTAATCAGGTCTGGTTTGACACCCCAGTTTTGGTGAGACCAATAGTGCTTCCCAGTTCGCCCGAAACCTCCTTGTACTTCGTCGGCAATGCAAAGTCCGCCATGTTGACGCACGATGTCATAGACGATTTTGAAGTATTCCGGAGGTGGGACAACCGCACCGCCGACTCCCTGAATGGGTTCGCCAATGAAGCACGCTATGTTGCCGTTGGTTTGGTACTCGATCACACTTTTGATGTCATGGGCGCATTTCAAATTGCAGCTTGGGTACTCCAGTCCATAAGGGCATCGGTAACAATAGCCCGCATGCGTGTGCGTGATACCGGCGGACTGATTGGCGGGGAATTTCCATGTTCCATGCGACGTTAGGCCCATCGTCAGCGAAGTGCCACCGTGGTAACCGTTTCGCAAACCAATCACGTCATGATTGCCCGTGAACTCACGCGACATCAATATCGCAACTTCATTCGCCTCGCTGCCAGAATTGGTGAAGTACGTTTTGTCCAGCTTTTCACCAATCTCATTCGTTGGCATTTTTGAAGCAAGTTTAGCGGCAAATTGAGCGATGGTTGGGTGTAGGTAAATCGTGGTTGTGTGCTGCAGCGTTCCTGCTTGGGCGCGGATCGCCGATGCAACGTGCGGATGGCAATGGCCAACGCTGACAGTGACGATGCCGGCAAATCCATCGAGGTATCGCTTTCCCGTTTCGTCCCACAGGTATTGCATGTTGCCTTCGACGATCATGAGAGGATCGCGATAATAGGTCAGCACACCAGGGTTCACGAATTGGTGCCGCATCGCCAGCACTTCGTCCCTGGTCGGCCCCTCATAGGGTCTGGGTGTGTGATCGCAGATCGGCAACTGGGGCAACTGGGCGGAACTCATTAAGCATCTCCGGAAACGGATACAAGTTTTTCAGAATCTAAATTGCAATCTTCGCGATCGACTTCTTCGATGCCGCGTTCGGCTTTGGTGCCGGGAATAAAGTTGTCTAGGGCAATTCCCAGGATTGCAGCCACCGCCATTCCCGTTTGCCCGATCGCGCTGATCACGTCGCTGACACCGCCTGGGAACGTCGCCTGCGCTGCCTCAACGCCGCCATTCTTGAAATAGTGCTGGACACTGATTCCCATGAATAACGCAAATCCGCCAACGAACAAGTTTCGATCACTCGAAAGGTCTGCTTTTGCAAATTGACGTATCCCGACCGCCGAGATCAAGCCAAACATCGCACAATAGAGACCACCGACCACTGGCGTTGGGATCGCTGCGGCCAACGCACCAAACTTGCCGAAGAGTCCCAGCAAAATCAAAATCACAGCACCGATCTGAACCACGAACCGAGAGCCAACTTTGGTGAGGCCGATCAAGCCAACATTCTCTGAGTACGAGGTCGAACTGAATCCACCAAATACGCCGGTGAGCGCACACCCGATTCCCTCGCACCCAATGCCGCGTGAAATTTCTTTCGCCGTGGGATCACCTGCGCCGGCCATTTGTTTACACGCGTGGTAGTCACCAAAACTTTCGATCATCGAGGCTAAGTAGCCCGCCATCACCGCGACGATGAAA
This sequence comes from Rubripirellula amarantea, assembly GCF_007859865.1. NCBI lineage: Bacteria > Pseudomonadati > Planctomycetota > Planctomycetia > Pirellulales > Pirellulaceae > Rubripirellula > Rubripirellula amarantea. The sequence continues at coordinate 669,731 of NZ_SJPI01000001.1, read as the reverse complement.
CCCATATCGAATTTCGGCAAGCCCCAAGGAAAGACCACACTTGTTAGACGAATCCATTCCGCCTCGTGAAAGGCTTCCAAGTTTGGACGCGCGGGATGCTCAGGTCCGAAGACGCCGACCCACGTCAGTAACCCGCAAACCGAGACGGATCCTAAGATCGCCAACAGCATGGGAAACATCCGAAAGATCATTCGGTTGCGCGATAGCACAAACGAAAACAAAGCAATCAAGAAAATGGTCAAAATGGCGATCGGCCAATGCGACGATGCAATCGGAGCACCCGCTTCGTACAAAGCCAGCCCAATCAACATGATGACTGGCCCCACAACGACGGGCGAAAGAACTTTGCGAATGTAGCCCATCGCACCGCTGAAGCCGACGATCATTTCCAAGACGGCACCGATCATCACGGCGCCCGCGATGTAGGGCATCGCTGCACCAGCGGCTACTGTTTCATCGCCTTCCGGATGGATCGCGGCAATGATCATGAAGAACGCCGCTAGGAAAGAAAAGCTGACGCCTTGAATGATCGGGAGTCGCGATCCAAAGGTGGATTGAATCAAGGTGGCCACGCCGCTGCAGAGCATGACACTCGATATTAAGACAGCGATTTGAGAGGTGTTCATACCCATAGCCGGTCCCAGCATCAACGGCACCGCTACGGTAGAGCCGAACATCGTCAACACATGCTGCAAGGCCAGAACGATCGCTTTGCCGATTGGTGGTCGGTCATCCAGGCCGTACAAAATCTGCTGAGATGATGGTGTGGACAAAGTAGTCTTTCGTTCAGAGTTCGGTGATGGCCCCGTATGTTTCCGGACGGCGGTCGCGGAAAAACTGCCAAGTGTTTCGGACTTCTCGAATCATGTCGAAGTCCATGTCGGCGATCACAATGTCATCGTCGATTCGCTTTTCACTTTGGGCAATGAACTGCCCCCGAGGATCACAGAAATAGCTTTGACCATAGAATTCGCCAATGTTCCAAGGCGATTCACTTCCAGGGCGATTGATCGCGCCTACGAAGTACTGGTTCGCGACTGCATGAGCAGGTTGTTCAAGTTTCCACAAGTATTCGCTTAAACCCGCGACGGTGGCGCTAGGATTGAAAACGATTTCGGCACCGCCAAGTCCCAGGCATCTCGCGCCATCAGGGAAGTGTCGGTCATAACAGATGTAGACACCCACTTTTCCAATCGCAGTATCAAAGATGGGATAGCCAAGGTTGCCGGGACGGAAATAGAATTTTTCCCAGAAGCCCGGATTGCAATGAGGAATATGGATCTTGCGAAACTTACCCAAGTAAGATCCATCGGCGTCAATCACGGCAGCAGTATTGTAGTACACACCGGTGATGTCTTCTTCGTAGATTGGAACGACCATCACCATCTTGTGCTTCTTCGCCAGTTCCATCATCAGCTTGGTGGTCGGCCCATCAGGAATCCGTTCGACAAGCGAGTACCACTTCGTGTCCTGTTCCGCACAGAAGTAGGGGCCATAGAATAGTTCTTGTAAGCAACAAACTTGAGCGCCCTGACCGGCGGCCTGCTCGATCATGTCAACATGCTTATCGATCATAGCCTGTTTGATTTTTTCGGGCGGTGATGTTGCACTTTCGCACAACGTTGCCTGAATCAATGCTCCTCGAACCATTCGCGGCATCGACTTGCTCCTGTGATGGGTTACATTCGGTTTTTGGAATTACGATGGTACCAATGTAACAAGCAAACATAATCGGGAGACAACCTTGGCTAGTCAAAACACAGCGTTAAACATGTTCATTCGTGGTCAATGGACGCCTAGCAGCAATTGTGAGCAGACAACGGCGGTGATGAATCCCTCCACGGGTCAGATAATTGGAAGAACTCCTGTGGGTTCGCCGCAAGATGTCGATGATGCAGTCCATGCTGCGAGTGAAGCTCTCCCCACATGGGCGGAAACACCCGTTGTTGAACGCGCTCGGGTGATGTTCGCGTACCGCCAACTCATGGAAAAAGAATTCGATGCGTTGGCCCGTTTACTCACTCGCGAGCATGGCAAAACTCATGCAGAGGCGCGAGCGGAAGTACAACGTGGTCTCGAGATGGTTGAGTTCGCGTGCAGTGTTCCCGCATTGATCGGCGGACAAACGTTTCCTCAGATTGCACGTGGCGTCGATGGCGAAACGAACCGACATCCGGTTGGCGTTTGTGTGGGAATCACGCCCTATAACTTCCCCAACATGGTTCCGCTTTGGATGTTTCCTATCGCGATCACTTGCGGCAACACGTTCATTCTCAAACCGAGTGAAAAGGTTCCTCTATCAGCGATTCGGTTGGTCGAACTCTTGGCTGAAGCTGGATTGCCCGATGGCGTGATGAACTTAGTGCACGGTGGCAAAGAGGTTGTCGATGCTTTGTTGACGCATGACGACGTTGCTGCCGTTTCGTTTGTCGGTTCGACGAAGATTGCGAAGTACGTTTACGAAGTTGGGTCATCTCATGGCAAGCGAGTTCAAGCAGCAGGTGGTGCCAAGAATCACCTGATCATCATGCCCGACGCTGACCTTGATCAAAGCGTCAAGGCGTTAGCCGCATCCGCCTTTGGATGTGCCGGTCAACGATGCATGGCTGGCAGTGTTGCCGTCGCGGTGGGCCGTGTCGGTGACTCGCTAATCGAAGGTTTGGTTGATCATGCTGGTTCGATCAATGTTGATGTCACCGATGGAAATGATGCCGCCGAGATGGGGCCAGTGATTAGTCGCGAGCATCGTGATCGAGTCGCTAGCTATCTCGACATTGCCAAGACAAGCGGCGCGTCGGTAGTGTTAGATGGTCGAAGCGTTGAAGCCGGTGATTCATTTTTGCTTGGCCCGAGCGTTGTTGATCAGGTCACGATCGATATGCCACTTTGGAAAGAAGAGGTGTTTGGTCCGCTGCTATCGGTCGTGCGGGCCGATTCACTTGAGCACGCGATTGCAGTTGGTAAGGCGTGCCCTTACGGCAATGGTGCATCTATCTTCACTCAAAGTGGACATGCGGCACGCGAGTTTAAACGCCATTTCAATGCAGGAATGATCGGTGTGAATGTGGGCGTGCCGGCGCCAATGGCTTGGCTTCCGTTCACGGGATGGAATCAATCGTTCTTTGGCGACTTGCACATTCAGGGCACCGAAGGAGTCCACTTCTATACGCGTCAGAAGATGACGCTGACACGGTGGTTTGAATCCAAAGACGAATCGCACGTCGACCCGGTATGGAACTCAGTCGGACCTACGGGGTCGTCGACCTAGCAGTCGCGTTGCTCGACAAGCCGACTGGTGATCTGACTAGTGAAACACGTCCCAGGATTTGTTTTGCTGACACGGTGCCCCATTCGCGTGAGTCCACGGAGATAGGAACATTGTCGCCCAGGACAAAGTATTCGTTGTCACCCAGATGCATCGGGTACTTTGATCGGTCGTCTCGCGGACCAAGGCGGTACACGATCAATCGTCGAACCTCGATTTGACATAGCCGGTTATCAACTTCATTGGTTGGGTCGTTTGAATGGTACCAGCGGATAGCAATGGGATGCGTCGGGCCAACGAGAGGCTTTGATAGTTCGCCCGCATCCGGTTTCCATATTCTTACCTCTGCATCCCGCAGCAATTGGCCGTCACGCGTATCGGTCACGTAAAGATCTGTTGCCGGTTCTAGACGACGAGCGATGTTGAGGTTGACCGCATAGTCATCCATGACAGGGCTAGGGGTTCCACCTCGGTACGGATTAACGTGGTGATAGATGAACCAGTCGTCTTGCCGTTGCCATCTCGAACTGAACTGGTCGGTATCTTGGTATACCAAAACGGTCGGCTTTGCCGTGACAAGGTCATCTCGCCAAAGCAGTTTTTGGATGGGTTCGCCATTGGTGGTGAGCTGATCTCCATTAAGGTCAATCACATCGCCCGGGACGGCGACGATGCGTTTGACGTGTTCCTGGCTAGCTCGCGAGATCGCTACCAGATCGCCGCGACGGATGGGGGCCTGCTGGTCGGTTCGAATCAGTCGGTCTGCGGGGCGAATCTGGCCGGTGCGTTGGAGTTTGGCTGCGCATTGGGGGCAAGGTCCCGTAGCTTGATGACCGTCCTGGCCAATAGCACCGGGACCGCTCGAGATATCAGAGACATGGATGGGGAACGGGCCAGAGTAGGCACATTGCGGGCATTTCAGGATTTCCGCTGGCCCCAGCAAGGTGGGGGCCATCGAGAATCCCGAAACGGCGAAATCGGCGGTGGGACGATCGGGCTGCCTTGAATCAAACATCACCCACAGCGGTGCGGCAATGCCCAGCACTGCAATCGCAGACATCAGTAATCGGCGTCGGGGAGTGTGATCTAACAACGAAAATCGAATCCGGCTATACTTTCGGGCTCTTTCAACACAGTGGTGACGGCACCTCGTTCTTATCTTACCTGACTCAATTCAACACCGCCCCACGCATGGCTGAATCCAATTCTTACGCGACGGTAGACCCCGCTTCTAACGATCAAACGTCTCCGCTTTCGACTCGAGGCCGGATGGGGAAAGTCAAGTCGGTGCGAATCGCGTCGACCGGGTCGTACGTGCCAAGTAACGTTGTATCGAACGAAGACCTGGCCGAACTTGGATGCGATAGCGATTGGATCATCCGACGCACGGGAATCAAGCAGCGTCACCACGCTGATCCGACCCAAGCGACCAGCGACCTTTGTTACGAAGCGGCGACCCGTTGCATGGAATCGGCCGGTGTGACCGCAGACCAAATTGATTTGATCATCGTCGCGACGATCACCCCTGATCACCCCACCCCATCGACGGCTTGTCATCTGCAACGCCGACTTGGTGCAGTGGCACCGGCTATGGATGTCAACGCCGCGTGTGCCGGATTCATGTACGCCATGATCACCGCGGCTCAATTCATTGCCGCGGGTAACAACCAATGTGTACTTGTCGTTGGTGCGGACTTAATGAGCCGCACGGTAAACCCTGAAGACAAGAAGACCTATCCCTTGTTCGGTGATGGAGCGGGAGCCGTCTTGCTGACTCCGGACACAACCGACGGGGGCGAGATCCTCGCTTACCAACTCGGCAGCGAAGGTTGTGGCGGTGAAATGTTGTGCATTCCCGCCGGCGGCACACGCATGCACACTACGCCAGAGACTTACAACGAGGGGCATCAGTACCTCACGATGGATGGCCGAAGTGTGTTTAAGTGGGCGGTGCGAGTGTTCGACGAAAGCGCTAAGGACGTGCTTGCTGCTGCTAACGTCTGTCCCACTGATTTGGCGTTAGTGGTGATGCACCAAGCGAACCAGCGAATCATTGATTCAGCCGTTTCCGACTTGAACGTGCCTGCAGACCGCGTCTTTGTGAACTTGGACCGCTACGGCAACACGTCCGGTGCCAGCATTCCACTTGCGCTCGACGAAGCCGTGCGTGATGGAAAAATCAGTTCCGGCGACTTGGTTCTGCTTTGCGGCTTCGGTGCGGGATTGTCTTGGGGCACTGCCGTGATGCGTTGGTAGTTGTCGCTCGCGGAACATCCTGGCGTTGTTGGTAGCCTGCAACCATGCCTCCGGCCAACTGAAGCGACAAGACGCTGCTTGCAGTAGCAACCAACTTCAATCTGTGCCCCAGTTTGATCTCTGGCGGTATTGAGCCACCGCTTCGCGACTGAGTAATATTTCAATCACTCAATCGCGAAACTCGCAGCATTCATACCGTCCAGCCAAAGCTTCGCTATTCGCCGAAAGCAACGTCTAGAACAAGCTTGGTTCTTGCCAATCGCTAAGCGCATCAGCAAATGCTTCGTCGACTTCGTCAGCATCGAGGCCATTACCCAGGCCATTGTCCAGTGGTGCAGGCGTAAACTCTTGTCGTGCTAACGCGTTGATCACTAACAATGCGTCTAGGGCGCTGACCTTGTCATCGCCGTTGACGTCGAGTCGATCGACTCGGTCGGCAAGTTGCAATGGCAAAACAGATTCGCTTTCGCCTGTTTGCATTCCCACATGATTCACGATTTGCAGAGCGTCCAACGCAGTCACGTTGCCTTCGCCAGTGACATCCAATCGGGAGGACATCAGCAAGGGGCTTGGATGTGACGAATCAGGATTACTCATGCTTTCGTCAGACCACGATTCGAACACCGTGCCCGTGGTAAAGAACGTCCCGCTGACTTCGAAATCTCCTGGATTGATTCGACCTTTGTACTGGTTGGCAAAGAAGGCTAAGTCGCTATCGACGTAACCGACCGAAATGCCTTCAACGGGAGCAAGTTCGCCATCAGATCCGATCATCAAACCAACGATCGTGTCGTTGTCAAAATCAACGTCGGCGAGCAAACGATCCGTCGTCGTCGGAGTAAATTCTACCCAGGCGGTGTTGTTGTCGTATTGCCATGCACCGGCGTGGAACCGAACCATAATCAAGTTCGAACTGTGTGCGTATGATGGGCGGTTGGCGGCAAAACGCGACTGCACGTCCTCCGCCGTGTACATCAAGTAGCCTGTTCCAGTCCCGTTATCCTGAGCGGTGACGCCAAACTTCAAATCACCAATGTCGTAGAGACCCGGATAGCGGTTTTCGAAGAACGTACCCGAAACGGAAAACTCGCCGACATTCGCAACACCACGGAACTCGTTCGCCGTGAAAGTGAGATCGCCGATAGGGTAACCAGCAATGATCCCCTCGATTACTGCCGCACTATTTTCTAATGAGGTCGCTGTGTCGTTGTCGAAATCAACAGCCGCTAACAAGCGGTCGGTGCCCGCAGGATCGAAGCTGAACCATCCGAGGTCATTGTTGTAGGACCATTGGCCATCGGCATACTGAACAGCAATCACGTGGTCGGCGTTGGCTGGTCGAGGTGCATGATCGACAAAGCGATCATGCACGCTCTGCTTGCTATACATCAGGTATCCGGTGCCACTAGCATCCTCTTTCACCGCAATGCCGCCACCAAGTTCCCCTAGTCCGCTTGTTTGACCCGAACCACCGATCACAAAGTGACTTCCGGAAACCGTGAATTCGCCAAGACCATATTTACCGTTGTACTGATTGGCAAATACGTCGAGATCGCCCGATGTGTACCCGCTGGCAATCCCGGCAACCATACCTAGCGACCCGTGCAGCGTCGCTATCGTGTCGGAATCAAAATCGACCGAGGCTAGCAAACGATCGCCGTCGACTGCTTCAAAGTCAAACCACGCGTTGTTGTCGTTATATTGCCATTGGCCACCAACGTTACGGACCGCTACGAGTTGTTGGGCAGCGAGACGCGGTGGTGCCGCAGTGAAACGTTCTTGCACGATCTCGGCACTGTACATGATGTAGCCGACACCAGTTGCGTTATCGGCAACCGCAATTCCCCGACCGGTATCGCCGAGGGCGAATCCCAATTGAACGTCGGCAGTGACCTGGATTTGGTCGGTTGCGATGCCGCCATCTTGATCATCAACTGAAACGGATAATGTGTAGACACCGGGATATCGGTAAATGTGGTTGAGTTGGAATTCTCGACTGGAATCCAAAGCGAATGTCTCTAAGTCGCTGCCATCGCCGTAGTCGACGGTCACGGTGTGCGTGTCCAATAGACCCGGATCGGTTACCGCCAATTCCTTGCGGCTAAAATTAACCTCGCCGACTCCGCTCAGTGTGATGTCGCCACCTAAGTCAATCGTCGGTGGCGCGTTGATCACTTCAACAGCCAAGGTTTGAGGCGACGTATGATCGCCATCCTCATCGGTCAACTCAACGGTGATGTTGTACACCGGTGCATTGTCTTGAAAGACGTGGTCAACCGCGGTCGGTAGTTCGAGCGAATCGTAAGTGTCGGACTTCCCGTCCCCCCAATTCACCGTGACTAAAGACACCGTATCATCGCCAAGGTCAATTATCTCGCTCAGAGCCAGCGAATAGGTTGAGCCTTCCAGCACGGTTGCATCGCCAGTTAGTTCGATGCTTGGAGCCGTATTCGTAACTTCCACCGTGATTGTGTTGGCCGCTTCGTGAATGCCGTCCTCGTCTTCGAGCCCAACGGTGATCAATGCGGAAGGGGTGTCATCAGTGTAGGTGTGCTGAACATCGCCACCCTCGGTGTAAGTGTCGGATGTTCCATCGCCCCAATTCACGGTCCACGAGAAAACTGTATCGACACCTGGATCCGTGATTGCACCAAGATTGAGCGTGTAGGTAACGCCTTCGGCTACGCTGTCCGGCCCGCTGAACGCAATTTGCGGTGCTACGTTGAGAACTTCAACGACTTTGGAAGCAACATCAACATAGACGCCGTCTTCATCTTCGATCGTTACCAAGATCGTGGCTGTGATATCGCCGTCTGCGTAGGTGTGCTGGACCAGGCCGTTTTGGCTGTAAGTGTCCGTATTGCCGTCCCCCCAGTTCACGGTCCAGCGATAAACGGTGTCATCTCCCGCATCCACGATGTCACCGAGAGTAAGTGAATAAGTGGCTCCTTCGTTGACTGTCGAATCACCCGTGATTTCCGTAGTGGGGGCTTCGTTGATTACAGAGACTTCGATGACTTCAAGGTCCGAATAGAGACCGTCTTCGTCTTCAACACCAACGGAAATGGTGGATGCGCTGTCACCGTCGGCATAGACATGTTCAGCAGTTCCACCATTGGGACCGAAGCTAAAGCTTTCTGTGTTGCCGTCGCCCCAATCGACAAACCAAGTATCTACCAGATCGTCGCCCGGATCAGCGACTCCGACAAACGTCAGCGTGTACGTGCCACCTTCGATGACGCTCGATGCACCACTGATCGAAATGCTGGGAGCCACATTCAAGACAGACACATCAATCGATGCAACGTCCTGATGAGTACCGTCGTCGTCGAGCAACGTCACAAAGATGGTCGGGAAAGAATCCCCGTCGGAATAGACGTGATCCACTACTCCACCACTAGTGTAAGTGTCAGTAGTGCCGTCGCCCCAATCCACGATCCACTCGGTCACAGTGTCTTCACCCGGATCGGTAATTTCGCCGAGAGTCAGTGAATACGTCGCCCCCTCGTTCACTTCAAAATCACCCGACAATTCAATCGTCGGTTTAACATTGATGACATCGACATTCAATGTTTCTGCCATCGGGAAAATGCCATCTTCGTCCTCAAGAGTTACCGATATCAGCATGGATGAATCGCCGTCGGCGTAAACGTGTTCAACGTCGCCGCCTTCGGTGTAAACGTCGGTAGTACCGTCGCCCCAGTCAACGGTCCACTTCACAACCACGTCGTCGCCCGGATCAGTAATGTCGCCAAGGGTCAACGTGTAAGGGCGTCCTTCATCGATGGAAGCTTCGCCGGATAATACGATCGTGGGCGGCACATTCTCGATCGTAACGGTTGATGAGCCTGCATCCTCAAACGATCCGTCTTCGTCTTCAACGCTGACCGAAATGTTCGCGGTGGTCATTCCGTCCGTGTAAATGTGACTGACAATTCCAGCTTCAGTATATTGGTCGCTTGACCCATCACCCCAGTCGACGGTCCAACTGGTGACGGTGTCTAGCCCAGGGTCCACTAAGTTAGTGATGTCCAGTTCGAACTCAGTTCCTTCAGCAACAGTAAAATCGTTGCCGAGTACGACAATGGGTTCGACATTATTCACGATAAGTTCGAACGTTGCTGTCGTAATGAAATCGTCGCTATCGGTCGCCGTTAACGTCACTGTTTGGTTCGCAGGACCATCAGGCAAACTACCGGTCCATGTCCAAGTTTCGTCGCCGTTATCGACCACGTTACCAAAGTCGGCTTCAATGGTTTCCGCAAATCGAATGCGGCCTGTCGCAGTGACGACGTCTGCTTCGTCGCCTTCGAACAACGGGGCGTCAACTTCGACGATTGGCAATGTGATTCGCCATGGCTCATCTCCGGTGATTCCATCATCGGCAACGAAGAACAGTTGCTCGTCGATGACAAGAGAATCAGATTGCAGTTTTCTAACGGATCCTGAGCCTAGAATCGGGTGAATGTCTTTGAATAATTCGGTGCCTTGTGCCGTACCATCACTGATCCATGGTTCAATTCCATGAACTCCGTCATTTGCAAAGAAAATCAGCTTGTCTTGGTAAGCCGTCAAGTCGAACAGTTCATAGTTACTGGCAAGTTCAAATTCCATGATTGTGGAAGCGACACCATCACGGAGTGCCCAAAGTGATACTTGGTCGTTGTAGTTTTCCGCGTCGTCAATCGCGGTGAAGAACAATTGATCGCCGACCGCGGTCAATTCGCCCGGCTTGCTGTAGTAGTAGTCGTAGCCATCGATGGATTCGGTAAGGTTTACAACTCGGACAGTGCCTTCCACTTCTCCGTTGGTCTTCCAAATTTCATCTTTGTTGGATGCGAAGTACAGTTCGCCCTCAAATAGTTCGAAGTCATCTTGCACGCTCGTTGTTGACAGTTGAGTTGCCGCGGCTTCATCAACGATCCATGGTGTCGGCTGGAGTGACGTCCAATAGGAGACGTAGTCAGTAAGTGCTAGCTTGCCGTTGAAATCGATGAAATTGCCTGGATCCAAAATGGGCTCGCCAGTCAAAACGTCTAGAACTTGTTCCGCGTTGCCCCCGTCCGGGCCGATGGTCCAAAGGTGAGGGGTAGAGTAGCCGCCACCTTGCGCCACGAAGTACAGGCGGTCCCCAACGGCAGTCTTTCGACCGGGGTAAGTAAAATGAGGAGCACCGCTGGGATTGGTTACCAGCTCGGTTCCCAATTCAGTACCGTCAGTTTTCCATAGATCGTATCCGAAGTGTTCGCCATACGTCGTAAAGTAGACGTCGTCGCCAGCTCTTTGGAAATCAAATGGATGTGACCCGCTATAATTACCAGGGATATCGACAAGCAAGTTAGTGTTCTCAGGCGTGCCGTCGCTGATCCAAGGTTCGGCACCTATGTACATGCCATCTGCGGAGTAAGGGGCCCCTGCAAAAACAAATGATCCATTCCCTAGATCTGCACCGAACGCAAAATGTGAGCCGTTCACACCATAGCCTAAGTTGTTGTCGTGATCGGCGAGTTTAACGGTTCCCGCCGATGTTCCGTCGGAAATCCAGATGCCATCGTCTGTGAACGTCACCCATTGACCGAGAGCTTCGAAGGAATAGCGGGTTCCGGAATTGTTGCTTTTGTAGTTGCTGGTCACAGCGATCGAGTCGTCCTCCCCACCTTCGGTCACAAGAAGGTCGCTTAAATTAGGTTGGGTGAAGAACAGGAAGTCATCCGCTAAGAAGGTATTTCCTAATGCGTCGTAATCTCCACCAACGTTGCTCTGGACCAGTACCGTTCCGCTGGTCGTGCCGTCGGTTCGCCAAAGTTCTTCGCTTGATTGGCTAAGTGTGAAAAATTGATAGCCCGCCGCGTTACCGACGATCGAACGCTGCTGATGAAAACGGCTATCTGTGGCGATGACCGGCACGGTGCCTTCCGAGGTGCCGTCGCTCCGATACAGCACTTTGTCGCCAGCCTCGTTAGCCACAATGAAAAGTAGTTGGCCGTTGTATTCGGCAAGGGTTTCGGGGTAACTGGAGTAAAAGTATCCATATTCGCCCGACGGTGATTCGTAAATGTCTTTCAAGAGAGCGGTGCCATCTACCGTTCCATCGCTCGACCACAACTCGGTGCCGGTCTCTTCATGGTAGGCGGAGAAGAACAACGTGCCGCCGGCTTCGGTAAGGTAGGCCACATCGTCCACATCGCTCAGCTTGATCGTCGTTTCCGCAGTCCCCTCGGTTTTCCAGAGGCGGTTTCCAGTGCCATCTTCGGCAATGAAGAACAAGGTGCCGTCGACCGCAGTTAGGGAGTGAGGCACAGAAGAATTGCCGATAGAAGCCTCTGTGGGATAATTAGGACTGATACCCGTGTGGATATCCTTCAACATGAAAGTACCGACCTCGGTGCCATCACTAACCCACAATTCTTGGCCGGTCGAATTCTGGGTTGCCGTGAAGAAAAGCAAACCGTCAGAAGGGGTGAAATCGCCTGGGTAACTTCCGTAGCCATAGTTGTAGGCAGTTGCGTTGTCTTGAATTTCTTTAAGAAGCTTGGTTCCACTTTCGGTTCCATCACTGACCCACAACTCCTCACCACCCCCTTCATCATCATGGGTGAAGAACAACTTTCCGCCCACGGCTTGGACGTTGCCATTGAGTGGGTCGCTTTCTAGTCCCGACAACACTTCCGAGGTGACTCCCGTCGCTGGATCAAATTGGAATATTCCCCATCCATCACTTTCCGCATAGTCGTAGCCCGAAAAGAACAGTTTTCCGTCAACATCGACCGGAGCCTGATAGGTCGAGATTCCCTCTGCCAATAGTTTGGTCCCATCTTCGGTTCCGTCAGTCATCCACACTGACGAGAGACTAAATTCCAAGAGATCGTTGTAGCTTCTTGCTAAAAACGCAGCACCGTCATCGAACGCTACAAACTTTTTGGGGTATGAACTCTGCGAGCCTTCCCATATATCCATGACCCGTTGGGTCCCCGCAACGGTTCCATCGCTCTTCCACAATTCACTTCCGTACAAATCTTCGTTGGCGAAGTAGGCCACATTTCCAACCGCGATACCTTCGTTCGGTGCGGGAGCACTGTTAACGTCGTACAAATCGCGGATTAAGTCCGCTGCCATCAAGCGGCGATCTTCCAGTCGTTCGAAACGACCTTTTCGTCGTCGGTTCTGGTTCACGCGGCGAGCGGTGCTGCGTTTGGAAGTATTCGTAGCAGAGTTGCGTTTCGACATGAGGGCGATTCTAGGCAAGAGGTCTGGGGCGGAAGACTGGAAACTGGAAACTGGAAACTGGAAACTGGAGATTGGAAACGTCGTAGCTTGTTAAAGCATCGCTCGGCAGGCTTCACTGCGGCTGGCGGTGAAGAACACCAGTGTTGTGTTCTTGATTAGGAAGGCAAGGGAGGAACGACCCAAACTTCTTTGTCGTCGTCTTCCAATGTGGGACTGTGCAGGACAAGCGGTGTGGAGTTGGGGACGACTTCGACGGCAAAGACTTCTTCGACGTCGCATTTGAATTGGAACCATGCAACGCTGCGGCCCGACACCAAGTCCACAACCGCTACCCCGCAACGAAGTGCGTCTAGGTTTTGGCCGATCGGTAAACCACCAAACACGTTGGTCTCGCGAATTTGAGACATGCCCACGAAGGCGAATTGTCCGGCAAACGATAGGCCTCGCGTGTAGCCCGGAACGCGATCGATCGTTTCGCTTTGACCGGATTGCAGATCGACGCGATTAAGTTCGCCATGGCCCGAATGCAGGTACCACAAATGTCCGTCATGTATCCGAGGTGAATGTGGCATTGCCAAACCAGCCAACACAACTTCACTTGATGCAACGTCTAACAGGCAACCACCGTTCAGTTTGTCGTCACGCCAACTGCCTTGGCGGTCACCTTGTCCTAACGCGGACACATAAGTCGGACCGCTCGGACCCATTGCTAAGCCATTGAGGTGACAACGGTCTTCGGGACGCAAGTGAGAAATGAAAGTTGGTTTCCAACGCGGCACAAAGTTGTGCGAATCGTCAAACGTGCAAAGGCAAGAGAACAGTGTGTTGACGGCCCACAGTTCATCAACTTGCCAAGCCATTTCGTGAATGCTGATGTTGCCAGTGATATGTTGCCGGCGGGGTAAGTAAGCGACTTTGGATAGCCGACCATCCCGATCCGGAATAGCAACGCCTCGGGGACGTTCGAACTGCCAAACACTGCGGCTCGTTCCGATGGCCAAACGATCGGGACTCACCGCGATGCCCATCGCTTGCGGGAACGCCCGAAATTGGACCGACAGCTTTCCGTTGCCTGATGACGACACGCCCGGCTGCAAAACCGCGACCCGACCTAGCTTGTAGGTCGAAACTAATAGCGTCGCATTGAGATGCTGCAGAATGGGCACGAACTGATCCGATGCTTCATAGCGAATCTCAAGTTCACGCGATTGCAGATCGGGCATAACTAGATGTCAGAGCTCCTTGGCGGTCGATCCCACTGGTCGACTTTGCTACCGGTGCAGTGAAGCACTCACAGGTAGCCCATAGGTACTAGGCAGGATGGCATTTCTATGGGGGGGGGGGCTAGGCAGTCTACCACCCGAACGGGTTAAGGTAAAGCGATTGGCTAGAATCGTTCGCTAAAGAGCTGTGGGCGAAATGGGTGGGGATTGCAGCAGCCCGCAAAGTCAGGTTTGCTGAGACTTTGGAAACGCGGTTTCGCTCAAGCTTGTTGGGTTTTTGACTGTTTCTGGATACCAGAATCAGTCGGTTTCGGGTGCCATCTGAGCATTGATCGATTCCCAACGATCAATCAATTTCGATAGCATTGCAGGTTCTTGGCTAGCCAGATCCTTCGTTTCCGAGAGGTCAGTGCCGAGGTGGTAGAGCTGGACACTGTCGCCCGCGCTTAGTCGCACGATTTTCCAATCTTGGTGACGTAGTGCCAGTTTGTCTCGGGGCATCCGCCAAAATATCGTTTGATGAGGTGATGGTTTCGTCGCGTCGTTGATCCAAGAAAAGATGCTTTGACCGTCTGCTCCTTCGACAGGCTCTATACCAGCAAGATCCAAGGCCGTTGCAGCAATGTCGAGACTTAGCACGGGGCGATCTTCGGTTTTTCCTTCGGCGATTCGACCCGGCATGGACCACAACATCGGGACGCGAATGCCACCTTCGTAGAGCGATCCTTTGCCGCCTCGCAATGGTGCGTTGCTGCTAGTCAGTTCCTGGGTAGGTCCTCCGTTGTCGCTCACAAAAACCACCAGCGTTTTGCGGGTGAGCGAAAGCGTTTCAATCGCATCACTAACTCGACCAACGCCTCGATCCAACGCAACTAACATTCCTGCAAAAATTCGACGCTGAATATCGCTGATGTGATCTACCGTTTGCACATCACTCGCTTTCGCTTGCATCGGACTGTGAACGGCGTTGTATGCCACCGTCAAGCAAAAAGGTTTGTCGTGATGTTCTTCGATGAAAGACAGGGCTTCGTCAGTGATCGCATCGGTGAGGTAATCAAATTGCTCAAGCGTTTCGGTCTCGCGATAAACGGGATTGTCGGCGTTGTAATCTGGCTCGCTGATCGGTGCATAGTTCCCACGAACGATCATGTCCTTACGAACTCGTTCCCCGGGTTTGAGAGTCTTATCGCGAACCATAGTCCACACTTTTTCAAATGGTGGTCCAGGAACGTAGAAGTGACCTTCATGTAGGAATCCGTAAAACGAGCCAAACCCTCTCGACGTTGGACGCTTGGATTGAGTCGATCCGAGGTGCCACTTGCCAACTAATCCTGTTTTGTAACCGGCATCTGCCAGCAAGCGAACGAAAGTTGTTTGGTCATTCGGAAGCCCTGCCGAATCGTCCAAGTTCTGCTTGCCAACAGGATTGCGGTCGTACCCAAACCGTGATTGGTATCGCCCCGTCATGATGCCTGCGCGAGACGGACTGCAGTACGACGACGTGACGTAACCCGCCGTGCAACGAACGCCACGGGCAGCAAGAGCATCGATGTGCGGTGTTGGGATTTCTTGGTTGGCCATCATGCCGGTCTCACCATAGCCAAGATCGTCGGCAATAATCAGTACGATGTTGGCAGGTTCGTCGGCATGTAGAGCAAACGACGTTAAGCATAGAACCATCGTTGCGAAGAGTAATTTCATGTCCTCATTCGATCGGTTTGCGGTAGGTTGAGAGACATTGTCGGCGAGGTTTGCGGACAAGATCGTTGCTTGATAACGCCGTTCAAACCAGCATCTGAACATACTTGATCAAGTCGGCAAGCAAGCAGAAGTTTACCGCAGAATTGGTTTGCCCTGATTGTCGATTCTTAAGTTCCTTCCCATGAACGCCACGGCGATGGATGCTTAGAAAACCATGGAGTTGCCGTGAGCTGTCGGAAAACTAAGTGAGGCGGGTTGCCCGAACTTGCCGTTAAAGTCTGCCCAACCGTATCGAAATTGAGTGGGACCAAGGGTTTCGCCCCCCAATAGTGATAATTGCTTGGCAATCCTGGTCAGCGTACCGAATGCTTGAAAGGTACACCCTTTCCAAAGAGATCCGTTTCGTATGTCCGCGATCCCAGCACCCGTTCAGCTAGCACTCAATGCCCAGACGGCAGCGGTGTATCAGAAGATCGATATCGCTGTCATGGGCAAACAGCTTGACGCTCAACGGCAAACCGGCGACGCCATCAATCAAATGCTTGAAACCACCGTCCAAGCTCAAAAGCAGATTGCTCAAGGATACTTGGACGTTCAGGTTTAGCGTTGTGCTAGTTAAGCATTGTTCTAGTTTGGCGTTGTTCTAGTTTGGCGTTGTTCTAGTTTGGCGTTGTTCTAGTTTGGCGTTGTTCTAGTTTGGCGTTGTTCTAGTGCTTCGACCACATTCGTGAACGTTAGCCCAATTGGTCATTGACGCATTAGGGACGCGGTGCTGCTGCGGCTAGCACTTCTAAATCTTCTTGCCCTACTCGGGCGCAAAAGTCACCGACGGATTCACCGTCTTGGCGATGCGATTTGAAGGCCGAGAAAATGCCGATCATCTCGTCCACCACAATGTCGTCGGGGACCAAGTCCTTGTAGACATAAGCGAGCCGGTTACCGAGCCAACCACCGCCCGCGAACACGGTGTACTTGTTCTTCGCTTTTCCAACGAGCGCCAAATCGGCATTGTAGGGACGAGCGCAACCGTTGGGGCATCCCGTCATTCGGATGGTGAAGCGTTCGCCACTAAGTCCAAGCTTTGCGAGTGGTTCTTCAAGCTTGTCGATGATGGACGGCAAGCGACGTTCCGATTCGGTGATCGCGAGTCCACACGTTGGCAGGGCGACACAGGCCATCGACCAACGTCGGACCGTGCTGGTGACTTCGGTGGTGGGAATGCCCGCTGCTTTAATCAGTCCAATCAGTTCGTCTTTGTCGGAATCTTCAATGTCGGTAAAGATGACACTTTGATGACCCGTCATGCGGATCTCTGTCTTAAAGCGATGGCAGATTGATCGCAATCCAGCCTTAAACTGAATTTTGTCATCGTCATATAGCCGACCATTTTCGATGTTCAGTCCATAGGACCATTTGCCATCGCCCTGCTCTTGCCATCCCATGTGGTCATCGAAGCCGTGCACATCGTCATCGGTGCAATCGGCCAAAGGTTCGCCAAAGTACTTTTCGACTTCGGCTCGGAACTTCTCGATGCCCCAGTTAGCAACTAGGTACTTCATCCGAGCGAGTTTGCGATCTTCGCGGTTGCCATTGTCGCGTTGCACTTTCAGGACCGCTTGGCAAACGCCGACAACTTGTTCGGGAGTCGCGAATGCCATCCGTTTGGCTAGTGCTGGGAACGAGTCTTTCTTGGCGGGAGTAGTGCCCATGCCACCGCCGACCAACACGTTGTAGCCGACAATCTTTCCATCTTGGACGACGGCGAGCAGGCCGATGTCTTGCGTGTAGATATCGATGCAATTGTCTTCGGGAAGCGCTAGGCCCATCTTGAACTTACGCGGCAAGTACGTCGCGCCGTACAGTGGTTCGATGACTTCCGCAGGGGTGCCATCGGACACCATGTACTTTTCATCACTGATGACATTGCCATCGGCGTCCGTTTCGGACAACCACAATTGATGATAAGCAGGAGTCTTCGGTGCCATCGCTTCGGTCAATTCATCTGTCAACCGTTCGAGTTCGGCGTGAACGGAATCATTCCGCTTGGCTGGGCAACACATGATGTTCCGGTTGACGTCACCGCAAGCGGCAAGCGTCGATAGAGCCATGTCGTTGATGCGCTTGATGGTTGGACGCAGATTTTGCTTCAGAATGCCGTGTAGCTGAATCGTTTGACGCGTCGTGATCTTCATCGTCGAGTTGCCGAGCTCGTCGCACATGTCGAGCATCTTCAGAAACTGGTCCGACGAAATTCGTCCGCCCGGAATCCGCAACCGCAGCATCATCGAGTAGTATTTTCCGATACCAGCTTTCTTGGCTTCGATCCGACGATCGCGGTCATCTTGTTGGTAACTGCCATGGAACTTGAGCAGTTGCAGATTCTCATCGTTAAAGTGGTCGGTACCAGCAGCGATTTCCTCGGGAATGGTCCCGGCAAGGAACTTGCTTTCTTCTTTGATTTTTTCAACGGCGCTAAGCTTGGGGGCGTCGGTAGACATCGAGACGCGAATCCTGTGTGATTATGGTTTCCGCAATTCAGGCGGGCTTACTTCAGTGACTTCCGCAAAATGCGTTCTTTGGGTAACTATAGCGATCCCCTGCCATCGTCACTATGGCGATCAAAACGCTTGAATACCTGATCCGTTTCCTCGACCAGAAAGATTAAGAAAACTAATGTCAGCCAAGATTTTAGACGGGAAACAAATTGGTCTGGAAATCCGACAAGATGTCGCAGCCCAGGTCGCCGAATTTGTCGCGGGAGGTGGACCGAAACCTTGTTTGACCGCCGTTTTGGTGGGTGAGGATCCCGCTAGCCAAGTATACGTGCGAAACAAAAGTCGAGCTTGCGAGAAAGCTGGGATCGACGGGCGGACCCTTCGCCTACCCGCCGAAACCACCCAGGCAGAACTTGTCGAGGTAATTGAATCGCTCAATCAAGACCCCGCTGTCCATGGCATTCTTGTCCAACTACCGCTGCCCAAAAAGGGCAACGGTGGAAGCGGGTTCGACGAGCGAGCGATCTTGGATACGGTCGATCCGATGAAGGACGTCGACGCTTTTTCGCCCGTCAATGTGGGGCTGCTGATGCAGGGAAGGCCTCGGTTTTTACCCTGCACTCCGCACGGAATTGTCCAATTGCTTCATCGCACCGGGCTTAGCGTCGCGGGAAAGCATGTCGTCGTTGTTGGCCGTAGTGATATCGTTGGCAAGCCAATGGCCATGATGTTGGCGCAGCGCACCGGTTCCTGTGGTGAAGACGTCGCAAATGCCACCGTTACCATCGCTCACAGTCGCACAGCGAACCTAGCCGAAGTTTGCCAAACTGCAGACGTGTTGATTGCTGCGGTGGGTGTGCCGGAGATGATCACCGCTGACATGATCGCCAATGGTGCGGTGGTGATCGATGTGGGGATCAACCGCGTTGGCGATAAGCTAGTCGGCGACGTGGCGTTTGACGCAGCGAAAGATAAAGCATCGGCGATCACGCCTGTGCCGGGGGGAGTCGGGCCGCTGACGATTGCGATGTTGCTTCACAACACCTTGATGGCGGCGAAACTGCAGCAGCAGTAGTAGTAAGGCCGGCGGTCACACCACGCTTTGCTGCGTTGTTACTGCTTTACTTGTCTGCTGCTCAACTTATGCGCTTGGTTACTTTGCGTAGCCGTGCGGATGAGCCTTGTGCCATTTCCAAGCCGTTTCAATGATCGATTTGGGATCGTTGTACTTCGGCACCCAACCGAGCATTTCTTTGGCAAGCGTAGCATCGGCGATCAGTTCTGGTGGATCGCCTTCGCGTCGTTTGCCCATTACCTCTGGAATCTCGTGGCCGGTAACTTCGCGGCAAGCATCAATGATCTCGCGAACACTGGTTCCGCGCCCGGTGCCCAGGTTCACGCAAATGCCCTTGCCAGGTTCAAGCTTTTCCATCGCCAACAAGTGAGCGGCGCCTAGGTCATCTATGTGGATGTAATCACGAATGCAGGTTCCGTCGGGTGTTGGATAGTCGTCGCCGAAGACCGTGATGTGATCGCGTTGACCTAACGCGACCTGCAACACAATAGGAATCAAGTGGGATTCGGGAGCATGGTCTTCGCCAATCGTTCCATCGGGGCGGGCACCGGCAGCATTGAAGTAGCGCAGTGCTGCGTAACCGAGTCCGTACGCATGGGCGTAATCAGCAAGCGCTTGTTCGACGACTAGTTTCGTAAAGCCATAAGGGTTGATGGGCTTCTGCGGAGTTGTTTCGGGAATCGGAATCGTGTCCGGCTCTCCATAGGTCGCCGTCGTGCTGCTGAAAACGAACTTCTTGACGTCGGCTTCCATCATCGCGTCGAGCAACTCGATGGTGGCGATGACATTGTTGCGATAGTACAGCGATGGATCGTTGACGGATTCGTTCACGAGAGCGAAGGCGGCGAAGTGCATGACCGCTTCGATTTCTTTTTCCTTCAGCACCTGGACCAACTTTGCCTGATCGGCGAGTTCGCCCACAACGAGCATGCCTTCGGGAACCGCGGCGGCATGACCCCTTGAAAGGTTGTCGTACACGGTGACGTTATGTCCAGCATCGGTGAGGAGGCGAACAGCGTGGGAACCGATATAGCCGGCGCCGCCGACAACCAAAACATTCATGGCAATTGATCGAAATGGAGTGACTGGGATGACCCGAACTTGATCGCTCGTACTAGGAAAGCGTAGTCGGAAATGCCGATGGGGATAAAGGGGCGTTCTAAATCGGGGTGCCTCTTGAGCCTTCCTCGGCCGCTACGGCGATCAAAGCTTCCTCAATCAAGCGGTTGAGGTTCGCTTCCTTACAACTACCGGTGCTATCCATGGCCAAACGCGTTACGAAGCTGCAGCAGTTGGCGACGGCTGGCCCAGCGGCAACTTCCGGCCGGGCTACGCAGACGCTTTGTACGGAATATCTGGCCTACTTGAGAGGCGAATGCCACTTGGCCGCAAACACGATCGCGGCCTACGGCAATGACATGCGACGATTCGTGGCGTGGGTGGATCAGCGATCGCTTGCCGATCTGAAAGTTCAAGATCTTTCGTCCTATGTCGGGACGTTACAAGAAGAAAACTTGGCTCCCTCGTCGATCTCTCGGAACGTCGTAGCGGTTCGCACGTTTTTTAAGTTCCTGCAACTCGAAGGCATCGTCACCGACAATCCGGCCGACTTGATCGCCACTCAGAAAATGTGGCAGCGAATGCCCGGCGTGTTAACCACTCGCCAAGTGAATGACTTTTTGTCGTCGCCCAAGAAGTACGACAAGTATTGGCAGCGTGACGTTGCAATGCTGGAAGTCTTGTACGCGACCGGGTGCCGTGCATCGGAGGTTTGCACGTTGCGAGTGAGAGATCTCTCGATGCCGCAAAAGCACCTCAGATGTGAAGGCAAAGGCGGCAAGCAACGCATGGTGCCCCTAGGCGGTCGTGCGATTGTCGCGATACAGCGATATCTCGAAGACTTGCGAGGCGAACTGGCAGCCAAGAGTCCTCATCCGCCCGAAGAGTTGTTCTTGTCGCGAAGCGGGCGACCGATTGATCGGGTTCAGCTTTGGCGATTGGTGAAGATGTACGCTGCTCGGGTTGGTATCGATGACAAGATTAGTCCACACAGCCTGCGTCATAGTTTTGCCACGCACTTGCTGGCCGGTGGCGCTGACTTGCGTCTCGTGCAAGAGATGCTCGGACACGCAAGTATTCAAACCACGCAAATCTACACGCACGTGGAACACTCACGGCTGAAAAAGGTTCACACGCAATTTCACCCACGAGCCTGAGGTAGGTTTCAGCAACTGGATCGAAGCTATGACAAACCTGATTGGTCCTAAAACTTGCTTCGACCTAGCACTTGGTGCTTGACGCTAAGTACCCGTTGCATGACACCTAACGCGTATCTTTCTATTCGTTAGGCCAATCGGGATCGGCAATCTGACGTGTCATGGCGGCCAGACGTGATTGTGTGTCGAGCATGCGTTGCCATGCCGAAAGTTTCAGCACGACCTCTTGATTGTTCTCTTCCGTTCGAGCGGATTCGATCAAACGATGCAGGCGTGATTGCAAGTAGTCGAGGATCTCGCAAAGCTGCGCCTTTTGTCCCGGTGATAGATCATCCGGAATTGATGGCACCTCATGAAGTTGAATCACTTCGGCGGGAATGGGGCTCTTGGGCTCTTGGCTAATCTCAATTGCAATCGAACTTTCCGAGGATGACATCTCTCGGCTGATCGTGGGATTTTCTGTTCCCATCGCCGCTAACCTAGCGGCAATTTGTGATTCGCTACCCACAAGCATCAAGCTGCGACCTACCGCGATCAAATCGCCGTGTCGCAGAATTTTAAGTTGGCACTCAACTCCATTGACCTTAGTGCCATTGGTGCTGTCCAAGTCGGTTAGGACTAGTCGGTCGTTGTCACGTTGGACCTTGAAGTGACATCGGCTAACGCGTTCATCGTTAAGCTGGATGTCATTGCCTTCTTCCCGACCCACTGTGAATGGTGGCTCAAGGTCTTCGTAAATTTTACCGCGGTCAGCACCGTGAAGTAGTTTGAGGGTCACGCCCGCCATAGGGCACTCCAAAGTGTCGAGTAGTCAAGATGAGCAACAAGAGACGAGCGTTCGCCGCTCAGTATAGACTCCGTTGCCACAAGAGTCAGCGATTGTTCGGTCTAAAGTGCAACTGAGTCGTCAGGGATTTGTTAAGTCGAACGTTTACTGAACTTCAGCGATCACGCACTTGAGGTAATCACTTTCAGGGCACGATATCGCTACCGGGTGGTCTGGTGCTGGTCCTCTGTTTTCCAGCATGACTAAGTCTCGGCGTCTGCGGCGTCCAACGTCCATTAGCATGTTCAAAAAGTCCGATCGTGATACACGACCACTGCAACTGCACGTCACCAAAATGCCGCCCGGTGGGAGTAAGTCGATGGCGCTGGCGTTGATGCGACGATACGCACGCATCGCCGAGTCTACTTGGTGTCGAGATCCGGCAAATCGAGGCGGATCCAAAATCACCGCATCAAATTGCTGACCATTCTCAACGGCGTCCTTGAGCCAATCGAAGCAGTCACCCTGTTCAAATGTTACGTTCTCAATCGAGTTCTGCTGGGCCGTTTGGGCGGCGGCGGCAAGTGCCGAGGCGCTTGTGTCGACTCCCAAAACCGATGCTGCACCTTTAGCTGCGGCGGGTAAGCCGAAGCCACCCTGATAGCAGCACATATCAAGGACGCGACGACCTCGCATGTAACCCGCAGCAATTTCCTGATTGATTCTTTGGTCGAGATAACCGCCTGTTTTTTGGCCGCCACTGAGGTCGACGGTCAGCCGCAACCCGTTTTGGACGTATTCGACAGTTCCGGTTAAGTCATCGCTGCCATGACTGGCTTCAAGCGGATCAATGCCTTCGTGCTTCGCCGTTTTTTCGTCAACTCGAACCACGATGCCGCGAGCACCCAGGGTGGTCTTGAGGTGCTCGAGAATCTCATCTTTCCATTTCAGCAATCCGCCTGCAGTGAACTGCACACCCAGGCAATCGGCGTAGCGATCAACGATCAAGCCGCTGATCAGGTCCGATTCACTAAACACCAATCGCTCGGCGCCTTCCGGGTTCATGGGACCGCTGATTCGACGTCGCGCGATGGCTCGGTCTAAGCGATCTCGCCACAAATCAGGCCCTATTTCAGTGGATTGGTCGTATCCGTAAAGGCGAACCCGTAATCGTGATTGGGGGTTAATCACGCCACGTGCCACCCAATTTCCGTCGTGATCAATCAGGTCAACGACGTCACCGCAGTTCAAATTCCGTCCTTCGTCGGCCAAAGCGTGAGCATGAACCCAAGGGTGACGCGACAAGAACGGGAATTGACGGCCCGGTTTGAGCCGCAAAACGGGACGAATCATGGGGTCTGACGATTCAATAGACGAGGAGTCAGGCGAGTTGGGGGCGCTGGAAGACACGCGAAAGCCGATGCAAAGAGGTTGAATTAGGTGGGCAAACAACAAAATGACGCATTTTGGCCATTCGCCATATCCCGCTGGGATGGAAAACCTCGCCAAACACGCTAAGTTTTTTGATTGGCCTAACCTGCGAAGCGTAAAGTAATAGCGGGTGGAACACGATTCGGGTGCCAAACCCGATAAGAATCTAGTTCAGAACATACCTAGACAGGTCGATAAACTGACCAAGGTCTAACACCATCAACAAGAAGCCTGACTTCATTCCCGAAGTCCGTACAGAAAGGTCCTCACCATGACCCACGTCGTCGCCGAACCCTGCTCGGGTTGCAAATACACTGATTGCGTTGTTGTTTGTCCCGTAGAGTGCTTCTACGAAGGCGACCAGATGCTCTATATCCATCCGGAAGAGTGCATCGATTGCGAAGCCTGCGTTCCAGAGTGCCCTGTCGAAGCGATTTTCCACGAGGACAATCTGCCTGAGGAATGGAAGAGTTACATGCAACTCAACGCTGAGAAATCGGAATCGGGTGAATGCGAAGTCATCACCGAAAAGAAAGAGCCACTCGCGGATAACTAGACCGCTTAGGAATCAGCTTCTAGCGAACAGCTAAGAAACCAAATGAAGCGAAGGGCCGGTGAAGCATATGCTCCACCGGCCTTTTTCCGTTTCTACCGATTCAAGATTTCTATCCATCTATTCAGACTCAAACCGAAGCCGTTTCGAATGAGCTTGGGTTAGATGAATTTTGCTACCTAGCCAGCGGCAGGTAGGAATGTCTTCCAACATTCATAACGCGGGTCGTCCACCGAGGCGATCATCGTGGGATTGAATCGCGGTTTGATGGGCTTGGTCAACAACGCCATGTTGGCTTGCTTGGGAGTTCGACCGCCCTTTCGCGAATTGCATCGCAGGCAACAACATACGATGTTTTCCCAAGTCGTCGGTCCGCCGTGCGACCGTGGAATCACATGGTCAAGACTCAGCTTGTTTGTCGGTTCGTTCTTACCACAGTACTGGCACGTGTGATCGTCGCGAGCAAACAAGTTCTTGCGGTTGAATCGCAACGTCTGGGCTGGCATGCGATCGAATCGAGTTAATCGCAAAATGCGAGGCACCTGCAATTCAAAGCTGACCGCCTGGATGTACTCCTCGCCGGGTTGCTTTTCCATCGAGGTCAATTGGCTTAGTTCGCACCAGCTTTCGAAATCATAGCTCACGTAGGAGCCGTCGCTGCTGCCGATGACCTCAGCGCAATCGCGGTAAAGCAACGTGAACGCTCGTCGAACATTCACCACTCGAATCGCCATGTAAAAGCGATTGAGCACAAGCACATTCGTATCCAGAACACTCTGCGACATGGTTGTGTTGATCCCTCAGACTTCTTTGGACAATAGACTTCAAATAAGATCGCGGGCACATCCATTCTAACCGGAATTGGCAATATCTGTGACGCCACTTTGAAACCGCCCTGGACCGGCAACCGGGGTCCGGAACTAGGCAATCTGGATTTTGTGGCCGATGATGAATCCGTAGTGGTGGGTAACGATATCCTTGGCCTAAGAAATGCACCGCTTTGATGCGTGTCTCGACACCCGGCAGCCTTCCTGAGGTTCACCGTCGACCTCAAAAAAACGCGCCTCCCTGACCTTTCCGACCGTGAGAATCTTTGATGAAGTTTGATTGCCCATCCGGTGCAGACGCGGTCGCAGCTGCGATCTCTTGGCCAGATTGGGGTGAGTGGTTTTCGTGGTTGGGGCCCACCGGAACGGTATCGCTTGCGATCGCCTTGGTGCTGCTTTGCACGGTCAGTTGGGGCCTGAATCTGATTTCGCTGCCTGGTAATTGGATCGCTGTAGCCCTGATTGCACTCTATGCATGGCTGGGGCCGGACGAAGGTCGTGCGCAAATCGGTTTTGTCGCCACCGGCGTCGCCTTTGGTTTCGCGATGCTGGGGGAAGTCATCGAACTCGTTGCTGGAGCCTTGGGCGCCCAGAAGGCCGGCGCTTCCCGGCGGTCGACCCTATTCGCGATGATTGGCTCAATGGTGGGTGCAATTGGCGGTGCCTTCGTCGGTATTCCCGTGCCCGTGATTGGACCTGTGATCGCGGCAATACTTTTCGGCGGACTCGGAGCCACCGCGGGGGCGATGTACGGTGAATGGTCCGATGGTCGGAGTTGGCGTGAAAGCTGGACAATCGGACACGCCGCGTTTTGGGGCCGCACCTTCGGTGCACTGGGGAAAATCATGGCGGGACTTGCGATCATCGTCATCACAGTAGTGGGAGTGCTGTTTTAGTTTGCTATCAATGCCGACTTCGATTGACGTGTGTGAATTAGTTTTCCTAAGGTCGCCAGCCATCCCTCTCATTTTGGCCCAGTGCAAATCAAGCGGTATTCATGGCGATAGGACGACGAACGATTGATCGTCGGCGACGAGTCCTCTATTCGGCTCAACAAGCCGAAGGCGAAACCTCCACGGCGGCAAGCCGGCGTGAGGTTGAGCGACTTCGTGAAGCAAGGCGGCCGACCGCGGCGTACGGCGAACGAGTTCAACGTCGCATCAATGGGCGTTGGTTTTCGTTAGTGCCGGTTCATAACCGTACCTTTTCGATCGTTGCATCAAGCATCGCTGGCATGACGCTACTGCTTTGCCTGCTCAACTACCTAGCGGTTACCTGGCCCAAATTGGTCTACGCTCCTGATATCTCACGAGTCTTCCGTCTCGATCGAACCGATAGCTTTGGCAATTGGTATCAGAGCATTCTGTTTGCCGCCGCCGCTGGCATTTCGTTGCTGACGTATCAACTGCGCCGCTACCGTCTCGACGACTACCTCGGGCGCTATCGTTTGTGGCGAACGGTCTTGCTCGCGACGGCGATCTGTAGCGTGGGAACCGCTTTATCATTAACCGAGTGGTTGGGAGCTTGTCTGGATTTGATATTCGGCAAGCGAGTCGCACTCTCGGGTGCCGATTGGGTTCGTCTCGTCGTTTCCGTCGGAGCCGCAGTTCTTGCACTACGATTGGTTGCCGAGATTTATCGTTCGCGATGGTCGCTGGTTGCGATGTTGGCAGCGGTCGCCGTCTTTGCAGTTCCGGAAGCCGCCGGCTGGAACATCATCGAAACTAACTCCCCGTTTCGCTGGTCGCTAGTCGCCTCTGCACCCCTCATCGGATCGACAGCGTTGGTGCTTTCGCTCGGACGGTATCTGCGTTTGCTGTACCGTGAGGTTTGTGAAATTGAAGACAGTCCGACCCTCAAGGAACGACTTTCTGGGTTGCGTTTCAACGTCCTGCGTCGTGACGAGGATGCACTCGAGGGCGACGAAGTTGAACCAGATGATGAACCCGAGGCCCTGGACGAGTCGGAACCCAAGTCTCGCTGGTGGCGTCGCGAAAAGAAGGCTGACGTCGTAGCTGAAGAACCAGTCGAGGACTCGACACCCGAAGCTGAGCAGGAAGACGAACCAGAGCCAGCTCGCAAACGTCGGTTCGGTCTCGGACTGCGTGGCCGAAACAAAGCAGCCTCGGAAGAGTCAGAAACGGAAGCACTGAATCAAGCCGCAGCAGTCGAAGAAGAGTCTGATACAAAAGAGTCTGACGAAGCCCCTGCCAAGAAACGCCGCTTCGGATTGGGAGGTTTCCTCAATCGAAAATCGCAGTCTGACGACGAATCATCCGAGGACGCACCCGATTTCAAACCGGCTAAGAACGAGTCCGCCAACGACGACTCAGAAGGCGGGGACGACATCGACTGGGATTCGATGAGCAAAGCCGAACGCCGACGCCTCAAAAAAGAACTCAAACGCAAAGGTCGCGCGGCGTAGAACGAGTTGCAACAAACTGCGGCTACCGGAATCTATGAGCCGGCGGCGCAAGCTGCGTCCGGTTTCGGCGTTTCTGAAGCACCTGCGGCTATCGTCCTACGCGAAGCGTTTCCCGAGATTCTCGGAGAAGCCCACTCGCACGCTATTGATTTTCGGCGATACGAATGCGAAAAGGATAAGAATTGTCGATCGTCGTTGAGTTGGAGACGTTTCGGTTGAGGAGCAATCGAAGACTGTCATTCTCCTTTGACCAATCAATTCTCAACCTAGACGCGGGCGATTATGAAGCAATCATAGGCGATCCTATAGTCGCTAGAACAAAGTTGTAATTTGGTCCTGATGTGGATGAAAATCCTCGTCTTCCCCAAAAATCTCATCATCGATAGGCAGCGTGATTCTCTCTTGCCGAATCCGATTGATCACCTGCAATGCATCTATCGCTGATAGCTTTCCATCGCCAGAAACATCTGGCATTGTCGAAGATGACGCGATCGTGAAGCCAAACGATTGATGGGCAAGTGCGTTGACAATGTTGAGGGCGTCGAGGCTTGAGACTTCGCCATCGAGATTAACGTCAAAACGATTCTGCGGATTTTGATATTCATTGTTCGCGATCGAAAGTCGCAAGCTTAGTCGTTGACTCGAAGGATCGCTGAAATACAGAGTGCCTCCATACTTGCTGATGCGGTATTCGGTGGGAAGCGTCAACGCGACTTGGTCGCTGCCGTTGATGTCGTCATGAATTTCAATACTGAGTGATTGACTGAGATTTGCCAGGCGAAACGTGTCGTCGATCAAGACTTCATCGGTACCAGCAAGCAAATCGATCCGCAGCTCATTGTCGGTGAAGTCAGCCGGTTCTGGTAAGGTGATGCGAACGGTCGTGTCATCATGACTGAGCGAAAGAACATGTTGATTTTCATAGAATGAGAATCGCAATTCGTCATCGCCAATTGCTGCCAAGATTCGACGTCTAGACGTTCCCAGTTCGTCGATCAGGTTTAGACGACCTGTAAACTTGACATCGATCTCGATACCAGCGAACTGAAGAAACAGGCGATCCTTCTGATTCGAGACGACTACAGTAGTTCCATTGCCGTTGTGGAGTCGCAGTGTTGCATCGGGGCCCAACTCAAGATTCAACAGCCGGGTGGGGCTCTTGGCTAGCGCGTCGATGTCGATCGACACAAGGTCAACTTGCTCTCCTGTGACCAGTTCCGCCACCGAGTCGGTCCAAACGGAGGCAATCTCATTGTCGGTTTGCAACTCAACGCCGGATTCGTCGCCACTTAGGCTCACAAGAGAAGTCGAATCGTCCGTTTGGTATCGCGAGACACCGCGAGGAAGCAAGACGCCTCGATACATCACGTCGGAAGCGAAGACACGAGTGTCAAATCCATTGTCATAAATGAATGGAGGTGCCCTTTTAACGACACCGAGCAACTCGGAATTCAGAAGCTTACCATCAGTGATCCATACTTCATCATCGAATTGGACCACAACCTGACTTGCTCCCGCAGCATGGATGCCAATGGCGAGCTGCCCGCTTGGAATCGAAAATTCGGATACCGCAGTTCCGTCGGTGGTGCCATCGGAGACATAGAGTTGGCGTTCGCCGTGGTGGTCTATGAAGAATAGTTTTTCTCCCGAAACCAACATGCCGCTAATATAGCTGTCCGATGCATAAAGCAGCTCGACAGAATCTTGAACGGCATTCCAGGCTACGAGTTGAGTGTGATCGGTCGCGATAAAAGAATCCCCCAACCGTCCGACGAACTCGAAGTTTACGCCAATCTGATCTGGAATGGAAACAAAATCGATCGATCCAGGTAGCATCGCTAGGCTTGGTTTAGACTCAAAGTGAATCCGGGCAACGCCAGCTTGTACCTCGACATCTGGGCGGCAGAACTCCGAGCAGAGATCAAATGGCTTGGCGACTTTTCGTGTTCCCAGGCCGGTGCCATCAGTTTCGTAGAGACTCGGGTCATCGGATTGAAACCACAAACGATCGTCTTCTAATGCGTCGTTAGCCGTGTCACGAATTTGAGTGTTAACTAAGGGCCTCTTCTGAGCGACTCGAAAGAACAATCGTTCATCTGCAACGACTGATCGGTCCTCCTGTACGTCGAGCGAGTCGATGCGAGAGGCGACCTCTACGTCCTCCAATAGCGATTCGATGCCATGGGTTTTAGCATTCGTGGCCCAAACGGTCTGCCGTCGAGGATCAACTATGCTTTGCGTCACAAACACTAAGCGATCATTGACGCTTCCTAGAATATCGAAAAGGTATCCGTATCCATCACCGGGACGATATATCGCACGAGGTGTATTTTTTCCGTCGGCCACCCACAGCCATCTGCTGTACGAATAGGTGGAGTCCTCATCCAACAAATTGGTCGAGAACACCACCTTGCCGTTGATCGCATAGACATCATCAATGGAGGCCCCTGAATTGGGTCGCGTGCCACTGGGCATCTGGTCGAGTGAGAAAACCATTCGCGTTCCCAGTTCGGTCCCATCAGAGATCCATACACTTCGCTGTCGCGAGGAACTCGGCCCACTGGTAAAGGCGAAGGTTTTGTCATCCAGAAGCGTAAAGTTGTAACGACGGCGATCTGCTTCGGCCAAGAAAGAATCGCTCTGGGTTTCCGCGACTCGACTTAGCTGAGCATGCGGAGAATTTAACCGGAATACTTCAGCGACATTGAACGCGCCTCGCGTGGCGATCAGTGTTTGTCCATTGTTGGCGACTCGGATTCGCAGTATGTCGTCCGGAGTTCGCGGGATTTGTCCTAAAGTCCGCGACGAACCATCATGGTCAAGAATTTTGACGAGCGTTACTGGTTCGCCGATAGTTTCAAACCAGTGTTCGTAGACTATCGTTTTAGAGAGGTAGAGAATTTGGTCGTGAAAGGTGAACAGTTCCGAGACACCTTCAGACGCTTCCGTCCGAACAACCTCAGTCCATTTACCGGTTTCAAAATCGAGTACGATGATCGCTAAACCGGTTGAATAATAGAACTTTCCATTGAGTGTTGTTGTCGCGCCGATCGTCAAACTGGCGTCCTCGAACTCAAACAGTTCTCCCGTTCTTACATTTAGGCTTGCGATTCGGGGAGTGAAATCTCGCCGAAGTTGAAAGACAAGTTGTTCGCCCGAGGAGTACAGCGAAGTCCAGTCCACTGTGGTGTTTTCAGGCAGCACGCTGCTCCCGGTTAGCTTGCGAGTTCCTGCAAGGGTTCCGTTGGTTTGCCATAGATTCGACGCAGAGTCGAAAAAGAATAGGTTGCCACCGACCTGTTGGTAGTAACGAAACCGCGAGCTGAGTTCTAGATTCAATGAGTGAGAGAATGCTACCGTTGTGCCATCGGAATTCACTTTTACGATGTCGTAGTCGCAACAGCCACGATGTACGAAAAGTAGATGGTCATCTCCAAGCTTCATCGCGGTTTCAATCTGTTCATAGGGCGTCGTCCACCCCTCGGGTAACGCCAAAGCGGACGTGCCTTCAGGTGTTCCATCGGACGTGAACAGGATGTCGTCGTTACTCGATCGGTTGGAGAAGTAAAATCTATCCTCTGCAACCACGAACGGAGTTCCGTTTTTTTGCCCGTCCAAGGATCCGTTCGCGAGCGTCAATTGTCGTGCCCCATCTCGGGTTCCATCCGAGATCCAGATTGAAGGAGGGTTTGGAAAAGCGTTCGGAACGGTAAACAGAATCTGATCTTGGAAGACAGCCAAGTCTTGGGAACCAACGGGTCGGTCGAATATGACCTGCGTGCCTTCGCGAGTCCCGTCGGAACGAAAAAGTCTTCGCTCAATGCTTCCATTTTCATTGGTTGTTCTGGCAGTGAAATAAGAGTTGTTGCCGAGGCTGACAAGGGAGTTAATGTCAGAACTATCGGGGCCAGGCAACAAGTCAGTGATCATCGTCGCCGGGCCAGACTCGCTCGCACTCGCCCAAAGTTCTTCGCCAAACCGCAGATCTACATGAGCGAAAACTTGTCTCGCGCCGAGATCAGCGAACTCCCCAGCCGGGTTCGAGAACCCATGGGCATCGGCAAGCATCGAGGCGACTTCAAAATCTGCACCTGCCAACAAATGACGGGATTCGAGGGGCTCGAACGAAAATGGTCGCCGCAATGTGCGGTTCTTCGGCTTCATAGCGCAGGCGTGGTGGATCGCGGAGAGTTCTATTCGGAGGTGCCAATTCAGTTTACTTGTTCAAAGAACAAGGAATCCCCTAAAGTGAGGAAAACATGCTGCATTATGCGTCTGGCAGGCGGTTGAATGACTGAAGTTTGAGCGTACGGTGGCATTGATGTTACTCGGAGTTTCAACTTCAATGTTTCGACAGTAACAACGCTTCGCGTAGGACATTTTTAGTTGTGACCTTCCCCTGATACGTCGCTCCAGTATGCCCGGACTCTCGGCAAGTCGCTTCAGTCTACGCTGGACTGAAAGCCTATTGGTCTGCGAGCGCTGCTCGCAACGAAAATTCCGAACGACGTTACGAGCACGGAGTGCATGGCGACTATCCCGACTTGGGTCTGGGTACTTTTGATCGACCGGACTTCACTCCCTTGCGTCCCCGCTTTTGACGTCCCGGTTGCCCAGAACTTTTCGGAGCGGTCATTTCCACTTCGGCCAGCGGCTTGCCGATGTTGTCGCGGAGTTGCAGCACGCGATCGCGAAGGGATGCAGCTCGTTCAAACTCCAACGCCTCGGCTGCGGACAGCATTTCTCGCTCAAGAGCATCGACATATTCGATGGTGATATAGGTTCCGTCGGCCTCGCCCTTGGCCGCCGCGGCTGCCGTGCGATGCTTTGAAGCGTCGGCTTCGATGCCAGATCGAATCGATTTGATGATCGTCTCCGGTGTGATTCCATGTTCTTCGTTGTATCGCTGTTGAATTGCCCTTCGGCGTTCTGTTTCATCGATCGCCATCTTCATCGAATGAGTGACCTTGTCGGCATACAGAATGACCTTGGAATTGGCATTTCGAGCCGCCCGGCCGATGGTTTGAATCAGACTGGTTTCACTACGCAGAAAACCCTCCTTGTCAGCATCCAGGATCGCAACGAGCGAAACTTCGGGCAAGTCGAGGCCTTCTCTCAGCAGGTTCACTCCCACAAGACAATCGAACGTCCCGGCGCGAAGTTCCTGCAGCAATTCCACGCGTTCGAAGGCGTTGAGCTCGCTGTGTAACCATCGACATCGCACGTTTTGCTCTTGGAAGAACGTCGATAAATCTTCCGCCAAACGTTTGGTTAGCGCCGTTACCAATACCCGTTCGTTCTTTTCGGCACGGATACGAATCTCTTGAAGCAAATGATTCACCTGGCCACGTGCCGAAACCACGTCGACTTCAGGATCCAGCAAGCCGGTCGGTCGAATGATCTGTTCAACGACCTCGCCACTGGTTCGTTCCAGTTCGTAGTCGCTCGGCGTAGCGCTGACGAAGCAAATTTGCCCTGTTCGCTTTTCCCATTCTTCAAACTTCAAAGGCCGATTATCAAGCGCGCTTGGTAAGCGGAAACCATGCGAGACAAGAGTCTCTTTACGACTGCGGTCGCCAGCATACATCGCTCGAACTTGCGGCACGGTGACGTGGCTTTCGTCGACGAAAGTGACGAAGTCCTTCGGGAAGAATTCGTAAAGGGTGTCGGGGGACGAACCCGGAGGTTTTCCGGACAAAGGTCGGCTGTAGTTTTCGATGCCAGGACAATGGCCTACCTCGGCCATCATCTCGAGGTCGAATCGAGTGCGAGCGGAGAGTCGTTGTGCTTCGAGCAGTTTGCCCTGGGACTGAAAGATTTCGAGTTGTTGATGGAGCTCTTCTTTGATGACTCGTATCGCCGCTTGGATTCGATTCTCTGGCATCACAAAGTGGCGAGCCGGATAGATATAAAGGTGATCGGTGGTTTTGATCGTTTCGCCTGATACAGGTTTAATCAACGAAATTTGCTCGATCTCGTCGCCCCACATTTCAATCCGATAGGCAAATTCTTCGTAGCTAGGCCATAGTTCAATCGAGTCTCCCCGGACGCGGAATTTACCTCGCTCGAAGTTGATATCGTTGCGTTCGTAAAGAATGTCGACCAGCTTCAAAAGCAAATGATCGCGCCGCGTTTGCTCTCCGCGATGAAGAGCCACCGTTTGCTCTTTGTAATCCTTCGGCGATCCTAGTCCGTAGATACTACTGACCGAGGCGATGATGACGACGTCGCGACGACTTACGAGCGAGCTTGTGGTGGCCAAGCGAAGCCGATCAATTTCCTCATTGATCGACGAGTCTTTCTCGATGTAGACATCGCGCTGTGGAATGTAGGCTTCGGGTTGGTAGTAGTCGTAGTAGCTAACAAAATAGTGGACGGCATTGTTGGGAAAGAACTCTTTGAACTCACCATAGAGTTGAGCGGCCAATGTCTTGTTATGGCTAAGGACCAATGCGGGCCGACGCAGATTGGCGATCACGTTCGCCATCGTAAACGTCTTGCCGGTACCCGTCGCCCCCAACAAAACCTGACTTTCGCGTCCCGATTTGAAACCTCGCGTCAACGCCTCAATCGCGGCAGGTTGGTCTCCGCCGGGTTGAAACGGGCAATGGAGGTCGAAGTCAGCCAATGGTAATGGGTCAGTCATGAACAGATTGAATCGGGCAAAGGAAGGGAACCTCGGTCCTTCAATCCTAGCGTTGCTGGCTAGTTCAACGAATCCCTAGTAAGGACATGGGACGACATCGCTGCAATACAGCGGCATTTTGCCGAAAGTAAGCTAAACGCGTTCCATCCGTGAACCGCTAGCGACGATCGGCAATGTGGTCGGGCATTGGTTCTTGAGGCGGATCGACGACACAGATAGTTGCAATCTGGTCAAGCGTTTTCGGGCCGACACCGTGGACACGGCAAAGCGATTGCAACGTCGGAAAGGCTCCTTCGCGTTCCCGATTGGCAACGATTCGTTTAGCCAGGACGGGGCCTACGCCCGGAGCCAGAGATAGCTCGATCTCGGAAGCCAAGTTGACATCGATCTCCAGAGTGGCGACCGTCGATTTACGACGCTGGGGTTCGCTCGGCTTCGACGGCAATACTGCCAAGCAGCCCAGCACTGCGACCATCGCAAGGCTGCTCATTGCCACGCGGACGTTGTGGCGGACTAAAGGAGGCTCGACGCTCGATGTTCGCTCCGTCATGCTGGTCGTCAACCTTTCCGGTGTGAATTGTTGCCTGACGAGGACTCTCACGAGCTCCCGATCGCATGCCGCTAGATTATCAGCTTATTGTTGCCCGTTGTCCAATGGAGCCCGCTCTCAGATGACCAAAGATTACGCACCCGTGGAAATCAATCCCCAGTTGGAAGATGACCTGCGAGCGATCGTTCGTTTGTCGATCAACGAAGATTTACGTGATCAAGTTGACTGGACCACGGTGTGCTTGATCGATGCCGATCGTCGTGGTGGTTGTCAAATTGTTCCGCGAAAATCAGGGGTTTGCGCGGGGAACGATCTCGTTTCCATCATCGTTGATGAATTCGATGCTGATTTGGAAGTCGTTTCGCACATTCGTGATGGCGATGTACTCACACCTGGTCAAGCGATTGCTAGCATCACGGGAAACGTTCGTGATTTGTTGACCGCCGAGCGAACGATTTTAAACATTCTTTGCCGATTGTGCGGCATCGCGACGCTGACGCAGCGGTACGTCGACGCGATCAAAGGATCGAAGTCTCGCTTGTACGACACTCGGAAAACGACTCCCGGGTGGCGGCTGATCGAGAAGTATGCCGTGCGTTGTGGAGGTGGGCACAATCACCGAAGCGGGCTGCATGATGGTTTCTTGATCAAGGACAATCACTTGGCTTTGGCCGGTAATGCGGACGGTCCGATCGCAGCTTCGACGGCAGCAAAGGCGGCCTTGGCGTGGCGGGGTGGGAAGGTAGAACGGTTGGTTGCACCCGAGATTGTCGAGATCGAAGTCGATTCGATCGACCAATTTCGCGACGTGTTGCCCGCTGGGCCCGACATCATCTTGTTGGACAATTTTTCACTCGACGGATTGGCTCGCGCCGTAGCCATACGTGACGCGGCTAAATCACCGGTTGAACTCGAAGCCTCCGGTAACGTCACAATCGCTACGATCGGCGAAATTGCGAAAACTGGTGTGGACCGCATCAGTAGTGGCGCACTTACGCATCAAGCTACATCTTTGGACCTTGGTTTTGACTGGTTTGACGCAAAGGCAAGCTAGGGTTGGTCAGTAGCATCAAGACGGCGATGGGGACACGGTCTGTTTTCACCTTATCATCTTGTTCCGACCCCAACGTCTGATGCGATAAAGTCCCCGCTTAATCGTTCATAGCCAGACCATGCATTCTCAAACTTCGATCATGACCCAGCGACGCTGGGCCGATGTTGCCCAACCAGCCTTAGATGCCGCAAGCGTGATGGCATCGCTCGCGATAGTCCGGTGGCTCGCCCGCGGAAACGTCGATGAGATGTCGGTGGCGATGGGATTGATTGCAGTCGTCTTGTTCTTGCTGTTCTCTCAATTGACCGGGATGCACCGTCGTCCCGATGTGGGCACGCCCGACCGAGAATTGACGACGCTTGCGGCGACGTGGTCCATGACCGTGTTGGCGTTGGCACTGCTTGCCTTTGCAACTCGCTATGGCGAGCATTTCGCGAGAAGCGTGATGTTAGCTTGGGTGGTTCTGGCACCGGCTTTGATTGGGCTCGGACGCATGTGCTTGCGGATTGTGCAAGGCGGCATGATGCGACGAGGAATTGGAGTGCGTCGAGTAGCGATCGCCGGACAAAACGAACTCGGCCGCCAAACCGCAGCCAACATCGAGCAAGACCCTTCGCTCGGGCTGCAAGTCGTCGGATACTACGACGATCGCTCAATCATTCGCGAAACGTCCGCCGCAAGTGCGGGAATGGAAATGGCGGGGAACTTGACCGATTTGGTTGATCTAGCACGCAATGGTCAAGTGGACACGATTCTGATCACGTTGCCAATGCGAGCGGAAGATCGGATCAAATTCTTGCTTGATCAACTTTCTGATTCCACCGTTTCGGTTTACATCGTTCCCGACTTCTTTGTCTTTGAACTCTTGAATTCGCAGTGGACCAGCATGGGAGGCTTGCCGGCCGTCAGCGTGTTCGAGAATCCGCTCTTTGGCGTTGACGGAATGGTCAAACGCGTTGCCGACGTCACGCTCGCCATGATTGGTCTGATCGCGGCAGCGATACCGATGTTAATCATCGCGATGGCCGTCAAGATGTCGTCGCCCGGTCCCGTCTTCTTTCGCCAACGTCGCTATGGTCTCGATGGACGCGAGATCTTGGTGTGGAAATTCCGCAGCATGCGAACTTGTGACAATGGTCCCGTCGTCAAGCAAGCCACGAAAGATGATCCCCGTATCACTCGTGTAGGAGGCATTCTGCGACGGACCAGCTTGGATGAATTGCCGCAGTTGTTTAACGTGATCGAAGGGTCCATGTCGCTGGTGGGGCCTCGACCTCACGCGTCAGCTCACAACGAGCAGTACCGAAGTTTGATTCGAGGCTATATGCTCAGGCACAAGGTAAAGCCAGGAATCACTGGGCTCGCTCAAGTGAATGGTTGCCGAGGAGAAACCGAAACTCTCGACAAAATGCAGAATCGCGTCGAGTGGGATCACCGCTATATCCGCGGGTGGTCAATTTGGTTGGATTTAAAGATCTTGGTTCGGACTGTGTTTGTGGTTCTAAAGCGAGATCAAGCTTACTAGTTCAAACACACGAATCATGGAACAAGACGGGTGGCTGCCAAGCAGAAAACGGATTTGAAATCGAGATCAAGCAGCCTTCGGTTGACTTCATGGAATGTCAACGGAATCCGTGCTGCGATGGACAAGGGGTTTCGCGACTACGTGGAATCCGATCGGCCCGATGTGCTGTGTTTGCAAGAAGTCAAAGCGGAACGGGACCAAGTGGATTTGTCATGGGCAGATGAACTTGGCTACCACCAAGTTTGGAACAGTGCCCAAAAGAAAGGCTACAGCGGCACGTCCGTATGGTCTTTGGCAAAACCTACGAAACATCAATTGGGATTGGGGATCGACGACCACGATTCCGAAGGCCGCGTGATCACCGTCACCTTTGATGACTTTCACTTAGTGAATGTCTACACGCCAAATTCACAGCGAGGTTTGACGCGCCTGGAATACCGCCAGGTTTGGGATCAAGTATTCCTTGATCACTTGCTAAAGCTCAACCGTCGTAAGCCAGTGATTTTTTGTGGCGACTTGAATTGTTCGCATCAGGAAATTGATCTAGCGAATCCCAAGTCCAACAAGAAGAACGCTGGCTTTACGATCGAGGAACGGTCCGGACTCGATGCCGTTGTAAACGCCGGATTCGTGGATTCATTTCGCCACTTTGAAGACGGCCCAGGCCACTACACGTGGTGGACCTATCGCAGCGACGCCAGAGCCAGGAATATTGGTTGGCGTTTGGACTACTTTTGGGTCGCCAAAAGATTCATGTCGCAGGTGACATCTGCAAAGATACGATGCGACGTCCACGGTTCAGATCACTGCCCCGTGGAATTATTTGTCGGTCGACCCTGAACGTCCTTGAACCGAACTACGAAGGTTTGGACAAGGATCGTAATACCGTCTGCAGAATGCCACCATTTTGGTAGTACTGCATCTCCACTGGTGTATCAATTCGCACGACACAGGGGAACGATTTTTCGGATCCATCAGGCGATGTAGCTTTGACGGTGATCGTTGACCGAGGTTGCAGGTCATTGGATAGATCAACAATGTCGATTTGTTCGTCGCCGGTCAGGCCGAGTGATTGCCAAGTCGCTCCATCGGCAAATTCAAGTGGCAAAACGCCCATGCCAACAAGGTTACTGCGGTGGATGCGTTCGTAGCTCGACGCGATCACGGCCTTCACTCCCAATAGCAGCGTACCCTTCGCGGCCCAGTCGCGACTCGATCCGGTGCCGTATTCGGCCCCAGCCAAAACGACCAGAGGAATATTATCGGCTTGGTATTTCATGGATGCATCGTAGATGCTCATGACTTCACCCGTCGGTAGGTAGCGAGTCACGCCACCTTCGGTGCCCGGTGCCATTTGGTTGCGAATGCGAATGTTGGCGAACGTGCCGCGGACCATCACTCGGTCATTGCCGCGACGAGATCCAAAGCTGTTGAAATCTCGGATGTCGACACCGTTTTGTTGCAGGTACTTTCCTGCGGGGCCGTCCGAGGCGATCGCACCGGCAGGCGAAATGTGGTCTGTCGTCACCGAGTCACCCAGAAGTGCGAGGACTTTTGCACCTTTGATCGGAGCAATGTCGGGCACGTCTTGTCCGGACACGCAATCCAGGAACGGCGGGTGTTGAATGTAGGTGCTCTCGTCGTTCCACGGATAAATTGCCCCGCCCGCAACCTCGATTGCATTCCAAAGTTCATTCCCGGAAACACCGGCGGCGTACTGGTCGACAAACATTTCAGGTTTGATCGAGGTCGCGATCGTTTCGCGGATCTCTTCGGGAGTCGGCCAGATGTCTTTCAAGTAAACATCGTTACCGTTTTGGTCTTGACCAAGCGGTTCGGTGTGCAGATCCAAGTCCGTCGTGCCCGCAAGAGCATAGGCGACGACCAACGGTGGGCTGGCCAAGTAGTTTGCCTTGGTCAACGGATTGACCCGTCCTTCGAAGTTGCGGTTCCCGCTCAGGACAGCCGACGCCACCAAATCGCCACTCTTGATTGCGACGGCAACTTCGGCTGGCAGAGGGCCTGAGTTACCGATGCATGTCGTGCAGCCATAACCAACGGTGTTAAAACCAAGTTGGTTGAGGCTGTCCGTCAAGCCGGCGCGATCCAAGTAGTCGGTCACGACTCGAGAACCCGGTGCGAGCGAAGTCTTAACGTGCGTGGGGACAGTCAGTCCTTTCTCAACCGCTTTCTTAGCAAGCAGGCCAGCGCCGATCATGACCGATGGGTTGCTGGTGTTGGTGCAGGATGTGATCGCTGCGATCACGACCGCCCCATGCGAAATTTCGCTGGTCTTGCTTTCGGTTTTAACTTCGGCCACTTTGCCCAAATCGCTCTTGTCGAGCCCGAAGCCCGACTTGCCCACAGGTGCGGTGAGCGATTCGTTGAACGATCGCTTCATTTGGGTTAGCGGAATGCGGTCTTGCGGTCGCTTGGGTCCCGCGAGCGATGGTTCGACCGTGCCCAGGTCAAGTGAAAGAGTCTTGGTGTAGTTGAGCTTTGGCCCATCGTCGGTGCGGAACAAGCCTTGTTCCTTTGAATAACGCTCGACGAGTTGAACTTGTTTCTCTGAGCGTCCGGTTTGACGTAGGTAATCCAACGTCACGCCATCGACGGGAAAGAATCCCATGGTTGCCCCGTACTCGGGTGCCATGTTGGCGATCGTTGCACGGTCGGCAACGCTCATCTTGTTCATGCCGGTACCGAAGAACTCGACAAATTTTCCAACAACGCCTTCTTCTCGCAAAATTTCAACGACTCGAAGGACCATGTCAGTCGCGGTCGCGCCCGATGGCAGTACGCCCGTAAGCTCAAAGCCCACGACTTCTGGCATCAACATGTACAAAGGTTGGCCGAGCATGTTGGCTTCAGCTTCGATTCCCCCAACGCCCCAGCCCAACACACCGAGTCCGTTGATCATGGTCGTGTGTGAGTCGGTGCCCACCAGTGTGTCGGGTAGCGCGACCGGGCCGTCTGGTGTGTCTTTGATCGCGACAACGCGAGCGAGGTATTCAAGATTGACTTGGTGAACGATTCCCACGTTGGGTGGGACGACGCTGAAGTTATCAAAGGCTTGCTGTCCCCAACGCAGGAACTCATAACGCTCGCGATTGCGTTGAAATTCAACTTCGACATTCTTCGAAAGAGATGCTTCGGTTCCAAAGAAATCCACTTGCACGCTGTGGTCAATCACGAGATCAACGGGGATCAACGGATTGATTTTCTCGGGATCACCGCCGATTCGCTGCATCGCACTACGCATTGCAGCGAGATCCACGACGGCGGGAACGCCGGTGAAGTCTTGAAGCACAACGCGGTAGGGCTTGAACGGTACTTCGTCTTTGGCAACGTCCTTTGCATTCCATGCTGCCAAGTTTTTAACGTCGTCTTGGCGAACGGAAAAATCGTCGCAGTTGCGAAGCACGGCCTCAAGCAAGACTCGTATCGAAAACGGCAACTTGCTGACTTCACCCAGTCCCGCATCTTCCAGTTTGCTAAGTCGATAGATCGTTGCGGCACCGTTTCCGGTTTCAAACGAGTCTCTTACGCCAAAGGGGTCGAAGGTCACTATGCAATCTCACAGGTTTAGAGGCGGCGGGGGCAAGGAGTGGAAGGAATGGCAGGAAGCCCAGCAATCCGGCGGTCAGTTTAGCAATCGTCCTCCGATTTGTCTGCATTCCGACCGGCCCCAGGTGTCAACTTGGGGTAACTTTGACGGTGGTTCTGATTCTCTTGGTCGCAGCGGTTCTGAGACGTCGATACTCCCATCAGGATTACCTTACCGTCTCAAGCTGACCTTATCATGGCCATCTGTATGTGGAACACACAACGCGTGAAACGCCAACTTCTGCTCGCCGCCATTGCCGGATCCTTCGCCCTTGCAAATCCGAGCTCATTGCTCGCGGCTGACTGTGGATGCGAAGTCGAGTGTGGCTGCGAAGCGATCAGCAGTGGTTGCGGCTGCGAGATCGAGACGCCAGCGTGCGGTTGCGAAATGGAGATGCCCACGTGCGGCAGCGAAATTTCCACTTGCGACGGTGGCTGCGGAACTCCCAGCAAGCACAACCCGATCTACCGTTCGCTTGATGCGGTGGCCGGAGGAATCGAGAAACTTTTCGGTCTCGATAAACGCCACAAGGGATGCGACGAATCGTATTGCGACGCGATGATGATGGGCGAAGTCATGATGCCGATGCCGCAAAGTGGCACGATCTACGCATCGCCAACGCCGGCACCATCGCCGATTCATCACGGCCATTCGCATGCTGCACCGATGTCACCTCCGCTGCCCCCGGCGGAAGTTCCGTCGACGGGCTCGATCGAGGTTCAACCCAAAGGACCAAGGCAGTGGCAATCAAGCCCGATGTCCAAAGCTCGATTGGTTCCCACACCTTCGCAAGGTCAGCACCTAGGTCGGCCCCAAGCCAGTCGTCAACCGATCGTTGACCCCACGCCGGCGACGCAGTCGCGCTCTCACCAGTGGCCTGCGCTAACGGACCAACCAGAGAGCCGATCGAGCATTGGATCCGGAGTTGCTTCCCCAGTACCCGAACCAATGAGCGATACGCCGCAGCCGCGACGTGACGCTGCCCCGGAGACGAGCGACGAAGGTGAATCGCTGTTCGATGCGTTGTCAAATCCTTTTTCGGACGATGAGGTTCACGTTCGTCGCTATCAAGCCGTTCGTCCAAGCAACTACCAATCCAGTCGCCCCGTACCGAGTCCGTCGACGGATGATCGCCAACAGGAGTTGTCCAAGAGCTATCGCCAGTCGAGCCGCCGCAGCGCAAATCCATCGCCAAGCCAGTCGGCTCCGTTGACTGCTAACGGCTACTCGTCGCGTCGTTCAAATTCACGATAAAGCGACTGAAAAGCATCAGCCATCGCGTCAATCGAAAACTTGCTTTGTACCGTAGCTTGATTTGATTCGCCCAGTGATTGGGCGAGCGTTGGGTTGCTGAGGATTTCGTTGACGAGCAATGCCATCTGATTTTCGTCGCCGATAGGAAATGTTTGGCGTGGGTCGTTGGAAAGCAGTTCCGCAATCCCTTCGACCTGCGAACAAACGACCGGTCGAGCGGCCGCCATGGCTTCCATAACCACGTTGGGCATGCCCTCGTATCGACTGGGAAGCAACAGCAACTGGCATCGACGCATCATGGGCGCGATGTCCGATTGCCATGGCAATCGCTTTGCTAGGTTTTGACCGATGCGATGACACCAAGCATCCACTTCGTCGGCAAGCGGTCCGCTTCCAATCATCAGCAGACGTCGGTCGCATTGATCGCTCTCGCGATGATTCGTCGAAATGAAAGTTTCGAATTGTCGCTGAAGCAAGTCGATGCCTTTCTGCGGATGCATGCGTCCCACGAACAAAATGAGCTGCGCGTTTGCAGGCCAATCCAGACTTGTGACGTCAAAGACGTCGCCACTTGCGAATCGCTGAACGTCGACACCGTTGGGAATCACTCGTGTTTGCTCATCGGTGCACCCGAGGTAAACGTGCGAAAAATCCGCGACGGCTTGGCTGACGCAGACGACTTGCTTCATGTGACGCATCGCTTTGGCTTCGACGTAGCACCGTAGACAATTTGCCTCGGCGACTCGCACGCCCCCGATGATTGTGGGGACGCCGCAGCGACGGGCGACCCAACTGCCCAAGACGTTTGCGTGAAACAGAAAAGTCTGGCAAACATCAGGAACTGACTCTTCAAAAAAGTTTGCCAGCCTGCGAGATGCCGACCACATTTGCCGCGAAGAGCTCGCGTTTCCCGATTGAACTTCGATCCCGTTTTCTTGCAGCCGTTCGAGCAACTGCGATTGATTGCCAACGGGCAGGGGGCCAATCGAAAATACTCGCACACGATTGCCAGCGACTGACATCGCAATCGCAACTTCGGTTAGGCATCTTTCAGCGCCACCCACGTTCAATTCGGTTATGACAAAGTCAATTCGCATCGAGTGGATTGTTGAGTGAGAGTTTGGCGGATAATCGTTACGATCGATACGCATTTGGTCCGATGTTAGATCGGCGGCCATTAGGGTTGTCTGTAGGGTGGTTGCTTTCGCTTTGAGTGTCTAGTTTCGATCTGGCTTTCATCCCATAAAGTCAAGATAATCCGAACGAAGGATGCCAAGGCGGCGGCTTCAATGCCACGTTTTCTAGATTGTCGTCGCGTCGATTCCAACCGTAACCGATGCTTACGTCATGGTGTCCGTAGGTCATGGCTTCTCTGTTTTTATGAGAGCGACTTTCCTTCGAACGTGATTATCACTTGGCAAGAATCAGTCTGATCCTGAGACTGTATTCTTAGCATGGAAAATGAAACGATGCACAACATTACCATTGAGTCTGTTCACGGCCTTCGCGAGACGATTGTGTTCGACAACTTCATTGTCGGTCCGCAATCTGACTCGCGTCACACGTCGAAATCTGATTCCGACGAACGGTCTGTCGAAGGTGAGCGATCGCTAGATCAGTCGCA
This sequence comes from Rubripirellula amarantea, assembly GCF_007859865.1. Lineage (NCBI taxonomy): Bacteria > Pseudomonadati > Planctomycetota > Planctomycetia > Pirellulales > Pirellulaceae > Rubripirellula > Rubripirellula amarantea. Next base: position 626,011 of record NZ_SJPI01000001.1, on the reverse strand, counting down.
AGGTCGCATTCGTACGTCCAAGTAGGACGACGAAACGAGGCGAGTCGCTATTCATGTTTGCGTTGCGAACGTGAAGCCGCCAGCGGTCTCAAAGAGCTTGATTGCTTGCACGCTTTCAAGTACATCGTGAACTCGGACAACGTGCATTCCGGCTACTGCCGCAGCCAGGGTTACGCCCAGGGTTCCCGCCATGCGGTCCTGGGTCGAGTCGCCGATTACTTTGGCGATGAAGCCCTTTCGTGAATGTCCGATCAAGATGGGAGAACCCAGGTCTAAGAAATCCGGCATGTGCCGAAGCAGTTCTAGGTTCTGCTCATGCGTTTTTCCGAATCCAATGCCTGGATCCAGGCAAATGCGATTCTCATCAATGCCAGCATCGAGACAATACTCTTTGCGTTGCTTGAGATACCGGTAGACATCCTTGGCCACATCATCATAGGAAGGCCGGTCCTGCATCGTTTGCGGTGTGCCTTGCATGTGCATCACGCAGACTCCGGCTTTGCTTTGGCTGGCGACCTTGATCATAGCCGGGTCGCCTTCAAGTCCGGTGACATCGTTGATGATCTCGGCACCTTCAGCCAACGCCTGTCGTGCAACTTCGGCTTTGCTGGTATCTATGCTGATGGGAATTTTCAGCCGGCCTTTGAGTTGTTCAATGACCGGAATGACTCGCGACAGTTCTTCTTCAACGCCAACCGGATCGCTATAGGGGCGCGTGCTTTCGCCACCAATATCAATGATCGCTGCTCCATCGGCTTGCATCTGTAACGCCGACTCCACTGCCGTCGCCAAAGCAAGGTGCTTCCCACCATCGGAAAAACTATCAGGAGTGACATTCAATATTCCCATGACCAAGGGAGCACGAGCAAACTCAAGCGATCGAGTTTTAAGCGTCCAGCGAGGAGCGGTTGGCATCGGTGTCTTCGGATGTGTTAATAGGACTAGGCTCTGTAGTGTGTCGTCGGTACCACGCTACCAGCAATAGAGGCAACGCCATCGTCGCCGCGGTCAGCGAGGCGGGCTCTGGAACGGCGATCGTGCGAAGGGTCATGTATTGCAGACTGAATTCGCCATTGGTAGTAAACCCAACAGTGGATCCACTCGCGAGCGTCAAATTTGGAGTCCAACGTTCGGTCGCGACACTAAAATTCGGAGTTCCGAGACCGACCTCGATAGGGGACGCTTCATTAATAGAAATCAAAGCTACCTCTCGTTCTCCTTCGACGGTCCCTGTAACTGCATCCATGTCAATGGATACTAGTTCGAACGTAGGAGTAGAGGAAACGACAGTAAACGTGACATTTTCAGTCGAGTCAATTCTTGCTCTCGCTAGTCCTGTTTCCGTTGGCGAATTCACTCCACCATAGATAGAGAAAGCAAAGTAGCTGTCGGCTGGGTCCGTCTGAACGCTGAGTGAAATTGCATCTTTCGTAACGGTGGAAGATCCCGATGTAAATGATGATCCCGCTGAGCCTGCTGTACCACCGAGGTCAAAGGTGACAATGGCTGCTCGACTGGGTGTCGTTGTGTTGATGCAATAGAACCCAAGCGATACTAGAAGCCAGAACGGTAATCGTTGGTGATGAAGAAATCGAGCGACATTCATAGTTCAAGCCTTAACACCTCTGCTAGTGAACCTAGATCACGAAAACGGAAGCTCGTGATTGATGGTGGCTATCTGTGGCAAATAATATACCACAACGCGAAGGTTACTAACTCGATTAATAAAGGTGTCTTCGTGTTAGAAACAAGCATTGCTTGTGAATGATCTTAAACCGCAGAAGTGTGCAGTTTTGGGACGTTGTGCACATACGTCCTAAACATTCAGTGTCCTCTACCGAGAAGACTTGATTGCCTTACCAGCGGACTTCCATCTGCGATACGATGCGGCTAGCTAGTTCTTGGATGGCCTCTTCGGTGGCCGTGTCGATGGATTGGCCAGCTTCAGGGACAAATCGAGAATCTTGGCCGAACGTGATCGCCAAATCACCGCTCGGGATAGCACTGTTCTGCATCAGCGATTCACCGTTTCGACTGATCCAGTTCGCCCGCACCGATAGTGCTGCATCAAGGGCCCGAGGGTCATCGTTGACCGTTTCAGAAAGAACCGTCTTGGATTCGTTGACAACGCGACACTGGAGCGTGCTGTCTGCATTGGGATCGCCCGTGACTTTGTAGGGCGTGCGAGTTTCGATTTCGCGAACAATCGCTTCGGTCAATCGGACACCCAAATCATGCCGAAACGTGTCGTTCCGAATGACCGGTACGTGAACCGTGCGGATTCCAGGACGAAACATTGTTTGCGAGCCAAACCGATATGATGCGCAGCCCACGAAGCCAGTTGAGGCAATGACGCACATCAGCATGATCGCGACTGCGTTAACGGTTCGCTGGCCTGTCGAATACATCATCGCAGCATCGTTCCTGATGATTCTTGAGCATCGGAGGAGGCTCCTGTGGACATTTCAAGCGGGTCTGATGCATTGGAATCGGGGAATACCGTTGTCAGCCAAGACAATCGTTGAGTTGGAATCGCGGGCAGAGTTTCAATCTCGGCAAGACGCTTGCGAGCGGTTTCCGCATGCGGGGTGTCACCGTGTTCTTCAAGCAACTTTTGGTAGTAGAATCTCGCGGCACCGTATTCCTTTTTCTTCTCTCGGAAGTCAGCGCGATACGCTAAACGTTCCGCTTTATGAAAGGCAATTTCGGCAGCCGCTCGTGCGACCATTTCCGCGTACTTGGGATCCGCCATTTTGTCCGGGAAGCGAGTGCGTGTTTGATTGACCAGCTTTTCGGCTTCTTCTAGCACAAGACCGCTGTAACGAGGGCCCGCGTAGACTTCCAGTTTAGTGCGAATCCCCAAGAGGTGAGCAAGGAACAAATGCTCGCTATCCGAGAACGTTTCACGTAAATCGGTGAGAAACTCATCGGCTTCTTCAAACTTCTCTTGCCGTATGTACTCCGCTGCAGCCGCCATCGTGGCATCGTCGGCCAAGCGGCCGGTCGGATCGTCATAGCGAATGTTGTCGAGTACTCGAATGGCATGCCCATCGGTATCGAGGCGAGGTTTGGACGCATCGGTCAAGTTAATAGGCGACCAATTTCCTTCATCCGCTTTGGCTGTTTCGATCCAATAACGACTAATCGAAAACAGTCGTGCGGCAACTTGGTCGTTGTGACGATTGCGTGGGTGTTCTTTCTGAAGCGTTTGATAGACTTCGGTCGCATCCATCAAGTGGTCGGCGAAGAACAGGCTTTCGGCCTGCATGAACAGTGCGTCCTGTTCGATTGCTGTCTTGGGAGCAGCTTCGCATGATTTGCGGAATTGTTTGGCCGCTTTTTCAAATGTCTTTTTCCGTTGTTCCGCAGGTTCGCTGGAAGCTTGACGGAAAAGTTGATCGCCGGCTTGGTAGTATCGTTTGGCCTGTTCGCGGTCCTCTTGTTCTTTGCCGGTGACGAAATTGATGACCGATCTTGCTCGCTTCTGCGATTTTGCCACCATCGATTCATCTTCGACGACCGGAGCGACCAAGTCGGTTCCGTCGATTGTCGTTTCACCCGAGACTTGGCGGACGCCTGAATCCTGAGCGGCCAAGGGCTTTTGCGCCAGCGTACCGTCCAGGTCATCGTCAACGTCTTTTCCAAACATGCCAAACCCTGGCAATTTTGGCGACTGAGCAAACGAGCGGCAACCTACGGGCGTCGCGAGCGTCGCCAGTGCCACCATAAGACAGGCGAGTTTTTGGGAAGAGTTGGTTTGATCCGTCATCATCAATCCATGACCAGGAGGGAAGGCTTGCATCCATACAAACCTCAGTTGCTTTGGTTGCGAGTGATCGAGTCAATGTTCAGCATCACTTGCTAAGCACTGCGATCACTCACCCGACGTTGTCGGTGAAACATGCGTGAGTTTCACGGGGACAAACGACTGCATCCTCGGCACCTTCCCCACCACAGTTTGGATGTACCGATTGAGCACCGAGCGAAGTTCACCATACAAAGGAATCAGCGCCGAGATGAACTGCGATTCGACCGAAAAACCGGATTCATCGGAAAAGTTTATGGCACCATCACCCTTCATTTCGGCTGTATGCAACTTCGACATCATCTCGATCACGTCCGCGCGAACAGAAACGGTTTGATGCTGTTTGAGTCTGCAATTTCCGCAAACAATTCCCCCAGCGGACAACGAAAACGTAATCCTTCCCGATTTATCAACCTCGCGACCGCAATCGGTACAGCGATCGGTACCCGGGGAATGACCCAGCATTCGAAGGATTTCCAGGTCAAACCGCAGCAACGCAAGCGTCGGATTGCCTGTCCCGTCGATTTGCCCGAGCGTGCGAATCGTCAAATCGTAGACATCAGGGTGTGGATCATGATCGTCCGTCAACAAACGAAGCATTTCCGCGACGTAATAACCGGCATAGAGACGTTCAAGAGACCGTTCGCCACCACGAAATCGACGGTGGAGTTTGGCTTCGGTCAACAAGTCCAAAGTGTCGGACTGTTTGCGCAGGACCACAATTCGACAAACCGCCAGCAGATCCAACGCCCCCTCGAAAGGACCTTTGGGCCGACGGGCACCCTTTGCAATCGCAGAAATACGCCCAAAGTCACGCGTTAGCAGCGAAACGATCAAGCTCGTTTCGCTGAACTCCACGGTTCGCAAGACGATGGCGGTAGACTGCTCGGCGGCCAAGGATTAGAGCTCACCGTATTCGCCGAGCGATGCCAGCAGTTCGCTCATTTCCGCTGCGGCGTGTCCATTGTCTTGGGCACGGGCTTGATCGATACCTGCTCGCAACTTCTCTCTTGCTTCGTCGATTCGATCCAAATCCACCAACACCTGTGCGGCCATGAAAAAGGCTTGGACATGAGGCGTCGATTCTCGCATCAGTGCATCAAAGATGGTCAAGCATTTATCGTTCTCGCCCTCGCTACGGAGTTCCATTGCCAGCGAATATCGCAGGAATTGGTCTTCGGGGTCGTCGGCCAACATGGCTTCGATTTTTTCACGTCTGTTCATGGGGGCGTCTGTTCTTGGGTCGAAAGAAGGCTTGCGAGAGGGAACGGGGAAATTGGTAGGGGAAGGTGCAGACGAAAAGAACGCGATGTAGACGGTGATTCTGCGTAGACGAGCCCCTGGGTGAAACGAAGGATACCAGCCTATTGCGAACGTGAAACACGGGGCAACCTGGGACCCGGTCAACCAATCGTCCTAATCGTCAAAATTAACTCAATGTAACCATGCGAGTCATCCGATCTAAAACGATGATTAGATCCTCTTTTGCCTCGACTTGAGATAGAGACGCATGGACCGCGTAAACCGCCGATTTCTTGTCGCTTCAACCTTCATTGCGATTCCAGCAGCCTTGCTGATGGCCTCGTTGTCGGTTGGAACGAACCCCGAAATTTCAAACGTTCGTCAGCCGATCATTGAGTTGGTGGATCATCAAGAGAGTGATGTTGCTCCCCAAGACGGCGGAGCCGCGCTTGCGTTTGCGCAGGGTGAACAAGATCCATCTGCCGTTCAGCAAGTGATCGGCAAGCAGATCGAAACTCCGAAAACTCGAGGCATTTTTGACGGCTTTGGGCGTTCGTCGGAGAACACGACCTCGACTCGTCCACGATCGACCGCGACTCGCAGTGGATCAGAGCCTCGTGGTTTGTTTGACGCTTGGTTCGGAGGAAACAAATCGAGTTCTTCCACTGCACCCCGCACGACTCAAACTCAACGACCACAGTCAAGCAGCAACGCGGATTGGGACGGCGTCCCCTACCACGAGGTCGAACGTACTCAGCCAGGCCAGATCGCACAGCCGATTCGCAACCAAGCAGCTCGTACTACCACGCCACGCACATCCCGGACTCGCAGCACTGCTTCGCGAACGGTAACTCCAAATAGCAGCTCTGCAACTCAGACACGCGTGATTCGCGGCGGTAGCGGTACTCCTGTTGCCGCGGCACCTACTCCGGTGCGACGTTTGAGCAAGCCAACGGTCGCTCAAAGTCCAAAACCGGCTTTGCAGGTTCCTTCACCGCCAACCGACCGCTCGGTGGCTGCTGCGGATGAGTTTTCAACCGAATCAAGCAGTCGTCGAAGCAAGACATCCAGCCAAGGCCTGCGGGTTGATTCGTCGAACGTTGCAAAAATCTACAGCAGTGCCGCTAGTGACAAGCCCTACCAAGATGAAGACGTTGCAGATTTGGTACCTCGCGTTAGTCGCAGAGTGATTCGCACTGATGTAGCTGCCTCGAAGCCTTCTCCCGCTGCAACGCCTGCACCTGCGGTGAAGAAAGTTGAAGCTAAGCCAGCGGCGAAAGAAGAAAAAGTCGCTAAGGCCGAAGCGAAACCTGCCGTCGTACCAGAGAAGAAACCTGAGGCAAAGCCTGAGCCTAAGACTGAAGCGGTTGCCAAGGTCGAGACGCCCACCAAAGTCACTGCTCCGGACGCACCAGCGAAAGTCGAGCCGCAACCTCAGGCAACACTTGCTGAGCCAACTGTTGCTCAAAGCAAGCCTGCCTACAACACACCCGTGGATCCAACTAAGACTGCTGTTCCAGCCGCTCCACCCGAGCAGCTTGGTGTTCCTGCCGCGTCGGTTTCACATCGTGCGGGACCTGCAGCATCAAGCTTTGGCACAACGAATCAAACAATCCGCCAACCAGCGTCCGTTCAGTATCCGGCATTTGACCCATCAGCCAACGCCGACAATTTCTCGGCCATTGGTTCAGGCGTTCGTCAACCTGTTGATCCAGCGTACCGAACTGCGTCGCGTTCACACGGACAATTCAATGCCCCACACGGGTATGACGCTACACATAGGGGCGATGCTTTCGGTGGTCACAACGCATCGCCAGCGTACGGTGCTCCCAATAGCTCGGATCCGTACGGATCGCCTTACGGATACCAGCCCAACTCGCTGGGATCGGCGAGTCCAACGAGCCCCGGTCGCCTAACGACCAGTGGACAACCCGTTCAATCGAGAACGGCACCCGAGCCAAGTGCAAATGACTTTGTCGGCAACCGACCTGCGCACGAAACCATCGCGACACCTTTCCGTCCTATCCCCGGATATACCGGTGGCGCAGACGCTAGTGCTACGGATTCACGTATCACACGTCGTAGTTCGAGCGAGATGCCCAACGCTGACAACTTCAGTCAAGCCGGTGGGGACGATCACAATCAAATGCGAGGCAAGAAGGCGACTGTCGCTGTGATTCCTCGGAAGGGTGCGAACATTGTTGCATCGGAATTGCCCGGCATTCGAGTGATCACACACGGTCCCGCCGAGGTGATGATTCGACAAGACAACGAGTATGAGATCCGTGTTGAGAATCGCGGTTCCATCGATGCTCATGGTGTACTTGTTCGTGCGATGATTCCCGATTGGGCCGAAGTTCGCGGTCGAAATGCCTCACGTGGAGAAATCAGCAACGAGGGAACCGAAGAACGAGAACTGTTGCTATGGACCATTGATCACTTACCCGCGGGCACATCCGAACAGCTCTTCGTTCGCTTAGTGGCTGCTCGAAGTGGAACCTATAACTTGGATGTCGACTGGACCTTGGTGCCACAGAAAAGCGTTGCACAAGTGAAGGTTCACGAACCACTCTTGAATCTGATCATCGAAGGTCCAGAGCAAGTCATCTACGGTTCGTCGCAGACCTACAAGGTCCGTGTGCTTAACCCTGGTGATGGCATCGCTCCTAATGTGGTGTTCACACTGTCGCCCAACTCAGCGACTCCTCAATCACAAAGCATTGGCGATATTCCGCCTGGCAAGGAAGCTCAATTCGAAGTTGAACTCACCGCTCAAGACCTTGGTGATCTGAAGATCCAAGGCTTAGCCGTGGGCGATCTTGAACTGCGTGCCGAAGCTGCCAAAACCATTCGCGTTTCGGCTGCTAATCTTGAGGCTGTGCTGGCGGGGCCTGAACTGAAGTACCAAAACACACCTGCGGTTTACAACTTGCAAGTTCAGAACTTGGGTTCGGCTACGAGTGATAAGGTCATGGCCACGTTGCGTATTCCTGCTGGCGTGGAATACCTGGGCGGGATCGAAGGTGCAACCTTCCAACGCGGAACATTGAAGTGGGAAATCACTTCGCTGCCTCCGTCGGGCACTCGTGATTACCAGTTTGAGTGCAACATGAAGACGACGGGCGATCACATGTTCGCGTTCGATTGCAAAGGCACCGCTGCTGGACAAGCTCAAGTTGCAATCGCTACTCGAGTTGAGTCGATCGCTGACCTCGTCCTCACCATCAACGACCCACCTGCACCCGCACCCATTGCAAGTGACGTGACTTATGAGATTGTTGTTCGCAACCGAGGAAGTCGTGAAGCCAAGAACGTGCGAGCTATCGCCCAGTTCAGCCACGGCATCGAGCCGCTTCGAGTGGAAGGCCAAAGTGGTGAGGTTGTCACCGGACAAGTGCTGTTCGATGAAATCCCACGCATCGGTGCCGGTGAAGAAGTGGTTCTACGCGTGATCGCTCAAGCCGAAAAAGCCGGTCACCACCGCTTCCGTACTGAAGTTCGCAGCGGTGATACCGTGCTCGTTGCAGAAGAAGCAACTCACTACATGAGTCCACGAAGCGATCGTGTCAGCCGTCGTAGCAGCGACACACCGATTCGCTAAACGTCACCTCAACGAAGTGAAAACAACGAACGGCCGTGATCAGTATCACGGTCGTTCTTTTTTACTGCCACTGGATGAGGGACAGCGGGCAATGGATCACCGCAGCGTCTTCCTGTAGTTCTAAGTGCCCTGCTATGCGTCCAGCTTCCATCCATCACGATACGTTCCATGGATGATCTCATGAGCTTTGTCGTTACCGATGACCGCCATGTTTTCGGCGTCCCAATGAATTTGCTTTCCTAGACGCATTGCCAGCACACCAAGCAGAGTAAGCTCGGTTAGCTTCGCCCCGTAACCAAATTCACTCATCGCCGCGGGACCACCCTTGATCGCATCGATCCACTCGCGATGATGGCCGGGCGAGCGAGCGATGGTCGGTGTTGGAGGTGGGGAAGCAGAGGCGAGCGATTCAGGAAATACCGTTGCTTTGCCGCCGGCACCTTGGCAAACCATCACGCCCTTTTCCCCGACAAACATGACACCTCGATAGGGTAAGGGTTGATCCTCGGGGATCGGATCAGGATGTGACGGCTTGAGGCCACCGCTGTACCAATGGATCTGCAGTTCTTCATGGGAGTCGGTGGCGTCGAAATGAAAGTGACCAGCCTCACCGTAAGGAATCATGTCGGGATGAGTTTGGCCGGCCGGAAGCATTTCCACTCGGGACGGCATCCCTAGCTCCAACGACCACATCGCCGAGTCGAGATCGTGACAACCAAAGTCACCCATCGCACCGAGTCCGAATTGCCAAAAGTCACGCCACGCAACCGGGGCATACGCTTCGTGGAAGCCAACGGGGTTTCGAGGGCCGCACCACAAATCCCAATTCAGACCCTTAGGAAGGGATTGCGTTTGGGTGGGTGGTTGCTTGAGCATTTGATTCCAACGGGTTGCTGGAACCCAAGCGTGAACTTCTTTGATCGAACCTAGCACGCCGCTGCGGATCCACTCGACGGTCTCGCGTTGGGTGTCTTGCGAATGGCCTTGGTTACCCAACTGAGTTGACATCCCGGTTTCCTTGGCGACCTTCGCGACTAGTCGTGCTTCCGCAATGTTGTGAGTGAGCGGTTTTTCGCAATAGACATGTTTGCCCGCTCGCATCGCTAACACCGAAATGTGTGCGTGCAAGTGATCGGGAGTCGCACATAGTATCGCGTCAAATTCACTCGACGCGTTGGCTAACATCTCGCGATAGTCAACAAAGTTCTGGACCTTGTATCCTGACTTCGTCGCTGAATAATGTTTTTCGAATTCGGCGGTCGCAGGCTCGCTACCCGCAACTCCTTTGTAGAAGAAATTGCTCAGGTCCCAATGCTTTGCCGGATCAGCGATCGCGGTGATTTGAACATCGTTAAGCGCAAGAAGTTCGCGAGCGTTTTGAAGTCCCCGCCCGCCCGCACCCACCAATGCTACGTTAACCATGTCGCTCGGGGCGGTGGTGCCCGGTCCACCGAGTACGTGACGCGGCACAATCGTCGCGGCGGTGATGGCGGTGCTTGCCTTTAAGAATTCTCGGCGATTTGATGCGGGCATAACAGATATGGCTTTCAGAACGAGCGAACTAGAAGATTCATCACGGGCAACCTGCGCCGTCGATCAGGTTTCTAGTTTACTCCTACGGAGCCACGCTTGCACAAAGGCTGGTTAGGACAAGGAACCGTCCGTCGCTTTCTTGTTTGCCAGGACTTTCCGGTAGACATCTGCCGTCCCTCTTGCCATTGCCAAGTCCGAAAACCGTTTGGCGTGAGTTTCGAAAGCTGTCTCGGCCATCGCGTTCCAGTCATGCTTGCCGGTAACCAACTCGGCGATTGCGTTTGCCAGGCTCTCGGGGTCACGAGGTTCCGCCAACAGGCCTTCGACGCCATGGGTGACGGCCTCGGGAGTTCCTTCGACACGAGTGGCGATAACGGGAACGGCAGCAGCCATCGCTTCTAAAACGACCATCGGTAGTCCTTCGCCGAACAAACTAGGCAAGACCATAGCATCGAGTTTGGCAAGTTCCCCAGGAACATCATTGGTGAATCCAACGCGCTCAATGCGATCCTGAACACCAAGCTTTTGAATCAGCGAGTCCGTGGATTGACGATACTCTTCGGTTTCAAACGGTCCGATGATTCGCAGCACCACGTCATGATGACTTGCTTTGAGTTTCGCCAACGCTTCAAGCATGACTTCAAGCCCTTTGCGAGCACGCATCAAAGCGATCATCCCAATCACCCAGCGTCCGTTCGCGGTTGGAGTTGCCGATCTTGGTGGTCGGATGGCGGGCACACCGTTGTGCACCACGGTAACGCTTTCATCGGGAACACCTTTGGCTATGCAATCGTTGCGAAGACTTTCCGAAACCGTGATCACGTGATCGCAACCTCGCAAGGATTGCCTTTCGATGAACGCGTTGACTCGGTTGGTGATTGGGTTATCACAGTCACGTGACGCTGGCGAGTGAACGTGATAGATCCAGGGGACGCCACACAGCTTGGCGGCGATGGCAGTCACCATAGCGGTTCGCGGAGTGTGGGCGTGAAGGACTTGATACCCCTCGCTGCGAACCAAATCTCTAAGGGCGAACACTGGACGAAAGTCGAAGCGGCCTTTCATCGCCGCGCGATGTCCCCTGCCCCATTGGCCTTGTTGCTGGTCGATCAGTTCCGCGAATCGACCGGGTTTGACGCAGGCAAAATCAGCCGCGACGGCAAACTCGGGCAAGCACCTTCCCAAATGCGATTGGACTCGCTCGGCTCCGGAAAAGTGTTCTCCGTTAACGACATGCAACACGCGCACCAGAGATAATTTGCTGTTTGGCTTGGCCGATGCATGGTCGTCCGTAGCGGACGGAACAACAAAGTCAGCAGATGGGACGGTATGAGCGACCGGCACGGGTGGCTGGAGCATGAAGGCTCAAGTGTCTAGAGAAAGGGAGTGTTGGGTGAGATAACGACGTCTCAGTCGAACTTTGGCCCATAGATCTCAAAGAGGCGAGCCGCCGCCGCCGACTCTGCCGCAACCTACGGCAAGCTCTGCGGGGTGTACGGATTGTTCGGTCTGTTCGGGGGCCGGCCAGAGATGACCGGCTGGACTGGGAGGATACGGGGGCGATTTGTTGGCCATACGGAGGTGATCGGTTGGCGATTCGAGTGGCACCGTAGACTCATGACACTCTGGCTCATTTTCCCCCTTGCCTACTCTTGTGAACGTGCCTGGACTACATTTGACCGCTGCGGAGGACGCCGCACAGAAAATCTAACCCCTTTCCTAACTCCAACCGCGATTTGTACCGTTGAAAGCCAACCTAGTTCTCTTGCCCGGTGACGGCATTGGTCCCGAAATTGTCGCTCAAGCCAAACGAGTACTTGAAGTCATTGCTGCTCGTTTCGACCATGAATTCGAGTACTCGTCACACCTGATCGGTGGCATCGCGATCGACCAGTGTGGCGATCCCTTGCCTCAGGAAACGATTGACGCCTGCAAGCAAAGCGACGCGATTCTGCTTGGTGCCGTAGGGGGACCCAAATGGGACGACCCTTCGGCGAAGACGCGGCCTGAAGCTGGTTTGTTGAAGATCCGCAAAGAACTGGGGCTGTTCGCTAATCTACGTCCGATCAAATTGTTCGATGAGTTGATTGATGCGTCGCCTCTGCGTCGCGACATCATCGAAGGCACCGACATTTTGTTCTTCCGAGAACTCACTGGCGGAATCTACTTCGGTGAATCCGGCCGAAGTGGTAGCGGCGACACCGAGTCTGCCTATCAAATGATGGTTTACAGTGTTCCCGAAGTCGAACGAATTGTGCGTTTGGCCGCCAAGGCGGCTAAGCAGCGTGATAATCGCTTGACCAGTGTCGACAAGGCCAATGTACTTGAGCCGAGTCGACTGTGGCGCAGCGTTGCCGCTCGCGTGATGAAGGAAGAATTTCCCGAAGTTCAATACGACGTTGTGCTCGTGGATTCGATGGCAATGCACCTAATCAATCGTCCTCGTGACTTTGACGTCGTCGTGACCGGCAATATGTTCGGTGACATCCTGACCGACGAAGCGTCCATGCTGCCTGGATCACTTGGCATGTTGCCGAGTGCGTCACTGGGCGATGGCGGTCCCGGCCTTTACGAGCCGATCCACGGTTCAGCACCTGACATCGCTGGCAAAGGACTCGCAAACCCATTGGCGACTATTTTGGCCACGGCGATGTTGATGCGACATTCGTTAGGACTCAATACCGAGGCGGAAACGATCGAGTGGGCCGTGTCGGCTGTTCTAGCTGATGGCCTTCGTACCGCGGATATCGCTCGCGGTGGCGACGCCATCAGCACCGAAGCGATGGGCGATGCTGTCGTCGCACAACTTACGGTCTAGGTCCATCGAAACGTTCTTATGATGCCCATCGCTCAAATTCAATGGCACGATCCCCGCACATACATGTTGCTGGCGGTCATCCTTGGCACGCTGGGAATCGCGTCAATTGTCGGGGTGGTGATGTCGCGTCGAGAAAAGATCGGCGTGGAATCCGCTTTGATACAGCGGTTCAATCACAAACTTCGCGTTTGGTGGTTGATGGTCGTCATTTTCTCGCTCGCGTTCTTCTTGCATCGCATCGGTGTTGTGGTGCTTTTCGGCATGGTGTCGTTTTGGGCGTTGCGAGAGTTCATCACGATGACGCCGACCCGACGTGGAGACCACCGGACGTTGTTCTGGGTGTTCTTCATCTTCACCCCGTTGCAGTACGTTCTGATCGCGTTGGGGAGCGACCCGCCGGCGCGAATGGGCGGCAACGACGGCGTGGACTACTACGACTACTACAGCATCATGATCCCGGTGTATGCGAGTCTGTTTATTCCTGCGCGGGCAGCGATAGCGGGCGACTACAAACGGTTCCTTGAACGCAGTGCGAAAATACAGTCAGGCCTGCTGATTTGCGTGTATTCGTTGAGCTATGCACCCGCGATCCTTGATCTTCGCATGAAGCAGACCGGCGGAGCGTTGTGGGAAGGTAGCACGGTCAGTGTGCTGATTTTCTTCGTGCTCATCGCCCAGTTGGCATCCGTACTCGAACGTGGGTGGGGCAAGCTTGCCGGTCGACACGTCATCGCCGAAAAGATCAATGCTTCGCGGACGTGGGAAGGCTTCTTAGGGTCGATGGTGACGACCGGTTTGATCGCCTCGGCGCTGTACTGGGCAACGCCTTTTCATCCTTGGGAAGCCGGTTTACTTGGCGCCGTGGTCACCGTGATGGCTTGCGCGGGAACGCTGACGATGAGTGCAATTAAACGAGATCGCGGCGTCACCGATACGGGGACTCTCGTTCAAGGTCACGCAGGCGTTCTCGACCAGATCGACAACGTATGTTTTGCCGCGCCTGTCTTTTATCACCTGACTCGCTTCTTTTGGTCGGTATGACACTCACACTCATTGATACCCATGCTCACCTCAATGTGAGTGCGTTTGAAAACGACGTCGACGATGTGGTTCAGCGATCTCGAGCAGCCGGCGTGACCGGCATCATGGTGATCGGGATCGACGTGGCAACCAGTCGCCGAGCTTGTGAATTGGCCGCTCAATATCCCGACTATCTCTTTGCAGTCGTTGGGATTCAGCCCAATTCAGCCAAGGAAGCTTTGCCCGATGACTTCGCGGTGATTGAAGAGTTGGTCAAGCTGCCCGGTGTCAAAGCCATTGGCGAAACCGGTCTGGATTGTTATTGGGACGATACACCGATCGAAATGCAGCATGACTTTTTTGATCGGCACATGGCACTATGTCGCCAAACCGAGTTGCCAATGGTGATCCACATGCGCGAAAGTGGCGATCTAATTTTGGAACAACTGCGACGGCAATCCACGGTCCCGGCGGGTGTGATGCATTCCTTCACCGGTGACAGGGCATTGGCGGAAAGTTGCCTGGACTTGGGGCTGATGATTAGCTTCGCGGGAATGGTCACCTTCAAGAAGAGCGAAGACCTTCGCGAGGTGGCTCGAGTGATTCCTGAGGATCGAATTCTTATCGAAACCGATTCACCGTATCTCAGTCCTGAACCCTTCCGAGGCAAACGTCCCAACGAACCCGCGCGTGTCGAGCATACGCTGCGGTGCCTAGCCGACGTTCGCGGCGTAAGTGCTGAATCGCTAGCTGCTATCACAACCAACAACGCAAAGCGGCTATTTCAATTGCCGAACTAGCCTAGCGACCAAACTACTGGTCGGACGTAGATAGCTCGTTTCCGTTGGCGACTTCAAGAAACCGTTGACGATAGATCAGCTTTTCCCACCAGGACGGGATTCTAAGTCGTGGGTCATCAAAGGGAATGGTATTTTGCTTGCCCCGTCGAGTTCGCAGCAGGATCCCATCGTCGTGGACCTCTTCCACCACCCAGAACTTATCAACCATGTACTGGTAGGTCTCGCCGCCGCTTGAAGCGCGTACGTCGACGGCACGCGGGCCAGGCGCCTTGCTGCTTTTTTGCTTTCGGTAGATTACCCAATCACCGACTTTTATTTTTGAGGGGTCCATGCCGTAACAACCTTCGTCCAAGAAACACTCCGTCATCGTCTAAGATCATCGCTCATTGTGGAGATGAATTCCAGTCTACGTGTTCCAACGAAGCAAATATTCATCTTGCGCGGGATGTGCAGCACAGGCGTCTCATTACCGGATGACGTCTAATGAGTTGACTTTAATTTCCGAAAAGTCAATCACTTGATCACGATGCGGAGCCCAATCGTCACCGCTACCACCGAAGAACGTGCTGAAGTAGAACCGATCCACCGGTGCTTGGTTGCCGCTTCGCAGCCTTAGTGATTCTTGATCGAGTGCTAGTTCGCCGTTGATCCAGATACGTATCCGACCATTGCGTTGACCGGGGTCATTCACGCGAACCTCTTCACGGATCTGATACCACTTACCCGGCCGAAACGTTACGTAAAGTGGAAAGTCTTCACCCTGCCGTTTGCGTTGATCCATGTGATAAAGATAAAGCACCGCCGCGCCGCGTTTTCGCCACATCAGTCGCGCGGTCCATCCATCACCATTGGGCTTCACGAGACCCGACGTCGCCTCCCCGCCCGCGAGCCCGGGTAGTTTGCCGCCTTTGACAAACTCAAAATTCTCGGCAAAACGCACGCGGTACTCACAAACCGCAGCTTTCGATGGTTCGAGTTCGAACATCATTTGGGCGCCACTGTTCCGCGTTCCCACGCCTCCTTTGGGATACCTTACCCGAAGAATTTCTTGCGTCGTGGTTGGCTCATTCCCCAACGTGTTCGACTGAGTTGATCGGGAATCTCTGCCGTTTTCTGTTCGAAAAAGTTCTAAGCGGTCGTAGAGGTCCGACCAAAGCAACTTGGGACAGTGCTCTTTTAGTTCGGCTTCGGTGACAACACCCTCCGGCAAAGCCGCCGCAGGAAAGATCCATCCCGCTGCTAGCAGGAGAAAGCCGACAATTGCAGTACAGGCGATCATGGGTGTTTTGGGGTTGGAATTCGGGACGATGAATCAAGTTCAGCGTTTCAATTTATTTGACACCGACCACGACTGCGACAAATACCAACAGCATTGTGAGAGAAAAGGCCATCTGCATTTTGGGAATCAGCGCGTCAAAGATGGACTCGTTGGAACCCTGAGTTCCGCTGCTTGATTGACGGTGAGAATCCCATTTCTGACGGTGAAGGTGAAACATCGTGTAGATTTTCACGCTACTGCCGACCCATTGGGTGTAAAGCAAAAGCGGAATGTCAGTGAAGCTCATTCGGTGACCTTCGAGCGTCAAGATCAGGGCGTAGATGAGTCTGGCCAGCACTACCAGCATGCCATATGCCACTAAGTAGTACGGGGAAATCCAAAACGCGGCCCAAATTGCCGCAATCGGACCCAACAGACTCGTGAACATCGAAATGCGCTGGTCGATATGGCACCACCAAATAAACGGCTTTTGGCAACCGAGTCCCAGCCGAATCGCGCGGCCATTGTTGCGAAGCATGTTGCCAAACCAACGATGCATCTTCTTGATGCTCATCGTGATCGGTTTAGGCCCGGAATCTTCCATGCAGAAAATATGAGCGTCGGGCACATACAACATTTCGCAACCACGCTTGAGCAAGCAGTACCACGTGCTCTTGTCATCGCCAGTCACAAACTTGATTTCGCCGTGCAGCCAGTGCTTGATACGGTCGTTTTCCAAATAGGAAACAAACTCGTCGTTAAGAGCTTCTTTGGCTCGTATGATGCTGAACCTGCCGGTTAAAACCAACAACTGGCTCGACAAGCTCTGAGACTTCATCATCCGATGTCGCATGGAAAACCGCAGCGTGTACCACTTGCGGTACATCCAATTGCCTTTGGTGACCGAGATATTGTCAGTCGTGACGGCACCGAGCTTGGGACGAAGGGCAAAAAGCGGAAAGCACTTGTTTAAGATTCCGTTGCCCAGGACGGTATCACCATCCATCAAGATGATCACATCATTATCATCGACCTCTTCGTCCATCAATCGAGACATGCAGTCCGCCATGCCGGGACGTTTTCCGCCGTGCTGGCGAATGTACCGCACTTCCACATTGGGTAGCGAAGGACGCTCGGCAAGCAGGTCTTGAAAGATCGCGTCATCTCGCTCGCTGCCTGCGTTGACGACGATGATCACTTGACTCGAAATCGTTGCCGCCTCATCGAGAACCGAGCCGAGCATCAAACGAGATACCTCGGGTTTTTCCCCGGCTGTTGGAATGATGAAGAACGCTCGCTTAGGCATGCGTTCTTCCGCGGGCAATTGATCCGCTTGAAAACGAATCTTCGGATACATGTAGTGTTCGTAGAGGGCTGCACGAACACAGTGCGTCAACACGCATCCATAACGAAACAGTCCAATGAATCCGATCACAACAATGGATTCAAGCGGTATTCGTTGTGCTTTCTCGGGCAACGAAATGAACACAAGCACGATCAATAATAGGTATGCCCCGATGATCGGCAGTGTTTTGATCAGTCGAACGGTTGTCGATATGTCGTAGCGGATACTGGATGAGGACATCGAATCAGGAAGCTAAGCGTGCGAGTTAAATAGTTGGATGATCACTTCGTCATTGCGACTTGGATTTTTTTCTTTCCTAGCGAGGCAGTTTCCTGCCGCTCGGAATCGTCGCTTCCTGGCACCGTTTCACCTCGCCAAACAGCAATCTTGTCGTTGATCCAACGTTTCATGTCTTTCAAGTGATCCTTCACTCGTACGGTCATGTTCAATCGCAGACCCGAAGGAACGGGCTGGCCTTCGAAATCAATCGCTACACGAATCGGAACTTCCAACGGACCACCGCGGAAATCGGCGTTGTAACCACCATGGCCATAAACCGAGCGATGACCTACTCCATCGACAATCCCAACGGTCGTGATTCCCAGCGAAGGTATCTCGATCTCAACCGGCTGACCGGGGCGAATCTCGGGTGCAAGGTAGGCCGCAACGTGTCCCGTTGCCCAGCCACCATCTTCAGCGCTTAACGCCAACATTTGATCAGCGACTCGTAACGTCTCCCCTTCGCTTCGATAGATCGCGTAGACGGTCCCGTCCGAAGGTGCTTGAAGTTCGATTGGTCCGGCCGAAGCAAGCAACACATCACGTGTTTCCTGTAGTTCCTTAATTGCCGCCTCGGCGCAGGCAATCTTGGTTTGCAGTTCGCTCAGCGGATTCACCACTCCGCTTTCGTTGATGATGATCTGCGACTGGGCAGCTTCTTTTGCCAAGGCAAGAGTCTCGATCACCGCACTTTGACGGATTTTTTCTGCGTTGGCCGTGGCAAGCATCGCTTTGGCTTCATCCACTTCAGCTAACGCAACGTTGCCTCGAGCAATTAACGGTTGCAAACGTGCTAGTTGTGCTTCAGCGGCTGAGTGCATTGCATCGGCGCTCAGCATTTCTGCTTTGGCCACGTTGATGTCGCGTTCCACTTTCATGGTCGCAAAGCGGAATAGGTCAGTGACTTTGGCTGCTTCGCTTCGATACGCTTCAGCTTCGGACATCGCTCGTTTCAGTTGCGATTCGAGGATCGCTAGATCTTCGGCGGCCTCTCGATTGCTAAGTCGCGCCAACGTTTGACCGGCTTTGATTTCTTCACCAGTTTCAACAAGTACATCAATCAGTTGTGCTTGCTCGGGTGCATTGACAGGAATGAAGTTACCCACCATGACGCTATTGTTCACCGCGACTGTGGATCGTGATTGAACCATGTACCCGACCCAAAGTGCGACGAGCAGCATGGATGCAGCCAACACCGCCATCGCAGCCATCTTCTTTAGCGTTGACGCGCGTTTGGGTGCCAAAGCTACTTCAGCCTTGGGTTCCTTCTTTCCCCCCTTTGCCAAATCGTCGTAAGACATGTCGTGAAGTTCGTCGCGACCGTCAGATCCAACTCGCTTGCGAATTCGTTGAAGTTGCTCGCGTCCTTGGATCGAGAAGTCGTAAAAACCCATCGTCAAGCGATCACCCTTAACGCGACGTGGACGAAACTGAACATCGACTTTCTCATTGCCGCTGACAATCGTCCCCTGGCGCGTTTGAGGTGAAGCGTTGGGATCGAATTCTTTGGCAAGCGTTTCGGATTGGATTTCAAACGTGTACTCGTCGAAATCGAGCACCTGGTACAGTTGGTCATCCAGATTCAGCGCCACTGCGAATTCACCGGTGGACCGTTGGGGACTTCGAGGTGGAACGTTGCTTGTGTTACTTCGTTCGCCAAGAGCGACCGTTCCCGACGTCATGCGACCGCGGGAAGTCGAAGCATTTAGATTGCTAAAGGGGTGGTAGTGATTCGGGCTCGGACCGTCGATCCGTTCCTGGGGGGTCTTCATGGGAAAATCCAGTGGACTGAAAAGGGCATTCAAACGAAGCTCACCGGTGTTTCCCGGTAAGAGACGGCGAATTTCAACCCGAGGATAATACGAGCCCGAAATTAGAATGCAAATGTATCCTAGGTGCCCCATCCCCCCTGTTTTGCTGCAGGATTCGAGCTGCGGTTGGGGATCGGGGCCGTTCGAAACGGCTTAGGTCCGTTTCTGCTCCCTATAACGCCTAGGCAGACTCTTCCGATTCTTCTGGTTTTTTCTTCGTTAACGTTTCCCCGGCACTCGACTTCTCTTTGTGCCGAAGAATCCCTTGAGACCAGACAGTTAAGCTTTGATGACGAGAAACTAGGGAGGGGACGTATCGTGGATCTAAACAGTCGCTACCACGAACGAACCTCAATGGCGATTGGCTTCGCATCTTTGTCGCTGGCCGTGTTCATGCTTTTGCACTCAGGTTGCGCAACAGTCGGTCCTGACTATGGGGGTGTCGAACCTCCACCACTTAACGCAGGCTTTTTGGGTGACAATGCAGAGGGTTCAGTCACGCAAATTTCAAGCGAATCCACGAGTGGTTTGGACGATGCACTGAACTTAGCCCTAGCCCAGCAAGAACATCCTGCGGATTGGTCTTTCTTGAACGACGAATACCTTCCGATGCTGATCGCGAGAAGTGTTCGTGATAATCCATCGGTCGACGAGCTGACTTGGCGGATTCAAGAAGCAAAGAGTGTGGTCCGCATCGTCAGTGGCCAAGCTGATCCGTTTGCTGATGCCTTTACAACATACGAACGCCGCAAACGCAGCTCCAATGCCCAACCATTCGTGGCGAGCAACGGCAGTCCGTTTCACTTCTTTTCTCTTGGCGTGGACTCGCGGTGGGAGATCGACATCGTCGGTCGCATCGCTCGAGAAACCGAAGCCGCAAAAGCGGATTACCAAGCGACTGAAGAAGACCTTGTAAACCTTCGCCGCGTTCTCGCAGCGGACATTGCTCGCGCCTACATCAACTTACGCCTCAACCAAGAACTACTTCGTCAGAACCAACTCAATTTGAAGGTGCAACGCGATAGCATCGAGGAAGTCGAAGATCGGATCGAGGCTGGGCAGGTCACGCGACTAGATTTGGTTCAGCTCCAAAGCCGCATCGGATTGACCGAATCGGATCAACCCATTTACGAACAGGGCATCCAGCAGAGCTACAACTTGATTGCTCTGCTGATGGGAACGACGCCTAGCGAATGTGAGGCGTACTTACTGCGACCGACGTCGCAGTTGTCACCGCCGCCGATTTCGCCGGAGGTACCGGCCGAGTTGCTTCGTCGTCGTCCCGATGTTCGCCGTAGCGAAAGAGAAATTGCTGCGGCTTGCGCCAGAATCGGTGTCGCCAAAGCGGAGTACTATCCCCGATTGTCTTTGCTGGGGACGGTGTCGGTAGACTCGCGAAAAGTTTCGAACTTGCTGGATTACGATTCACTTGTCTTTGCCTTTGGCCCAGGCGTTACATGGAATATCTTGTCGCTCGGTCGAATCGAGGCGCAAGTCGATATTCAAAAGGCGCAGCTCAAGCAGGCCATCGCGCGGTATCGTCAATCAGTGCTGGTGGCTGTTTCTGAAGTCGAAAACGCGCTGGCGGCGCAGGGCCAACAGCGACGACGCATCGAAATCCTGACCCAAACCGTAAACGATTCAGGCGAGGCCGTTGAATTGGCTCGCCAGCAATATGGGGCGGACAAAGCGTCGCTCGAGCGAGTGGTTTCCAACCAGCGTAGGTTGCTGCGGAGCTCCATTGAGTTGGCTCGTGCCCGGGCTGATTCGGCCACGGCGGCGGTCGACTTGTTCCAGGCTCTTGGCGGTGGAGACGTTCGATTGACGGCGTGGCAACAAGCGGTTTGCGGGCACAGCGAACCCTGCGGGGGCCAGTCTACGGAATACGTCAGCAGCGGTTTCTAGTCGATTGGGGTCTCCTGCAAGGTTTTTGGCCTAGTTTGATTCGCCCCACTCGCGTCGCCCCACTCGCGTCGCCCTACTTCGCGTCGCCCTACTTCGCGTCGCCCCACTTCGCGTCGGGCGGGTGATCGTTCACAATCGTGAACCTTGACTGAAGTTTTCCTCTCTTTTCATTCGCCCGCGAGCGGTTGTCGTTCGCCCCCCGGCGTTTGAGTGGCCATTGATTCATGCGTGTTCTATCTGGAATTCAACCTACCGGCCGTCCCCATTGGGGCAACTTTTTTGGTGCTATTCGTCAGTACATTGATTTGCAAGACGAGCATGAAGGGTTTTACTTCATCGCTGACCTGCACGCACTGACAACAGTCCGCGACCCCGAGTTGTTGCGATCCTACGTTCTTGACGCCGCCTTGGACCTCTTGGCGTTGGGACTTGATCCAACCAAAGCAACGATGTTTGTCCAATCATACGTGCCCGAAGTGAGCGAACTGAATTGGTTGCTGCTTTCGAACGCGTCGATGGGACTATTGGAACGATGTACCGCCTTCAAGGAAAAGAAAGAACGCGGCTTGGCTGCCAATGCCGGGTTGTTTACGTATCCGGTATTGATGACCGCTGACATCTTGGTCTACGACAGTCAGATTGTGCCGGTGGGGGCGGATCAAATCCAACACATCGAAGTTTGTCGCGATTTGGCATCGAGCTTTAACCATGCCTACGGTGAAACGTTTGTATTGCCAAAAGCCAAGACATTGGATCATGGTGCGAAGGTGCCAGGGACCGACGGGCAAAAGATGAGCAAGAGTTACGACAACACGTTGCCACTCTTTGGCGACGTAAAAAAGATTCGTAAGCAGATCATGCGCATCACTACCGATAGTCGTGCAATGGAAGATCCCAAGGATCCCGAAGACGATCATTTGTTCGATCTTTATCGCTTGTTTGCTGACCAACCGTCCATCGACCAAATGGCAGCGATGTATCGCCGTGGCGGGTTTGGTTATGGAGAGGTGAAAAAGGCGGTCGCGGAAGCAAGCGAACAGTATTTCGCTGGGGCACGGGAAAAACGAAGCGATCTCGAGAAGAACCTCGATTACGTTCACCAGACGCTCCGCGATGGAGCTGACCGTGCTCGCGAAGTTGCGGGGGAAGTTCTTTCTCGCGCCCAAAAAGCCTGTGGTGTCCGCTAAGCTACGTGCATGGCGATACTAGGAATCGGAACAGAGATCATTGAATGTTTGCGCATTCAAAAAATGATCGAAGCACATGGCGAGCAATTTCTCGAACGAGTCTACACGGCTGGCGAGATCGCGTATTGTTTGGGAGCGGTGAATTCAAATTTGAATTTCGCTAAACGATGGGCCGCCAAAGAGGCCACGATGAAAGCGATGCGATGCCGCAACCAAGGCGTGCGTTGGATCGACATCGAAGTTGTGATGATCGTTGGCGAAGGCCCTTCCCTTGAACTGGCGGGTGCCGCGGTTGATTGGGCCGAGCAGGTCGGCATTGAAAAGTTGCACATTGCGATGGGCGGATGTCGGACCCACGCGACAGCCTACGTTTTAGCGACCGATGAACTGGAGTGACACAAGTGATTGCCGCGCGTAGGCAGTCGCTTTGTACAATTGGATAGGTCTTACCTCATCCGTGAAAACGGGTTTCAAGGAATCAGTCGATGTTTAGGATCGCACTTCACTGGCAAATACTCATCGGTATGATCGCCGGCACGTTGCTGGGGGCTTGGTTAAACATCTTTGCATCTGACCGAACGGTGAATTTGAGCGAAGGTTTACCGGCTTCCGTGGTTACGGCGCAGATTGTGGATTCGTCAGAGCGGACTGAGATTCGTTATTTGACCAAAGACGATCGTTCAGTGTCTTGGATCATCGACCCGATCGTGTCAGGGGATCGTTCTGTACGTAGTGTGGCGGCCTTGGAAAGCGAAGATTCTCTCGCCGCAAGTCTTTATCTAGATCATGGACAAAGCACGGCCAAACGATTCGGTAACTGGTTCAAACGTATCGGTGGGCTGTTTCTGCGGATGTTGCAAATGGTTGCTGTGCCATTGATCGTGACGTCGTTGCTCTGTGGCATCCTGGGACTCGGGGCTGCGGAAGGCGTCGGACGCATGTTTCGCCGTACTATTTTGTATTACATGGCAACCAGCGTGCTCGCGATTTTGACGGGGCTGTTTGTCGTGAACTTGATCCGCCCAGGGTTGGGTCAGGACATTGCAAAGAATGCCAAGTTAGCCGCGCCAGTTAAAGCTGAATCGCTTGGTGATGTATTGTTTCATCAAGTTGAAGCGTTGATTCCTAGTAATCCAATCGGTGCTCTCGTCGAACCGAACTTCCTTTCGATTATCGCATTTACGATTGCGATTGGATTGTTCACGTTGCGTGCAAGCGAATCCACTCGCACGAGAATTCTTGATGCGACCAGTGCGGGATTCGAAGTCATCATGGCGCTTACTACAGCGATCATACGCTTGGCACCGATCGGCGTGTTTTTCTTGATTGCATATGTGACAGCGACTCAGGGTGTCGGAGTTTACCGAGCACTTGGGCTGTATGTGATCGCCGTCATGGTGGCGTTAGCGATCCATGCTCTTATCACGTTGCCGTTGATTCTATGGTTCTTTGCTAAACGCAATCCGTTGGATTATTTCAAGGCAATGGCACCCGCACTGCTGACCGCGTTTAGTAGCGCCAGCAGCAATGGGACTTTGCCTCTGACAATGTCGGCGGTGGAAGAGCGCGCAGGAATCAGCAACAAGACTGGATCGTTCGTATTGCCCTTGGGCGCGACCGTTAACATGGACGGTACTGCTCTTTACGAAGTGGTTGCGGTTCTATTCATCGCACAGCTTCACTTCGGCCAAAACTTACCGTTCACCCAACAGGTGATTGTCGTAATCACCGCACTTCTAGCCAGTGTCGGTTCAGCCGGGATTCCGCATGCGGGTCTGGTGATGATGGTCATTATTCTGCAAGCGGTCGGATTACCGATTGAAATGCAGGGCATTATCCTGGCCGTCGATCGTGTGCTCGACATGGCACGGACGAGTGTCAACGTTTGGAGCGATTCATGTGGTTGTGCCGTCATAGAGCGATTTGACCTCGCCGATGCTACGCCGCCCACGCCGGCCGCACCGGTTGCCTGAACTTGGTGAGTGCACACTGCATCGGGCCCGCATCGTTGACGACCGCTGCGAATCGTCGACAATCCTGGCAATCTCTTGTTTCTATGGCAACATCCCTGCCAGACCATTGGAGATACCCGTCCATGGGTGGCCGGTCCTATGGCACACCAAATGACTTGATCGAACGAGAAGTGAAGAATGGCTAAATCAAAACGTAAGAGCAAGTCAAAGGCCGGTTACAGCGGAAACCATCAACGCGGTTGGTTATGGGGCCACCATGCGGTAACCGAAACCCTAACGACCGGGACTTGGCCCGTACGCGAGATCTATGCTACGTCCGCAGCGATGGATCGTTTTTCGGATCTTTTGCAGGCGAAGCAGAGCGAGGGAATTCCTCTGGAGGTAGTCGACGGGGCGAGGCTTGAACAGCTATCGGGGTCGAGCGAGCATCAAGGTCTGGTTATTCGATTAGGAGCGTTTCCGTACCAAACTTTGGATCAACTGCTTTCAAGATTCGATCAACCAAACGAAAATTCGTCGGTGCCGCTGGTAGTGATTTGTGATCGATTGCAGGATGCGTTTAACTTCGGAGCCATCCTACGTTGTTGCGACGGAGCCAGCGCGGTCGGTGTCATCGTCGGCGACCACGCTCAAGCCGAGGTCACGCCCCATGTCGTGCGGTCCTCGTCCGGGGCTGTTAATCACTTGGCAATCGCGAAAGTGACGGATTTGATTGCGACAGCGAACTTGCTAAAGGACAAAGGCGTGCAAGTGATCGCGGCAGACTCAAATACGCAAACAAGCGTATGGGATTCGAACTTGTCGGGACCCACGGCGCTGGTGATCGGCAGCGAAGCAACTGGCATTGAACCAGAGCTATTGGCGATGTGCGATCAACGAGTCTGCATTCCGATGCAAGGCAAAGTCACGTCGCTCAACGCTGCGGTCGCCGCTGGGATATTGCTGTACGAAATTCGTCGCCAGCAACATTGCGTGGCGGGAACGTCGGGTGATGCGGCTAAGGTTGCCAGCCCGAACTAGAACAAGCGGTTGAGTCCATTGAGCGCTGCGACGCGATACGCTTCGGCCATGGTCGGGTAGTTGAACGTGGTTTCGATGAAGTAGTTCATCGAATTGGGCGCACCCTCGGGGCTCATCACGCTTTGGCCGATGTGGATGATCTCAGAAGCGTTGGCGCCAAAGCAGTGAACTCCAAGGACTTCCAGTGTCTCCCGATGAAACAAAAGCTTCAGCATCCCTACCGTTTGGCCAGTGATTTGAGCACGAGCTAAGCTCTTGAATTGGGCTTGGCCGACTTCGTAGGGAATGCACGCCTCGGTGAGTTCGCGTTCGGTCTTGCCAACGGAACTGATCTCGGGACTTGTGTAGATTCCGGTGGGGATATCATGCAGACGCAGGTTTCCGTCGGCCATGCCCAACATGTGCATGCCAGCGGATCGCCCTTGCGTGTAGGCAGCGCTGGCTAGCGAAGGAACGCCGATAACGTCGCCCACAGCGTAAATGTGAGGCACCGCAGTTTGGAAGTGTTCGTCGATCGGGATCTGTCCGCGTCGATTAGGAACTAGACCGATGTTTTCAAGTCCTAAATCTTCAGTGTTGCCGCTACGTCCGTTGGCCCACAACAACGCGTCTGTCTTAACTCGCTTGCCGCTCTTTAATTGCAATACAACTCCATCATCTTCACCGGTGATTGATTCCATTGCTTCGTTGTGGCGGATGACCACGCCTTGGTCGCGAAGGTGGTACGAGATCGCGTCGATGATTTCGTCGTCTAAAAATTCAAGCAACTTTGCACGCGTGTTGATCAGGTTGACCTTGATCCCCAAGTTGCGAAACATCGAAGCGTATTCAACACCGATGACGCCGGCGCCATAGATGCACAAGGAAGTGGGCTTATGTTCCATCTCAAGCACCGTGTCGCTGTCGTAAATGCGAGGGTGATTGAAGTCAGCATCGGCGGGGCGATAAGGACGCGAGCCGGTCGCAATGACAAAATGTTTTGCGGTGATGGGTTCATCGCCGTCGATCGAAACAGAATGCTCATCAACAAAGCGAGCTTGGCCCTGGTAGATCGGAACATCGTTTCTGTCATAAAACGACTGCCGCATGGTGACCTGCTGTCCAATGATCGCTTGTGTGCCACGACGAAGTTGCTCAAGGCTGGGCCGCGTGTTGATCCCCATCTCTCGCAATGCTGGGTTCTTCAGAGCGGTCATTGTGGAAGTGATGGCGTGGCGCAGAGCTTTGCTGGGGATCGTGCCCCAGTGTGTGCAGCCCCCGCCAATTTGACGGAATCGTTCGGCAACCGCGACTCTCATGCCACCTTTGGCGCACTGCATCGCAGCGCCTTCTCCACCGGGTCCGGTGCCAATGACAAACAGATCGTAGTCGTATTTCCTATCGCTCATTGCGTCTTGCTCGTTAAGCTATTGGGTAGCTGAATTAAATTTGCGTCTAATGAAGGGGTGTGTTTTACGATGTTGATCGCGTGCGTCCAGACCGATATTGACTTTGCGGATGTGAAAGCCAATCAAACCCGCGTTTTTCAGTGGCTGGAAAAAGCCGCGGCTGCTAACGCTCAACTGGTGGTGTTTCCCGAATGCATGCTCACCGGTTATGCGTACGATTCTCGCGAAAGTGCAAGTAACGTTGCGATTTCGGTCGACTCTGCAATTCTGACCGAGCTAGCCGCAGCCGCCAAGGACTATGGTTTGCACGCCACGCTCGGCTTCCTCGAATCGGATGGCGAAAGACTCTACAATTCAGCGGCTTTGATTGGCCCGCAGGGTGTAGTGGGGGTCTATCGGAAAATTCATTTGCCCCACTTGGGCGTCGACCGTTTTGTTGACCGCGGTGATATCCCCTACCGAACGCTGGCCGCAGGCGATGCCAACGTTGGGCTTGCGATCTGCTACGACTCGTCGTTTCCCGAACCTATGCGAGTATTGGGGCTCGCAGGTGCCGACATTATCGCTTTGGGAACGAATTGGCCGGTAACGGCAGCTCGGACTGCTGATTTGGTTCCTGCTTCGCGAAGTATGGAAAATCACTTGTTCTTCGTAGCGGCGAACCGAATTGGGGAAGAGAACGGATTTGAGTTCTGCGGTCGCAGTTCGATTTGTGGTCCCGACGGTGTCGTGTTAGCGCAAAGCAACGACGATCAGCCGGTAATGTTGCTCGCAGACGTCGATCTGGCTCAGGCTCGCAACAAGCGGATCGAACGTACCAAAGACGCTCATGTGATCGATCGATTCAAAGACCGTCGTCCCGAATTCTATGGCGACATCGCGGCTCAGAATCGCGACATGTCGTAACTCAATCACTTCCCGCTCTCGTCAAGCGTGTTCCAGCGAAGGCTCGCGTTTGTCAGCTAAGGAAACGTCGGTTGAAGGACCGATTTCATCTTCAACGTACTCTTGAACATCCAGGTGTCCGCCAGCGCTGTGATAGATCGAATACGTCACCGGTACTAGGTAAAGGACTACGATCGTTGCGAATAGCTCGCCAAACGCAATGCTAGTTGCCATGGGAATCAAGATCTGGGCCTGAATGGATGACTCCATCAAGATCGGTATCAAGCCACCGATCGTTGTGATCGTGGTTAGCATCACGGGACGAAAACGTCGTATACCAGATTCTTCTAAGGCTTCTCGGATCGGCATTCCTTCCCGAACTCTCGCATTAATAAAGTCGATCAAGACAATGGAATCGTTCACCACGATGCCGGTCAACGCGATGATGCCATAGAAGCTAAACAGAGTGAGCGGCAATCCCATCAACATATGGCCGGCGACGGCACCAAGTGCTCCAAACGGGATGATTAGCATCACTAGCAGTGGCTGTATCGACGACTTGAACTCGATCGCCAGCAGAATGTACATCGCGACTAGAGCTACGCCGAAACCTGCGAACAGACTTCCAAAAGATTCGCTGCGTCGTTCTTGTTGACCTTCCCAGCGCACTCGCAGATCGGGGAACTCAGCCAGCAATGCGGGTTGAAAATTAGCTTGCAGGTCAGCAACGATTTCTTCAGCGTTGCCTTCATCTTCATCCAAGTCTGCCGAAACGGTGATGGTGCGAGCTTGGTCGGTGCGATTGATTTGGGCATAGCCGCGGACAACATCAATCTCGGCAAGTTGAGTGATCGGGCGCTCAGCACCGTCTTCCAAACGCACGCGTACCTCGTCAAAGTTGGAAAGTAGCCGGCGATCCTCGCGAGGATACGTGACCATGATTTTGACTTCATGGCGGCCGCGTTGAACTCGCATCACCTCTTCGCCGTAGTATGCCGCGCGAACCGTTTCGGCAAGGTCAGCGGTGCGAACACCCATAGCAAACGCTTCGGGTTTGATACGAAAACGGTACTCCCATTTCCCAGGTACCGAATCGTCTTTGATGTCTGAGACGCCCGGGTACTCTGCTAACTTGGCTTTGCTTCGCTCAACAGCGGCGTCGATATCGGCGACGGCTGCGGAAGGACCTAAGATCTTGAACTCGATAGGTGTTCCCCCGGGGCCGAATGAACGAGTTCCAATGCTCAATTCTTCGGTGCCAATGATTGGTCCAACCGCGTCGCGCCAACGGCTGACGATTTCTCGACTGTGGACGCCTCGGTCTTCCGCCTTGACGAGTTCGACCTCGACGCTGCCGCGATGTCCACCCGATCCACCGGACGACCCGCCAAATCCACCTCCCGAAACTGATGTTCCGACCACTCGATAAGAGGTCTTGGCGATCTGCTTGCCTTCTTTCTCCAAATCCTCCACTACTTTCCAGAAGGCATCTTCGCATTGCTGTGTGGCAGCTAAGGTCATCGCTTCCGGTGTTCCGTCAGGAAAGACGACGTTCGCCGTTAGCGTGTTTCCATCCACGCTGGGAAAGAAGCTTTGCTTGATGAAGCCAGCCTTCTTGAGCCCCGCCGCTAAGATTAAGACTCCTACGCACATCGCCATCACGACCATGCGATTGTTAAGACTAAGCCGTAGTGTCGGCGAGTAAATACGACGGACATACAAGTCCAACAAGTAAGTGCCCGCACGGTTCGCGTACGAAGCAGGAATCAACAACCACTTGAACGCGAAAAAGACGACATTGAAAAATCTAAAAAGTCCGCTTTCTTTGTGTGCCAAGTGACAGGGTAGGATCGTGACGCATTCGATCAATGACACAAACAGCATCGCAATGATCGCGGCCGGCATCACTGCCGTAAATTTGCCCATCGTTCCACTGACAAACAACAACGGTGCAAACGCGACAACCGTCGTCAACACGGCGGTCGTGACCGACGGTATCACTTCATAGGTGCCATCCATTGCAGCCTGGAAGTACGATTTTCCCATTTGCCGGTGGGCGAAAATGTTCTCGCCCACCACGATAGCGTCATCGACAACGATGCCTAAAGCCATCACGAAGGCAAACATCGAAATTTGGTTAAGTGTTTGACCAGTCAGGTACAAGAACACCCCGGAACCTAATAGAGAAAACGGAATTCCTAGCGCTACCCAAAATGCGAGCTTGGGGTCCAGGAACAACATCAAGAGAACAAAAACGATGACCAGCCCTTGGATACCATTGCGGATCAGTAGATCTAATCGTCCTCGCACCTCGATGGACTCGTCGCCCCACGTAACGAGTTCGTAACCCGGCGGCAGCGATACGTTGTCGATGTATTCCTTGACTGCGTCGATCATCGCGAACAAGTCTTCGGATGTGCTGCGTTGCACCGACATCGCGAGCGCCGGTTTACCATTGATGAAGTTGATAGCCGTTGAATCGGCAAACTCATCCCGCACCGTTCCCAAGTCACCAACCGTCAACACACCGCCACCGGGTTCGGTTACCAGAGGCAATTCTGCTAGTTCCGGTCCATTGGTTCGACGGTTATTGCCTCGCAGCAGCACCTCTTGCGATTGGCTGCGAATGGATCCGGCGGGCAGTTCACGATTTTCGCGTCGGATCGCATCGGCGGCCTGGCGAAGTGTCATGCCGTGGGACCGCAGGTTGTCTTCGGGAATTTCGATGTCGATCTGATATTGCCGAGCGGCCAAGAAATCGACTTGCGATACTTCGTTGATCTCTAGCAATCCATCGCGAACTCGCTCGGCGACTTCTCGTAATTGCAATTCTTCGTCGACATCAATGCTAAGGGGACCTGACTGACGCGAATCTCGCTTGGGCGCAATGATGCCGATGCGTATGGAGGCTCTGCGGTTGGTCAACAGTGTTATTTGCGGCTCTTCGGCTTCGAGAGGAAAGCTGGGGATGCGATCAATCTCACTTCGCACTTCATCGAGTACGCGATCGGGCTTTCGACCACCGGACACCAATTCAAGGGTGACGCTGCATGAACCTTCCGAAGCAGTGGACGTTACTTTCTTGATGCCTTCGATAGCCCGCACCGCTTCTTCAATTTTTTGAGCGATGCCCTCTTCGACTTCTTGCGGGGCCGCCCCGGGATACGGAACAACAACCGATATTCGATCGAGGTCAAACTCAGGAAACGATTCGCGTTGCATAGCACGCAAGCAGAACCAGCCGACGACCATCATCGACACCATGCACAGATTTAGCGCTGACGAATTCAGAATCGATGCGCGGATAATGGACTTCATCTTGCGGTCGCTCTCGTCGCTAAGGCAGAAGGTTCGGGTAAAGTCAAAGTCACTCTATTTCTTCATCCAACCGCCAGGACGTTTACCACCACCCCAGCCCGATTTCCGCTTGGCATCAGCGCCATCGCCATCGGTCACGTTTTCGCCTGCCTCGTTGACCGGCGTGCCTTCAACTGGAGTCGCGATAGGGGAGATGACGACTTTGTCCCCGGCCGACAATCCGCCTTCTTGTTGATAAGCAATCACGAAGTTCTCGTTGGAAGTTGCGATCGAGATCTCTTGGCGTTTGAGTTTTCCGTCCTTCACCGTCCAAATCACACTGCCTGGCTGGATCGACTGTTGAGGCAACCGTACCAATGGTGAAGGCGGGGATGTTCGGATCAAGACTTTCACGAACATTCCCGTCATCAGGTCAGGTGAGTAGAACGGAACCGAGTTGGGCGTTGTCTGTCCTGGTCTTTGGAAAGAGGTGTCCGAGGCATAGATGGTGGCTGAATCGGGATCATCAATGTTGACACGACAAGGAACCATTCGAGTTTGCTCATCGAATCCAGCTCCGTCGTAGCGTTCGAGCATGCCGGACCATTGGAACGATGTTCCACCGACCTCGTAGATAACGGTCGCGGGCGTTCGGGGAAAACTATATTCGTCGTCGCTCTCTAGGCCCGGTGCGTGAGTCTCGGTCGAAATCAAACTCGACGGATCGACGGCATCACTCCCGTTTTCGTTTGAAGCGAGTGACATCGACGTTTCTGAGATTGTCGGTTCACTTTGCCAAAGCCAATTCATCTCGTGGTCGTGCAACTTACAAGTCACGTCCAAACTCGACGTGTCTTGTAGTGTCAGCATCGTCATGCCCGCCTGAACGTAACCGTTTTCTTCAACGAGATCGCTGACCACGATCGCGTCGATGGGAGATCGAATTTCAGTTCGGTTCAATGACAATTCCGCCTTTTCCAGATTCGCTTTTCCGAGGGCCTTGGCGCTTTCGAGTCGAATCTTGCGGCGAGTGATCAATTGTTTCTCGTCGAGTAAAGTTTGTAGCGTGTTTCGAGTCGTCAGTTCAGACTTGCGAATCGTGTCGACTTCCGATTCGGATGCAGCCCGGCGTTGCAATAGGTCAAGGTTGCGTTCGAGTTGTCGTTGATCGATCTTTAGTTGTTCACGGGCGGCGATGATTTGGTTTTCGGTTGTTTGTAATTCAGCTTCGAGTTCGCCGATCGTGGCATCGGCTTGGTTGAGTTCCTCGGTTAAGCGACGAACTTCCAATTCATAATCTTGCGGATCGATGCGGATCAATACTTCACCGGCTTTTACCGTTCGCCCGGTTCGGCAACGATCGGACTTGAACAAGACGCGGCCACCCACTTCCGCAGCGAGGTCAATCTGTCGATAGGGCACAACAACACCGTCGACTTCGATCTGCAACCCATCAAGGTGATTTTCAGCCAAGATGGTTTTGACTTGTGGAACCGATTTCCGCTGCGCAGGTCGCGTGTAGACCTCTGATTCCCCAAGCAAAAAGTATGCAGCGATCGCGCCGCCGATGATTGCGACCGACAAAATCAATCGCAGGGCAAAGTGCAGTGGTTTCATGGTTTGCCAACTATCCAAGGGATCGACGGTGAACTTGATAAGGGGGCGTCGAGGTGGTCAAGGTGAACGACCGCTGTCACGTTCAGAAGCGTTGTTCTTTAGATCTGAACAGTGTACTTGACCAGCGATCGAGGGCCGCAAAAGAAGTTTCCTAATGAACTTAGCCCGTAAGTTTCTAGGTTGGCCCTTTTGAGTTCAGCCGAGGGAGTTCTTCTGAGATGTTCATCTGGGGGGCGAGTAGGTCAGGATCCAGCCAACCCAAACCCCGAGCGGCATCCAAAGTTTCGCCTCGGTATGATCGAGTTTGTGGATCTGACTCAACCGCCATGCTGCAGCGGTTAAGATATCGGGAGTCGGTTACTCGGCTTTACCCACCCAAATACGTCAAGAATGCGGAATCTATGACTACGTTGCCACCTCTGCCCTGCCCTGTGTCGTTTCCACGCAGCCTGAATACCCCAGTCGTGTGTTGCTCGATGCTTATTCGGATGCTGTCCTTATCGTTCACCTTGGCCGTGGTAGCGGTAGCGTCAATCTTGGACTCGGGAGTCGCTCGGTCGCAGACTGATGTTTCGAATGCGAGCGAGCGGTCGGTGGATATTCTGCTAATTACTGGTGGGTGTTGTCACGACTATGACTTTCAGACGAAGGCTATGCAGTTGGCGGTGAAGGACCATGGAATCAAAGCGAACTGGACAGTAGTCAACGACGGGGGCACGGGAACCGACGCTCAAATTGCACTTTACGATGATCCAGAATGGGCGACCGGTTATGACGTTGTGATTCATAACGAATGCTTTGCGGACACGAAGGATCCGGCGTACATTCGTCGAATCACCAAGGCTCATCACGCCGGAGCCAATGCGATCGTAATTCACTGCGCGATGCACACCTACCGGGGAGCAGAGATTGATGATTGGCGAGAGTTCTTAGGTGTGACGAGTCGCAAGCATGATCACCAAAGTCGGTATCCAGTGAAGATCGAAAAACCCGGCCATCCGATCATGGCGAACGTTCCCGCCGATTATGTATCCGCGACAGACGAACTGTACGTGATCGAGAAACTTTGGCCACGCGCTGAGGTGTTGGCGACCAGTGAAAGCGAAAACACGAAAGTCGCTCACCCGGTTTTTTGGACGAATACCTATGGCCAAGCCAAGGTTTTCGGCACCACCTACGGGCATTCCAACGACACGTTCAGCGATGACGTATTTCTAGGGGTGCTATGCCGCGCCGTGGTTTGGCTTAGTCAACCAGAATAGGCATGGTGGCCGAGTGTACAGCGTGGCGGGGCTAGGTCGGCTACACTGATGACTCATCAACACCTTATCTAAGCGGAGAACTTATCTATGGACGCTGCACGAATTCTTGGCGGACTGCTCGCCAACCGTACCGGGCGTGCTCCCGGCAATGGTCGCATATTGGGTGAGGTGCTCAACGGCGTCGCCAATGTCGTTCAAGCATCGAATCAATCTCAACCCCGTCCGCCACAACGATTTCCGCCTTCCCATCATGCGCCCTTTGAGCACATCGTTCGTGATTCGGTCCATCGTCATCATCAACATGGTGGTCGATTTCCTGAACCCGCGAATCAATGGATTGGACGTCAACCTGCGAAGCGCGTTCCCAAGCCGCGCCATGACCATGACACTCATCATTCGGGACGAAATTTCAACCAACGCGCTGAGCTACTGATCATCGCGATGATCATGGCCGCGCAGGCCGATGGTCGGCTTGATAAAGCAGAGCAAGACAACATCATTCGGCAACTGCAGCCCCTCGATCCAGCCGAAACTCAATTCCTGCGTCAGCACTTCAATCGTCGCCACGACGTTTAACAGTTTGTGCATGACATCCCAACCGGAATGGAATACGAGGTTTACAATGTCTCGCTGATGGCGATCAACTTGGATACGCACGACGAAGCTCGCTACCTGAAAGCGTTAGCCGAATGCATGCGATTGCGTCCGGACGAGGTGAACCAAATTCACGCTCGTTACGGTGCGCCTTTGCTGTATCGCTAAGCGCGCCTTGTCGAGTGGCAAACGAAGGGAATGGCGGCTAGCTTATTCTTGCAAGTAACCTAGTGATCTAAGAAAGACGTCCATGTCTTGGACCGTCTCTTTGTACTTCGCTTTGTTGAAAAATCCGTGCGGTTGATTGTCGTACAGTTTCAACTCGCATCGTACTCCCAGCGACTGAAGCTTGGTTTGGAAGTTTTCCGCAGTCGAAACCGGAATAAGATTGTCACTGGTTCCAAGCATGACCAGGGTCGCAGGCATATCTGCGTGAAGGTTGTGCGCCGGGGAAATCTCTTGCCAGTAGGCTTTGACCTTCTTGTGTCCCCAGTTATTCGGGCCATTGTCAAACACCGGATTGAAAAGCACTAAGGCATTGGGGCGGCACGAAACACTCGTGTCGTCGTTCTCGTCGTCAAACGAAGTCAATGCTGCCGTGCTTGCGGCAACGTGGCCGCCGGCGGATCCACCACCCGCAGCAATTTGGTTCGGATTGATACCCAGTGAAGCGGCATGGCTTCGTACGTATCGGATCGCTGACTTACCATCGGCTACGCACGCCGTAGGTGGAGTCTGGTGACGTGATTGTGTTCGGTAGTCAGCGCAAATTGCAACCATTCCTTGGGAAGCCAAGTGCTTTGCCTGGGGATAAAATTGCTGAGGTGATCCGCTGACCCAGCCTCCGCCGAAAAAGAAAACGATCGCTGGCCGACTTTGATCTGCTGTCGAATCGTCAGGCCGGAAGATGTGAAGCGTTAGATCAATATCTCCCACTTTCTTGTAGGACAGTATTTCATCGGGTTGAGGCTTGCGAGAGTTGGCTTTCTTATTCGTGTTCGTCTTCGACGCATTGTTTTCTACGTTTGCAGCGTCAGTTGTTGGTGGTGCTGAGCATGCTGTTCCGGCTAATAGCACGACACTCGCAAGGACGGTGATGTGATAGATGAGTTTCATTGGGCTAGGCAATTCAATCAGGAGCATGGGATTGGGGGCGTAGAAGATCTTCGATTTCGCTAGTTGCAATTTCAATCGACCTAATCATGTCACTGTCTTGAAGGTCAGACAATTGGAAAGACTCGGGATAGTGAGTGTTGATAATATCGCGAAGTTGTTGATCGACTGGGAGCGACCATAGCTGAGTTGCATCTAAGTCGCGGGCTTCATCCAAGGTCATGGGAACTCTTAGCCTTAGACACGCCGGCCCGCCGCCGCCCGCCATGCTCTGACCCAATTCAACAAAGTGGACGTCGCTAAATAGCCCTTCGTCAATCCAGCGTGATACCAATCCCGACGCAGCCGGACTGTCGACCACTTGGGCCGGGCAAATTAAATGAGCAGGACCATCCGGATCCAGCGACGTCAGAATTTGGCTATTGAACAAGTAGGTGCGAACCGCTTCCGATAGTGGCAGTTCGCTTTGAGATACCGAAATGCGACGTATTTTGGTGCCGGTTGTTGAACGAAATCTAGATTCAATGGCATCGTAGTTTGTTCGTTCTACGTATGCCGATTCGTGGTGAATCCAGCAATCATGATGACTCATTGCGACGACGTCATTGTGGAACGCGCCCGCATCGATCGCTGCGGGATGTTGTTGTAGATAAAATGTGTCTTCCGCATACAAGCCGTGCCGTCGAGCGATTGCCTGAAATGCTTCAAGCGTTTGGCGTGGCCGAAAGCGTTGCGGTGATAGTGGTCCATCACCATGCACAAACAAGTTTATCCCTCTCGAAGGCGCCTCGTTCACATGGGACGATGCGCACAGACGCATATGGTTTGCGGCCCCTTCATCACTCAAAGCCACAGCAAACGGTAACGGGGCCCCGATCATAAAATTCGCTGGCAAACTCGATTGAAGATCGACCAGCGTTTCCGTTGATTCTGTAACACGGTGCAAACTGGCGTTTAAGTTGGCGATGGTGACATGCGTTCGCGAAAATGCGCTATCACACGCAGGCGAAACCGTCGCAGCGTTTGCTGTCCACATTGCTGACGAACTGCTAGCTGCAGATAGCAAATGAGGAGCTTCTGATAACAGCTTCGCAAACAATTCTGGGACGTCATGTTCAAAGCCCAATGCCCCGAGGTAGCCAAGATTAGGGCGTCGCTGTGGTGGCAGGACAATCTGGATGGCACCAAGTTTTACTGCCAGTCGCATCTTCGCAAGCCCTTCTAAGGCAGCGGCTCTCGGATACGAAATCTGACCTGCGTGTTTCGATGATGCCAAGTTTCCCACACCTAAACCACCGAAATGATGCGTGGGGCCGACAATGCGGTCCACCTGGACTTCGATCAATTTATTCATGAAACGGTTGCCCACAAATTACTGCTGGCGATCTGACTTGCTTCCAGTGATGCAACGGGGTCCGAGCAAAAGTCGATCGCGTGAAAACCGGCGGGCCTATGGTTTCCACTTTCACCACGGCCACCAAACGGAAGCACTCCGGCGGCACCCGAGGTTGGCGAATTCCAATTGACGACTCCCGCGTTGCTGGATTGTCGGAAACGCTCGAAATTTTCTGCTGAGTCGCTTAGCAACGATGCCGCTAGGCCATACGAAGTTTGGTTGGCTAGGCCAATGGCGTCATCGAAGTTGGCAACGCGATGAACCACAAGCAGAGGTCCGAACCATTCCATGGCCCCGATGGATGCAAGGCCTTCGGCAGAAACGCCTTGTGCGTCGACAATCATTGGACGGATCAGCATTGGTTTTTGCGGGTCGCGTTGACACGGGATGATTGGTTGGCACCCCAGTTCAATCAAAGCGTGATAGGTAGCCTCCATTCGATCGGCCGCGTCGACCGATATTAGTCGACCGATCTGTGCCATTGGGACATCACTGGGGTAGCCGGCACGAATGTTCTTACTCTTTTCAACCAACGCGTTTATTTGCGAGTCGGTACTAGAACCTTGAATGAAAATCGCTCGCCGCGCACATGTGCAACGTTGGCCCGCTGATGCGAATGCAGAAAACGATACTAAGTCAGCTACGTCTTCGTCCGGAACGTTGGTGTCGACCACAAGAGGATTATTGCCACCAAGTTCCAGCGCAAGAAGCACTTCCGGGCGACCGGCAAGTTGGCGATGAATCGCGATACCGGCGTTCCTACTTCCGGTCAGAAAAACAGCACTCGTTTGCTCGGCGTCAATGGCTAGTTTAGCGACGTCGCGGTCACCAACTAGCATCGTTAGGCAATCTTTCGGCAGGCCACATTCGTGCCAAGCCGCGACCATTTCAGCACCAACGGCTGTCGCGAACTCGCTTGGTTTGAACACGACACTATTGCCTGCTAAGAGAGCTGGAATAATCTGCCCACCTGGCAAGTGCAAAGGAAAGTTAAAGGGGCCGAGGACGAGAGCGACCCCAAGAGGGGCAAAGCTCAGCCTGCGATCGATAGAAATGGACTGCGAGTTACGAGTGACGTTCATTTGGTCAACAACGGTTTCGCTTCGTCGTTCTTGGATCGCTTGGATGGTCAAGCCGACTTTGGCGATCGAAGCGTTGACCTCACCCATGGCGTCGCGAAGAAGCTTGCCCGTTTCGTCGCTGATCAACTGGGCAAAGCGATCGGCGTGGTTCTTCAAGTACAGGGAGTACTGCTCGGCAATCGCAATTCGGTCGCTCAGTTTTATGTTTCGCCATTGCAGTCCCGCCTGACGGGATGCCTCCATCGTTTCGGTCACCATTTCGGCGGTCGATACGTTGCCCGACCACAAAAGCTGCTGATTCAGGGGATTTCGACTGAAAAATTTCCCCGTGTTTTTTTTCGTCTCCATACGACCTCCTTCAAAAACGTGAACTAGGTTTCGTGTAGATGAGGCATTTTCCTCAGACCCCTAAGCAAATTCGAGCTTAATTAACCCTGGAGTCTATCAGAGATGAAACGAAATAAGAAAAGCGGTTTCTCGCTACTTGAAGTTATTGCAGCCGTCGTCATTTTGGCTGTTGTCGCCGCCGCAACCGTTGCAACCGTTGCACCGATGCGAGCGAAGAGCGAAGACAAGCTCGATGATCAACAAATCGCAACGCTTAACGCCATGAGCCAAACTTTCTTTCTAGAGAAAGGCGCTTATCCAACGACCGTGACGCAATTGGCACAAGCCGAGTACCTGCCATACACAACAACCGACGAGCGCCGACGCGTTAGTGCTATGCGTTCGAAGTACAACTACGATCGCACCACCGGCGTCTTCACAAAGAAGTAGTCGAAAGCGAGTTCGTCGCCTCATCTGCTGAACTCCTTTAGTAGTGACTAATGCAGCGGCGATCCTACGTTCATTCGTTGCTTCGCCGCATAAAGACTTACTTTGAAAATCTCGCTTTCAAGTGAATCGCGTTTTCTGCGTGATCTGCTTAGGGCGAGATTTTTCTGTATCATTCCCCGCGAAAACGTTCCCCATGAATCATCCCCTTCGAAAACGATACCGGTCAACGCGACTAGGCGTGACGTTGGTGGAAGCGATCATGGTCATCATGCTTTTGTCGGCGGCTGCCGCAAGCAGCATGATTTACTTTGACGGAAGCTTTGTTTCGCGAGGCGAAGTGTCATCGTCGACGCATCAAGTTGCCGACACCCTGCAGTTGGCTCATAACACAGCCGTACTGAATCAAACCAAAGTCAGCGTGCGTCAAGTTCGCGGACGATCGAATCAGCAGTTGCTGATCACTCAAGCGGCCGGTCCCATCCGCGACGAACGAACATGGCTTGTTGATTTGCCGGTTGACGTCAAAGTTTCAGGGTCACCAACCGAGATCACCTTTACGCCGCTAGGCCAGGCTGATCAACGATTGGGATGGACCATTTCTCAGGGAGATTCGCAAGGCGCGGTGAGCGTTTCACCGGTCGCAGGAACCATCACGCGGAAGACACCATGAAAAAGCAACATCATCCTTCACGCCTTCGATGTCGTCGCGGTGCGTCGCTGATTGACGTGGCCATAGGGTCCATGCTGATGGCAACGCTGCTCATTCCCTCGATGAATCTGATCAACGAATCTCGTGCCAATTCGAACCGTTTGGACATTCGTCAAGAATTACTGCACCACGCTGAACAGACAATTGAATCGACGAAACTTACGCTTTCTGAAGACTCAGCGTTTGCGTCAGCGATGTCGCGTCCGACCGATCAACTCGTTCGAATTTCATCTCGCTATGGATCCTTTGCTCTCGCGAGAGTTCAAGTTAGCGCTGACACCAGTGTGCGGCCGGCTGAGTTAGTAACCATCTCGGTAGACGTTTGGCAGGACGACGATAACAACCGTCGTTTGGATGCCAACGAACTGTCCGCCAGTCTTCGTACCCAGTGGGCCGCCCCGTGAGCATTTCACGTCATCCGAACATCCCGATCCGAAAAGGCATCAGCCTGATCGAAGTGATTGCCTGCACTGCAATCTTGGCGATCATGATGGTACCGCTTGCATCGTTGATGCGGTCATCGCGAATGTCGCTAGCTAGGTCTCAAAGCATTTCAGTTGTTGACCAACTGCAAGACACCTCACGCTGGATTCGCCAAGCGGTTAGCGATGGAACTCTTGTCGATGCTCAGTCCGATGCGATCAAACTCGTGATGGCTAGTGGTCAGACCGTGAAGGTTTACCGCCAAAATCGTGACCTTGTTCTCGACGACGGACGCGAACAAGTAATCTTGCTTGAAGAAATCGAAGATGTCGCGTTTGGTGATATCCGACAAAGCTCTTCACCCGGAAAGCTAATCGGTTTGAAGATGCAGATCCGCAAACGTGATGCTGCGTCAGGAAAAACCGAAGAGACGACGACGATTGTTTCGATTGAGCCGCAGCTAAGTTAGTTCGTCTCGCCAGCCTAAGAAAATCAAGCCTATGAAATCTTCCATTCGAACGATCGCAACGCGTGGCTCGCTATCGGCGTCGGTTCCCACTCGTCGGCGTCATCAACGTCGTGGTTCGGCGTTGTTGCTGTGTACGCTAGCCACGGTGGTGTTGTCGCTTAGCGCGATTGCGATCTTGAAGAGTCACAGTCGCGAAATTGGACACACCGAAGCAATGGAATCGTCAGTTCGCGGGCGACTCGTTGCCGGGGGGCTACTGCAACGAACGATTGCACAACTTCGTGTCGATCCGCTCTATTCGGGGACTGTAACTGATCGCGCGGCGGGATCCCCGGATGCATTCGCACAAGTCACTCGTGTATCAGCGTCCGCGACTAGAATTGACGTTTTCTTGTATGCCGGATCTCGCATTCCGGCGACGAGCAAGATCGTTGATCCGACGACGCTTTAATGGCGAACTACCGTTTCGGTTCTTCGGCTCGCTGCATGTTTTCGATCGCTAGCTTCAATTGGCGGCGGGCTCGATTGAGTCGGCTACGGACGGTGCCAATGGATATCTCGAGGATCTCGGCGATAGTTTCATACGGATGATCTTCCATTTCTCGTAGCACGAGAATGATTCGATGTTCTTCGCTAAGCGTGTGCATCGCTGACCGAACCATATCGACGCGCTCTCCGCGAAGCATTCGTTCGTCCACCCCGTCGCCGTCGTCCGAGATTTCCAGTCCAGTGCTTTCGCGATAATGGTCTAGCGATACGCGAGCCCGCTTGCGGCGGCGGCGAGTCAGGGCACTATTGAACGCGATCCGGTACAGCCAAGTAAAGAATTGACTGTTGCGTTGAAAGGTGTCGAGTTTGATGAACGCACGAATAAAGGCCTCTTGGACGACTTCTTCGGCTTCATCGGGTGATCCGGTCACCTGCAGCATGGATGCGAACAGGCGGTCTTGGTTGGTGGTGACCAATTCAGTGAACGCTGATCGGTCGCCTTGAAGGGCTCGATCGATCAGTTGAGCCTCTTCCGCCACGCGAGGTTTCTTTCGGAACAATCAGGGAGCATCGGGAACGCCTAAGGGCGACGAGACCGCGTCTCGCGTCCCTAGTTTATCAGCCCGGACACAAAAATACCTGATGATTCCGCCCAACGAGCCTCAGTTCAGCTCTCCAGCACCCCGTTCGCCATGCAAATGCCGCTGCAGATAGGTTGCCCGTTCAATGTTGCGATCAGAAGATCCCAGCAACCGGCCATGGATCTTCTGCAAATGAGCCGGTTGAGTATGGATAAAGAGCTTATTGATGGTCTCGATATGCACATCGTTTATCAGCCCAAGACTAACGCCCATACGGACCTTGGACAGGTAGTGCATGGTTTCTTCGCTGCTGATTTTCTTCGCGGTGCTCAACGTACCCAGTGCTCGGCTGACATCGTCGTGAAGATCCGTCTCGCTCTTGCTGATGAGGAATTCGCGAGCTTTTCGTTCGTAGTCGATAATGTCCGGCACCACTTTGTCGCCAACCAGCGATACCAAGTCTTCTTCGCTATGACCCAACGTGACTTGGTTGCTGACTTGATAGAAGTCGCCGGTGTATTGTGAACCTTCGCCATAGAGTCCGCGCACGGTAACATTGATTCGCTGCATACTTCGAAAGACTTTTTCGATTTGCTGCGTGATCACCAGTGCCGGTAAATGCAGCATGACGCTAACACGTAAGCCGGTGCCCACGTTTGTGGGACACGCCGTTAAGTATCCGTATTTCGGATGGTAAGCGTACAGCACGGCGGATTCGAGTTGGTCATCAATGCCGTTGATCTGCTGCCACGCCGATTGCAAATCGAGACCACTGTGCATGACTTGAATCCGTAGGTGGTCTTCTTCATTGACCATCACGCTGTATTGCTCATTCGGATCGATCGCGACACCGCGTGATCCGTCAGCGTCGGCGATCTCGCGGCTAATGAGTTGTCGTTCGACCAAAAATTGTCGGTCAATCTCGGACAAGGCGTCGATATCGACATAGTTAATGTCGTTCCAACCTTCGATTTGTTCCATTCGAGACCGAACGGTTCGCTCGATACTTAGTCGGTCTTCATCACTGCAGCGGCGGATGAACGGGAAATCGGCCAAATTGCGAGCCAGTCGAATGCGGCTGCTAATGACGATGTCCGATTCGGGACCGGTGCCACGCAGCCATTCGCCGGGCGTGCGTGCGAGTTTGTTAAAGTCAGCGTCAGTTTTCACGATTGCGTTTCTCCATCAACGTCATCACTCGCCTTTTTCTTGGACGCAGAAGGTTTATTCGACGCAGAAGGAGTACGTTTTTTCGGCTTCGTTGAACTTGGCGTTGCTGGTGGAATGGCAGACTCGGTCTGTTCCATCTTTTTCAACTCGTCACGAATTTCCGAGGCTCGTTCGTAGTCCTCACGCTCGATCGCTTCTTCCATCTCGCGTCGAAGCTGAATCATTTGGGCCTGAGAGTCGGCGGAAGCCGCAGCGCGTTTCGGACGTTTGCCGCAGTGTTCTAGCGATTCGTGGATGTTGTTAAGCAATGGCTTAAGGTCAACTTCGAAGTGCTTGTAGTCATAGGGGCACCCGAGCCGTCCGGTGTTTCGGAACTCAAAGAAACTAATGCCGCAAACGGGGCATTCTTTTTGGTCGAGTTCGGCCAATTCAGCCTTGGTTTGACCAAGGTCAAATTGTTTTGCGAGGGCTCCCGCAATGGAAGCTGCGGGGCTCGCGTTTTCCTTGTGCAAAAAGTTCCGGGCGTGTTCTTCGCACAAGTGCATCACTGCCGGGCCGGAAGGCTCGGTTAGTTCGGTAATGTGGAAGGTGGCTGGCTTTTCGCAATACTGGCATTTCATAACGAATTGTGTCCATCGCTGCGGCGTGATGATTCCATTCTATCCCTGCTAGAGATTCCAGGGTGAGCACGCGCTTGGATTCTATCTTCGGCACCCTTACTGTCAACGTAACGCAGTGGCACTCCGAAGCGTAGCGGGGCTGCCATTCGAAGCGTACCAGGCCTGCAAACGGGGGTTGTAAATGCGGCCCGCAAATAGCCTCTGCAAAACGCATAGGAATGAATGCCGGACTGCCTACAGAAAGCCTGCATCATTGATCCAGCCATGCTCCATGGACGGATTGAGCCCCAGTTAAGCCCCGCGAAAACGGCCCTCTCAATGCTTGATGCCCCGGTTGCTGCCGCCTCCCCTACACGCATTCCACGCTTGCGACGAAACTAAATAGAATCGGAGAAATCTTGTTTGTGATCCTCAGGCCCTTTTTTTATGCACCATCCGCCCTCCTCTGCGTTCGCCGATCTAGCAATCTCGCACGATTTTGTGCCCGTCTTTCGCCGATTGCTTAGCGATACCTTGACGCCCGTCACGGCATTTCAATTGCTCGACGACGGCGGTCCAGCGTGTCTTTTTGAGAGCGTGATCGGGGGAGAGAAAGTTGGCCGATACAGTTTCCTAGCTTCGAAACCTGTTGAGCGATTCTCTGCCAAAGCAAACACCATCACCTACGAAACAGAGTTGCAATCACCAGAGCCGCAAACTCTTACTCGCCAGGCAGATGACCCGCTCGACGAATTTCGGGCGCACTTTCATCACAACGTTGCAAAGATCGATGGATTACCCCCCTTCATCGGCGGAGCCATTGGATACGCCGGCTACGACGTCGTTCGCTACGTCGAA
Source organism: Rubripirellula amarantea (assembly GCF_007859865.1). Lineage (NCBI taxonomy): Bacteria > Pseudomonadati > Planctomycetota > Planctomycetia > Pirellulales > Pirellulaceae > Rubripirellula > Rubripirellula amarantea. The sequence continues at coordinate 581,705 of NZ_SJPI01000001.1, read as the reverse complement.
AAGCTCCCTGACCACTCCACCGACGATCGCAACCTGCCGGACCTGGATTTTGCGTTCTATCACACGTTGTGTGTGTTCGACCACGTTGCCAAAACTATCACGGTAGTGACGCTCGCCGATTGCCGAGGCGTTGCTGATACCAAATCTGCGCACGCAGCGTTTGATGCTGCGACTACCCACCTCGATCAAACCATCGAGCGGCTTTCCGTTGCCCCTGGCATGCCTATGCAGCACTGGGATCCGGAATCCTGGAAAAACGCCAAGCCGTTGGACGTTCAGTCGAATTTCACTCAACCGCAATTTGAGCAGGCCGTTCGTGATTGCGTTGAATACATACGCGCCGGCGATATTTTCCAGGTTGTTCCCTCGCAACGATTAGCGGTCAAAACGGACGTTGATCCGCTAGAGATTTATCGCTCATTGCGTGTGGTGAACCCAAGCCCGTTCATGTTTTTTGTGCGTACGCCCCGATGTGTGTTGGTGGGATGTTCGCCTGAAATCATGTGCCGGGTCGCAGATAATGTTGTCACCGTTCGCCCCCTTGCCGGCACACGCAAACGGGGCGTCGACGAAAAAGAGGATAAAGCACTCGAGCAGGAACTATTAGCCGATCCCAAGGAAAGAGCCGAACACGTGATGTTGGTCGACTTAGGCCGAAACGATGTTGGTCGAGTCGCCAAGTTTGGCACGGTGGAATTGACTGAGGTGATGATCGTCGAGCGATATTCCCATGTCATGCACATCAGCAGCGAAGTTCAAGGGGAACTGCGTGAGGGGCTCGATGCGTTCGATGCTTTGAAGGCTGCCTTGCCGGCGGGGACTGTGTCTGGTGCTCCCAAAGTCCGAGCAATGGAGGTAATTGATGCGATTGAACCGCATCGCCGTGGACCGTACGGAGGTGCAGTTGGTTACATTGACTACCGCGGCAACATGGACACCTGCATTGCCCTGCGGACCATGGTGGTCGTTGATGGCACGGTCTACGTGCAAGCAGGTTGTGGCGTCGTCGCCGACAGCGATCCGACGGCCGAGTACGAGGAAACGCTCAACAAAGCTCGCGCGTTAATCTCGGCGATTGAGCTGACCGTTGCCCGTGTGGGCGAAGCCGATTCATTGACCTGATGTTCCGCAAACCTATTGGACTGGCCTATTGGAAATGGCCTATTGGAATTGTCGGTTCCAACCGCCATTGGCGTTGAGGGTTTGTCCGGTTGTGAACGTGTTGGCGGGATTGGCAAGGTAAGCAATCGCGGCGGCCACATCTTCGGGACGCCCCCATCTCTGCATTAGCGATTGTCCCTTCGCTCGCGCATCCCAGTAGGGGCTTGTCGTTTCGCCCCAAGAGGTTTGAATCCAACCGGGTGCAACGGTGTTGACTCGTATCTCGGGTGCAAGCTCTTGCGCCAAACTGTTGGCGAATGCCATTACAGCGGCTTTGACGGGGCCGAACATTTGACCCGCGTCGCCTTCCATGCCATGCGGTGCCTGGTCCCAGCCGACGAACGTGATGCTCGGTGGACGAGAGGTAGCCTGCGATTGCAGTTTCTTCGCCACGCAACGAGAGAGTTCGATCGTTCCGTAGACATCCACGTTCCAAAGCCGAGTCAATTTTTCGGCGAACGACATTTCGGCAGCTTCGCCGGTCAGCACATCAGCGCCGGCAAGATTGATCCAGGCGTCAACTTGGCCTAGAGTTTCAAACGCCTCGTCGACGAACCGCTGCCGTGACTGATGTTCCCCCAAGTCGGCCTGGATCACCGACACATCGGGGCATCCGGCATCCGTGGCCAATTTGGCCGTTTCTGTGGCGCCCGCTCGATTGCGGTGATAGTGAACCACAAGTTTCGACGCCCCGGCCTGGGCTAATGCGATCGCGGTGGCTCGTCCAATACCGCTGGAAGATCCAGTGACGACAACGTTAGTTTCAGAAAATGGCAGAACGAGCGGATTCAAGACGAGATCGTAAAAGGAGACGAGGTGTTAAGAATTGGCTTATTGATACAATGAAACGTAGCGTCAGTGAGCATCGTTGGGTCGATCCAGCGACCCTCAGAAAGAGTTCTAGGTAATCTTAGCACCCCTGCGGGCCTCGGTCTTGCTGTTTTGCCCCATCAGTAGCTACCCTGCACGCTCCGAAAACCATTGCAAACCGCCTAATTTCCCCCACCTGTACGCCGCATGTCAGATTCGAAAACTGTTGCCCAGGCTGAAGTCGAACAACAACTCGGTGAGTTGGAAACCCCTACTCAAAGCGTTGATGTCGATAGTGCCGAAACCCAAGAGTGGCTCGCCTCCCTCGATTACGTGCTTAAGAGCAAAGGCCCAGAGAGGGTTCAGTTCCTCATTGAGCAATTGCGAGATCGCGCCGCCGAAGAGGGCATCCAGTGTGCTGAAGACACTCGGACACCTTACGTCAACACGATCCCGGTCAAGGATCAGCCTGCGTTTCCGGGCAATCGCGAAATCGAACGACGATTGAAGTCGATCGTCCGCTGGAATGCGATGGCGATGGTGGTCCGAGCTAACAAGCGTCCCGGCGGCGTCGGCGGACACATCAGTACGTTCGCTTCGAGTGCAACGCTCTACGAAGTCGCATTTAATCACTTTTTCCGAGGGCGTGGCGAAGATGGCTACAGTGGCGACTCGGTTTACTTCCAAGGTCACGCTTCCCCGGGAATGTATTCTCGTGCCTTCCTGGAAGGTCGCCTGTCGGAAGAAAATCTCGAAAACTTCCGACGCGAACTCGCACCCGGCGGTGGTTTGTCGAGCTACCCGCACCCTTGGTTGATGCCCGGTTTTTGGGAATACCCCACGGTTTCGATGGGGCTCGGGCCAATCATGGCGATCTATCAAGCTCGCTTCAACGAGTACCTGCGTGACCGCGGCATCAAAGATACCTCTGGCCAAAAAGTCTGGGCGTTCCTTGGCGACGGGGAATGTGATGAGCCGGAAACCCTAGGTGCGATCGGGCTAGCCGCTCGTGAAAAACTGAACAACTTGATCTTCGTGATCAACTGTAATCTTCAACGTCTTGATGGTCCTGTTCGTGGTAACGGCAAGATTATTCAAGAACTCGAAGGCATCTTCCGTGGTGCTGGTTGGAACGTCATCAAGGTCATTTGGGGCAACGATTGGGATGTGCTGCTCGACAAAGACACCACAGGGTTGCTCGCTAAACGCATGAGCGAAGTGGTTGATGGCCAGTACCAGAAATACGTCGGCATGCCAGGCAGCTACATCCGAGAGCATTTCTTCGGCAAATACCCCGAGTTGCTTAAGCTGGTCGAGAACTACAGTGACGAGAAACTTGAACGGATGAATCGTGGCGGTCACGACCCTGAAAAGGTTTACGCTGCCTACAAGCAAGCGGTCGAAACCAACAATGAACGGCCGACCGTCGTGCTGGCCAAAACGATCAAGGGCTATGGTCTGGGTGAGGGTGGCGAAGGTCGCAATATCGCTCACAACCAGAAGAAATTGAACGAAGAGGAATTGCTGGAATTCCGTACGCGTTTTGGCATTCCGATCAGCGACGAAGAGGTCGGTACCGCGCCGTTTTACAAGCCGCCACATAATAGTGCCGAGCTGAAATATCTGCGTGAACGCCGCGAAGTACTGGGCGGTCCGCTTCCGAGTCGCCCGACTACCCATCCGACGATGGAAGTGCCAACACTTGATGATTTTCAAAAGTTGATCAAGCGACTTGGCGGCGGAAAGAGCATTACGACAACGTTTGCTGTTGTTCAGACCCTCATCGCGCTTTGCCGCGACAAGAAAATCGGCAAGTACATGGTCCCGATTGTGCCGGACGAATCACGCACCTTCGGCATGGAAGGCATGTTCACTCAGTTCGGTATCTATGCCCACGCCGGGCAGCTTTACGAGCCGATCGATTCGAACATCATCTCGCATTACAAAGAAGCGCAGGACGGACAAATTCTTGAAGAAGGGATTACAGAATGCGGTTCGATGAGCAGTTTCAACGCTGCCGGAACGGCTTATAGCTGTCATGGCGTGAACATGATCCCGTTCTATATCTACTACAGCATGTTCGGCTTCCAACGAATCGGTGACTCGATTTGGGCGGCTGCTGACATGCGAGCCAAGGGTTTCTTGGTCGGTGGTACGGCGGGTCGAACTTCGCTAAACGGTGAAGGCCTTCAACACCAAGACGGGCACAGCTTGCTTAACGCAATTGCCTTCCCGACGGTCCGTTCCTACGATCCGGCGTTCGCCTACGAAGTGATCGTGATCATCCAGGAAGGCCTCAAGCGGATGTACCAGGATGGCGAAGAGTGCATCTATTACATCACCGCCGAAAACGATGAGTACGAGCATCCGTCGATGCCTGAAGGTTGTGCCGAAGGCATCATCAAGGGAATCTACAAGTTCCAAAGTCGCGAAGTCGACTCGGCGAAAGCACGCGTTCAACTATTCGGCAGCGGTGCTATCCTCAATTGTGCATTGAAAGCGCAAGAGATTCTCGCCGAGCAATACAACATCGCCAGCGATGTTTGGAGCGTGACGTCGTACACTCAACTGCGGCGCGATGCAGATGCTTGCGATCGTTGGAACATGCTGCACCCCACTGAAACGCCTCGCAAAAGTTACATCGAGGAAGTGCTTGAGGGAGTCGAAGGACCGTTCATTTCGTCCAGCGATTACGTCAAGGCACTCGGCGAGCAGCTTCAGCCGTGGATCCCAGGCGATTATTACGTCCTAGGTACCGATGGCATGGGCCGCAGCGAAACTCGAGAAGCCCTTCGCCGTCACTTTGAAGTCGATGCGGAATCTATCACGATTGCTGCGTTGAGCCGTTTGTCGAAGGCTGGCGTCTTTGATTCGAAGGAGGTCGCTGCGGCGATCAAAGATCTCGGATTTGATGCCGAGAAACCGAATCCGTACTTCGCTTAACGAGACGGCGTGTGATCGCTCTCTCGTTTGCTAGAACCCTATTTCAATACCTAATTCTTAACACCTATCTCTTATGGCAACCGAAGTAAAACTTCCCGAACTTGGCGACGGCATCGAATCAGGCGATGTGCTTGAAATTTTTGTTTCGGTGGGTGATGTCATCACTGCCGGTCAAGACGTCGTTGAGATGGAAACCGACAAGGCAACGGTTCCCGTTCCGTCGTCGTTAGGTGGCAAGGTTACGAAAATCTTGGTGGCTGAAGGCGATACGGTGGCGATCGGTGGAGGTCTACTTGAAGTGGAAGCTGCCGAAGGCGCCGCGGCACCTGCCGCCCCCGAGGCTCCTAAAGAACCGGCTGCGAAGGCACCGGAACCACCAGCACCTCAGCCATCTGCACCTGCTACGCCAGTGGCGAAGACGCCTGAACCAGCACCGGCTGCTCCAGCACCGGCTGCTCCAGCACCCGTTACTCCGGCTCCAGCAGCAACCCCGGCCCCGGTTGCACCGCCAGCACCCGAGCCGGCTGCTCCCTTAGCATCGGCCTCGTCTGGCAACATCGCAGCCGGACCTGCGATTCGTCGTTTCGCTCGCGAAGTAGGTGTCGACTTGGCGAACGTCACTGGTTCAGCGGATGGCGGGCGGATCACTCGCGATGACGTGCTAGCCGTTGTTCGATCGGCCAGTAAATCCGCTGCCGCAGCACCAGCGGCTTCGGCCGCTTCACCCGGTGCTGCCTCGTCCTCACAGCCGCTTCCTGGTACCGCTGATGCAGATGACTTCGGTCCGATCAGCGTGGAACGGATGAGCAAGATTCGCAAGACGATCTCGCGTCAGATGCACGCAAGTTGGTCGACGGTTCCTCGCGTGACCAACTTCGATGATGCTGATATCACCAACTTGGAACAATTGCGTCAATCGAGTAAAGATGACTATGCGGCTCAAGGCTTAAAGCTGACCACGATGCCGTTCTTGATCAAAGCCGTCGCGACAGCGCTTCGTCATCATCCTTCGATGAACGCCATCATCGACGAGCAAAACGAGCAGATCATCTACAAGAACTACGTCAACGTTGGTATCGCAGTTGATACCGACCGTGGGCTCGTCGTTCCCGTCATGAAGAACGCTGACCGGATGGCGGTTCCTGAGGTCACTCGCTCGCTTGCAGAAATGGCAGGCAAGGTTCGTGGCGGTAATTTCGGAGTCAATGATTTGAAGGGCGGTTCCTTCACCATCAGCAACCTTGGTGCGATTGGTGGTCAGTATTCGACGCCCATCGTGAATGTTCCCGAGGTCGCTATCTTGCTTGTCGGACGTAGTCGCAAGCTTCCTGTGGTAATGCCCGATGACTCGATTAAACCTCGTTTGATGATGCCTCTGAGCTTGTCTTATGACCATCGTTTGGTTGACGGTGGTACGGCGGCACGATTCCTCAACGACGTGATCGGTTATCTTGAAGCTCCCAGCCGATTGCTTTTGGCTCTGTAGTCGAAACTAGTTCTGGCGTCCGGGATCGGATAAAACGTAGCAGTTCCGAGTATCGCTCACCATTTGCGTGAGCGATCTCACGCCCTTTGCCTACGAGATTTGCCCGATGCCGTTGAAACTTCTTAGTACCTTCTGGATGGTTCTCGTTCTATGCTCGGCTACCATGGCTGAGGACTGGACGTACTTTCGAGGCCCAACCGGACTGGCCGTGTCCGACGCTACGGACGTTCCAACGGATGTTTCGCCGACCAATGGCGTCGTTTGGAAGTCCGATTTGCCAGGCAAGGCTTGGTCGTCGCCGGTCGTTCGCGGTAATCGCATCTATGTGACCACTGCGGTGCCAGTTGGCGAAGAGGTCGTTAGCGTCGAGGAAAAATTTTCCAAGCAGACGACCAATCCTTATTCACTGCGGGCGATGTGTTTGGACCTAGCAACGGGACAGGTCATCTGGGATCAGGAAACCTCTCAGGTTCCAGCCGGTGTTTCGATCCATCCAAAAAATTCACACGCCAGTGGTACGCCGATCGTCACCGACGATCGGTTGTTCGTTCACTTTGGTGCCTACGGAACTGCAGCCCTCGATTTGGATGGGAATGTCCTTTGGCAGCGAACGGTCGAGTATGCTCCAGTGCATGGGAGTGGTGGTTCACCGATCTTGTGGAATGATCAACTGATCTTTAATTGTGACGGTGGCGATCAGGCGTTTGTTGTCTCACTCGATTCCGCGACGGGAAGCGAGCAATGGCGAACGCCACGAGATGATCAAGGCGAACGGACCTTTTCGTTTTCAACGCCGGTCGTCATCAATACCGGCCGTCGCCATACCTTGGTCAGTGCCGCCAGTCATGCGGCCTACGGATACGATCCCAAAACGGGAAAGCAACTTTGGAAGGTGCGTTATCCGAATAAGTGGTCCGTCGTTCCGCAGCCCATCTTTGCCGGCGGAATGATCTTCGTATGCACCGGTTACGAGGGACCAGCTGAATTGTTGGCAATCAAGCCGGGCGGCGAGGGCGATGTTACCGAGTCCCATGTGGTGTGGCGCGAAGACAAATTTGTTCCGTATAACCCAACCCCGGCGGTGCATGACGGAAAGCTGTTCATGGTCAGTGACAACGGCATCGCATCTTGCCGAGACGTCGCCACCGGCGAACTACATTGGAAGCAGCGATTGGGCGACAACTATTCAGCCTCGCCGATAATCGTGGAAGACCGGGTTTACTTCCTTTCTGAAGAAGGAAAAGTGACCGTCATTGACGCTGCCACAGAGTTTCGCGAAGTGGCCCAAAGCGAAATGGACGCGCGTTGTTTGGCCTCGATGGTCCCGATCGATTCAGGGTTATTGCTAAGGACGGAACAGTCGTTGTACCGATTCGCTCGAAAGTAACCCGTTTGCGGCAACGTTGATGTCAAAAGTGGAACCAGTCGAGCCACGTCATCGCCTCAACCCAGGTGGCTCGGTTTAGCCCTTGGCATCGACGTCGAAGAATTCAAGCGGTTGCGATTCAGTGACGTCGGCGACTCGGATAGCGAGTTCTCCCGAAAGAATTTTGCGGAACGTTTTGCCTACGATCTCACCACGCCAGCCTTTCAGCAACGACGGGACTGGATCGTTTTCGCGACGGTCGAGTTCGTAGCCTAACAATTCACGGACATCGTCTGCATTACCCACGATCGGTGGTGCCAATTTATGTTGTCGACTGATACAGGCGATCGAAGTCGACAAAAATTGGCTAAGCATCGGCGAAACCACACGGCGTGATCCACGCGGTCGCTTAGGCAAGTCGTCATCCGGAGTATCCAATGCGGTTTGAATGGCTTGGCCAATCGCATCGTACTGGTCGTGGAGATTGCGTCGTTCCATGCCCCGAATGCCGCGAATCTTGTGCGGATCAGCGGATGCTTTCTTGGCAAGTTCGATAACCAAGTCATCTCGCAGCACACGACGTGGCAAGCGGTCTAGTGATTTCGCCACACCTTCGCGCCACAACCACAGGTGTCGGACGGTTTCAAGCTGGCGAGGTTTCAGTCCCGACGCACCACTGACTCGCCGCCAGTTCTCGCACGTTTCCGCCGTCATGACCTTTTCTTGCAGAACCTGAGTCTCTTCCTCGATCCAGCGGGTTCGTTCGAGCTTGGCAGCTTTCGCGGCAAGTTGGTCATGCATCGTGAACAGGTCGGTCACATCGTGCAATGCGTAGGTGATCTGGTCCTGCGTCAGAGGCCGTCTGAACCAATTGGTCCTTGTTTCGCCCTTGGGAAGCGTCTTGTTGACCAGCTTTTGCACCAAGGTCCCCAGCGATGCGGGATATTCCATCCCGACGAAACCGGCGGCCAGTTGGGTGTCGAAAAGGCCTGCGATCGGCTTACCCGAATTGCGAAAGCAAAACCGGATTTCCTCACGTGCAGCATGGGCGATCACGGTTCGACCAGGCGTAGAAAGCAGTTCCCAAAACGCCGAGGTGTCTTCGACCGCTACTGGGTCGATAATCGCCAATCGATCGCCAGCGACAACTTGAATCAAGCACAAGAGAGGTCGATAGGTGTCTTCGGAAACAAATTCGGTATCGAATCCAATCCTTGGCTCATCCGCAATATCTTCGCAGAATTTTTGCAGATCCTTCGGTGTGTTTATGGAGTCGTACTTCAAGGTAAACTTGGCAATCAAAAAGACGCGGATATTGAAGATCCCGACTTTACCCGCGATTCTCCTCGTCGGCTATCCGCGTTTGCCAGTTCCGCCCCCTACACACCACGAAAATTGACTCCCTATGCGTTTTTCGCCTGAACTCTTGATAAGTGTTCAATCCATAAGCGAGTTTGACGCTCTTGTGACGACAACTGCGGAATCGGTGTCTCCTTTGGCCGATATCATCGACCTGAAGGATCCACGTCGAGGACCACTCGCACCGGCAAGCAGCGTGCTGTGGGATCACGCGGCCAAGGTCGCCTCGAATAGGCCGGAATTACGAATCTCCGCTGCATTGGGGGAATACGACGAGGCAAGAGCCGTCGCAGCCACACTGCCTGCACGATTTGACTACGCCAAAATGGGGCCGAGCGGGCTTCGCAGCGTCTCAGATCTTTGCAATGCGTGGCAATCCGTGCGCAGAAGTTTGCCCGAGGGTGTGGAGCTCGTGGGGGTAGCTTACGCCGACCATACCAATGCATGCACATTACCAGCCGACGAAATTTTTACGGCAGCCCAAGGCGAAGGGTTGAGACGCGTCCTTGTCGATACGTTTGTGAAGGACGGCATTTCGACACTCGAGCATCTAGGGATCGCGGGTTCACGCAATTTGATTGCATCGGCAAAGCGGCAAGGTCTGTGGTGCGCGATCGCCGGTTCGCTGGCCAAGAAAGACTTTGCTGCGATCATGCCACTCGAACCCGCTCACTGCGTTGGGGTCCGAGGATCTGTTTGCGAAGAAACGCGGACCAGTGACCTTTGTATCCAGCGTTGCCAGCAATGGCGAAGCCTCGTCGATGATTGGAAGGTCGAAGGTTTGGCGATCTAGATCGAAGCTAATTGTTGGTGCGACTTCTTGCGGTTCAAGGCGTGTTCTTTACTAGCCTGTTTAAGCCCAGTCCAAGCCGGTGAGTTTGTGCAGGCGTTCTTCGAAGTTACCAATCAGGCCACCGACGAGTGTCCAACTATTGCGACGACGAAGCTCAATTTCGCCATGCTTGTTGATTCGCAAAATGGAATCGCCAACCACGCCGGCGTCGTGCAATTGTTTGAGATCGATTTCACCTTCATTGACGACATCAAGCAGTGTCTTTCCGGTCAGCTCGATAAATTCCGTCATGTTGATTCTCTGATTCAGATGAGAAGTGATCTAGCCATTGTAGTTACTAGCCTTCGAAATCTCTCTGCAAAGAGTTTCTCGTTTGGGGGCCGGGAGCCGTGCCGGTGTGACGTGCCGGTGTGACGTGCAACCTAGGGCAGCAATTCGTTAACGGTCCGCTCAATTTTTCGTCCTGAAAAATCAATCACGCGAGCTTTGCTTTCCTGATCAAACACGACCACGCAGGGCAAGGAAACGACTCCAAATTGAGCTGCCGCCGGATTACCGCTGGATTGTTCTGCTGATGACTCCGCCCGAAAATGAGGGAAATCCAGTTTGTTTTTCTCAGCGAACGCTTGCACTTCGCTCGCATCGGAATCCAGATTCATACCGACAATGACCACGTCATCCGGGTAGTCATCTTGGATCTTTCGCAGCATCGGCACGATCTGCAGCGATTGCGGAAAGTCCATGGTCCAGAATGGCATCAGAACAATCTTGCCGCGAAACCGTTCCATTGACAGTCCGTCGCTATTGATCGACGGCAGCGAAAATTCAAACGGCGTTCCGATTGCCTTGTTCCGAGCATCTCGGGCTTCTAATGCTAATTGGACTTCACTGAAGGTTGCTGATTCCTTGTCAGTGAATCGTTCCTCGAGAACGTCATAGGTGGCAGTCGCGAGTGCTTCCAACTCCCTTGATTCAAGGTCGAGCGCTGAACCGGCAAGGTACTGAACGGTTTGCAAGTCGGCCGATTCATCGACTAGTTTTTCAGCCGACTCGGTCCATTGGTCAAGCGATACAGCCTTGTCTTCATGAATGTTGTTCATCAATTGGTTGATGCCATCGAAGCGAACATTGCCTGCGAGTTGCGATGCCATTTTTGCGATCTGAGCATCCGAGGAATCAGCATAAAGGTCGATGATGGTGTCGCGTACAATTTTGGCTTCGTTGTCGTGGCCATAGTTGGCTAGGACTTGGCGAGCTTGGCCCATAACCATCATCGCAGGCACGTCCGTATTTGCCGAGTCGCGTGATAGATCGCGGACAAGTGACACGATTTGGTTCGGAGCATCGTCAACGCCATTTTGCAAGTCTTCGATGGCGAACCCAATCAACACAAGACGGCTGTCGGACATCAATTTCGAGTTGCCAGATTGGATGTTGGTTTCCGCAAGGTCGCGAAGTTCGTCGGCGGCTTTTAGGTCACCTAAAGCAGCAAGGTGCGATAAAGCTTGCAGTTGGCCTCGCTTGCCTTCGTCTTGCAATGTTTCCGATAGCGATTCGTCTTCGGCGAGGCGTCGAGAAGCCTCGCGTTTCATTTTGATAATCTGGATCAGTGTCTTGCGAGCTTCGCGAGGGTCCGAAATTCCCGATCCGCCCGAGGCGATCGTCTGCATGTCCTTGTCCGCTTGCGCTAAGAACTCGATCAACTCTTCCGGTGTGAGGTCTTGTTTGAGTCCTGTTCCAGGCGAGTCGCCGGTTGGGTCAGTGGTAGCGAGGGGAAATAACTCTGGATTCGAATCGGGTTGACCCGGTGCTGAACCCATGGGGCTGGATTGCTGAGCCACCGCTTCATTGGACGCGAGTTGGCTATCGGGAGCCGAGACATTGCCCAAGCCTGCAAGAGAGCCGCTCCCAGAGTCCGCCCGGCCCGAGTCCGCTTGGCTAGATCCTAAACGCGGGTAGTTGCTTGGATCGGCAAGCGGGGAGTTGCCCGACGGTGGCATCCCGGCGGTGATCGGTGGTAATTGTGTTTCGTCGGGAAGAGGCGGGAGGTCGGAATCGTCGTCGGGCTGAGTGATCGTCGACGATTGCAATGCGGACGAAGCTTCCTCGGGCGATGACTGACTGCACCCCATCATGAGTGCACTCGCGCAAGCAAGGAAAACTGAGATCGTGATAGTCAGCGAGCGTGGGCGAATGGCAATCATGGATACAGCGACGGGGATGAAATTTGCGGTGACAATCTGGATGGTGAATGGTACGGCTCATTCTATGGCAAAGATATCGGAAAGCGAGCAGCTTGTCGCTTCCGAGATGAGCTGCCCCAAGTGGGTATTCCGGTCTCGGAAAACCTAGCACCAAAGATGCAAAGAAAGTTTCACGACCGTTTCACAGCAGAAGGTCTGATTCTCGCATCAGATTGTTCGATCTCGATCTTGCCACGGTCGGGTCGTATCTCGGATATTGCTCAATTCCCCTATCCACCCGCACACCACCCTACCCCGTTTCTGTTGTGACCCAAATCGACCGCTACATATTGACGCTCTTTCTTCGGACAGTCGTCATCTGTTTCTGCTCGATCGCCGGCGTCTTCATTGTCTTTTCTGCTTTCACGAGCATGGACGACTTCGTCAAGCTCGGGCAAAGCGAGGGAGGATTGGTGAAGGTGATGGCGCGGTACTACGGTCCCTTCATGTTGTTGATGTTCGATTGGACCGGTGCCATCATCGCCATGATGGCGTTCTTGTTCACCGTGGGATGGTTGCGTCGTACGGGTGAGCTTACTTCGACGTTGGCCGCGGGCATCTCGCACGGGCGTTTGCTGCGTCCGATGATCGTGGCGTCGTTATTGATCGTCGGTGCTCAAATGGTCAATCGCGAATTCGTGTTGCCTCAGTACCGTGATGCTTTGTCGATGAAGGCCAAGGACATCAATCCCACGATGGAACAGGACGTCAAGGCGAAGTACGACAAGGTCAATCGTGTTCTGATCGACGGGACTTCGATGATCGCGAGCAACGGTACCCTTCAAGAGCCCAACTTTCGACTCGATGGAAACCTTGTCGGGTTTGGCGACATGATTTTGGCTAAGGAAGCGAAATGGATGGAAGCATCCCCTACTCTGCCCTCGGGGTTTCTCCTGAACCGGGTTCGTCGTCCTGAGCAGATCGATACTTTAGCATCGGCGTTCTGGCAAAAACGTCCTGTATTATTGACATCGCATGACCAAGACTGGCTTCAACCCGGCCAGTGTTTTCTCGCAACGAGCGTTTCACCAGATCTTTTGCAAGCCAGCGAATCGGCAACGCGACGCGCGTCCATTCCCGAGTTGGTGGCCCAGGTTCGCAATCCTGCCGTGCACAGCAGCATGGGATTGCAGGTGCTATTGCACGAACGAATCGTTCGGCCACCACTGGATTTTGCCTTGATCATGTTGGCATTGCCGATGGTGGTGAATCGAAAAGGCCGCAATTTGTTTGTCATGATCGGAGCCGCAATGGTGACGGTGATGGGATTCTTCTTAGTCAAAACCGTTGCCTCGATGATCGGAAGCGGCGGCTATATGATTTCGCCCGGTATGGCTGCTTGGGTTCCGTTGATAGTATTTGGCCCGATAGCCTACGTTCGACTCCGAGAAGTGCAGTTGGTATGACGCCTCACGATGTTTCAGTCATCATTCCCACGTTGAATGAAGCATCGAACCTCGCAGCAGCAGTCGAGTCGGCGAAACAAGCCGGTGCGGGCGAGGTCATTGTCAGCGATGGTGGCAGCTCGGATGCCACGCTCGAGATCGCTCGTGTGGCCGGCGTCGATAAGCTTGTGAGATCATTTCCCGGTCGAGGGACGCAGCTCGCCAGCGGACTCCGCGTGGCTGATCGAGACGTAGTGTTGCTTCTGCACGCCGATAATCGTCTCGGTGTGGATGCGCTAAACCAAATTTGTCAGTGCGGTGACTTTCTGTGGGGTGCGTTCGAACAGCGCATCGACTCCTCGCGAACGATCTATCGCTGGGTCGAACGTGGCAACAATGCTAGGGTGCGCTATCGTTCGGTGGCCTTTGGTGACCAAGCCATCTTTGCCAACCGTAGCCTGCTGAAGAAGTACGGTGGAATCGCCGAGGTACCTTTGATGGAAGACGTGGAATTATCAACGCGTCTTCGCAAGATCGACAAGCCAAGGCTCTTACCGGGGCCCGTTACGATCAGCGATCGGCGATGGCGACAAAACGGGGTGGTCCGACAAACGCTTCATAATTGGTCGTTGCAAGTTCGGTTCGCCCTGGGGGCATCACCCGAAACGCTCGCCAAGAGCTATCGGTCATAGTCGGTGTGCTTGGGACCGCTGAGGTTCTAGGCTTCAGTTGGCTCGTGGGTGAGCCTTCTCGTAGACCTGACGCAGGTTGGCCGCGCTGACGTGCGTGTAGATCTGCGTCGTTGCTAAGCTCTTGTGACCCAACAGTTCCTGAACACTTCGAATGTCGGCACCTCGGTCAAGCAGGTGCGTGGCAAAGCTGTGACGAAGCGTATGAGGGCTTGTTCGCGAATCGAGTTGGGCAAGCCCGATGTATTTCTCGAGCATCCGCCCGATGCTTCGCGTGGTAAGAATTTTGCCAAAGCGATTGACGAACACTGGCGCTTGTCGACCTTTGGCCTCGACCTTGGGGTCCCTCACACGATTGGCGGCATACTTTTTGATCGCGCGAATTGCAAATGACCCGAGTGGGCTAATGCGTTCTTTGCGTCCCTTTCCGCGGACTCGGACTATCTGTTCATCGTAGTCCACGTCGCCATCTTGCATTCCGACTAGCTCGCTGACCCGCAAACCGGCCGAGTACATTGTTTCCAAGATTGCGCGGTCACGAAGACCCGCTTTGTCGTTCGCCGGTGGTGCGATCAGTAATCGACCCACTTCGTCGTTGGTCAACACGTGCGGAAGTTTGCGTTGCCGCCGCGGATTGCGAAGTGGTTTTGCAGGATTCGTCGAAGCGATTCCCTGACGCATTGCAAAGCGATAAAAGCTCCGCAAACTGGCGAGTTTTCTTGAAATCGTCGTTCGGGCGTAACCGGCCTGCTGCAACGCGGCCTGGTAAGCTCGCAGGTCCTGGGGCGTCAGCGCATCTGGCTTGGGAATGCTGCCCCGTGTCGCTTCGAGCCATTCGGTCAAACCGAACAGGTCTTCTCGGTACGCCTTGATCGTCAGATCCGACGCGTTGCGCTCGGTTGCCAAGAACGTTAGGAATTGAGGAATAGATCGGCGCATGAGATGTCTCGTCAGACCGCATCCATGCATTGATAGAAAGATATCAAACCGCTTCCATCCCTGTCCGCGGTCGTTGCTCTTGCCGTTAGTTGAAGTCGTCGATCGAAAGGCTATCAAACTCTTCGCTCGCCAAGAAATCATCTTCTGACGGAACCGCATCGCGAATCTTGCGGCTCAGCATTGCAGCGTCGTACCAAGAGAAATCAAGTTCGGGATCGGCTGCAAAGCGAGCAAGCTGACGGAGCGTCTCATCACGGTTCTCGTCGTCAAAAAGAAAGATGAATCGTTCTTCACCTTTGACGAGCGCGAGAACATTGACCTCTTTGTCGAATTCGCCCATTTCCGTTTACTAGCCTGATATGAGAGAGCAACTAACTGACTTGATTGGCATGACCGCGCCAAGTTGACGCCGTTGCATGCATGGGGTCGAGCCACAAGGTGCTCGCCTGAAATCAGTATCGGCTAAGCGGCCAACGAAGAATGAACTCGCTTTGCTCCTTACCGCCTCGAGATTCCAACATCTCGGTGATATGCAAGTGACAACAGAAACTAACGAAATCATCGGAACGTTTGAGGTAACCCTGCCAACCGTTCGAACGTGCGTCGTCGCCCGTTTCTACGTAGTCAGCAAGCCGTCCCGTAAAGTAAGGATCGTCACCTCGATAGATTCGAGTATGCGATAGCACCGGTTTTCGGTTGGTGATGGCTACCGGTGCAACTGGGCTTGGTGGATCGGGAATCAAGTCCGTTGGATCAGGCCACGCAGGCGGTAGCGGAGCTTCAAAGTCTTCGATGTATCCGCTTTCCTGATGCGACCCGTCGTAAACGACGTTGTCATCGTAAAAGACATCACCCTCGATTGCGGCGGAACCGAATGATGGATCGTTCAACATGATCTGCTCGCCCTGCAGTTCCATCGGGTTCAATGACGACGCGTTCGGTGCTTGCAAAGCCAAAGTGCCCGAGGTTTGACTTACGCTACTAGGGTCTGCGTTGACTTGTTCGATTGGATTGACGCTCTCGGGTGAAACGGGAGTTTGAGTGGCAAGTTGACTGCGTGCCAATTCGAACTCTGCCTCACGAACGATCTGTCGCGGAATTTGTTTTTCTTGTTTGGTGCCCCATGGCAAGCCATACCCGGCGGGAATCGGGTGAAAGCCTTCGTTAGCAGCGTACCAGTGAACGGTCATTGCCATGCGAGGTGGGTAATAGGCTTGGAAGTCAGTGACGGAGCCCACAACGATTGCCTCGACGCCCATTTGACGAGCAAGGTTTTGGAAGTCGACGCCTGTTCGGGGCTCGCCATAGTGAACGCTGTAAGCAAGCCATTGCGCTTTGGCAACACCTAGCGGCAAGACCTCAAAGCCGGGCACCGCTTGCAACGCCGCGTAGTACTTCTCGGCCACCATATCGACATCAACCGTGGGCTCGCTGCTTTGGTTGTAGAACGGCAGCACCGCGACTCGCTTGAGTTGCGGAAAAGGATTGTGCAAAACATCCCGATGCCTGGATTCGGGAAAGAGCGAGCAGCCAACCTGAGTCGTCACGAGAACCGCGACGAATAGGCACATCACCAGACGGAGTTTGGTGAGCAAGTTCAACAATATTGGCGAGTTGGGTTTCACGCGGATGTCCCGTTTGGATCGTCAGCGCGCAACGTCTCCGCCCCCGTTAGGCCTATCGGCATCCCATGTCGTCTAACTTTGACCTAACCGGGGATTATTTGCCGATTTTGTGCATTGGCTTTCAACGGGCTGGTTCCTAAGCCGCGGGGCTGTACCCGAAGCAATTGAAATGGGGTTCAAGTTGCCCCCCCGTTCTAATCGCTTTTTAACGCCTCAATCGAGCACTCAAGCGTCCCACAAGCATCGAGAAAATGGCTAAACTACGCACAGGCAACCCGGCACCGCTTGGTTGCTTAGGCCGCTGCGACAACTGCCCCTGTCGCAGCGGCCGGTTTTTTGCGCCCCGTTCTGTACCAAGACCGTCTTCATCGAGGCGACGTGTCACTGGCGAGCCTGTCGATTCTTTTCAAGACAGGCCGATCGCATTGCATCAACAATTGTCCAGCCAGAAGTGGAACTGCGAGTCTGAGCGACCTGCAGTCCGGACAATTGCAGCATCGGCATACGCCGGTGAGCCAAGGCTGTTGAGCCATACGCCGGTGAGCCAAGGCTGGTGAGCCATACGCCGGTGAGCCATACGCCGGTGAGCCATGGGTTGGTGCACCATCAAGCATCAGCTATCGCGGTGAACGGCTCTAGAAAAAACATTTCCAGGAAGCGAGACGACCGCCGATTCGCATTTGAACCACGCCAACGGTGAACTCAGGTCACCACCCGTCAATCTCGCATTGGGCTATAGAAAGCCAGAAAAATTCAAAGAGGCGACGGTGGGATTCGAACCCACGAATAAAGGATTTGCAATCCTTCGCCTTAGCCACTTGGCCACGTCGCCTTGGTGATTCACGCAAGTTAGGGAAACCATTCCGAACAGTCAAGATCGGTGAAACGAAGTGTTTCGATGGGTTTGCCTGAATACGAGGTTGATATCGGCCTGTATTGGGCAAACCTTCACCTCTGATTGGAAGTTTTTCTTGCGAATCATTCCTGGCGGTTGTTGAAGGAGACCTAATTCGCGTCACAAAAGTGATCGAAAATAAGCAATTAGTACGTGCCTAATTCACGTCTCTCAACGCCTGAGAGAAGCTGGTTAAGTGCAGTTCGCAATTCGCGAACTTTAAGTGGCAACGCCAGCATCTTGCGGTTGGGCCCTCGCCGCGCGGCACCGATGATGTGGGATTGACGCCGATCCACCAGCAAAATGGTCGGGATCGAACTGGTGTGGTCATCCGATGCAAACTGGTTAAACGCCTCGACGGCCAAATTGCCAAGTTCTGATGCACCGAAAATAACGCAATCGGCTGGTGCCTCCTCTTGGGCACTAAAGCGATCGAGAGCCCGGTTAGGGTTGGAAATCACGAGCACCCGATAACCGCGAGACTTCAAGCGTTCGCGAATGGCGTTCTGCAGTCCGGGCTTAGACTCAACGAGCATGACGACGTAGCCCTCGCCTTCATTGGTTGGGTCTTCGTCATCATCTTGGTGATCGGCCATCGGAAGGTTGTAAGGTTGATCCCCCGTTCCGCTCTTACCCTCTTCCAGGATTTTAATCGCCTTCTTGACCTCGGCTTGCAGCGCCGCGGCAGACTGAATTCGCTTTTCGGGATTAAATGCCATCGCGCGCTGAACCAAATGATTCGCAATCCCGGGCACATCAGGAACGCGTTCGTGCAGCGGTGGAATTTCTTGGAACCGGCTTACATTAAGGCGAGCCAAACGGTCGCGAGTTTCGGTAAGTGCTGGCGTACCGGCAATCATGTGATAAAGCATGTTGCCAGCAAAATAAACGTCGCTGCGTGGGTCATCCTTGCGAACGCCTGTACCGCGTTCCAACGCTGCATAGTCGATCGCTCTAGCGTTCGGGCAATCCGCCATCTTTTCCGGGTTGTTGCGGTCGGTGAGTGCTGCCAACCCAAAGTCCACCAGCTTGGCTTTGCCGTCGGATGACACCAGAACGTTGGAAAGCTTCAGGTCACGGTGAGCAATCCCCAACGACGCCGCGTACGCGAGTCCTGATGCGATTTCGTACATCAGGCGGAGTGCTAGATCGGCGGGTAACTTGCCGCGCACCTTGACGAGCTCTCGAAGTGTCTGGCCCTCGACAAACTCCATCACCAAGAACGGATTGTGAACGTCGGGAACCACTTCCAAAATGCTAACGATATTGGGATGTCGCAATCGTAATCCCATGCGTCCTTCGCGAAGGAACTGTTCCAGCTCTTTGATTTCATCGCGAAAGCGTTTGCGAAGCACCTTGATGGCGTAGACTTCGCCACCGAACTTTTCGGCGCGATAGACTCGCGCGAATGTACCCGCACCGATCAGGTACAAGACTTTATAGTCACCGTAGAAATACCCGTGACGATCGCCTTTAAGAATTTTGTCGGTCTGCAGCGTGGTGACGATCCCCTGCCGCTGCATTGCCTTGACCACGTCTTGAAGCGTGTGGTCACCTGCTCCCATTTCTCCATAGGCACGGTTCACCACAGACCGCTCAGCGAGCCCGAGGTCAGCAATTCGCTGTACAAAATTTTGAGCGGTGATGTCCGTCATGGAAAAAAGCGTTGCGGTGCCGGAGACAAGAATTACTGCTGAATTGTACACAGTAGATTGCCGCACCGTGCCCCTGAAAGACTGACGAAAACGCGTGGAATACGTTCGCTTTGGGGGGTCGGGATCGATTATGCAGGCGAAATCGCCGCCTCCGTCCCCGAAGTTCTACTCCGAGTCTGCCACGGCGGTGGCATCGGAGCATTCTGGACTCGGGGGCAGACAGGCCGCGGGCTGATACCTGACGCGGAATCAACCGCTACTTCATCAATCGTTCGAGTGTCTCGATGGCGGACTTGGCCTCGTCGATTCCGCCGATCTCGTCGACCCACTTCTTCGCTTTGATAAGTGAGTCAACTGAAATGGTGGCTCCGGAATCCGTCTTGCGCGGACGGCCGACCGCACCTGCGACTTGCTTGTTCTTGGAGCCCTTCGGTCGACCTCTGCGGCCGACCTTAGTCTTGCGTTTCGCAGTCGATAAAACGGTACTGACAAACCCTGCGTTGAGGTCAAAGCCCTGCTCAGTAAGCTTCTGGGCTATCTCAGAAGGCATTGCCGTGGGGTTGGCTGCTTTATAGTCGCGAATTGCTTGAGACTTATTTCCGCCGGCAGCTTTTTTCTTTGCCATAGTATTTACCGAGTTTGATGTTCAAAGATGCATAGACAACGCTTGGGTCTTCGCCCCCAAAAAGAGCCAGCGTTACTCTATGACACGAATGCATTGTGTCAAGCATTCTCACATCCGGCCAACGACATCAACGCCTAGCAGACTTAAGCCGAGTTGTAGTACTCGTCCCGACAAAGTAACTAGCGCCAATCTTGTAGCTTGAATCGCTTCGGTTTCAGCCTTCAGTACGTGGCAGTTGTCGTTAAATCGAGAGTAATTGCGAGCTGTATCAAGCAAATACTCTACTAAAACATTGGGGGCATAATCTTTGTGAACCGTCAGTAGTGCCTCTTCTAATCGAAGCAAACTCACGGCCAAAGTCCGTTCCGCAGGGTGAGTAAATGTTATGCCATGAGCCTGTACCATCTCATAAACGTCGGATTCAAGTTTTTCCGCACGAGTCAAAATGGCTTGAGTTCGAGCATAAGAATACTGAACGTAGGTGGACGTGTTTCCTTCCAGCGCGATCATTTTATCCAAGCTGAACTTATAGTCGCTGGTACGGTGGTGGCTCAGGTCCGCAAACTTGATTGCACCTATACCAACCGTCTCGGCCACCATTTCTTGTTCGGCAGCGTCCATGGGAGGGTCGAAGTTCTTCAAACGCTCGGGATCGCATACCACTTGCCGGGCTCGTTCCACGGCATCGTCAAGCAGGCCTTCGAGCCCAATTAGTGTTCCACTACGAGTCTTCATTGGGCGACCGTCTTCGCCGAGCACCGTACCGAAATTGACGTGGACGAGTTTGACATCCTTGAGGCCGAATTCGTGGGCGACGGCAAAGATCTTGTCAAAATGTTCGCTTTGGCGAGTGTCAACGACATACAAAATTTCGGTCGGCTTAAACTCGTTTTGACGATAGCGAAGCGTTGCCAAGTCGGTTGTTGCATAAAGATAGGCACCGTCTTGTTTGCGAACGATCATGGGGGCGTCAAAGGCATCCAGAAAAACGCAAACGGCTCCATCACTGGTGGACGCCAATCCTTTGGCCTCGAGTTCCGAGACCACGACACCCAGCATCTTGTGATAGAAGCTCTCGCCTAACGTGTGATCAAACGTGACGCCCAAACGGTCATAGACTCGATTGATCTCGTCTTTGCAGTTCGGCAGGAATTCCTCCCACAACTTTAAGTTCTCTTCATCTCCGCGATGCAATTTTGCCGTTTCTTCAAGCACTGCTTTATCAATATCGGCATGCTTAATCGCTTCGGCGTTTGCTTGCGGGTCCTGCTCGACAGCGTCAATTTTGGCTTGTGTGTCGCTGAGTTCTGACTGCAACGAACCAATCTTTCGCTCGGCCCCAGCAAGCGACTTTTTGTGTTTCTTTTCTGCTTTAGGGTCACTTGAAATATCAGTCGATTGCAACTGAGCAAGTTCTTCCTTGGCGGACTCGATTTCAGAGGTTAACTGAGGGATTCGCTTCTTCGCTTTACAGAACTCGATTAATGAATTGACTTTACGATAAAGCTTTGCGAGTTCGGGCACCGGGTCAGCAGCAACAGCTTTAGGGTCACCGAAATGTTTGTACCCGTAGATGATGATCCCGAATTGAGTTCCCCAGTCGCCAAGATGATTATCGGTAATCGTGTTGTAGCCGAGGAAATTCAAAACGCGTGCTAACGAGTCACCAATAACAGTGCTGCGAATGTGCCCCACATGCATGGGCTTGGCAACGTTGGGGGACGAAAAGTCGATCACGATTGTGTCGTTCGACTTGCGTTTGGGAACACCGCAGCGGGCATCGCCAATCAACTTAGTGATTTCAGCCGCGATGAAATCATCTTTTAGTTTTAGGTTAATAAACCCAGGGCCAGCGATTTCCGGTGGTTCGCACACATCCGCAACGTCAACGGCACCCACCACTTCGCCCGCAACGTCACGTGGCGGTTTGCCAAGTTCCTTGGATAGCGGCATGGCTAGATTGACTTGGAAGTCTCCGTGATTGGGATCCGATGTCGACCGGATCATGGAGGCGTACTTCTCAGGCGTTGACGTCATTGATTCGAGCGCGTTCTCGAATCGTTTCTGCATCAAGTGCGGGATGTGCATGGATGGTACTGGCCCAATGTTAGGGTTGGGGTGGGAGTGGGGGGCAGTGGTGTGAGAGATCATCGCGTCGACGAACGACCACTCATTCCATCGTCAAGCGACTACTCGTCTTGATCGGGATCGCCGTAACCTGCGGGAATCGTTAAGCCAAGCTCTTCCAACGAAATCGGTTTGCCGTCAGCCCACAAGGATTCTAGGTCGTAGTAGTCCCGAGTTTCGTCATCAAACAAGTGAACAACGACGCTGCCGTAATCCAAAACAATCCACCTGCTCTCGGCATAGCCTTCGATCCCCAGTCGTTGATCGCCCAAGCCTTTTTGCAGGACGTCATCAATCTGCTCGCTGATTGCATGCAGTTGCCGACGGCTTGTTCCCGTGGCCAAGACAAAAAAGTCAAACTCAGCGGATTGGGCGCAGACATCGATGACCATGACGTCCTTGCCGTTGTTGTCCAGTGCGACCTGAGCGGCAGCGGCGGCAAGTTTCCGACCATGTTCGACTCCATGCGGGCGAATCGCACGCGAGGATGCCACCATCGGATTAGCATCTTTGGCTTGGGAATCTGCGTCAGACGAGGATTCAGGTGGGTCAGGTTGAGTGGTTTCCACAATATCGCTGGAAGTTTGAAGGGAAGTTGAGCGGCAACGATAGAGCCAGCCATGATTCACCGTTGAGCTTGTCAGATCGCACAGTCTAGTGAAATTATGAGTTCTGTCACTCAGCTAAGCCGCTAGACAACCGACTATCGTTTTGACAAAACCATCGTCGAAACCGCCAACCTTCGGGTTTGCCCTTCATTTTCCAGACAAACTCCAACCCAACGAGGCATTTCATGGCTGATTGGATCGAACCCGGCACGAAAGCGCCCGCCTTTACACTGACCAGTGACAGCGGAGAAAAGGTTCGCCTGAGTGACCTGAAGGGGAATCCAGTGGTGCTTTACTTCTACCCCCGGGACGACACGCCAGGCTGTACGAAGGAGGCATGTGCCTTTCGAGATCAGTACAAACAATTGCAGAAGCTAGGCGTGCAGCTTTTCGGAATCAGCGCCGACAGCGTCGAAAGTCACGTCAAGTTCAAAGAAAAGTACTCGCTGCCGTTTGACCTATTAGTCGACGATAAGCACACAATGAGCGAAAAGTACGGTGCTTATCGAGAGAAGAACATGTACGGCAAAAAGTCGATGGGCATTCAGCGGTCCACGTACTTAATTGATGCCCAAGGCAAGGTCGTCCATGTTTGGAAACGCGTCAAAGTCGACGGTCACGACCAGCAAATTATCGATGCCGTAAAGAAGCTTTCGGATCAATAGGTTACCGATCACGCCACGCTGGTACCGCCACGCTGGGTACCGCCACGGATGGAGGTGTGAACGCAGATGTGAACGCGAAAGAGTCTGTCAAAAGAGGTCCCGGATGACCGGGCCTCTTCTCTTCTTTGTCCGGCCTTATTGGCCTGAGCCCCATGCCTTATTTCTTCTTAGGGCGTTTGCGTTTGTTCGGGCGATCGAATTCGGGTTCCGGAGGCGAGATCTGGTTTCGAATGCGGTCAGCCAGTGACCCCGTTTCAGCCTTTTTCTCGGTGGGCTTAGCGGAACCCTCAATCAATGTACTGTCGAAGTGGCTGGTCTTAGGCAGCGTCTTCTTGACGAGTACCCGTTCGCAGATGCCCCATAAACTGCTGGTAATGAAGTACAAGCACAGTCCCGCTGGGACTCGGAAGAATAGCAATCCCATCCCCAGCGTCATGAAGTTCATCATCTTCTGAGTCATCGCTGTCTGCTCGTCCGTTGCCGGTGGCATGAACAGTTTTTGTTGAAGCAGGAACAACCCGACCACAATCACAGGCAGGATATTGAAGTAGGGACCAAGCCAACCGGTGCCACGACCCGACATGTACTCAAATAGCCAATCACCCCAATAACTAAACATGTCGGGGCCCGCCAAGTTGGATGCCCAATCGATACCGGGAATAAACGGCTGTTGACGCAATTCAATGTCGACCGAAAGAGCTCGGTACAAGCCAATGAAAATTGGCAACTGCAAGAACATCGGTAAGCAACCAGCCATGGGATTGAACCCGACTCGCTTTTGTAGCTCTCGCTGAGCCTTCATTCGAGCTTCAAGATCGTCCTTGTGTTTCTCGGTGATCTTCTTCAACTCGGGTGCAAGCTCTTGCATCTTCTGGGCGTTCACTGCGGCTTTGCGCGAAAGCGGGAACATGCAGCCCCGAACGATCACAGTCAGCAAAATGATGGCGACGCCGTAATTACCAAAGATGCCAGCAAGAATGTGCAGCAATTTACCGAGCAGAATCGAAAATCCGCCAAACCAACCATAGTAAATGGTGTCGCCTAACCCGTACTTTTCGAGCAATTCAGGACGTTTGGGGCCCGCAAACATCTGTAAGTTTTGGCGAAGGGAACCGCCTGCGGGAATCGCTGTGGTGGCACTGTCGACAAAGAAGGTTGAGTTGACTGCGCGATCTTTGTACTTGGGAATCTCTTCGGCGTCGGCAACGATACCGGCCGCCGCACGTGCAAAGGAGGTTGTCGACGCTTGGTCCGTCGGCGGAATGTAAGCAACGGTGAAGTACTGAGCGTCGACTCCAATGTAGGCAAGACTTTTAGAAGCCTCGCTGCTATCTGGTGCAAAGATCGTTTGATACGGAGACTTCGGTTCGCTACGAGCCTCCTTTAACAACGCATAGCCGCTGACCAATTCATGACCATCAGAAGCGGTTTTGTAAACGATGTCGCGAGCAGCCGCACCGGAGGTGAAGTGCGGGCTAATTTTGTTGCTGTACCACCAACCTTCCAGCGTGATACCGTTGGCACCTTCAAGTCGGTAAGCGAGGTCTTGCTCTTCCTTGCCTTTGTTGACGATCTCTAGGTCCATGTCGACGACGTATGACCCAGGGCTAACCGCGTAAGATCTTTTCAGCAGAATGGGTTCGCCGCCAATTTGTTTCATCTCGGCGGCCGACAACGGCAACTCGTAGCCAACTAAGTTCTGGTTGCCTTCTTCACCACTGGATTTCGATTCCCAAATCATTTGAGTGGGATCAACATCGCGGGCGATTGGCGCATTGTTCGGGGCGATGCTTTTGCGATTGACCTGCGCAAGGGTTAGAAGACATGAAAGGCGAGACAGATTACCTTCGATTTTGTCGATGCCACCGTCGTCTGCCAAACGCACCAAATCGAGAGGGTGCTCCGTCAGGGTCGCGGTTAGTTCTACGGGATTGGTAGAGTCACCGCGAACAACACTGACGACAACCTGTTTGCTGGGTTTGGATTCTAACAAAGCGTTGTCAAGCGACTCTCGGTCGCGGACAGGTTGGCCATCAATTGACACGATGACATCGCCAACTTGGATACCCGCCAACGCTGCGGGAGTACCGGGACCTACGACTCGGACCCTTACGCCATCAATGTCGGATGCCGGTTCGGCGGACAGGTAGCCAAGGTAGCCGTGACGAACATCGACGCGGCGGTACTTCAGCTTATCGGGTCGGTTTTCTTCTCGCTCGGTGATCTCGATTCGTTCGATGCCCGCGCCGCGGCTGTTGAGCGTGATCAGCATGAAGTAGCCCGACGTCGGGTCCATCGATCCTAGAGTGGTCCACTCAGGCTCGGTTGGCCGTTTGACTTCTGTTTCTTCGCCACCCTCGGCCTCGTCGGAAGCCGATTCGTCGTTCTCAACGCCCAAATCTGCTAAAGCGGCGGGCTCGTCGACTTCATTCTGGACCTGGGCAGGGTTATCCAGAGCGGGGTCCACCGGTGGTGCAAACATCGTCCTCAGGGAGATGTAGACCATGAAAAACGCCGTCGAAGCGATGAAAAAGGTAAGCAGACGACGTTCCACGAGAAAATCCGAATCAGGGGAAATAAAAGGTTGGGCGACAGCCGGATGCGGCTAGAAAGAGTCCCGAAGAATTACAAACGGACGGTTATTCTGTCCGTCAGGTCGATTCTTGGGAAGCCGAAAGACTCCACCAACAAAAATCGGCGTCCAGAGGACGCCGATTCGTGAGGATTAGGGGCTGTAGCGGATGCTTACCGCTTGGGACGCGAAGCAACTTCCAAAGGAGAAATCACTCCCATGTAGCTCATCAGGTCACTAATCTCTTCGAGCGACAGGTCGTCCAGCAGGCCACTTGGCATGATGCTGCTGGTGCTCGGCAGAATTTGGTCGACCTCGGATTCGTTGACAATTGTCACGCTATTGTTGGCGTCACGAATTTCGATCGACTCGGCGTCACGCTGGCTAACCATGCCCATCAGGACGCGGCCATCAAGCGTCAGCACCTTCTTGCTGGCGTATTGATCGCTGACGACGTGGGCAGGATAGAGGATCGATTCGAGGATCTCACGTTTGCTGAAACGCTTCGCCAAGCTAGTCAATGATGGTCCAATTGATTGACCATCGTCTTGGAACCGGTGGCAATTGGCACATTGAGCTTTCGTGTAGACCAACTTGCCATGATTGGGGTCGCCAAACTTGCCGTTGTCACTGTCCAAATAGGTGACCAGTTGGTCAAAGTCCCAACGCGAATCGTTGGCTTTGGGCAACTCAGCCGCTGGACGATCGGGATAGGTTTTGGCGTACCATTTCTGCCAAGGCTTCATTGATTTCTTTACACCTTCGGGGCGTTGCATGCCGGTCCAGTGTTCGAGCAGCTTTTCGACGTTTTCGAAGTTGCCCTTTTCGTTCTCGGACCGAAGTCCCAGCAAAATCAATTGGCGTAGTGCCATCGGGTCGTCGGTTGCAATCGGAACACCCTGAAGTGCTTTGATAACTTCCCCGGATGTGTCTTCGTCAAGCACGCTGAGCGTACGGACAAGATAGTCCCAGTTTTCGCCGTCGGGTTTTTGCGCAAGAGCCATCGCGATGACGCTGCGACGTTCCGGTTCATCTCGCCATAGCTTACGTAGGTACTCGCCAGACTTTTTGTCAGAGGCTGTTGCCAACATCGCGATGATTCCCGTGCGAAGTCTTCGCTGAAGGTCGCCAGCCCGAGGGTCCGCAACTAATTGGCGGTCGAGCGAACGAAGCGTGTCAGCAGTGGTGTCGTCGATCGGCCGTGGCAATTTGTAGATCGCAGCCAAAGCCGCGTTTCGCCAGACGGCTCCTTGTTCCAAGATTGCCTTGACGTCTTCATCGGATAGCGATTGTGCGAAGTCCCGCGTCGTCGCCATCAAGTACATCGAGAGCGCTCCGGCAGTCGATGCGTTGGCTGTGTTCTCGTAGTACTTGAGGATTTCAAAACGTTGTTGAGCCGTCCAGTCATGAGAGATGAATTGCAAACACATCGCTACCAACGTACGGTCGACCGACGGATTCGATTCGTCGTTGATGTAGTCAAGTGCTCGTTCAGCAACGCTGTCGGCTTGCAAGTAGGCACACAAACGAATCACTTCGTGGTTCATGCGATGATCGCCAGCCGGAAATTCCTCGGCGATGATATCGCGAAGTCGAGTGACCTTCGCAGGATCAATCTTTCCACGATGAAGTGCGACTTGGCATAAACGAAGCGTATCAACAAAGTCGGCATCGCTTAGGAAATCGCCCATCAACTCGCTCGCACGGGTGAGCACTTCCAAGCATGTTTTTTCACTTGGGTCGGCGTTTATCAAAGCCAGCATTCCAACCACGCTCATCCGAGTGTCTGCGGTGGCCAGTACCTCGCCTCGCCATAGCGGCGTCGGGATTCGTTCGAGAACGCGGCGTCCCACAAAGGCTAAGGTGCGATCATCTTCGGACAACAGTGGTAGAACAGCATCCGCATTCTTAGGAATTTGGTTGCTGCGAAGCATCGCTTCACAGGCTGCTCGTCGGACCGCTGCATCGCTATCGGCAAGCATCTCGACCAAGCGATCGGCGGTGTCATCGCCGGGGTGCAATCCCATCATTCGAGCGGCGCGACCGCGAACAGCTTCGCTTGGCGCTTGGCTAAGTTCCAGGATTAAGTCTTCGCTCGGCACTGGGCCAAACAACTGCATCAGATCCATTGCGCGAGTTCGATAGTGCGACGGGTTATCGTTGCTGTAGGCGACTCCGGCGACTAATTGGCCCCACTTATCGCCAAGATCCCGTTTGACCGATGCGATCTCCTGACGCGCCCAAGCTGATTCAAGTTGAGGTTGTCGGATTGCGGCGGCGATTCCGACGCCAAGGTTCTTCATGCGATCGGGGATGTCGCCTTTGTAGACCACTCGATAGACACCGCCGGCGGTACCGCGTCCGCCGGTGCAGAAATACATCGCTCCATCGGGTCCGACTTCTAAATCGGTCACGTTAAGCGGTTGTCCCTTCAGAAACACTTCGCTGTCGGCAACATATCCGCTGCCGCCACGCTTCAGACGAACGTTCAGGATGCGACCTTCTGACCAATCGGCCAGGAACATTGAATTGTGATACCGGACCGGGAACATGTAGTGCTCATAACAAACCGCGCCCGTGGGGCTGCCTCGGCCAGTGTCAAGCAAGTTTGGCAATCGGTCGAAGTAGTACTCTGGCCACTTCGCCCATCCTGGACGCCAGCCGAATTCGCCGGCCTCCGTGACATCGAACAATGCCGTCGGACGGAACCAAGCGGTATCAACATCGGCTTCCATGTCGGCATCATGAATGAACATTCCGCCGCCTGGGTGGAAAACCAAGTCATAGGCATTGCGAAGTCCACCGGCGACTTTTTCAACCACCGATCCATCCACGTTGGTACGAATGACGGTACCACCGGGGGCTTTGACGCCAAGTCCGTGACCAGAGGGATCCTCGTAACGAGGCAATAAATCGCCCTCGTAATAGTCTTTGAGTGTTTCACCGGGACCAGATTCAGCATCGGCTTGGACATAACTACCCAGCACGACGTAAATCATTCCGTCAGGACCTAACCGCAGACCGTGGGCACCATGTTCGCCGGGCTTGCCCTTAAACTTGACGATCGCTTTGACCTTTTCGAGCGTTCCGTTACGGTCGCCATCGGTCAATCGGTACAGCGCGCTGCCTTCGGGGCCTTCGCCGGTGACAAACACTTCGCCGTTAAGGGCCAAAATGCCTTGGCATGAAGTGACCTTGTCGCAGTACGTGCGGACTTGTTCGGGGACGCCATCTTCGTCTTTGTCAAACACTAGAAGCAGCGGGCCGCCTTCTTGCGAAACGATCAGGTGTCCAAACTCGTTGAACGCCATCGCCAGCACACTCCCGACTTTCTCGTCGTCGAGAACGCGTTGAACGCCGAAGCCTTTTTGGATTTGGAAGCGTTCCTTTTGTTCGGATTGGGTTTCTGCGACAACCGTTTCCTCTTGGTCCCAAGGCGCCGTTTCGCCGAGCTTGCCAAAGGACGACGCTTCGCCCCATAGTTGGTCGTTGAAGACAACGGTTTCCCACATCGGATGGTCTTCAGTGCTCGTTCGCCAGGAAGCGTCACTGCTGAACGTGTACCATTTCTCTTGGCCGTTGGGTTTGACCGAAACACGAGCGGCCAAAGCAGCCGTTTTTCCTCGCGTATTAATCGCTTTGACCGCGATTACGTTGCGTCCGACTTCGAGCAAGTCAGTGACGTCGTATTCTTGAATTTCTTTGGACGATTTACCGCGGCCGATCATCCGTTCGTTGACATACAACTCGTATTCGTCGTCGGCGGTGATTTCGATCCGACCTTCCGCAGCCACCCGCAAGTTGACCAGTTTTCGGAAGTAAACGGTTTCGCCTTCGGGAGCAGCTTGCGAAATGGTCCGTCCGTTTGCCCAAATCCATTGGGCTTCCGCAGCCCAGGTGGCCTGAGAAGACGAGCAAATCGCAGCTAAGCCGAGCGCAAAAAAGCAGACACGAGCTGGGGAGGAACCGAAGATTCGGAACAGTGGGTGATAGCCTTCCATGGCACAATCGATCGTGGTGGGGGGATCGGTAACGCAGGTTTTCCGCGTATAGTTTCACGAGTGCTTGGCAGATTAAGGACAACCGGCCCAACAATGCAAGATTGATCTGGCGGCTTCGCAAAGCGCCGGGATGCTAGCCCGATCGTGTTATCCGGTCCAACGCAGCATAAAATGCGATTTCGATTCGGCGGTAACGGTGATTCCGGCCTAAGCGGGGATTGGCCCCAGGGGTGCAGTCAGCGAACTGGCAATTAGCTAATTGGCAGTCAGCGATCTGGCATCATGCCCTAGTGGTCAGGAATATAGTGGTCGGGGCATAATGGGGTGCCAGGAACGGCTGTGTTCTCGGTCGCTGGTTTTAGTAGTTCTTTTGCGTGGTTATGAGGCAGTTCGATGAAGTGGCAAGGTCGACGTCAGAGTGAAAATATCGAGGATCGCCGAGGCGCTTCGGGTCGAATGGTTGCCGGCGGAGGGATCGGGATCGTGATTCTGGCCCTTATCATTGGATTGCTGGGTGGCGATCCCCGCCAACTGCTGCAGCAAGCTCGCCAACAGCAGCCCGCGCCAGCTCAACAGGGCGCGGGAGCAGAATTGTCGGAACAGGATCGTATGCGTGGCGAATTTGTTGCCACGGTCCTTGCCGATACCGAAGAGGTTTGGACCGATGTTTTTGCTCAGAACAATCGGCAGTACAAAAAGCCGAAGTTGCAATTGTTCTCGGGACAAACTCAGTCAGCGTGCGGGGCAGCCACCGCCGCGGCCGGTCCGTTCTATTGCCCCGCGGACCAAAAAGTTTACTTAGACACCGCGTTCTTTGACCAACTCGCTCAACAACTTGGTGCACCGGGCGATTTCGCTCAGGCATACGTTGTGGCTCACGAGGTCGGACACCATGTCCAAAACCTGTTAGGACAAACGGACAAAGCAGATCAAGTTCGAAGGACGCGACCCGAAGCCGAATACAACCAATATTCAGTCCGGCTAGAACTTCAAGCCGACTTCTACGCTGGCATGATGTTTCATCACGCGCAGAAACGTTGGAGCATCCTTGAGCCCGGCGATATCGAAGAAGGTCTGCGTGCGGCATCCGCGATCGGTGATGACACGCTCCAGAAACGTAGTCGTGGACACGCCAATCAGGAAAGCTTCACTCATGGAACCAGCGAGCAACGTGTGCGGTGGTTCATGAAGGGATTGCAAACCGGTGATCCTAGCCAAGGCGATACGTTTAGCGCCCAGCAGTTGTAAATGGGATCGCACACTCTGCTAACTCACTCTGCTGACTCGTTACCGGTCGAAAACAACTCAGGCGACGTTTGTTCCACGGTGTTGTTTCAATGTTCCACGGTGCTGTTTCAAATCGGGCGGCCAAGCTAAGCTGATCTGATCTACATCGTCACGGCGAAACAAACTTCGCAACGGTTGCGAGCGAGTTGCCGCACTTGAATGTTCTTTGCGCCCCATCCCCGGATCGTTCGTTCCCATTTCGGGATCCGATCCGCGTGGGTGTAATCGCCAAGCTTCATCGTTAGCAACAAACCCTGGAAGCTTGTTTGCTGATGCGTGACCAGGTTGCCAACGGTTACCAGAGTCTTATCGGGCGTGACGTTGGAATCCACCAATAACCACTTTGCACCTCGAAACACACGTCGCGGTAAGTCCCCTGCCCTGGCTTTGTAGTGCTGGTACTTAGGATGCTCGGCGATTCGTGGATCCATCTCGGCTGGGTCCACGCCAAGAACTCGCAAGCCAAGTTCTAGTAGGCGACCGCATGCTCCACCGGGAGCACTGCCGATCTCGACGGCCAAATCGCCAGCCTGCAAATCGAATCCACTCCAAGTGATCGCTTCGGCAGCCTTGTAGTAGGCTCGCGAAACGGGTTCGTACGCGGGGGAAATGGGCTGGACGGCACCCGGCCAACGAGTTGGCCATGTCGTTGCCGTATGAGTGCCGATGAACCAATGCGACGGTTCCACTAGCACCACGTCTAAGACCCGTTCGTCGGCTTCAGCGATTCGATTGGGACTGTCACATCGCAAGTGGTTTCCCTTGATCGCCGCGAAGACTTCGTCGGCAACCAGTTTCGTCACTTCATCGGGGCCCGGTTCAAAGTCAAAACGTCCAATCGGGGCCCGGTCTTTGGGCCAAACGTGAATCTGGTCAAACGGGCGAGATGCTAACGGCGAGCTTTTGAGAAGCTCGATTAGTGACTTGATCTGTTCTTGACCGTTTTCACTGCGGCATTGTCCGATCGACCTCGACGAGGTTCGGATGAATGTTCCGGTCGGTGGTTCGGGTGCCGCATCGTGCTTTCCGGTTACAAATCCGGGACGCGAAAACGCGAGACGCCACCCATCAGCGATCATTGATTCCTTGACAGCCAGTTCCGCACCAAAGGCGCAGCAGAGCATCGCAAATGTGGGCGAACCTTGTTCTAAATCAGCCATCAGTTTTTTATTTCTTTCATGCGATCAGATTCTGAATCGCGATATTTTTCGAGTCGTTCAGCGACGCCGGGAATCAGCTTAGCAGCGTTTTCGTGGTAAAGCTTTCGCAGCACATCGTCAGGCAAATCCACCCCGTAGATCTTCCAAAGACCCTGCGGTGGTGGCAGCTTCTCGCTGTAATCAAAATATTCGTCGTTGGTTTCAAAGAATCGCCAATAGATCCGCAATCGTTGTTCCGACCATGGGCCATCGGTGCCAAAGACCAGTCGATCGGCATAGCGGATCAAGAATTTGCGCGCGGTAAAGGGCTGGCGACCAAGTTCGGAAATGCGCGATGCGGGTTCGATATACAGGTTGGGATAACGTTCAAGCCACTCGCTGGCTTGTTCTAGGTCTTCCGAGCTATTGGCGATGTGGGCGCCGATGAAATTGGTTTCAGGATGCCGCCCAATGACGTCGTTTCGGGCCGCCAATAACGATTCGCGAGAAGGAAATTCATCGCCATAAAAGCTCCAATTGGGATGTCGCGACAATTCTTCGTATCGTTCGTTTTTCTCGTCCATCGGTTCAAAAAAGGCAACCGGATCGGCCGTGTGAATGATGACGGGGATCCCCGCTTCGCCGCAGGCTTTCCAGATTGGATCCCAGCGCCGATCGTTGATCTCAATCAAACTTCCGTCTGGGTTGCGATAACGAAGCCCGAAGCGTTTGAATATCTTTAAACCACTGGCTCCTTGAGCCACCGCTTCTTTGATTTCTGTGGCCGTTCGCTCGGCGAACCCCGGTCGATGGCAAGCCCAAGTCGCCGGATCGTCCGCCTCTCCATCGCCCATCCAGTTGACGTTTAAAAAGATCGCGAATCGGTCGCGATGCTTTCCCCAAAGAAATTGACGGTGGCGTTCCCATTGTCCGCCAAGTTGACCATCAAGTGAAATGCACATGGCGATGTTGTTGCGGTCCATCATCGCTACAAAATCGTCGATCGCTTCGGCACTGTCGTGGAACTTGTAGTGAAAGTGAGTATGCACATCGACGACCGGGAACTTGGCCGTCGTCATGATCGTTTCCGCGACGCGAAGCTTGCTTTCGGGACGAAAGTCCTTCAAAAGCATTCCGTCGCTAGGCGTTTTTGCCTGTGATCTTGCGGGTCTTTCGATCAGCTCATCAACCGATGCTGTGTTCGGTGTAATCGGCGATACTGTGTTCGGCACCGTCGGTGATTCCTGGGCTGAAATGGGCAACGCCAACAATCCACACAAGGTAAAAACCGTTGCGGTCAGCCTGTACCGTTGACCATGTAGAATTAGGAAGAGGGTAGAAATCAGAATCGCGAGCCGACCTGCGGTGTCGCCGATCGTAAGTCGTGTCACAATGATGGAGAGATATTTCATGAGCATTGATTGTGGACTATGACTGGCGAGCAAACCGAATACCAAACGGCCGATGGTCAATCGACCGCCCAAGAACTCTCGATGAGAGCGACAACGCCTCCGGCGGAAGTGCCCGGTTATCGGTTGAGCCGGTTCCTGGGGTCTGGTGCGTTCGGCCAAGTGTGGGTGGGACTCGATCTTAATACCGGTCGAAGCGTTGCTGTTAAGTTCTACCTTCACCGAGGCGGCGTCAATTGGTCGTTGCTTTCTCGCGAGGTCAAGAATCTGGTTCAACTCTCAGCAGACCGCCAAGTGGTTCAAGTGCTAGAGGTGGGCTGGGATGCCGATCCGCCGTATTACGTGATGGAATTGGTCACGGGCGGGTCGTTGGAGGACCTGTTGAAGCAGTCGGTGACCTTGCCTGTCGGCGAGGCGGTCAATCTGTTTAAGCGAGTGTGCGTGGGGCTGAACCACTGCCATGCGAAAGGGGTTTTGCACTGCGACATCAAGCCCGCCAATATCTTGCTGGGCGAGGATCGCGAACCCCGTTTAGCCGATTTTGGGCAGAGCCGGCTTTCCAACGAGCAGACCCCGTCGCTGGGCACGTTGTTCTACATGGCTCCCGAGCAAGCCGATCTCGAATCCACACCGGACGCAAGTTGGGATGTGTATGCCGTGGGAGCGATCTTGTATCGCATGCTCACCGGTAGCCCTCCCTACAAAGACGAAACGATCGTCGAGAAGATTGATACTGCCGGTTCGCTGCCCAAACGATTGTCGCGGTACCGAGAGTCGATCGAGCAAGCTCCACCGCCAATCAAGCACATGCAGAAATCTGGCGTCGATCGTGCATTGGCGAAGATCGTTTCGAAGTGCTTGGCACCTAGCCCGAATGATCGTTACCAGAACATCCAACAAATTTTGGAAGACTTGCAGCGCAGAGAGGCAAACTTGTCTCGAAGGCCGTTGATGCTGCTGGGGATTGTCGGCCCGCTGTTGATTTTGTTGGCAACGACGTTTTGGGGCTATCGAAGCATTCGAGAAGCCGGTGAACGAACCCGAGACGCATTGCAAACCGAAGCCCGTGACAGCAATGAACTCGCCGCGAAGTTTGCGGCTCGAACGCTTGAAAGTGAAATCGAACGTTACTATGACCTTACGCGCGATGAAACATCGTCGAAGGAATTCTTGAAGCATCTCGAAGACACACTCGCGGATCCCGTCGTTGAAAAATCGTTGCGAGAGATCGCTTCTGAGTTGACGCCCGCTGACACTCACGAGGTCAGTGACGCTAGAGAGAGGCTTCTTGATGCACCGGAGCGAATTCGTTTGGATGAATTCTTGCAAGGTCGCTTGGATCGTTACACCGGCGAAGAAGGGATCGCCCGAAAGCTTCAGCTCGCCACGATGTTCGTAACCGATTCGGTCGGAACGATCATTGGGATTGTCTACGACGAATCAGTGGATCGTGACAGCAACAGTGCGGGGCGTAACTTCGCCTATCGAACGTATTTTCATGGCGGTCGTGAGGATCTTCCCAAAGATCAAGTTGAGATTGGAAACGTTACTCCTTTAAGTGACACTCGGCTTTCGGCTGCGTTTCCGTCAACGGCGACGGGAATGTGGAAGGTCGCCGTGAGCACACCTATATTCCTGTCCGACGATCGGTCCCGACCCGATGCTATTTTTGTCGCGACGATCAATTTGGGCGATTTCCAGCTATTGCAGAGTGAGAAGGGGTCCAACCAAGTCGCGGTTCTGGTGGAAGCACGAGATGGTCCTGCGAGAGGAACGATCCTGCAACACCCACTCATGGACGAGCGGCAGTTGAAGGATGTTCCCGATCTGGGGGAGACAAAGTATCAAATTGAACCAAATCTGATGGATCGCTTGCTTAGTGGTGACGACGTGACCTATCATGATCCGGTTGCGATGACGAGTGATGGTCAGGCTTATTCGGGGCGTTGGATTGCAGCGTTGCAAGCCGTTGCCCTGCCAAAAACATCTGTCGACTGGGAACAGACCGGCAGCAAAGTCGATTCTGAAACTAACACTGATTTGTTGGTTTTAGTTCAATATCGACTCGAGAAGGTTTGGGAACCGGTAAACCTGATGACCTCGGCATTGCTAGTTGAAGGAGCTGCCGCGCTGTCGTCGATTTTGCTAGTGGCGTTGGTGTTGTGGTGGTTCGTTCGTAAAGTTGATGCGCCCCATCGCGATGATTCGGTCACGAGTTCTCTCTTGGATACCAAGGGGAGCACGGACGCGACTGAAACGGTTGCTGTTTAAGTGGGCGGTGACACTTCCCGCCTTCTGCTCTCGCCACAGCCGTACCATGAAAACTCCAACGCCGAAAATTCAATCGCTGAAACTTCAGTATCCAACGCCGAAGTTGCAAGTTCGATCCGGATTCACTCTGATCGAGTTGCTTGTTGTGATCGCGATCATTGGTGTTCTGGTCGGAATGTTATTACCGGCTGTGCAAGCAGCTCGAGAAGCTGCGCGGCGAATGAGTTGCAGCAATAATTTCAAGCAACTTGGCATTGGGGTTCACAACTACCATGCGGCATTCAAAAGGATTCCCAAACATGGAACAGGAACCAATGCCGCGCACCGTGATCGGCTTCGTACGAACGATTGGGAACTCAGTTTCTTGGTTGGTTTATTGCCGT
This sequence comes from Rubripirellula amarantea, assembly GCF_007859865.1. Classification (NCBI taxonomy): domain Bacteria; kingdom Pseudomonadati; phylum Planctomycetota; class Planctomycetia; order Pirellulales; family Pirellulaceae; genus Rubripirellula; species Rubripirellula amarantea. The sequence continues at coordinate 545,269 of NZ_SJPI01000001.1, read as the reverse complement.
TCGTCGAACAGCAAGGACTCTGGGACGAAATCAGTAGCCCGCAATTGATTGCTGGGCCGCCGCCGATTCAATTTCCAGCGATGGGGCCTCGTCCTGAAAGCGTCGACTACGAACCTTGGATGACGGAAGTGCCCATGTTGCGTTGCCCCAGCGACCCCGGGGTAGGTCTGCCATCGATGGGACGCACCAACTACGCCGCGTGCCTGGGGGATGCGACTGACTACGTCGACAGCGGCGGATGGGTTTACCAAAATGGCGAATGGACACATGCCTTCTATGCCAACGCAAGAGCGTCCAACCGTGGCACGTTCGTGCTGCGAACGGATATGCGATTTCGAGACATTCTTGATGGTCTTTCCAACACGATCATGTGTGGCGAAATTAAAACAGACATTGGCGATCGAGATGTTTCAACGTCCGCGTCCGAGAACCTTGGTTGGGGCGGACCCGGTGTTCATGACACCGCTAACCTGTGCTACGTGCAACGCGATCTGGAACGCCCTACGTTCTGGTCACCCGCCGGATCACCCAGTGCTCCCGTCATTGATTCTGACGAGTCAAACCGTCGTGGGTATCGTTGGGCATCGGTTCGTGAGTTAATGACAGGGTTCAACACAATCTTGCCTCCCAATCGCGAAGTTTGCATGGGAGCCGGTTGGGCGTCGACGGGACAAATACCAGCCAGCAGTCGCCATCCAGGCGGATGCCACGTTTTGATGGGCGACGGAGCTGTCGTTTTCGTGACTGAGTCCATCGATGCGGGAAGCGATGAAGGGGGAACGGTTATCCTGGGCGGAAACGGACCCCGGGCCTCTGGCAACAAGAGCCCATTCGGGCTGTGGGGAGCGTTGGGAACGCGAGCAAGCTCCGAAACGATTGACATAGAGCTGTAGAGCTGTTGCCGAACTTCTAGAGTGTTGGCCCGACCGTCCATGGTACGAACTCGTGGTCGCCCAACCCCAGTTCTTCGCTGCATGTTTTTCGGCCACTGGCCACTTCCAAGGCAAAGTCAAAAAACTCTTCGCCAACATCTTGTAAGTCGCGGCCTTCCAGTAAGGTTCCGGCGTTAAGGTCCATGTCGTCACGCATCGATTCGTACATCGCCGAGTTGGTCGCGATCTTGATCACCGGTGTAGGTTTACATCCGAAACAGCTACCACGGCCGGTCGTGAACAAGACTAAGTTTGCGCCCCCGGCGACTTTACCCGTCACGCTAGCCGGGTCAAATCCCGGTGAATCCATCACGACCAATCCCTTGGATGTGATCGGGGTAGCGTACTCGTAGACTTCTTCAAGCGTTGTTGATCCGCTTTTCGAAACCGCACCTAGTGATTTTTCGGTGATCGTGGTAAGTCCACCAGCTTTGTTGCCTGCCGATGGGTTGTTGTCGATCTGTCCGTCGTACATCGCCACATAGTCTTTCCACCATTGGATTCGGTCGAGCAACTTTTGGGCAACCTCTGGTGTGCGGCTGCGAGCGACCAGCAGGTGTTCGGCACCGTAGAGCTCGGTGGTTTCGGAAATCACCGACGTGCCACCACAGGCCACGACTCGATCGGACACCACGCCGACTGCTGGGTTAGCGGTGAGTCCCGAATAACCGTCGCTGCCACCGCACTCGGTGCCAACCACCAATGCCGAGGCATCGGCTGGTGCTCGTGTGAACATGTTCGCTCGATCGAGTAATTGTTCTACGAAGGTTTCTGCCTTGGCGATGGTCGCACGAGTCCCACCCTCACTTTGCATGGTCATGATCGGAATGCCATCATCGCGAGTTAGCTTTTCACCGCTGGGGGCGTAAAGCGACACGATACCCTGATGCTCAGTCAAGTAACCCGCCGTGGTTTGTTCGCACCCGAGCCCCAGAATCAAGCACGCGCCGACGTTGGGGTGTCGAGAATAGCCAGCAAGAACTCGGCCGAGCATTTTTTGCTTGATGCCGTTGAATTGCATCGCGCAGCCAGTCGTGTGAGTGGCCGCAAAAACTCCATCGACATTGGGCCAGCGTTTCATCCGCTGCTGATCAAATCGCTCGGCGACCTTGTGGCATACTGACGCACTGCAGTTGACCGTTGAAATCAAAGCCACGTAGTTGCGAGTCCCTACGCGGCCGTCGGCGCGATGGAAACCGTCGAAGGTCCGGCTTAATTTGGTTGGCGGCGATGGAGGCGAAACGGTCGTTAAGTCGTTGGAAACAACGTGGTGGTCCGTCAAGTTATGGGTGTGAACGTGGTCGCCGCAAAAGACCGCGGCAGTTGCATTACCGATGGGACAGCCGTATTTGATGACGGGAAGACCCGATGGGATGCTTGCGACGGCAAACTTGTGTCCGGCGGGAATCGAGCGGTTGACGCAAATTTCTCGTCCGGAGAGCCAAAGTGTGGTTCCCGCAGCTAGGGTTGCGGTCGCAATGGCGACGTTGTCGACCGGACGCAGGTGAATGACACCATGGCTGGCTGCCGATTCATTTACTTTGCTCATTATGTTCCTATGGTTCACCGCATCGATTCTGAGGCGTATATTCGCAACTCAGGACCCGCATTCTCATTTCGCCGCCTCATTCCCGTCGCAGTTTAGTCGATGAAGATCCACGAATATCAGGGCAAAGCGCTCTTTCGCCAGTCTGGCGTTCCCGTTCTCGAAGGCATCATGGCAAAAACGCCAGATGATGCAGTCGCCGCCTACGAAAAACTTGGCGGCAAAATCGCTGTCGTGAAAGCTCAAATTCACGCCGGCGGCCGTGGCAAAGGGACCATCAAAGACAACGCCGATCAACGCGGTGTTGTGGTCTGCAAAAGTGCCGACGAAGTTCGCGCTGCCGCCGCCGCATTGATCGGAAAAACTCTCGTCACGATTCAAACCGGCGAGGAAGGCAAAGTTGTCAACCAAATCTTTGTGGAAGCTGGTTGCGATATCGCTCGCGAACTCTACCTCGGTATCGTGGTCGACCGAGCGGCCATGAAGCCGGTGTTGATGGTCAGCACCGAAGGTGGCGTCGAAATTGAGACCGTTGCTGAAGAGACGCCCGAGCTGATTTTCAAAGAGCACTTTGATCCTGCTGTGGGGCTGGAAGCGTTTCAAGTTCGCAAGCTTTGCAAGAAGCTCGGTATCACCGGTGCGGCTGCGAAAGCAGCATCGAAGTTCATGCCCGCGATCTGCCGTTTCTTTGTAGATTTCGACTGTTCGATGTGCGAGATCAATCCTTTGGTCATTACTGGTGACGAGCAAATGGTCGCCTTGGATGCCAAGATTGACTTTGATTCCAATGCACTGTTTCGACACAAAGATCTGCTCGAATTGCGTGACCTTTCGGAAGAAGAGCCATCCGAGGTTCGAGCTAGTGAATCAGGTCTCAGTTACGTCAAGCTTGAGGGCAACATTGGCTGCCTCGTTAATGGTGCCGGCCTTGCCATGTCCACGATGGACATCATCAAGTACCACGGTGGCCAACCGGCCAACTTCTTGGATGTCGGCGGCGGAGCCAACGCGCAACAAGTCACCGAAGCGTTTCGTATTTTGCTTTCGGATCCCAATTGCAAAGGCGTGTTGGTGAACATCTTTGGCGGTATCGCGCGTTGCACAACGATCGCTTCTGCGATCATCGAAGCCAGCAAGACGGTTGGATTCACCGTCCCGTTGGTAGTGCGACTCGAAGGTACCGAGGTCGAAGAGGGTCGCAAAATGCTTGCCGAAAGCGATGTCGACATCATCACGGCCACCGACATCACGGATGCGGCAGAAAAAATCGTCGCTGCAACCAAGTAGCTTTGCTGGGAGACATATTCGTCTCCGCAACTCCCTGCTTTTTTCACTCCACCTATCAAACCCACCATCTAAAAACCTACTCTCATGAGCATCCTGGTCGACGCCAATACGAAAGTTATCTGCCAAGGGATCACTGGCAATTCGGGAACGTTCCACTCACTTGGTTGCCGTGACTACGGCACGCAGATGGTTGGTGGAGTCACACCTGGAAAAGGTGGCCAAAACGTCGAAGGCATTCCTGTTTTTGACACCGTCGAAGAAGCCGTTGAGCAGACCGGTGCGAACGCGACAATGATTTTTGTCCCACCGCCCTTCACTGCCGATGCAATCCTTGAAGCGGTCGACGCAGGAATCAAGATCATTGCTGCGATCACCGAAGGCGTGCCTGTCATCGACATGGTTCGAGTCTACGAAAAGGTCAAAGCGAGTGATTCGATACTGATCGGTCCTAATTGTCCCGGCTTGATTACGCCCGGTGCTTGCAAGATCGGCATCATGCCCGGTTACATTCACAAGCCTGGTAAGGTTGGTGTGATGAGCCGGTCGGGAACGTTGACTTACGAATCCGTTTGGCAAACTAGCAATCTAGGCCTCGGTCAAAGTACCTGCGTCGGACTTGGCGGTGACCCTATTGTTGGGACCAGCTTTATCGACCTGCTGAAGATGTACCAGGAAGATGACCAAACCGAAGCAATCTTGATGATCGGTGAAATTGGCGGAACCGCAGAAGAAGAAGCTGCTGCGTTTGCCAAGGAACACGTCACCAAGCCAATGGCTGCTTTCATTGCCGGACGCACCGCACCGCCCGGAAAGCGAATGGGTCACGCCGGCGCGATCATCAGCGGCGGTAAGGGAACGGCTACCGAGAAGGTTGCTGCTCTTGAAGACGCTGGAATCGTCGTTGCACCGACCCCGGCCGACATGGGCGACGCAGTCGTCAAGGCAATGTCGAAGTAAGTGATCGGACACGGCGGTTTTACCGTGTCCGCTTCTCTGTCGACGTGATGAGTTGGGATAACACGGCGGGAATCGCCTTGTTGCAGCAATCACTAAGCCGCTTGCAGCGAAAGTGCTGCGTTTTCAAGTTGTCCGTCACACATGCGATGGCAAACGTCGGCGTTTTCGGCAATGGAGTCGTCGTGCGTGATCATCAGAATGGTCAAACCATCGTTCTGGTTTAGTTCCGACAACAGCTTCAGGATTTCGTGGCCGGTCTCGGTGTCGAGGTTGCCAGTGGGTTCATCGGCCAACAACAGCGATGGGCTAGCCATCAACGCACGCGCGATCGCTGCTCGTTGCATCTCTCCGCCACTCATCTCCGATGGTTTGTGCGTCGCTCGGTGCAGCAATCCCACACGGTCAAGCATTGCTTCGGCTTGTTTGCGAATTTGCTTACGCGTCAGGAAGTAATCCACGATGCTGCGTCCAATCATCATCGGAGCCATCACGTTCTCGATCGCTGATAGTTCCGGCAGCAGGTGATAGAACTGGAAAATGATTCCAATGTCGCGATTGCGATACTGATCGCGTTCCTTGCGAGACGCGTTATCAATTCGTTTGCCTTTGAAATGGATTTCACCAAAGTCCGGTTGATCCAAGGTGGCCATCAGGTGCATCAGGGTGCTCTTGCCACTGCCGCTGCGACCTACCAATGCTGTCACAATCCCTGATTCAACCTCCACATCGACGCCGCGAAGGACAGGCACTTCGATTTTGTCTTTGTGGTAGCTCTTGTAGATGCCACGAGCAGAAAGAACGGTTTCGTGATTCATGGGAGGCTTCAGGTCGGATGAGGCAGGTGGGGAACGTTTGAGAGGCAAGTGCACTGCGAAACAAGCAGTACGCCGAAGACTGGCCTACTCGAAGCGTAAAGCTCGAACAGGGTGCATACGAGCCGCTCGCAGTGCTGGCAGGACACTCGCCATCGCCGCAATTGCAACGGCGCCTAGCATCACCCATACCATCGTGAACGGATGAATGATGGTCGGGATTTCGGTGAAGTAGTAAACCGTTGGGTCAAACACTTCCTGGCCGGTGATCTTCTCGATCACGCCGGCGATTGCATTGATGTTGTCGACAAATATCAAACCACCGATCAGTCCCGCACCGCTCCCCACGATTCCTAGCAGCAGGCCGTAGCTCAAGAAAATGCTCATCACTCCGCCACTTGAGGCACCGAGTGCTTTTAGGGTTCCGATGTCGCGGGTCTTTTCGACGACAATCATGAAGAACGTTGCCAGAATGCCGAACCCGGCCACTGCGATGATTAGGAACAACAAAATGTTTAGGATCGTGGTCTCTAAGCGAACCGCTGCCAGCAGTGGGCCTTGCATATCGCGCCACGTTTGAATGTCGTAAGCATAGACATCTGGCGGGAATCGCTTGCGAAGTGCATCGCGGACCGCATTCAAGCTGGCGCCTTCGACCAGTTTTAGTTGGATGGTGGTGACACTGCGGGCGCCGGTGCCTGGATCGACCATGCCTCGGAAATCTTGAAGTTGATCGAGACGGCAAAACGCAAACGTGCTGTCGTATTCACTCATTCCCGATTCATACATGTCGACCACGGTGAACCTCTGGTTCACCACTTTGGTGTCATCGCCTGCGTTCGGGAACATCATGCGGACGTCATCGCCCGGGCGGCAGTAGTAACGATCTGAAACGTTGTTTTCCGCATCGCGATAGCGAATGCTGCAGGTCGAAATGCCGAGAACGAGGCCTGGATATTGATCGATCATTGGATCGAATTCTTCGGCGACCTGTCCGTCGGTGCGCTCACGCAGAACATCGGGAGCGGCAAATCCAAACGATGGGCCGCTGGGGATCGAATCAGCCGTCGGGGAATGGGACAAAGCGTCGACGCGTTTTTGTTCGAGAGCGAGTTCTCGTTCGTAGATCGTCCGCATCCTGCGGTATTCCCATCCGCTGCGTGGGAACGAATCACGATCGGGAGCATAGCCACCATCACGCAGGTCAAAGGTAGCGGAGTCTTTGTTTTCTGGGTGCAGCAGATAGCGGCCGAAGTGGCTGACGTCGTCGTAGGTTTCTGCGTCAATGCCGACTAGGTTCACATGGCGAGTGATCAATTGACCGCCAAAGTCGATTCCCAACATCGCAGGAACGTGAACTGAAACGGAACTGCCAGCGAGTTGATCGCCGCAGACTTTCTTGATTTCACGCAGATGAGCATCGGGATCGGGCATTCCGCCACTGGTATGGCATTCGATCAGGATATCGGACGCCAAGCCATGCAAACGTTCGTGCATTTCTACGGAAAAACCGGCCATAACACTGTTGACCACAATCAGGGTCGCAACGCCCAGCGTGACGCTGATAATCGAAGCCAGTGCGATGTAACGGGTCCGTAGATAACGGAAACACAATAACAAACGATACATGAGCCATTCCCTCGGCGGACTGCTGTTTCACCATCCATGGTGCAAGTGCCCGGAGTCTAGGAGAGACTGCGGGCCAACGTAAAGAGAGGAAAGGCATCGAACTTACGGACCACGTTCCAGCGTTTCGTTGTCCCAGCGAGTCAGTGCCCTCGCCCCTCACTGTTTCAGGCTTCAGCGAGTTGCTGTCCCATTGCGTCAGTCGCCCAGCAACTTAGGACAGCGACGTAGGACAGCTACTCAGGACAGCGACACAAACTCCTTGGCATTCCAGTCCGATCGTTGGCCTATTCAGATTCAGGACGCAATAGTGGGAACAAAATCACATCACGAATGGACTTCTTATTCGTCAGCAGCATCACCAAGCGGTCGATGCCGATGCCAAGTCCGCCGGCGGGCGGCATCGCATAACGCAGGGCCCGGACGAAGTCATGGTCCATCTTGGCCATCGAGTCCTCTTCGTCTTGTCCTTCGAGTTGCGTTTTGAACAGATCTTCTTGCAGATCTGGGTCGTTCAGTTCGGTGTAGGCGTTGGCGAGTTCCATACCCAAAATGAACATCTCGAAACGCTCGGCAATTGCCGGATTATCGGCTTTTCGCTTCGTCAACGGGCAAATGCTAGCGGGATAGTCAATGACGAAGATTGGACCTGTTAGCGAGTCCTCGACCTTTTCTTCGAAGATCTCATTGCGGACCACGTCCAAGTGCTTGTTGGCCGTATCAAGTTTCAACTTCTTAGCCAGATCTAACACGGCAGCGTCATCCGCAGGATCAATACCGGTGGCGTCTTGGAACAGTTCCGCATACGTGGCTCGCCTGAACGGCGGCGTGAAGTCAACAATCTTATCACCGAATGGGCGCTTGTATCCGCCGCCAATACGGTCAATCGCATCGATGATAATCTTTTCGGTTAGGTCCATCATCGATCGGTAGTCGCCGTAGGCCTGGTACAGCTCGATCATTGTGAACTCGGGATTATGACGAGGGCTAATCCCTTCGTTGCGATAGACGCGGCCCATTTCGTAGACACGTTCCATGCCGCCAACCATCAATCGCTTCAAGTGCAATTCAAGCGCGATCCGCATTGTTAGCGGCATATCCAATGCGTTGTGATGAGTTTCAAAGGGTCGTGCTGCTGCGCCCCCGGCGATCGTGTGCAGCGTCGGGCCTTCAACTTCGCAGAACCCTTGATCGTCAAGCGTTTGGCGAATCGACTTGATGATTTTCGTGCGATCCATGAACGTTTTGATAACGCCATCGTTGAACGCCAAGTCGGCGTATCGCATGCGTTGACGCAATTCTGGATTCGTAAGTCCGGCGTGCTTTTCCGGAGGCACTTCCAACATCTTGGTGTGGAAAAACAACTTTTCTGCAAACACGGTGAGTTCACCCGTGTTGGTTCGTCCCAGCCGTCCTTCGGCGCCAACCAAGTCGCCCAAGTCAAACAGCTTGGCGAGTTCAAACGCCTCTTCGCCGACTTGCCCTTTACCGATGAAAATCTGCAGGTCGCCAGTCCAATCCCGCAAGGAAAGAAAGAACAGTTTGCCCTGCCCTCGCTGGAGCATGATGCGTCCCGAAACACGTACGGTCGGGCCCGTTTCTTCACCGGGCCCGTTGTCAGTCTTCCATTTTCGATAGTCGAGCGATTCGTCGGTGAAATCGGGCAAAGGGACTTCCGTACCGTCTTCTTTGACCCACTTCACTTCGTTACCGCGGGCGATACAGTCGCCAATCAAGTCGCGATTGTCAAAGCGTTGGCCGAACGGGTCGATTCCCCGTTCAATGATCTTGTTCAACTTCTCGCGTCGGGCCACGCGGGGGTCAAGCAGGTCTTTTTCGCCTTCGTTGGTCATGTTCGCTTCGTGATGATGGAGCTCTGGGAATTAATCGGAGTGGGAATTGTCCGCGCAGACGCCCAAATTCGCAAGGGAACACCAAATTGGCCGCTCGACCTTGCGTTCGGTTCCCATCTGTCGCTAAACGCAGGGAATGAACGAAAAATCTAACTTCCGGAAGGACGATCCAGGAAGCCGAAATCAGCCAGCTTCGATCATCGTTTGGGATCCCAGTCCTCTATCGTTGCTTGCCCTCGCCGGCGTGCTTGATTCCCAGGGTTACCGGTGCATTTGTGCTCGAGATGGGGAATCGGTCATCAAAGCTCTGTCGATGGGCCGCCAAGATTTGATCGTCTGCGACGTCGCCGACGATGCGGATGCTGCTTTGGCAACCGTCGCCCAGGTTCGACAAGTCGTCGGCTATGAACAGTTGCCAGTCGTGATGATCGCGGATTCCAAGTGGGCGGGATTAGAAAAGAAGGCCGAAGCGGCGACTCAGGCGACTCGATGCCTGTTCAAGCCGATCGACCCCAATTCGCTCATCGCGGTAGTGGATCAAATTCTATGGATGCCATCCCTAATCGACAGCCACCGCCGTCGTGGCTCACGTCCTTCTCGACCGGGTTGGGTCACGCTTTAGTGGCTTGTCTTGACCGTTCGCAGCGAACTTGTGTAGTTACATCATTTGCGACGGCAACGCTTTCGTTCGCCTCGAAATCTCCCTCCGAAAACTCGCAGGATCTCCCTGATGCTTCCACGATTGACCTTGATGGCCGCTGTTTTACTCGCAGGTTTTTCCGCTGTCGCGACGGACGTCGCCGCGGATGAAATCGTTCGTTATCGCGCTGAGAAATGGCAAGCCAAGCATATACACGATGACGCGAAGGCTAAGACCATTTCCGAAACGCTATCTAAGCTCGGATGCGAAGTGAAGAAAGCGGCTCACAACGGTCACGTGGACGTAAAGTATCGTTGCCCCGAATGGAGGCAAATGGAGTTAGACACCCACGAAGAAGCCCACAAGTGGGAAAAGTGGTTCAAAGAATACGGCTTCCAAACCGAACACAAGCACTGAGTTTTTTGATTCAATAACCGCGCTCGATTCGACTGAGAACTGGATATTCATGAGTTTGCCTATCACACCGGTTACCGCCGCTGCTGCTCGCATGGCCGGTAGCGCGGTGAGTCGTGTCAGCGAGTCGCTTGGATTAAACAAAACACTTGGGTTTGACCAGATTCTGCAAGGTGCATCCGGCGAGAACTCGCCGGTGAACCTTGACGATGCAAAACAGTCGTTGGTCGACAAGATCAGCGAAACTTTGTCGTCGCTCGGATTGCCAGTGAACCCGCCTCCGAAGATTTCGGTCCAAGATGGCGGGCGTCTGCAAGTCGAGAACAACATTCCTCAGGCAGCCCAGATCGAGGCGGCACTGAATTCCGATGTGGGGCTGACGGACCAAGCCACTCGATTGATTCAGCTTTCGGGGGGCCGTGAAATTCAGTTCCAGCTTCCTGACTCCTCGACTTGACGATTTGAAGCGAACGAGCGAACATATTGCCTAGCAGAAAGCTCTGCCGAGCCGGAGGATAAGCGAATTGGCAAGCAGACTGATTCGAAATCAGTTGCCGGTTTACCGGTTGTGGGTTCGAGTCCCATGTCCTCCGCTTGATCAAAAGCACCGCCTGAAACCATCGTTTCGGCGGTGCTTTTTTTATGATCAGCGGTCGCGGGGGCGAATTTTCGTCGCAATATCGATTCCGCGAAACTCGGCCCAAAGTGGTTTTGCCGTCGACTCTGCGACGCATCAAAGGTGGATGAATTGCCTTTTCCGCTTTTCAAGTGCCCGTTGGATCAACGAACGGCATCGGTGATCGGAAAAGCATCCGAGTCGCCTTCAACTAGAAGCCAATCTCGAACGTCGCTGCCGCATGCGAATTCCTGAAGCCGACCGGACGGCCACGACACCTCTAGCGTCGTGTCATTTGGCTCGGCTGATTGTGGCAGCACGAACATCAGTACGCTCTCGTTGCTGCACTGGAAACCGCTGCCCGTTGTCAGCGTTTGGACTTCGCTATGCGATCCCACACTCAACGTGACAGAGGCTCCGATAGCATCACGCCCACTTTGGGTTCCACGCAACTGAACGTTGATGGTTTGGTTCTCGATAGGCGTATGGTTTATCAACAGCGCGACAGGTTCGGTTTGGTGAGTTACAGCAAAGTCAGTTCGTCCGTCTCGGTTCACATCCATAGTCCACATCGCACGTCCAACGTGATGCTGAGACGTGTATTCGCCGTCGGCTTCAAACTCTGAATTAGTAAACTTGCCGGTCGAAATCCGCTGAAAGACCTGTAACGGTTGCGCATAAAATGCATCTTCAGAGCGAGTCGAGTAGAGATCGACATGTCCATTGGTAACGATAATCTCTCGCCAGCCGTCGGCATTGAGGTCAACGCATTCGGTTCCAAAACCTACCATCGGCAGCGTGACATCAGTCAAGTTGACGCCATACGTTTCGTCACGCCAACCACCGGTCGCTTCTTTAGAGTGAAGTGTGTTTGATTCGGACATGAAGTTGGTGACGTAGAAATCTAGGTCACCATCGCGATCCAAGTCTGCTGATGCGATGCCCATCGAGCCTTGCGGCGTTGATTGAGAATTGCCCGCAAGTCCCAATGACACCGACGCATCGAGCCAAAGATACTTCTCGATTCTGGCATCGTCTTTCAAATGATCCGTGGAAGTGATACCGGATGTTGATGGTGAGGTGGGCGGAGATGTCCAGTAGTGGTTCAGGCTCATGTCGTTTGCAACGAACACGTCGATACCACGATTTTCATCGAGCTCGCCCACCAACACACCCAAACCGCGACCAGCATCATCGAGTTCAAATCCGTAGGCCGCTGGAACTCGCTCAAGCCCACCCTCGCCGCGACCGCGAAACACCCAGTCCGGTTCACCTTTGAAGACAGTGGGCGAACAAGCACGAGCTTGTCCGGCGAACTTGTTGAATTCGGTTCTATCACCCGCATCACAGCGTCGGTCAATCGGTTCAGTCCCAGCACAATAGTTTGTGACATACAGATCAGGCAGCCCGTCACGATCTAAATCTGCGATTGCTGCACTTGTCGACCAATTCCAATCGCTTGACGGTAACCATTGTTCGGTTTGGTCGGCAAAGGTTCCATCGCCACAATTGATTAGCAAACGGTTTTCACCGTAGTTGCAAATGAACAAGTCAGCGAATCCATCACTGTTGATGTCTCCCACGCAAATCCCCTGTCCAAAACCAACATCACCGGTTCGTGTCGGCACGGTTACTGCTCGAAACGTGCCTTCTTCGTTTCGCAGCAAAGCATTCGGGGCGCCTTGGCGTTCTCCCGGTCGACCGCCCGCAGTCGCCAAGTAAAGATCCGGCCAACCATCAAGGTCAAAGTCAATCGCGCCACCACCACAACCTAAGGTCGCATAAAACGGAATGCCCGGCTGATCAAGCTTTTCATAGGTCTTGCCGGAAAATTGGACACCTCGACGAACCGCTTCGTTTCGTAAATCCACGGTGAAGGGAGCATCGGGAAACGGAAATTTGTTCCGTTCCGAGACAACGTGGCGTGCCGTGTCCGATTGAGACTTTGCCGCCAGTGCCGCAAGCGACGAAGCTAAATCATCTGAGCTTATCGTGGTATCAGGACTGGCAGACGCTAATCGCCACGGAGTATTTTGGTTCAGGCGTCTTAGAATACTTTCACGGTGTTGGTGAATTCGCATACGTAACGCGACGGCGTCTTCGTCGATGCCCGATGGAGACGGAGGCAAGGTCAACGCTAATGCCGCCCACGCCTCGGCCTGCCACAAGCGTCCCTGTTCGGTGAGTGTCTCGATCACCGGTATCAGTTTCAAAAACGTGTCGACGTCTCCGATGCCAATCTGTGCCTTAGAAAATTCAATGTATTGTTGCCTCAATTTCAGCAGCGAGTTTGCCTCGTGTCGGATGTCCTCTGAATCTCCCGACACTTCCGCGAGTTTGGACCAAGCCAATGGGTTATCAGTGGAGTTTGCAACTGCATTGAGATAAGCGAAGCGAGCCAAAGCTACGTCGCTTTTTTGGCGGCACCAATCGCCCAGCGTGATCCAGCCAGACCACGACAATGATTGTGTCTGACTAAGGGGAACTAGCCGATCAACGCACCATTGTTCCAGTTCATCGCGCTGATCGGACGCGACGAGGGCTTGTCCGTAAATATCCATTGCTGGTTGGAAGTCCGGATGACGATCAAGTATCTGTTTCGCAATGACTCCGGCTTCGGCGAAGCGAGATTGATCCAGCATTGAACGTGCTTGCCCGATAGACGCTCGACGGTCATCGGTGTTTCGCTTGAGCATTTCGTCGAGCGACTTGTTCTCTTCTTTGCGCCGATGGTGGTTATCCATCGCAAGCAACAATGTGAAATCAAACTTCCGTTGGCGAATCAACTTGGTGGCGTGGCTAAAACCGCGTTCACGGTATTCTGCACCTATCAAAAGGTCACATAGCAACCGGCGGACCTTGTCGCGATCGGGGTAAGCATCGACGACTCGTTCAAGAAAGCTGATCGCCTCAAACATATCACCAGCGTCGATCATGGCGACCACGCAGCGGTTGACCAATGATTCGTCTAGAAAGTTGTTCGCGACTGCCGCTTGAACAAGGATGTCTTTGGCGATGTCTTGATGCCCAGCCCGGTAGGCAACTTGAGCGACCTCGACCAACGCATCTTTGTCTTCGGGATACGCAATCAACACCTTCTTGGCGAGCATCCATGCAGCGTCCCAATTCACGTCGCCTTCGCGCGCCGATGCAATCTCTTGCCTCATTACAGCGAGAGTGTCACCCTTGGCAGCACTGGCCGGTTCGGACGAAGGGATCGCTTTCTGATCGCTCGATTGTGCTTGCTCGCCTCGGTTGCACCCCGAGGCGACAAGCACCCATGCGATGGAGACAAAAAGAGTTGTGTAGGGAATGTTAATGATGTCACACGACCTCATGAAGCGGCGACGACACGAACAAACGCTAGCGTCACTCTGTTTCTTTCTCGTACGTTGCCATGTCGCCTCTCATGGCGTCCTGCTCAGCCTTGATCGCGGCCTTGTAGGCAGCAATATCATCCTGAGATACGTTCTCCTTAACTGAGCCGGTTTCCTTTGCACACCCGACGGCAATGATAAGCAGGCCAGCGGCAACCAATAGCGTTACAGATTTCATCATGAAATGTTCTCGTTCGAGATCGTGAATGGGAATTTTGAAAGCAGAATGCAACTGCCTAGCTGAGCTAGGCAGTTGCTAAAGATGACGTTCTATCGGAACGATGTGTCGTCTGAATCAAGTTCCGAATGTCGTCGCGTGAGAGCTACTGATTAAGTTGCTCTTCAATCACTTCACCCGATGCGCTGGTTCCAAGAGCACCCCAGACACCATACGGACTCTTCGAGCCCGGCATGTTCTTGTCTATTGCAGTTCCTCCTCGCCACACCATCGGATTGTTTCGATTGCCCGAGTCAATGGAATCGCTGATGAAAACAACGGCGCCATCTCCCATCAAGATGTGGGCTCCACCTTGGTGCCGACTCGATACGGTACAGTTCGCTGTGTTTCTGGCATTGTTAGGCCCGCAAACCGCGCTGTTAGGCGGCAATATCGTGTGGATCGCGGTCATGAAGGGTACTCCATCAGCCCAGCGATACCCGCGGCCATCGGTAGATCCATTCACTGCGGCTGTCGAGGACCAAAAGCTCGGTCGTTCGATGTCAATCAAAGTTGGATCGTCGTAGCAGTAGTTGGGGTTATCGCGATGGTCTTCCAAGACGTTACCAGTGTTGACGAGAATCGTCCGGTTGTCACGGTCGCCAATATCGGTCGCCATTTCTCCCATTGCGATCGTATTGGACAGTCCGTCGGTTACGTCTCTGAATTTGGTCGATTGGTGTAACTTGAAAACACCACGGTCGGCTGCACGGGATTCCAGCACATTGGCCTCGTGAGGCAACGGTGGCCAAGACGGTGCACTTGAGGTTGTGACAATACGCCGGTCACCATTGATAGACCGATACATGCTGTCGCCAACGTTCATTCCGTAGTTGGTTCGACCTAGCGAAGGTAGTCCGGTGCCCGGGTCCGATGGACAACGAAGCATGGGGATCTCAATCGTCCAGGGATCGTAGTCAATGTTGTCAGGTGACGGACCCATCGGAGGCCAGAAGGCAGGGGTCATGGGGGGAACCAAGTTTTGCTTAGGTCCAGAGATTTCTTCCCATAGTCCTTGCTGTTCCATGAACGGAGTTAGTCCAACTAATGCACTCAAACGCCAGTTGTTCGAGTCAGTGGTTGGGTCCCACCACCATGTTGGCGTGGAACCGGCCGTTCCTACACCTTGCATAGGAAGTTCTTTAAATGCCGCGTGGTAATTGTGCATTGCAATTCCAAGCTGCTTGAAGTTGTTGCTGCAACTCATACGTCGTGCAGCTTCGCGAGCAGCTTGGACCGCTGGTAGGAGCAAGCCTACCAGTACTCCGATGATGGCGATCACCACCAATAACTCAACTAACGTAAAACCACGTTGTTTACGGTACATTTGATTCCTAACCTAGCAAGAAAGTATGAAAAAATGCATGCGTCGGTGCACGCAATTCGAACGGGAAAACGACGGTAGAATCGCGTGTCAATTCACGATGAAATAGACATGCGGCTTAAACAATTAATGCGCGCTGCAAATGTTTAGATACTTGATGGACTGGTAACTTTCCGGCTAGTCACACTTGCATTAACAAATGCGACGAACGGGTATGCCATGCGGTTATTCAAGTACTTACTATTTTCAACGCCATCACTTCATTCTTAGTAAATGGAGTCTTAATAGATGTTGTGACTGTAGCTGGTATAAGGCTTAAGGTGCCAAGTGTTCGGGGCGGGGAGTTCGGGTGGGAACCAGCGGTAAGTTCTGTGCTACGAATTAATTCAGTGATGCGAGGCAATTCTTTCTTGCCTAATGACTCGCATCGTGTTTTCTAGCCGTCAATTATTCAAAGTCTTAGGGCATCGACGGGCGCTAATATCGGCTCGGCGATGTCGCTGTTTATCAAGTCTTTGTGAAATCAAATGCCAGTGTTATTTACATGCATGCAGACCGTCGCGTTCGGCGCAATAGCAGCCGCGGATAAAGCAAGCATATAAATTGGTCTTTGCTATGCACCAAGAAACTACAGGCCTACGACTGGTTTCCACTCACGATGCATAGCCAATGATCCGCGAGGTCACGGATGGGCTCTTTCTAAGATCAATAGCAGTCGGTGATCAGACTACTTGCGACTTAGCTGAATTGCGTCTTCGTCGATGCCAAATGACGCACAGACCACCAATACCGACCATTGCGAACGATGATGGCTCGGGAACTGCTGTTGCAACCGTAAATTGCCCCCTAACCCCATCGAAGTAAAAGATGGCAGTGCCATTAGGACTCGTGTCGAGCAACGTGGAGCCATTGGGAGCTAGAGGAGAAACCGCGTTGGTAGCGGCGCTAGTCATTGCAATTCCGTTAAATGTGGCGGACTCAGTCGCGTTTGGAACGTACGAAACAAGAACAAGCTCGCTGAAACCATCGAAAGTAATAACGGCCGGCTCCAAACCAGAGATTTGTTGGAAGTTTCCAACCGTCAAGGTTAACGATTCTTGGCGTACCGGTTGGTCCACATCGAAAACGATGTGACCATCGGACTGTGCGTAGATATTGTTGGCACCATTGTTATCAACACCGCTGAGAATTAGGTCGGCTGTGAACATCGCACCCGTGTCGGCGGAGTCGTCGATGGTAAAAATTCCAGCAAGTGTGAGCGGATTTGCATAACTACCCGTCGTTACCAGGCCACCTGTTGCAGTTGATGACAAAGTTGTGCCATCAGGTTCGAATTGCCAGTTGTTGATTGCTGCCACCGTGCTTGCCGAGACGTCAGTAATCACAGCACCCGATGCGCTGCTGGTGATAACACACCCAAGGATTGTCGAACCAATAGCTCTTAACAACTTGCTCATAAAAGATCTTCCCATTCTCTTAGACTGAAACATGTGGGTAAAACATGGGGCTGCGTTTGACCGCATATTAGGACTGTAACGATGACGAGTCCATTAAGTCTCATTCTTTCTGTGTGTTTTTCTAAAGAATTATGTGGTGTCGCAAGGTGTTAAATGCCTTCGTGTTTGCGAAGTGTTCTTGGGCGGTTTTTGCGAACAAACCTTAAGGACGAGATCGACGACATTGGTGACGTGGCATGTCTGTGAGAACGCCGTCCTTTGATTTGTTCACGTCGGTATTCACTCCGTCGAACCATTCTCCGGTGCACGCGGCAGTGGTTTTAGGCGGTTTCGAGTAGATGATTCAGTAACTTTTTTTTGCTAGTCGTCCGCTCTGAAGTGGGGGTAGTAGTCGCTACGCTTGCATGAGTTGTTTGATAATGATTGCCACTTTGCCGATCGGCCTGCGTTCTAGGGTGGCGCAGAGACCTGGTTGAGGACCCGACCAAGCAGACAAAGGATCGCCCGTACCCATCGTTACGAATCCAAGATCGGGGCAGAGTTACCGCGTTCGAATCACACTCGGTCTTGCAGTGTCCCTGGTTAAGAATCGATTCGATGTCGCGAGCTGGGTAATCTCCGTTCAGCGTTTGCCGCCAACTTTTGGTTGCAATTGCGGTCGATGCTCAGGATGCGATTTGAAGTAACGCAGGAAGCCATGGCAAGAATTGTTATGCCTGAAGCGAATTGGGTGCATCGCCAACTACTCAAGCAAACGAGGTTAGGTCAGCATTTTGGTTGAGCACTGTTCTTAAAGGTGCTTGCGGCAGCCGACGTTAGCTACGCCGGGTGATCGAGTAGCTCAGCATTGACTTTGATTCGACACGCCACCACACCTGTTCATCATGCCTTCGGCGATCAATTTTTATACAGAATGACCGTCGTTTTTGGCTTAAGTATCACGCGAATCGACATGCGTTTTCTAACGCTATCCGAACCCTCTGTGCCCAGCGTTCTTGCTTGCGATTTGCACTACGATGGGCAACAGAGTTGGATGTATGCACGACTGTCTACATTGCGTAGCCGACCGAAACTACGCTGCAGTCGCGTTGGCTTTTGCCTTCACTGACCGCCGACGTTTCACCCATGCCATACCGACCAAGCCGACAAGACCGAGCAACGCTGTAGATGGCTCTGGTACTGCCGAAACGGTAAAGGCCTCGTTGTACGTGGTGGCAACAATCATGTTGTCAAAGTACCGTTCGCCCGTTGACGCACTTGGCGATCGCAAGCCGAAACCACCAATTGGGCTGCCATTTCCTGGGTCGGCTCCAACTGTTAAAGCGCTCGGGCCATTATTCACGCTTAAGGATGAAACTCCGGTCGTGAAGTCATATCCTTGCACCACGCGATAGGTCTCGCCCGGCAGGAGTTCGAGCCCAAGATATTGTGTATCGCCGAAGTTGCCGTTGTAGATTCCCAGGTCGAAAATCCTTTCTGATGCACCATTGAGCGATGATTTGACTACGACTCGAGACTTGTAGTCAAAGATACTAGTGCTACTGCGATCGCCGAAGAACGTGAAGTACTGTCCACCCGTGCTCAGGCCATCGCCAAATTCAAGGTCGAAGCCTGCGAAGACGGTTCCACTGGTAATTTGCCCGTAGTTGTTCGGATTTGCGAATCGACCTTCAAAGTCGTAGGACGTAACATCTGCGACTACGTCATCAGCGAACATGCGACCACCTACGACGGTGTTGGGGCCTGTCCAGGGCTCCGCGGCAGGGTCATTGTCAGTGTAGCCAGAGAAGTCGTCTGAAAAGATGACCTCGGCTGAAGCGTTAAGAGTCATGCATGTGGACATGAACAACAGTGTTAATAGCTGCAGTGGTTTCATGGTGTAGATCTTTCTACGAGGCGGGGGTTTAGGAAGGTAATGCAAACCACCGTTTGCATCGATTGCGAGTCTAACTAGAAAACGATCTGTGAACACACTTAGTTTTTCTGATTCGTCCTGCGGCATGTTGACCTGACTATGAGGACTTCTAAGCCCTGTTTCGTCGCCGTTGTTCGTATTTAAGTTTGAGTAGTAGTAATCAATAACTTCGGTGCGATGAGCTTTGAAGGTCTCTTAGGTGCAGGTCGTTGATGGTGATGAAGGTTGCGATCGCGTCATGCATGTTCGCCCATCGCTTCTGCACGCACATGCTTTAAACACCAAGCCAAGCCAAGTGTTCAGGCTATCGGTGGATGATTGAAGATCGCTGTTGGATTGACGGTTGCCGCTAATCCAGTGATGCGGGCAACTCTGAGTCCCGCATAGGTCGTGTCGGTTTCGCAATCACGCGACCTGTTTCGCCAAAACCAACAATGGCAAACAAGTAAAGCGCTGGTGGAGGAATGTAAGACGATTCGTTGGTGCAGGATTGCGTGATTGCGAAACCTGTTTGTCGCAACCGCATGATTGGTCACGTAGTCCGGCTTTGCCGGACACTGGATGCAACTTTCTCGGGTTGCATTTTTTCTCGAGATGCATGAGATGGACGAAGGCCTTTTGATCTCAATCACTCATTTGTCCATCAGAAATCGCGATGACCTGATGTCTCCCTTTGCGTGAATTTGCATAAGAAAGGACGGGAAAACGTATGTTTCGTGTTTCCGGGGCGGGTAATCTCTTCTCTTCCGTTTAATGTTGACCGTTCATAGGGCAGTCCAGCTACTTTGAACGTGACGTGCCCCCCGAACGCGATTGAAGAGATCTTTGATGCCTCGACTTTGTTTATCTTTCTTGCTTTGTGCTTCGTTTTGCAATTGCTTGGTTCTCAGTTCTTCCGCCCTATCCGATGACGCAACGTGGAATACGTTGTTCGATGGAAAGTCACTAGAGGGTTGGGAGCAGGTTGGCGGTGAAGGCGAAAGCAAGTGGGAGGTTCAGGACGGCGAGATCCGCGGATCAGGTAGCGCTTCGATGTTGGTATCCACCAGTGGCAGTTACAAGAACTTCCGCTATCGCGCCGAAGTTAAGATCAATGAGGGAGGAAACTCAGGGCTGTACTTTCGCACCACCGAGCGTCCTGGATTCATGGATGGCTACGAAGCTCAAATTGACAGCACTCATACCGACCCGATTCGAACTGGATCGCTATACGGTCTTTGTCATGTCTACAACCAGTTAGTTAAACCCGATACATGGTTTTCCTATGAACTTGAAGTGCGAGATGACAATTGGCGTGGTCGCGACATAACGCGAATCAAGGTCACGGTCGATGGTAGCGAGTTGTACGAGTACCTTGATTTTGAAAAGACCTTCAAAGAAGGTTGCTTCGCCTTTCAGCAACATGACCCCGGTAGTCGCGTGAGCATCCGCAGGGTTGAAGTCCAGTTACTTCCCTAGTTACGTTTCAAGCTTGCCATCACTAGCTTAGAACTTAGGTGACGGGCAGCCCTTCCGACTCACGGATGTTTGTTAAAGAATACGACACCTCTTAGAAAGTCCAACTGTTATGCGTCACCTTCTCGTTGTCCTTTCACTGGCAATCTCAGCCATTGCATTTGCTGAACCCACGCCGCTGATTTTGGTGAGCGCTTCGTATCAGAAGAATCTCATAGCGTTATGCGAACTTGACGGCACGGTGATTTGGCAATACGAAACGGCGGGGCCAGATGGAGGTCACGCAGGCCATCATGAAGTTCAGATGCTCGACAGCGGTAACATTCTCTTTCACGACGATTGGAATGTTGTGAAGGAGATAACGTTGGCTGGTGAAGAAGTTTGGCGCTATGAAAGTAACGATGTTCACGCATTCACTCGGCTAGCAGACGGGAACACGATGATTGCGGAGTCCGGCAATGACCGGATCATATTGGTTAGTCCAGAGGGTAAGATCATTAGCCAAACTCCTCTTGGCAAAGAGGGGCGAAGCAAGACGCGACAGGCCGAAGTGCTCGACAGTGGAAACTACTTGGTTTGCGCCGAAGGTCCGGGAACGGTAACTGAGTATTCGCCGGACGGTACCATCGTTTGGGAATACAAAATCGGGACGCGAGTCTATGGTGCAATTCGACTCAAGAATGGGAATACCTTGATCAATTCAGGCTCTGGTAATTCGATTGTCGAAGTGGCAGCCGACAAGACAATCGTCTGGGAAGCAAATCAAAAAATTCCCGGTACGGATGTCTCGCTGCACTGGACTGCATGTTTGGAAGAGTTGCCCAATGGCCACGTCGTCATCGACAATTGTCATGCGGGGCCAGACAACCCGCAACTAATCGAGTTAGATCGGAATCGCAATGTCGTTTGGCAGTTCAACGAATTTGACCTCGTCGGCAATGGCATGGCATGTTTCGATTACGTCGATGCTGAGCAAGCCGATCAAATACGACGACTGGTCGCTGCTACAAACAAGTGAGTGGGCGGCGAAGCCGATAGTCATTCACCAGCATTTTGGCGGTACGATGATAGCCGTGTCGTGTTAGTTGCGCTACATCGCGATTCGAGCGGTAAAGAGTCGGTCCGAGCTTTGCCGCTGCTCGCGAACAATTGCATCGACGTTTGCCATTGGCACTCCTTCGCACGCTATGACTATCGCTGGGTTTCTACTCGATGGGTTTCCACTCGCTGGGGTTTAGATGAACATTTCGACTCGTTTGGTCATTCCTAGTCTTGGGTTCCTCGTCGTTCAATTTCTTCTGATCTCGGTTATCGCACTGCCCTGCTCTGGCGAATCCCCTCGACCCAAGTTACAGGTCATCAACGGTAGCGATCAAATCATCGACGTGTTTTGGTTGCGTACGCCAGTCGATCGCATTGCCAGTGGAACCATCTCACCTCGCGAGAATATGATCATCAAAACTTCGGTGGGACATCAGTTTGTGATTGTGGGGCGCGAGGATGGCGTAGAGCGAACCGTTGAGAGTCAGGTGCCAATTCAGAGCTTTCGGTTTGACCCTCAGTCCGAGGATGGTGTGCCGTCTTTCTACACTCAACGGATGAAGGCGGGCGGGTTGCTAATCGTTGCTTCCGCAGAAGTGAATCCGTATGCGGTACGTGAAGCGAAGTATCTGGTCGATGCTATGCTTGGTGAGCGGCCCGAAGTTCGGCAAGCCATGATCGATAGCGGAGCTAGGCTATGCGTGCTGGCGCATAACGAATTCACGACTGACTTGCCGGAGTTTGTTGCGATGCGAGATCAACCACATCCTGATTTTCCTCAACTCAGTGGTCACGAGTACTGGGACGCTCGAGCACGCGGAACCGGCGGTAGCGAAACGGATCCCTACTGCACTTGCGCCGAAGAAAATCTGCTTGGTTACGAAGGCGATCCATACTGGCAGGAGTGCATTCTGATTCATGAACTCGCGCATAGCATTCACTTGCGAGGGATGAATAACTTAGATGCCACTTTTGATCAGCGATTGCGTGATACGTACAGCAAGGCGATGGAAGATGGATTGTGGAAGGGGAAGTATGCGGCGGTTAACCACTACGAGTATTTTGCGGAAGGAGTGCAGTCTTGGTTCAACAACAATCGCACCAACGACCGTGACCATAACCACGTGAACACCCGCATGTTGCTTAGGGAGTATGACCCAGCGCTGGCTGCCCTCTGTGGCGAAGTATTTGGGGACACATCCTTGGAATACAGTAAGCCTGTTACACGTTTGAAGGATCATTTGAATGAGTATGATCCATCGACGGCCCCAAAGTTTGTTTGGCCGAAGCGACTTGACCATGCACGCAAGGTAATCGCTTCGGAGTGACACAGGCGAAAATCCTGCGGTCTTAGTACCGCTAGTCAATTCATCGAACTAGCTTTGCGAGTTGTTGTCACCGCTTCGTTGGCAATCGACGCTGTCGAACGATCGTGCGCAGTGCCGTTTCGCGGAATGTCCCGTCGGGTGAATTGCGATAGAAAATGAGCCCGCGTTGGACGCTGTGTTTAACCCAGTATGTTGAGCTTCAGCACCACCAAAAAACATACGAGATCACGCAATTCTATTCTCAATTTGCGCATCTTTTTTGCATGCCATATTGAGTGTTTCAACCAGTGAAAAGATGAGTTAGGATCGCTCGCTCTCTTGCGATTTCGTTCTTCTCTCTCTTCGTTGGTGTCAACCCATTCGAATGTTTCAGCCGACTCAGTTTGTGCCGCCGAGTGGGGCCTCGAAAGTTCTGAGCTTCACGTTCATGTCTCTCGTGATAGCGTTCACTGGTTGCGATACCAAGTCGGATAAAGCTCGGCTGACGCAGGGATCTCATCAAGTCTCATCGAACGCGAGCGCCAAGCAAACTTCACTGTCCGAGGATGAGCTTGAGGGTCAGATTGAAAGCTTCTGCGGAGCTTGCCATGGGATGCCGCGTCCAAGCAGTTTTGCGAAGCGTCAG
This sequence comes from Rubripirellula amarantea, assembly GCF_007859865.1. Taxonomy (NCBI): domain Bacteria; kingdom Pseudomonadati; phylum Planctomycetota; class Planctomycetia; order Pirellulales; family Pirellulaceae; genus Rubripirellula; species Rubripirellula amarantea. Next base: position 521,847 of record NZ_SJPI01000001.1, on the reverse strand, counting down.
TGGAAACGCGAGATCGACCAAGGATACAAATTGTTTTTCAAGTCAAAGCGAACCGACCTTCGCCCGCCGAGTCCGAAGCAACTGGTTTATGACTACTACGTCGAACGAGCGCCAGAAGAACTGCTGATCGAGTCTTCAACTACCAGCGACATTCCGTTTTCTGTTGGTTTTGATCGCCAGGACATCCCAGTCTTAGTTGAAGGCGTCTCGCTATCCGTCTCGAATTTGCGTTGGCTCACGAAATCGTACGACGATGCACCTGTTTCCGCGAACGATGGTGGAATGTTAGTGTGTGATATGAAACGTGGGTATGTATTCCGTGCGAATGGATTGAGGCGATCATCAAGAGATTTGAATACGGTTGAACTCGGTTTGATGGCCCGCTATCGGAATGTATCCTTCATTGATCCGACCGACCTGGATCAAGATGGCCGGCTTGATTATGTGATTGCCGAACTAGGGGATTACTTACCTGATGATCATCATCGGGGAAAAGTGATTTGGTTGCACGAAGACACTGATGGAAACTGGCAGTCGCAAACATTGCTCTACAAAGTTGGCCGAGTTGCTTCCGTTGAGACGGCAGACTTTGATGGTGACGGCGCGATGGACATCGTCGTCGCCGAGTTTGGTTGGCGGGAAACGGGAAGTTTAATCTTCTTGCATCATCAAGTTAGTGATCAGGGGAATCTTAAATTTCAACGCGAAGTGATTGATGAGCGATCGGGTGCTATTCAGGTCCAGAAATGCGACTTCAACGGTGACGGAAAACTGGACTTTGTCACCGTGTTAAGTCAGGAACACGAATTGGTTGTGGCTTATTTGAACGAAGGACGCGGGCAATTTAAGCCGCACTTGATTTGGTCGGCAGGCTATCCATCGCATGGAACCAACGGTATCGAGTTGGTGGACTTTGATGAAGATGGTGATTTAGATGTCTTGTGCACCAATGGAGACGCGTTCGACGACTACTTGTTGAAGCCATACTTTTCGATTCAGTGGCTTGAAAACCAAGGCTCGTTTCCTTTTGTTCATCATCAAATTGCAAAAATGCAGGGAGTCCATCGTGCGTTGCCGGGTGACTTCGATGGCGACGGTGATCTGGATGTTGTGGCTGTCTCATTGTTGCCGCGGCGAATCGACAACAAGGTTGATGTTCCGCTCGACAGTGTGATCCTGCTTGAACGCGATGGGGAAACATTCAAGCGGCACTCGCTCGAAAGCGGGCACATGAATCATGCCACGCTAGAAGTCGGTGATTTTGATGAGGATGGTGACCTCGACTTTGCCACTGGCGAATTTTGGCCTGACTCAACTGAGCGAACACTTTCGATTTGGTGGAATGAAAGTGAAGCATCCATTTCATTGCCAGCGAAGGAGAATCCATGATCAGTTCGTTGCAAAGCGCGAGTCATGGAGTTCCGCTCGGTTGGATAGTCCTTGTGGTTACCTTGATCGCCTGTGATGGTGATGTCCAATTAGAATGTGGTGGCCAACAACTGATCAACGGTTGCCGCATTCTCAAGCAATTCCCTTGCGTCGTTCATGCTGCGCATCGACATCACCAGATCGGACTTCGTCATGACCCAACGAGATTGGGTCATGACGAAGCACTAGTAGCTTCTTCGAAGATTGAGCTGATCCAGGGGCGGTTGCAAGTGCACGCGAAGGAGGTCCATCGGCAGGTCGTGTTGGTGCCGCGGAAAGAGTCACCGATGCGAAAGTTGCTTGAAGACGCGAGCACACCTCAGCCTCCGTGAAATGCGTGTTGGCTTCAGTCGCTCAAGAGAGGTTGATGTGAGGGAACATTAGGCGTGAATCGCACGACTGCTGAACCAATAGCGTACAATGTGTCCCACATTGCGACTGGCAAATTGCTGAGCCTACCTTATCGAAATACCTTGCCCCATGCGTTGGTAATTAACGCGACATTGATGTAATTGAAAGACACTAATGGACCTGACAACAATTGTTTCTTTCCTGTTCTTCACGGGGCTAGTCGCGTTTCTGACCTGGCGGCTGACGAAGAACGATGACCACTCCAGCACGGGTGGCTACTTCCTCGCTGGGCGTTCATTGACGTTCCCTTTGATCGCTGGGTCCTTGTTGTTGACCAACCTTTCTACCGAGCAAATGGTGGGTCTCAATGGCCAAGCCTACACGTACGGTTTGTGCGTGATGGTGTGGGAAGTGGTATGTGTCGTTGCTCTCGTGTTCATGGCATGGTTCTTTTTGCCCAAGTTCTTGCGGAGCGGCGTTTCAACGGTGCCTCAATACCTGGAAATTCGCTTTGATCACCAAACTCAAGTGATTACCAATGTGATCTTCTTAGTAGCGTATGTTGGAATTCTGTTGCCGATCATTCTTTACACGGGCGCTACGGGAATGATCGGAATCATGGACGTCCCATCGATGCTAGGCGAAGTGCCTCAATCGATGGGCCTACAGCCCTATCCTGTTGCGTTGTGGGCTATCGTCTGGTTGGTTGGAATTATTGGGGCAATCTATGCATTGTTCGGTGGACTAAGAACGGTTGCCGTTTCGGACACCCTCAATGGCATTGGTCTGTTCATTGGCGGATTCATGATTGCTGGATTCGCGTTGTCGCAGCTCGGTGGCGAAGGAGGGATTTCCGAGGGCACTCACATTTTGTTTGAACAGCAAAAGGACCGGTTCAATTCGGTTGGTGGCGCAGAGTCATCGGTTCCCTTTGGAACCATATTCTCCGGCATCTTTCTGCTGAACCTTTTCTATTGGACGACAAATCAGCAGATCATTCAGAGAACGTTTGGAGCAAGTAGTTTGGCCGAAGGCCAGAAGGGGGTTCTGCTCACCGGGGCTTTGAAATTGTTGGGCCCGATTTATCTCGTAATCCCAGGGATGATCGCGTACGCAATGTTTGCGGATCAGGGTATCGACAAGGATAAGGCTTACGGATTGCTTGTGAATCGAGTTTTACCGGCACCGTTCACGGGTTTTTTCGCGGCTGCGATGATCGGTGCGATTTTGTCGAGTTTTAACTCAGCACTGAACAGTTCTTGCACACTTTTCAGTGTGGGGTTGTACAAAGGCGTGATCAACAAGGATGCCACGGAAGCTCAAGTTGTGCGATCCGGGAAAGTCTTCGGTTGGATCATTGCGATCAGTGCCATGGTGATCGCGCCCTTGCTTGACCATCCGGTGATCAAAGATAAGGGGATTTTCGATTACCTACAAAAGATGAATGGGATGTACTTCATTCCCATCTTTGCCGTCGTCTTGGTTGGGATGTTGACTAAACGCGTACCGCCGATCGCAGCCAAGATCGCCCTTGTTGCAGGCTTCGCGGTCATCGCAACCGGATACTTCGTTTCGCCCTTTGACAAGATCGTCGATTCGTTGCACGAGTTCCATTTTCTGGGAATTGTCTTCGCTTGGCTGCTCGTGTTGATGCTTGTTATTGGCGAAGTGAAGCCAAGAGAAACCGAGTTCGAACAGGAAGACGCGGGGGCAGTTGATATGACCCCTTGGCGATTCGCAAAACCTGCTGGATTGGTCCTGATCGCCATCGTATTCACCATCTACATTTCCTTCGCCGATTTTTCGGTTCTAACTCCGAAGTAGTTCGACGATCGTTACGAAAACCTCAGCTAAGAGATCCTCATGAAACCATTTCTTATTGCCCTGCTATTGATCATGCCAGCTTCGACTGCTTTTTCTGAAGTGAAAGACTTCGATTCTATTGAGCTCTACACTCTCAAGAATGACCATGGCACGACAGTCAAAGTGACCAACTACGGAGCGATCGCTACGTCGATCTCCGTAGCGGACCGGGATGGGAAGTTTGCCGATATCGCGCTTGGCTATGATCAAGTGAAAGACTACATCAACGCTGTCGATAAGCCATATTTCGGTGCTGTTGTCGGACGCTACGGAAATCGAATTGCCAACGGGGAATTTTCCCTAGATGGCGAAGCTTATTCGCTGCTCAAGAACAACGGAAAGAATCACTTGCACGGCGGTGCGGTCGGTTTCGACAAAGTAGTTTGGGATGCTGAGTACGATCAGGTCAACAATCAATTGACCTTGCGTTATCAATCCAAGGACAAAGAAGAAGGCTACCCTGGAAATTTGGATTGCGAAGTCACCTACAGATTGACAGAAGCAAACTCATTGGTGGTGGGATACAAGGCCGAGACGGACAAAGCGACTCCGATCAACTTGACGCAGCACACTTACTTCAACCTCAAAGGTGAGGGAGAGGGAACGATCCTCGACCATGAGTTGATGATCAACGCAAAACAGTACACGCCGATCGACGAAGGTTCTATTCCTACTGGGGAACTGCCACCGGTCGCCGGAACGCCGTTTGACTTTACGACCGCGAAGCCGATCGGACGCGACATCGGAATCGAAAACCAGCAGCTTGCCTTCGGGATGGGCTATGACCACAACTGGGTGCTCGACAAGGAGGGAAAGGAAGGCGAGTTGACGCTGGCTGCTCGAGTGTACGAGCCAAAATCAGGACGTGTCATGGAAGTTCAAACCACTGAACCAGGCGTTCAGTTTTATTGTGGCAACTTCCTTGATGGTCGCTTGAAAGGCAAATCAGGTAAGCCTTATGTTCAACGCGGTGGGTTCTGTCTCGAAACTCAGCACTACCCTGACAGTCCGAACCAACCAAACTTTCCGTCGACGATTCTTCGCCCCGGCGAGGTTTACGATACCCAAACGATATTCACTTTCTCGACGCAGTAACCAGACGCCCTAAGTGATGATCTCGTGGATCGGTTGTACTTCTTCGACGCCCACCAGTTTCTGGTCCAGGCCGCTGAAGAAGTATGAAAGGTGGTTTGGGTCGAGTCCCAGTTGGTGAAGGATCGTAGCGTGGAGGTTTTTGACGTGCAATGGGTTCTCAGCCGCCGCGGAACCAAGTTCGTCAGTGGTCCCGTAACTAACGCCGCCTTTGATTCCGCCACCCGCCATCCACATCGTGAAGCCGAAGGAATTGTGGTCACGGCCGCTGCCTTCGGCGTATTCCGCCGTTGGTTGACGTCCGAACTCACCACCCCAAACAACTAGCGTCTCTTCGAGCATTCCGCGTTGCTTTAGGTCCTTTAGCAGAGCCGCGATAGGTAGGTCCGTATTGCCAGCGTGCTTGTTGTGATTGTCTTCCAGATTGCCGTGAGCGTCCCAGTTGTCATCGTTGTGGGCACCGCCACTGTAGAGCTGAATGAATCGGACGCCCCGTTCGACCAATCGACGAGCCATTAAACAACGAGTTCCAAAGTCATTAGTGCGTGCTTGGTTAATTCCGTACATGTCGAGCGTCGCAGCGTCTTCGTTTGAAAAATCCACCGCATCGGGTGCGGTGCTCTGCATGTTGTACGCAAGCTCGTAACTAGCGATTCTTGAAGCCAAGTCATCATTGCCAACGCGGTGCGCGAGGTGGTCGGCGTTAGCATCTTGAATGGAGTCGATCAGTTTTCGCTGGACGCCAGATGGTAGATCACTTGGTGGTGCAAGATCCAGAATGGGTGCACCCTTGCTGCGAAACACAGTGCCCTGGTACGTAGCCGGCATGTAACCGCTGCTCCAGTTTTTTGCTCCGCTGATCGGTCCGCCTTTGGAATCGAGCATCACGACGAATCCAGGAAGGTTTTCATTCACGCTTCCGAGGCCATAGTTGACCCATGATCCTAGCGCGGGACTGCCCGAAAGAATCTTGCCACTGTTCATCATCAACATTGCACTACCATGGATCGGCGAGTCGGCCGTCATTGAGTGCAAGAAGGCAATATCATCGACATGTTCGGCGACATGGGGGAACAGGGAACTCACCCATTTACCGCATTGACCATGTTGTTTGAAATCCCATCTTGGTTCAACGATTCGGCCTCCCTTTTTGTGTCCGCCGCGACCGAAGGTGGCAACATCAGCGGTCTTGCCATCCATTCCTTTCATCTTCGGTTTGTAGTCGAACGTGTCGATGTGACTTGGTCCGCCATACATGAACAGAAAGATTACGGACTTGGCCTTAGGCGCGAAATGCGGCGGTTTGGGAGCGAGTGGATTGCGATAAGGTGAGTCACTTGCACTCGCTGTCGTCGGAAAGAAGCCATCGCCAGCGAACATCGACGCCAACGCCGCGGCACCGAATCCACCACCTGATTGCCAGAGAAATTCACGGCGCGTGCGACCGCAAAAACCATTTCGTTTACGTTGAGCGTTCATGATTGTTTGTTGGGCATAGAGGTGGGATTTGGGAATGAACCCAAGTGAAGTAAGTAAGCGGGTGGGCGGCAAAGCGTTTCAATCGAGAAACAAAAATTCGTTCCAATTCATCACTGAAAGACAATAGAGCTGAACCGCTCGCTCTCGCGACAATCCGTGCTCAGCAACCAGGGACTCGATCAAACGACCGCCCTTTTCGATTTCAGATTTGGTCGGCTCACGTTGCAGCAATGCTTGGATGCTACGTCGAACGACGACGGCGTTCTCGGATTCAGCCGCGTAGATCGCTTGCGAAAGGCGAGCAGCTTGTTCGTGTGCAAAGTCTCCGTTTAGCAAAGCCAGCGCTTGCCCAGGTTGCAGCGTTGCGAAACGTTCTTCGCAGGTCAGGTCGGGATCTGGGAAGTCAAACGCGGTCAATAACGGAGTCAACAGCGAGCGTTTGACGTGAATATAGACACTTCGCCGATCGCGTTGCTCCTGACTCGCATCACCCCATCCCGACCCGGGAACGGATTGTCCGGCCAATACTTCTTTCGACAACTTGGCATAGAAGCTTGGCCCATACGGCGTTCGATTAAGTACACCTATCGAAGCCAACATCGAATCGCGAACTTCTTCAGCCCGCAACCGTCGAGGGTCAAATCGCCAAAAGAGATCATTGTTGGGATCGCGTGAGACCGCAGGTTCGCTCGATTGAGATGATAACTGATAGGTCCGGCTATTCATGATTAGTCGGTGCATCGACTTCAATTTCCAGCCCTCGTCAATCAACCGATGTCCCAACCAATCGAGTAATTCAGGGTGCGTTGGTGGAACTCCCAATTGTCCAAAATTGTTGGAACTGCGAACGATGCCACGACCAAAATGGAACTGCCAGAGTCGGTTCGCCATGACGCGAGCCGTCATGTTGTTCTCGGGATCAACAATCCAATCCGCCAGCACTCGGCGACGACCAGCGGACTTTGCTGATTCATCTGCGACGGGGATTTCAGGAATGGTCTTGTCCAAGATCGTTGGATACGACGGAGCTTGGGGATCAGCAGGTGAATGTGGATTTCCTCGGAAAAGTACGAACGTTTGCTCGGGGTGAGCGTCGAGTCGAGCCAAGCCCATGACGCTTTGTCGCGGTGGGATCTCCTTGGCTAGTTCTTGCACGGCTTTAAGTTGCTTCTTTAATGACTGGTACTCTTTCCACCTCTCGTTAGCTAACTTCGATCTAAGATGCTTGTCTAAGACTCGCTTTCGGTCCTTCTGGTTGCCTTCCGTTGCCCGTTGATCGGGACCAGACATTTTCGCGATTCCAGCTTGCTCAATTTCGTGGATTTTCGCCTTCAGCGATGCCTGCTTCGCGTCGTTCTCTCGGTACAGGCGATTCACTTCTTCGGACGAAACGTCAATCTGGTTGTTGATCCGTGGGTCTTGTCCACGCACTCCCCAGGGTGTGACGTCAGCAAAAAATGCCAACATTCCGTAGTAGTCGGTCTGCGGAATAGGGTCAATTTTGTGGTCGTGACATCGAGCGCAATTAACTGTCAACCCGAGAAAAACTTGGCTGGTCGTCGTGATGATGTCGTCGAAACCATCGAAACGAGCTTGCAATGGATCAGCCGGTTCATCATCCCAAACACCTAGCCGATAATAGCCTGTCGCGGTCAGTGTTTCGGTGGTGACTTTTTCCAGTTCGTCACCGGCCAATTGTTCTCGCACAAATTGGTCGTAAGGCTTGTCATCGTTGAATGACTTGATGACGTAGTCGCGATACTTCCATGCGTTCGGTTTGACTCCGTCCCGCTCGTAGGAATTCGTTTCGGCGTAGCGAACAAGGTCAAGCCAATGTCGCCCCCAATGTTCGCCGTAATGGTGAGACTCAAGAAGTTGATCGACCAACTTGCTAAATGCATTGGGGTCAGGATCGTCGACGAAGGCTTTAACTTGATCGGCCGTCGGCGGCAAACCCGTTAAGTCGTAATAAACGCGGCGAACGAGTGTGTGTCGATCTGCGAGTGGGTTGGGATCAAGACCAGATCGTTTGAGTGAATCGAATACAAACGCATCTATCGGATTGCCGTTCCATGCTTCCGATTCGACATCCGGTGGCGAAACTCGCCGCATCGGTTCAAAGGCCCAGTGTTTGTTCCACGTTGCACCTTGCTCAATCCAAGTTTGCAGCGTTTGGATTTGAGATGCGGTAAGCCGATCGCCTTCAGGCGGCATCCGATGGTCCTCTTCGTCGCTTAGAATGCGAGCGATCATTTCACTTGCGTCGACGTCACCCGGCACGATGGCGAACTCTCCCGAGTCCGCTTCTGCATAAGCGGCTTCTTGGCTTGTAAAGCGAAGCCCGCTTTCAGCGACATCGGGACCGTGGCATGCGTAGCAATGCTTTGCCAGGATAGGTTGGACGTGACGAGTGAAGTCAATCGTCTCGGTTGTTGCGCGGGAGGCTTCGTCGGCTGTCAATGCTGCCGGTGTGAAAAAGATGGAACCGCAGAGAACTAGGCACCACCCAAGCCGCGCCTTTGTGACGATTGAGTTACGACGAGGTGTCATACGATTAAGCCTTCATGCCAAAGGGGACCATCTTGTCATAACCAAAGTCGGTGCACTGACCGCCAATGGCTTGGGAGGCGCGAAACGCGGCAACGGTCCCAATTCGAAACGGAAATGCCGGGAATCCACAAATCTTATATTCAGTAGTGTAACTGCTCAGCGAGTCGGTCAGTTCAGTATTGATATCGGCGCCCGCACCGTCACTGCGCGAATTACGCATAACGCTACAGTTCAGCCCAGTGTTTGCCTTCGTGCTAACTTTGACGCTGTAAGGTATCTGACTAACGAAGTCATTCGTGCAAAAGCAATAATGTTCTATGTACATGGATGATCAAACAAATGAGCTACTGACATGAGTGGTGCTACGGTGTGAAAAGAATCTGGTGCATTAGCTTCAGTTCTTTCGGCGAGATCTTTTCAACCTTACGGTCGTACGACATCAAACCGTTAATCTCGCCCTCGACGTCAGTGGTTTGCGTGTAAACGCCACCTGCAATTCCTTGGTGTCGAAGTTCATTGAGGATCTCGAGTGATTTGAGATAGCGATCTTGGTATTCACTCTTTGACTTTGGTAGCCCGCCGTAGCCCCAGTTGTCACGATCGGCATCCCAAAGATGACCCTCGACGGGATAGCCATGGCCACCGAACTCACCAACTACTTTGATGACGTTATCGAAGCGGCTATCGTTCAGCGGGAATGAGGGGTTGGGATAGGCGTGTTGGTCGGCAATGTCACCGACGGGCCAGTAATTCCCACCACTGGCGATGTTGACCAGACGTGATGGGTCGCGATTAAGTGTCCAATCGCCAACGTCGGTAGTACGGTGCTGTCCCCAAGCTTCATTGAAAGGTACCCAAACCACAATTGATGGATGGTTTTCGAGCGCATCAATCATTCGCTCGAGTTCGAGCATGAATTGAGAGTGGTTTTCATCCGACCAATCAGCATCTTTAGGATTAGGTTGAAGGAATGTCCACGGAGGGCTATGGCCGGCGCTGACTTGGTCCTGCCACACCATCATTCCTAAGCGGTCACAATGATAGTAGTACCGCCGGGGTTCAACTTTGATGTGTTTGCGAATCATGTTGAAGCCTGCATCCTTAAGCCATGCTATATCGTAAAGCATGCCCTCATCGGACGGTGGTGTGAGCAAACCATCGGGCCACCATCCTTGATCAAGTGGTCCCCAGTGAAAGATAGGTTTGCCGTTAAGCGTCATTCGCAAGTGACCCTCAGCATCGACATCTTTGCCTACGGTCCGGATGCCAGCGTAGGATTCAACCCGGTCCATCACTTCGCCATTGTGATCGAGTAGTAAGACTTCTAAGTCGTACAGCGTCGGCGAATCGGGTGACCATAATCGAGCGCTGCCGATGGTTAGCGATATCAAACCCGGCTTGCTTTGCTGTTCTGCGACACTGGTACCCTCAAGCTTGGCAACGACTTTGACGGTGGCAACTCGGGATTCATCTTGAATCGTAGGCTCGATTGAAATGGTGCCGGTCGCAGCATCGGTCGCGATCGTCAGATCAGCGATGTGATTGTTGGGAACTTGTTCAAGCCATATGGTTTGCCAAATTCCGGAAACCTGCGTGTACCATATTCCATTTGGATTGCGGACTTGTTTGCCTCTCAGTTGCCACTCTTCGGTTTCGTCTTCAACCCGAACGACTAGTGAGTTTCGACCTTCGACAAGGGTATCTGAAATGTCGAATGAGAATGGTGTGTTTCCACCTTGGTGTTTGCCAACTGACTTTCCGTTGACGAATACTTCGCACCGATAATCAACCGCTTCAAAGTTCAACAGTGTCTTACTTTCCGTCAGACTTGTCTCGAAGTAGCGTCGGTACCAAAGAGCTTCTCGATCACCGAGCATCCGTTGAACACCGCCCAGTTTTGATTCCAAGCAGAAGGGAACAAGGATCTTTCCCTCCCATTCTTCAGGAACCGCAGTCTGCTGTTCCGATGTGATCGCGTAGTCCCAATTTCCATTGAGATTGACCCACTCGTCCCGTTTCATCTGTGGACGAGGGTAATCTGCCCACGCGTTGTCGGCCGTAACTTCGCTGCCCCACTTCGTGATCAACTCGGATTGGAAAGGTGATGCGGGTGGCAGCGTTAGAGGTTGTTCGACATCAATAATATGCGCGTCAATGAACTGGCCTCCAGCATCCTGGTGGCAATGAATCGCCAAAGTGTTTTTTCCTTGACGAAGCGTGCTTCGATGCAAGTCGTGTAGCGGAACGACTTGATAATCGTTGGTCCAGGCAGGCAGGACGGCGACTTGTTTTCCATTGAGAAATATCTCTGCTTCATCATCATGGTGGATCAGAAATCCTGGACGGGCAGGCACCTGTTTGATCGAGATGACTCTGCGAAGCCAAATGTCGCTTGATTTCCAGACGGTTCCAACACGTGAACCTGGAGTTCCTCTTGTTCCAAAACCCCCTTGGCCATGTTGCCAATTCGAATCGTCAAACTGTGGTTCCTGCCATCCTTCGGTGGGCTTTTCGAAGGTGTAGCTCCATTGCTCAGTTTGGGAAATTTGTTGTGCCAAAGAACTCTGCCCCAACCCAAGTACTGCTAGCGTGGCGAGCCATACGTGCATGAGGCGAACTGGAAGAACAATAGTCGACATCGAACTAAAGAAAGATAAGCGGGTGGTCCGATGGTCGGGTCGCTCGGTTAGGATCGGATTGAAATTCATTAAGTTTGGAATCGTATTTGAGGCAGGGTTAATTGGTTGGCTGAGCTGTTTCAATCGTGATGGCCATGACAACTGGCGCTGATGTGTTCGGGCCTTTGATCAATTCAATGGACTTGATGACGGCAGTTCGCTTGGGGCTAACGTTGAAATATCGAAGTTGTTGCCCATCTGCAAATCCCATCGCGTATTCACTCTCGGGAACATCATGTCGGCGGATGTAGTCCGCAAAGTGAACTCCGTTAATCAGTGGATGATCTTCGGATGCTCCGTCCACATAGGTCAGTCGAACAGTCAACACAACGTTTCGCTCGGCAGTGACCGGGTATCCCCAACCGGAAACGCCGCTAAGGAAGTGAATCGACTTGGCCGCGGTATTGCACGGTAGCGAAACTTCATGCGGCATCCGCGACGGTATGATTCCAAGCGGACTATGCAAGAGAATGACGTTGGGACGCAGATCCCCTTGTGGATCAGTCAACTGAAACGGAACGTCGCGAAACTTGATTGGATCCCAAGCGGGGAATTTCAATCGGTCTGGCCCATCGTCCAAGAACATTCCCTTGGTGCTAATTGCAGTTGCGTAGCGATCCAGAGGTAGCGGCAGGTAGCGACTCTTGCTGGTCAGGAATTCCAACAGGTCAGTCATCTCACCTAGAACGATTGAATTTTCGAGACCTTCCGGCATCAGTGATTTAGACGACAGTACTAACTGTTCAATGTCCTCTCGCAAGATGCTTTTGGTCTGTCCTTCGGCATCGATCAAAGAGATGGCTGTCCGCGATTCCGAGCCAAGCATTCCTGTCATGACAATGCCGTCTACGGTAAGAACGGCATAGCTGCGGAAGTTGCTTTCGACATGGCGGCTGGGGTCGAGAATGTGAATCAACAAATCGCGTTTCGGATGAACGGCCATTCCGGTCAAATCTGGACCGATTCGTATTCCCTGTGTACCGTGGACGTGGCACTTCGAACAATGCTTGGTGTAGACCTCAAAGCCCTTGCTAGGATCGCCAATTGAGTGAGTTGCGGTTTGGTATTGATCAAGGACCAGCCTGCGATCTTCACTTGGAAGGGTGCCACTTTGGGTGAGCAGCTTTTTTGCCAACTGCCGCACCGACGTATCAGGATGCGAGGCGAGCGCCAATCTTTGTTCGAGCGTCAACGAGTTGCGAAGCAGGTCGTCCGATTTTGAGGTCCGCAACATCGCTAACGTGAACCGAGGTCGTTTCAGCAACAGCGACACTGCAGCGTGCTTGACCGACGGGGTCATCGCCGCGAGTCGACCGATTAACTCGTCCCCCAGTCCTTCCCACCGACTTGCCTCCAATGCTCGCATCAAACCGATTGCTACCTCAGGTTCGGTTCTTGGCGAGACTTCATCAAGTAAGCTAATTGCGATACGGCGGTCTCGTTGCAGATAGTCCACCGCCTGGGCCGCCGCCGCGATCCTTTCGCTTGCGGGGATGGTTGTGTCGTGGACTTTGCGAATGGTTTCATCAATCAACTGCTGGCCGTACTGCGAAAACCGCCGACTTCCCCAGCCAGTCGCAAGCTTGATCAATCGTCCGCGAGAAGTTGGGGGGACACGATCACTGATCGATAACAGCTTCACATCGGTCATCACATCAAGTTTGACGGTCGCCTCGTGTCCCGATGCAGTGAGAAACCCGTCTATGACCGCTGTCAAAATCTCGGGATCGGCCGCATTAAGGTCTGCCAATAGCTGGGCAAGGTCGTTGGTGTTCTCGCCGCGAGCATGATGTTCGGCGACTCGCCGGACGATTTCCACGCCCAATCCGGGTTGAGGCGTTCGTTTGGCGAGTTGACGCAGGAATGGGCCGCTCAACTGGGCAGCCGCACTTGTCAATGCATCGGGGATCCAGCGATCTGTCATGTTCGCAGAGTCATCGAGCACATCGAGAAGTGCTTCAGCGGCATGGTCCGCGATGAATTGATGATCCGCCGGTTCACCAGTCGCTAGATCTGACACAGCCAAGAGTGCTGCTAAACGAACCAGGGAATCCTCGTCCTTTAAGACGTTGGCGTCGAGCAGTGCAACAAGAGAGGAGCGTCGAGGTGGCAACGTTCGCAATGCATTAAGTCGCACGCCGGCAGACGGGTGGCGTAGTGTCCGCTGCACCGCGGTGTTGCATTGTTCGTGTTTTCCATCAAGGAGGTCTAAGCCGTGAAGTGTCCACAACGCATGAATGGCGCCGACGTTAAGCCCGATTTCGTCGGTACTCAAGTCTTCGACTAACTTGATCAAAGGTGATGCGAGGTCTTGCTTCCCTCGTTCTACCAATAAACGTTGAGCATGTTTGCGAACCACCATGGAATGATGAGTAAGCGCGGCAACCAATTGATCTGCTGTGGCCGTTGATAAATCGGGAACAGAGGTTGCCGCTTTTGACTCGTCTGCGACGACTCGGTAAATGCGAGCGAAGTCCTTGTCTCGCAATTTCGTTTCGTAGGCGCGTCCTTTTCCTTCGTGGACGCTTCCCGGAGTGGGGTGATTGTGTTGAACGACGTAGTTGTACCAATCGATCACCCAGACCTGACCATCGGGGCCCACTTCGGACATGATCGGTGCAGTCCATTGATCGTCACTGGCAAACAAGTTGAACGGATTGGATGAATGAAAATCGCTACCGTCTTGCCAAAGGACAAACGAGCCTACCAAGTGCCCGGTAGGCTCATTCACAAACGCAACGCGATTCCAATATTCTTGGGGATAGGATCGAGCGGTGTAGAGAGCGTGTCCTGCCGCGGCGCTATACCCTCCGTTCCAATCTACCTGGCGAATGTTCTTCGTGATCGGATGGAAATCGTTGGAGTCCGCGATCGATGACAAGGTAAGCGAGGGAGTCCAGCCACGCACTCGTTCGTAGTAGCGGTTGGCAATCGGCATGTAAATGCTGGGGTTGCCGTTGGCAGTGGAAGCAAAGATCAGCCCTTCTTCACTCTGGCCTAGACCCCAAGTGTTGTTATTGGTCGAACGAATGAACTCGACTTGCAAGCCATCGGTCTGCATTCGGAAGATCCCCATCCGGAACGATTCTTGAGGCTTTCCGTTGGCGATTGGCTCGGAATGGTTATAGCCCTGGGTGGCCCAGATCCAATTGTCCAATCCATATTGGAAGTTGCTCACTCCGGCATGGGTGTCGTCCAATTTCCAGTTCGATACCAAGACGCTGCGAACATCCGCACGTTCATCCCCGTTGGTGTCCTGCAAGAACAGTGTTTCCGTTCCGTTCTGAACAATCACACCGCCGCGTGAAAACGCCATGGCAGTAGGAATGCTTAGGTTGTCAGCAAAAACGGTGAAGCGATCCGCTATTGCGTCACCGTCGGTGTCTTCGCAGATTCGAATTCGATCGTTCCCCATCCCACCGTCTTGTCGCTCGTTGGGATAGTCGTCTGTCTCGGCTACCCATAATCGACCGCGATGATCCCAAGCCATGCAGATCGGCTTGCCATCCAGTTCAGGTTCCGAAGCGAACAGTTCAACGTGAAATCCTTTGGGAACCATGATGTGCTCAATGGATTCCTCGGCCGAAACAGGACGTTGCATCTTGCTCGTTGGAACTTCCTGGTTGCCACGCTCGCCTTGGATTCCCCACGATTCTTCGGGAACGTAATCCGGTATCTCAGACGTCACGTCGACGTATTCAAACGGCTTTAAGTTGTCCGGCAGAGCCTTCATTTCAGGGACATGAAAAGCAGGCCGGGTGACGTTCATTTGCGAGTTCAGATCCTGACCGTCCGATGAAACCCACAAGCAAAGCGATATCGCCGTTGTCATGAAGAAGCGATAGCGAAGCGTCGAAACAAGCAAGGATTGAACTCGAAGGAAAGACGGTTCGAGACGGACGGGGTATGGGCTAGAAATCATTGCAGTGCGATCGGGAAAGGGCGGTCGTCTATAGCTTGACGCTCTACCGCCAATTGTTACCGTTTCGAACTCCGCGTGGCTCCAATCCCCTGCACAAATGTGGTCTCGTGTTTTGAAGCACCCCCTCACTAGCGGAAGCTCGCAAGCATGCGGTTGGTTCCATTAGGTTCCTATAAAGGTTTGGCCTACCCCGTAGCTCGGTTGTCAGTATAGAAGTGCAACGGGGATCCGTAATGCGAAAGTGCGCAGTAAAGATTCGTTTTTGCGTTACACTGGTTGGCGTTGGTGATTTGATTTTTCTCTCGTGAACTTGCTTCCCATCATTCATGGCCAAAACGAAAACCGTCGCTTTGTTGATTGAGACATCCAATGCGTACTCCCGCGGAATGTTGCAGGGCATTGCCTCGTACATGCACGAGAATGAACTTTGGGAGATCGCGTTACCAGAGCAAGAACGCGGTGCGGGGCCTCCGCCCTGGTTGAATGCTTGGAAGGGCGATGGGGTGATCGCGCGAATCGAAAATGACCGCATCGCGCGAGTGCTAAAGCGAAAATGTATTCCCGTCGTTGATGTCAGTGCGGCGCGAAAGTTACCCGGTGTTCCCTGGGTTGAAATTGATGAAACGGGAGTCGGCAAAGCCGCGTTTGAGCACTTTCGCGAACGTGGATTTGAAAGGTTTGCGTACTGCGGTGAACCCGCCTACGATTGGTCGAAGCTGCGCCAGGATGGATTTGCACACTTTGTAAACGAGGCAGGCTTCGAATTAGAAGTGTTCAATGACGCACCCGTACCTGGTCAACGCGATTCGGTGAATCAGGCTAAGAAACGACTTATTCGATGGGTGAAGTCGCTTCCTTCGCGAACTGCGTTGCTGGCATGTTATGACGTTAAGGCCCAGCAAATTCTTGATGCATGTCGGCACGCGGGCATCAAGGTGCCGGAACAAATAACACTGTTGGGAGTCGACAACGATGAAGTCCTTTGTGATCTTTCAACACCGCCACTCTCGAGTGTCGTGCCGGCTGCCAAGCGCGTCGGCTACGAGGCCGCGCGTTTGCTTGACGTCATGATGAAAGGGGGCAAGGTTGATAAGCTCTGCCACCTCATCGAACCGCTGGGAGTCGAGACACGTCAGTCCACGGACATCCTGGCCGTCGAAGACGAGGACATCGCTAGTGTGCTGCGGTTTATCCGCGATCATCATTGTGATGGAATCAATGTCGAAGACATATTAAAAGTAGTGCCGTTGTCGCGGCGGACACTAGAATCGCGGTTTCGTGCTCGAGTGGGGCGAACGATGTATCAAGAGATCATGCGTCGTCGAATCGAGCGAATCTGCCAATTGCTGCGAGGTACCGATTTATCGCTCGGGCAGATTGCGATGCGTACCGGATTTCAAACGGAAGAATATATGAATGTGGCTTTCCGACGCGCAGTGGGAATCCCACCGGGCAAGTTCCGCAAGCAGCGGTGATTTAAGCGAGTCATGCATGCGGTCTACATTGTCCTACATTTCGAATGCTTCGTCTTGTCCCTGCACAACAGTCATTCGACAATCGGCTGGTAGGTTTGTGAGCGTTTGACTTGTGCCGTCAGGCCAGTCGATGGTTAGCTGATCTACGTGATCGTTCATGCCTAATCCAAAAGGTACGACTGGTTCATTGCGACAGAGGTATCCGTTTCCGCCGAACATCCAATTGGTTGAAATTCTGTCCCCCGTTTGAACGCTTACCCGAGCGCCGATCGCATCGCGTTCGCAAGTCACGCCGACGAGTTGTACGTCGAGCCAATGGTGATTCGTTTCGGTTTGATTGATCAGTAAAGCTGACTTTTCACCCATGTGCGTGACGACAAAATCCGTTTGGCCATTGCGATCGAAGTCCAATCGTGCGAGCGATCGGCCGACGTGAAGCCCACCAAAGTATCCTGATGAGTCCGCGACGGTTTGTAGTTGGAAATGGTCGCCACAGTTCACGAATAGCTGAGCAGGCTGTCGGTATGGCGATTCCTTCAAAGGCATGTTCTCAACGTGGCCGTTGGTAACCACCACGTCGGGTTTACCATCGTTGTTGTAGTCGATCGGTTGGGTCCCAAAACCAAGCACGGGAAAGCTGTCATCGGTCAACCTCCACGCGATCGAACGGTCTTGGAATGTTCCGCCACGATTGACGTAAAATCGCGATGGTGAGCGTTCAAAGTTGGTGATGTAAAAATCAAAGGCACCTGATTGATCGTAGTCCGCCGCTGCAATCCCCATCGACGCGGTGCGAGTGCCGTCGCAGCCTAGAGATATGCCCAGTAGCGGACCAATGTCTTGCCAGCCATCCTTGTCATTTCGTTTCCAAAGTTGATTGGGGCGTACATCGTTCCCGCTGTAGATTTCGTTTCCCGGTTCGCCGTCAAAATCGGCAACCAATAGGCATAGTCCCGTGCTGCGGTTCTCGTTCTGTTCGCTTAAGTTGCTCACGCTGCGTCGACCCAGTCCGTCATTCGCCAACAACCGATCCATCGCAGGTTGATAGTCGGCCGGAGCGACGATTTGCAGTTCACCCTTGGCATCAACTTTTGGCCTGGCGTCAATGCTCGGGTCATGGGCGTAGTTCTGTTCGTATATATCAGGCAAATGGTCACCCGTGATATCGGCAATCGCGATGGAAGTGCTCATCAGCGTGGCGTCATCCATGTCATCGGTTTGCTCAGATCGAAACGTTCCGTCGCCATTGTTGATCAGCAGCGTATTCGCACCAAGATTGGACACCGCAAGATCAGCAAACCCATCCTGGTTCCAGTCGCCGGCGGTGACGCCAACGGAGTACCGGAATTCTGCGGTTGTCGAACAAGTCGTCACGTCGACGAGACGATGATCCACATGACGATAAAGCTCGTTCGTTTGCGATCCAAGGAACGTCGGTGGGTCGGCGCCACCCTGGGCAAAGTAGAGATCAACGAAACCGTCGAGATCGTAATCTATAACCGCGACACCGCCGCCGATGGCTTGGTAAATCATGTATTCCTTGTCCTGAACCTGCGATGCGACCTGATAGGCATGGTTTAATCCCACCTGTTCAGCAACGTTTTCAAATTGGGGGTTCTCTGGTGGTGTTCCCGGGGTTGGTGTGATGCGTCTATGCGGATCCGAAGCGGAGGACGCTGGCTCTAAATGACGACTAAGATCAAGAGTGGGAAAACCTTCTAGGTCGAGATTGCACAATCGAGTGGAGATGTCGGGGAACGCTCGCCTTGTCTTCACGAGTTCGATTCGCTGTTTGTTCAGAACGCTAAGGTTGATCGTCGTCGATGAGTTTTGATTCGCTGCCATGGCTTTCCAAAGGAGCGATTCAAGTGGTCGCCCCAGCTTGTTGAGCCCTTCCCATACGGAGGCATAGCGTTGAGCGTCGGTTGGATGGCTAGTTCCCAATTCGTTGCTCGCAATTGTGACTGCACGAAGTGTAATTAGCTGATCCTCCCAGCGTTTCGCATCTTCGTTTCTTTGTAGGGCGTGCAGTGCTTGAACCATGCGACGGTAGGACCTGACGTCGGTGGGATCACGCTTGATGGCTTGGGCGAGCGCAACGACCGCTTCGTCAAATCGTTGTTCATTCGTAAGCCAGGCTCCGATGGCCGCCCACGATTCCGCAAAGTCTCGGGTGGGCGGGTCTGCGTTCGCAAGCCAGCGTAGAAATTGTTCATCTTGCTGGCCCTCGGCGAGGCATCTGCCATAAAACGCGTCTACCGCTGGTGGGACGGATGCCGTTTCGTAGAGCGGTGCTAACTTCGAGATCGCTTGAATGTAGGCAAGGTTCGAAAAGAATTGCCTTGCGTGTCCGCTCTCGCCAACAGGTTGATCGGTGCCGGAATCACTCAGCACCATCAGGGAATGTAATTCCTCCTGTCGAACATCACCAAGCTTGCACAGTACTCGCAAGTGCCTTGCTGCTTCGTGACGTCTTCCAAGACGGTTGTAAAGGTTAGCTAACCGACGATGGGCAAGACTTGAATTCGGTACCAGCTTGATGAGCTTTACGTAACGGTTGAGTGCGTCATCGTAGCGGTTGCTCTGCTCACAAAGATCAGCAGCGGCCCCAACTGCACGAACCCCGAGACTCGCGTGTGAGGATGGGATTTGATCGAGCAGCTCGACGGCAAGCTCTTGGTTCCCGCTTGCCGAAGCAACCGTCGCCATCGCAAACATTGCCTCGGCATCGGAATGATCGACGGAAAGCAGTTTCAACAGCGATGCTTTGGCGATGTCCCATTGTTCGCGAGCGATCGCATCGTGGGCGACCGCTAACGTTGTCGAGCGATTGAAGTGATTGCTCGCAACTTTGCCCGAAGCTTTAGTCTGAATTGCCTCAGCCTGCTCAGACAACTTGCTATTGAGGTGCAAGACATCGTTGGTACGCGAGGCTAAGTCGGGCCTAGGTGCCGAGCTTTGATGGTCGGACCCACAGCCAATCTGCAGACTCAGCATCACAACGCACATTGCTAAGCTAAGTCCAACGCGATGCGGTTGATCCTCCCTTTTCATTCGCCAAGGCTCACGCACCAGGGCGCTGGGCAGCATACTCGGCGGTCGGCTTGTTACGCTCAGATTCCGCTTCGAGATCCGCTGCCGTTTTACGGGCTGGCTTTTCAAGAACAGCTTCCGAACCGCTGCCTCCGCAACCAGGGACAATGATGAAAATGCTTGTGATGAAAATGGCGGCTAAGAGGAACTTTTGAGTCATCGGAGTTTCAGTGTGTAAATATGAGGAATGTAGACGTGTTGAGTGCTCCTTAGTGCCCCATGCAGGTCCGCATGTAAAGAAGCAATGAGGTGACCAATCGTCGAAGATTGCAATAGAACAGACACGACTGCGGCCGCATCTGTTCTGTTGCGTAAGGATCGGGGCACGATCCATTTCCAGCGTTAGTCTTCCAGGGAAGCCGTTTCGCTACTGGCAAGCGTGCCCAACGCTCCCCAAATGCCATAGGGGCTCTGTTCACCGAGGCCACGTCCAGCTTCTTGAAGTGGAAGTGCAGCTTGGTTGCCGGTGTCAACGGAATCGGTGACAAAGGTCACCGCACCGTCGCCCATCAAAACGTGGCAACCTCCGATGTGGCGACTCGAGGCTGACCACATTCCGTTGTTGTCCCACCAACGCATGACGTTGTAGCTGTTCGGTGGGCGGATGCTATGAAAGCGAGTCGAAAATTCACGACCGTTGGCCCACTGTCGCCCCCGGCCACGATCGTCTGGATTGAATTCGCTATGACGCTGGGTGTAGAACTTAGGACGCTCGGGATCGACCATCGTGCCGTTAACGCCAGCCCTTGTCGCCCATTCGCCCGGTGATACGTGTTGCATGTCATTTTCGGCCTTGATCGCAGTACCGGTGATTTCTTTTTCACCGCGATCCACCACAATTTCCCCGGCTACCATCGTGTTGGATAGACCGTCGAGAACGTCACGGAAATGAGTAAAGTGGCGAGCAGTAAAAGCGCCACGTGCGTACTTTTTGCAGTTTATCTCGCCCCAACCACCATCGGTTTCACGAGTTCCGTCTTCGTGAATTCCTACTTCGGTTTGTTCCCAGAAACAGTCACCATGACAGGCGGCATAGTTGGTGTAGCCGGGCAGACCTGAAGATCGAACTGTCGGGTCACTCGGACAACGAAACATCGGAACTTCGGTGATCCAGGGAGCATAGTCACTACGAAATGGAACCGGCCCCATCGCTGGATATAGATTGCCGAGCGAGCCGTCGTCGTAAATCACTTGGTACGGATTAGCAATGTTTTCCCAAAGCCCTTGCTGTTCGACAAACGGAAGCAAGCCAACCAGGTAACTCAAGCGGCCACGGTTGGAAGTGTTGTCATTGCCTCCGTTGCTGTGCCATGTGCCGCCGTAGTTCATTGGCAGGTTCTTAAAAGCCGAGTGATAGTTGTGCATGCCAATTCCAAGTTGCTTGAAATTGTTGCTGCAGCTCATCCTTCTGGCGGCTTCACGAGCGGCTTGGACCGCTGGCAATAGCAGCCCAACGAGCACACCGATAATCGCAATCACAACTAACAATTCGACAAGGGTGAAACCCCTTCGCCTTTTTGAAACATGTGTCATTACTTTGCCTCTAACATAAAATGACTGAAGATAAGAAGGTGGTCGTGAGAACCCATCGCGGTGTCGACGTCGCTATGAATTAACGTCTGAATTGGAATAGAGCGTGGGTCGAAGGGGGTTTACGCCGCCCGCCTTCTTGACCGTGTGTGATTATTCAAGCCGAAGGCTGGGCGAGTAATCGGGAAACACGCAAAAGAAATGTGTTTTCGCGCAAGGTGTGAGATGGGGTTGGATGCCACTTTGTGGCTAGCGAGATGAATCTTTGGAGTGAAATGCGAAAGGCACTTCTAATGTTGCTCGGGCGGTTAACATGGCCAGCAAGTCAGCATCGAACGACTCGTTCGATGAGTGACAAGACATCGGCATTTTCAAAACTCGCTTGCGAAGGATGAAGTATTGGGTAAGCGACTAGACGCATTCGCTTTAACCTCTCGGAAGAAGTTTTGCGACCCCACTGCAACCACTGCTGGGACGCTAAAAGTAGCTTCTGCGTTGCTTTGGACTGCAGGCAATCTCGGTTTGATTTCTTGGGTCGGTTGTGCCCCCTCGTCGAGTTCGCTCGATGGTGGTCGCGACCATCAGAAGATCGAAACTCTGCCCCAAGCATCACCCAATGGAAATGCTCTAGGGCAATCGAGTGAGTTGTCTGGATCGAGTGAGTCGTCTGGATCGGTTGAGCGAGCCATGAAAGCAGCATCGCTCGGCGATTGGAAAGCGGCAAAGCGTTTCTTGAGAAGTCATTTGGTTTCGGATCCAGGTAACACCAGCTTGCAGGAAGATCTAGCTCGCGTCGCAATGCAACAAGGAAGGACGATGATCGCAATTGAATTTTTGCAGAATGTGGTGGACTCGAATCCCGATGCGTCAATGTCTATTCGCGAAGACCTAGCTCAAATGATGATGGCGACCGGCCGTCCGTTTGAAACCGTCGCGATTGAAGAATCACTGATCGAAAGATACCCCGAAGCTGTTGATTCTCGATTCGCGCTAGCTGGTTTGGCTGCGATGCTTGGGCTAGATGAAGTTGCGGTGGGACAACTGCGTTGGCTTGCCCAGCACAAGCACGGGCACTTTGAAGGTTTGGTCGTACTAGCACAACCATCGCAGGTAGAACCTGATTCGGCGATGTGTGAAAAACTATTGCAATTGTGCCCCGAGGATCAACGGGCTCAGTACGGTCCCGCAAAACGTGATTCGTTGAAATTGAAATGGCGTCAGGTCGCCGATCGCTTGCGGCCAGTCGTTGATCAACATCCCGAGTTTATTCCGGGCTACGTGTTGTATGGCCGAGCACTCATGGAGTTGGGGAAGATTGATGCGATGCAAGATTGGTACGTCAAACGACCCCAAGACGCCCAGTCGTCACCGCAGTATTGGTTCGTCGTGGGGATGTGGGCTGAAGAACGGGGCGACCATGGTGGTGCGGCTCGCGCGTACTGCGAGGCTGCGCTACGCCAGGGAGCTAACGACTCGGAAACATTGACGCATTTAATCGCTTCATTGCGACGGATCGGCCGCGAGGATGATGTCCAGCATGTGGCCAAGCGAAATGAACACCTCACTCAGCTACATGATCTCACCAAGACGCTGTACGAACGCGACACGCAATCGCAAAAGGTGGCGATGCAGGTTGCCGAAACAATGAGCCGACTGGGACGTGTTTGGGAAGCCGAAGGCTGGGCAAGATTTGCACTGACCTTGCGAGATGACCGATTGTCGGATGCAAAGGACCGCTACCTCGCGATTCGCTCTCGCTTGTCTCCGGAAACGCCGTGGGACAGTTCATCTGTAGTTGAAGAGTTGAAGCGTCAGAGCTTAGAGTTGCCCGAAATTTCCTCGCTAAGTTCTGCTCCTGCTTTAGATCGAAAGTTCGCGTTGGGAAACTCAAAGTTCTTGTTTGCGGACGAAGCGGAAGCTCGCGGACTATTCCATACGACATCGCTCGCACCGGAAGCAAACCAACAGGGGCATTACATTTTCCAAAGCAATGGTGGCGGTGCGGCAGTCATTGATTTTGATCTTGATGGCTGGCCCGATTTGACCGTTGCAGATTTGAATGGAAAGCCGATGCAGGAAGACTCCAATACGGATCGACTGTTTCGAAATGTCAACGGATCGTTCATTGATATCACAAAGGAATCCACGTTTCGTGATCACGGATTCTCGCAAGGGATCACCGTTGGTGACTACAACAGCGATGGATTTCCCGATGTCCTGACTGGCAACATTGGTCAGAATCGTTTATTTCGCAACAATGGTGATGGAACATTTGCCGACGTGACCGAAACCGTCGGTTTGACAGGTCGACTTTGGACAACGTCAATGGTCATTGCCGACATTGATGGCGATGGAAACGCTGATGTGTTCGAAGTCAATTACTGCGGTGGCAATCGGCCCTACGAACGGGCGTGTCGTAGTCGCGAAGACAACCACTTGGTCGCCTGCACGCCTATGGATTTCGAGGGGGAGCCCGATCGTGTTTGGGCTGGTCTTGGTGACGGTACCTTTGAAGATGTTACAGCGAAGTGGATGAAGCAAAGTAGTCCAGGACGCGGCCTTGGTTTGGTTGCCGGTCATCTTGACGAAAGACCCGGACTTGATGTGTACGTCGCCAACGATATGTCAGCGAATCATTTGTGGTCACTCAACCGAAGCGACCCAGGAGTTGCTGACGAGTCGACTTCGCTTGTCGAGATTGCGGCGTCTCGTGGGCTCGCTTTGAGCGGACGGTCTCTTTCGCAAGCATCAATGGGAATCGCTGTAGGTGATCCAGATTGCGATGGAGATACGGACCTGTTCGTCACTCATTTTGCTGGCGATCACAACACCTACTATGAACAAGTCGGTCGTGGTCTTTGGGCGGACCGCACGTACCGGGCGGGATTGTCGGAGCCGTCCATAGATCATCTTGGTTTTGGCATCCAGTGGTCTGACTTCGACAACGATGGCACTTTGGAATTGATCATCGCCAATGGTCACGTGAGTGACTTAGATCGCTCGGATGTTGCCTATCAGATGCCGCCGCAGTTGTTTCGGCAAACGGAAGTTTCTCAATGGGCCGAACTGCCTCAAGGTGAACTGGGAGATTATTTTTCGCAAGACCATCTCGGACGCGCGTTGCTTACGATGGATGCCAACCGTGATGGACGCAATGATGTCGTCGTGACGCATCTTTATGAACCGGTATCTCTATTGATGAATCACACTCGCTCGGCAAGCGAAGATAGTTCTCTTGGGAATACCGTTGGCCTTGTTTTCGTTGCCAAGCAGAGTCACCGGGATGCTGTGGGGACCACCGTGCAAGCGAAAGTTGGCAGGCGGATTCTTCACGCTCAATTAACCGGCGGCGATGGCTACATGGTTTCAAATCAGCGTCGCATTTCGCTAGGAATCGGAAATGCTACCGAAATTGAATCGGCAACCATCACATGGCCTGCCGGGACTCAGCAGACCTTCCACTCGTTGTTGTCTGGCCGCGATTACATGCTTGTTGAAGGTGACGCTGAGCCGACCGTTCTATTCGATCATTCCGATCAGGGATAGAACCTTCGACAAGCCATGAATGTCAAGCTAACGGCGGGCTTTAGTAGCCTGCTGTATTGGACGTTGCGATCTTGATCTCGGGCATTCCTAGTTGCTGACGAGCTTCATCGAGCATTTCAGCGGTTCGGCTTGCACCGCATCGCGTCACACCAATTGCCTTAACGGCTAGTAGTGTTTCAAGGTCGCGGACTCCACCGGCAGCCTTCACTTGGACGTTTTCGCCAGAGTGCTTACGCATCAGTTTTAAGTCTTCCTGAGTCGCTCCACCCGTTCCATAACCAGTCGAAGTCTTGACCCAGTCGGCACCCAGTTCAGTACAGATCTCGCAAAGACGGATCTTCTGCTCGTCATTCAGGTAGCAGTTCTCAAAAATCACCTTTACTTTTTGGCCCGCATCATGCGCGACCTCAATGACAGGGGCGATGTCTTGCGTTACATAATCCCAATCGCCGCTAAGCACTTTGGAGATATTGGTAACCAGGTCCAATTCCTCGCAACCATCCGCGATCGCTTGTTTGGCTTCGGCAAGTTTGATGGCTGTAGTGTGTCCACCGTGGGGGAATCCGATCGTAGTCGAGGAGGCGACTCCGGTGCCGTTTAGCATTTTGGCACACTGTTTTAGGTAGTACGGCATGATGCAGACACTGGCGCACTCATAGGCAATAGCCAGTTCGATACCAACATCTAGATCTTTGGTCGTAAGCGTTGGGTTAAGAAGCGAGTGATCGATCATCTTCGAAACGTCATGATAGGTGTATTCAGCCATTGGTATATTTCCTTGAGGTGTTAAGTGGTGGCAAAGTGCCGATTGACAGGGGACGGTTAGTTGGAAGATTAAGCCGTATGGGCTACATCAACCCACGCTTGTTCTCGGTGGCTTTTTAGAATTGCTTCGCAAAGCATTACCTCGCGGTGGCCATCGTCAAATGTGGGGAATTGACGTGGCGCGGCAAAGTCGCCGTCTGCGATGTAGTTATAGAAAGTTTGGAAAAGCTGCTTGAACGTATCCGGGAAGCCTTCCGCATGACCGCCCGGGTAAGAGGCGATCGCAGCAGCAGAAGGAGACATCGTGGCGGGGTCTCGAATTAGCATTTCTGCGGGGCGGTCGCGGTACCCGACCCAAAGCGAATTGGGTTGCTCACTGTTCCATGAAAGTGCTTGGTGGCTTCCAGCAATCTCAAAACGGAGACAGTTCTTGCGACCCGCTGTTGTTTGCGATACGTGCAACGATCCGCGGGCGCCGTTGGCGAACTTCAGCAGGATGCAACCTGCATCCTCGGTGTTGATGTCAATCGCTTCGGTCTCGGTCTCGGTGGCGTTTTCGGATCCCGAAAACGTGAGCGTTGCGCCGATCGCGCGATAGCGAGTGGAATGGACGGTTTGCAAGTCGGCGCAAACCGACACGACCGATTGGCCAGTAATGAACTGAACCAAATCAAGCCAATGAGTACCGATGTCGGCGACGGCACGAAGATCACCACCTTCGCCGGCGACGACCCGCCAATTGAAATCACTTTGTTTCAATAGCCAATCCTGCACATAGGATCCCGTCACGTGCAACGTTTCGCCAAAGTTAGACTGTGATATGCGAGCGGCCGCCTCGTGGCAAAGCGGATAAAAGCGAATGTTATAAGCCACGCCCGTCACAAGTCCGCTTTCGTTGGCGATTCGTACAAGCTCGGCGGATTGTTGCGAATTCATCGCCAACGGTTTTTCACACAGGACGTGTTTGCCGGCGGCAAGTGCCAACTTGGTTTGATCAAAATGAAACTTGTTGGGCGTCGCCAAGTGCACCACATCAACGTTATCGTCGCGTAAGACATCTTCAATCGACTCATAGCGTCCGGGCAAGTTCAAGTCTTCAGATGCAGCAATCGACTTTTCGGGCGACGATCCCACAATGCCTTTCACGTTCACACCGATTCGCTTAAGTGCTTCAACGTGAACAGGACCGATGAATCCGGTACCCACGACGGCAGCGTTCAATTTCATTTGCACTGGATAAGCTCTAGGTTGATGGTCAAAGTCTTGGTGGGTTACCGCAGTTGGCCGCGGGCGGGTGTTGCCGTTTGAATCGGTCCTAGCCGACTGTGGAATTCATATTGGTCCCCTCGATACAGTGTCCGTTCCCACCATAGGGGAGTGCCTTTGCGGATGAAGCCAACGGAGATAACTTCCAAAGCGGGGGCTCTCGACGTCGTTTCTAGTATTCGAGCTTCGTTCGTTGTGAGTGAAACCGAACGAATGATATCGTCGGCGCCTGCGATGCTAAGTCCGAACGTTTTCGTGAACGCTTGGTAGAGCGATCCTTTGACTTGAGTCTTGGTCATGCCCGGACAATGTTCGGCGATCACATAACGATGTTCCAAGATGACGGGAACGTGATCAGCCAGTCTCAGGCGTTTCATTTCCCATAGTTGCGAATGGTCCGTCGCGTTCAACGCCTGTGTCACAAGCTCATCGACTTGGTTTCCCACTACCGACTCAAACGAGAGAATTTGAGTGCTGGGTTTCCTGTTCGCTGCGTTGGCCTTCTCGGTGAAGCTGACCAAAGAGCGCAGGTTGTAGTGGTTCAGATCGCATCGAACGAATGTACCCACTCCACGTCGGAACTCTAAGACTCCTTCTGAAACAAGACTTGCCAAAGCCTTGTTCGCAGTCGCACGGCTAACTGAATACTGTTCACTTATCTGTCGCTCAGACATGAACTTGTCGCCACCCTGGTATTCAGAGTGCAACGAAGCGCGAAGCCGCTCATTGAGCCGTTGGTAGACAGGGCTTTGTCGCAGATTTTTGTCCATGAAGTTCACGTTGAACGTGAGTGTTTTGTTGGAATTTGTTGCTCTTTCGCAGCAAAATAACGTCACTATCACAATCCTTGACGTCGACTGACCGTGCAGTTTTGCGTGGCTAGGCCACCTGAGTATATGGGGTCGCCAACGCGCTGAATATCCCTCGTTTAGCTCGTTGTATTGTCTGCGGGTTTTCGTGCGCTAAGTCCAAACGATGCAACGTTAAGGTGACGTTTGTGTTCAAGCGACAAGCGTGGTTCCCAGGACGCGCGGCGGTCGTTCGCCATCGACGCTACACGATCCGCCAGTTGGCACCGCGACTTGAAAAGATGTGGCGTCTTCCTTGTTACATAAGTTGAAGAAAGGACGCAAAACACAGGGATCAGCTTTGCGAAATTTGGCTTGCGTTCACAAACCGTTTCGCAACCGAAGTTGAAGCCGCTAGAGAACAGATCCCATTGTCTATGAACAGGATGTGCTGACAAAAGAAAGAAAACCAACTGCTCTTCTGCTCGCACTGGGAATTACGAGGGGCATCTGTTATTCGTTCGATTCGTGGGGCAACTAAATCGACAGTGCAAGCAGAAGAGCAGTTGGTGGATACCGAGTCACACGGTTCTTTGCAAAATGGATTCCGAAGTGGGGCTTAGACGGAAAGCTAATTTTGCGCGAGCGAGTGAACGTGGGGCATTCGGAACGATTGTGACTATCGAAAGGGAAATAATGTCTCGACGCATGAAGGATCTGTTGGGGGGAAAGTAGTAAACCTTCGTGCAGCGTGAACGTTATCACCCTTAGATTCGGCAAGACAACACAGTGAGATTGATCGTTTGCCCTCAAGGTAGCTCTAGAACAAGCATTCAAGGGGACGAAATTCAAATCGTGGGTCTCGTCGCGGTCACACTTTAATGTAACCCCCACTGACCCATAAGCAATGTGCATGTTGAGCCCCCCACCACGTTCAATTTGAGCGTGTCGATGCCCCACAACAAAGAGATCATTCAAGACATGTTGGAGCAAGTAAAAACTCGCCAGGTCTATCTTGTCGATGATAGCCCCGAGGAAATTCAGTTCGTTGAACGCATCTGTGAATCCGTAGGTGTAAAGGTTCGATCATTCAGTTCCGCAGAATCTTTTCTCGATGCGATGGATTCAATTAAAGGCGGATGCGTATTAATCGATATGTTGATGCCGGGCATGAATGGGTTGTCGTTGTTTGAAGCCATTAAGGATCAAGACTCATCGCTGACCTGTATTCTGATGACCGGCTTTGGTGATACAGCGTCATGTCGAGCGGCATTTCGCGCAGGGATCTTTGATTTTATCGAAAAGGACGCTGGACCAAGGGAGTTCCTGGATGTGATCGAGCGTGCTTTTGACCACGCCGAGTCAATCAGCGATCGCACATCTGGCACCGCAGACACCCCCGCAGAATGGGAAGTGCTGACGCAACGAGAGAAGGAAGTCGCTGAGCAATTGGTGCATGGATTCACGCTGAAGAAAATCGCATCGATCTTGGGTATCACTGTTCAGACTGCGTCCAAGCACCGAAGTCGTGTCTTTGACAAGTTGGGCGTAGCAAGCGAAGTCGAATTGCTAAAGTCAAAGATTGTCATACGTGCTGCTTCCTGAGTTGGTCGAAGCGTGGTTTGCTAACCTGCTGGACCGGTTGGCAGATTCACCTCGATCGCAAGCCCATGACCTCGGGCGGCTAGAATCGCTAGCGATCCGCCGTGCCGCTCGATGATGCGTTGAGCCAGTGCCAATCCCACACCCGGACCTACTTTCACATCGCTCTGCGGCAACACGCCAAAAGGAGCGGTTAACTGGTTCGCATACTTCGGGTTCACTCCCAGACCATTGTCGCTTAGCGATATGGTCACGGCAGAAGGCAGCTTTTGGGAACAAGCTACCTTGATGTCCAGCGTTTGCTTTTCGTCTCGATAGCGAATTGAGTTTCCGAAAAGTTCGGTGAACACCGAACCAATCTGTTGCTCGTCTATCCAAAGCGAAGGCCATTCGCCGCTGAACGAGAGCTTCGCATCGGGCGGACTGACATCCTCAAGCGACTGCCAAACGCCGGCGATCAGCATTCGAATGTCGGTTGCTTCTCGTGTGGGTTCATCCCAGCAATGCTGTACTAGTTTTGTGAGTCCCGCGAGGACCGATTGACTACGCTGGACGGCAAGTTGGATATCCTCAATGGCTTTCTCGGCCTCTGGATTGAGTTCGATTGCAGCCGTTTCTTCGGCGAAAATCTCACAATGCATCAAGACATGACGAAGAGGAGCTCGAAGGTCATGGATAGCCCGCTGCAACACGGTCTTCGTAAAGGCGGGATCAACGGTTTTATCATTCATCGCTGGCAGTCAGAAGTCGTTTTTGATTGCCTCGCAGGGAATGCGTGGGGCGAGGCATTCGACACATGTAAGGAACTATCATACCGGGTAGAGCGTTAAGCAACTTGACCGCGATTGAAGCATGCGTTTTTGCAAGGGAACCCGCAGGAGTGCATATCGCTGTACCTTTTGCGGATGTAAATTGTAGAACAGGTTGCTTCGTTGGTTAAACAACAGCGACCGTGTCAAATTGCCGGCCTACGCTTTATGCACTTCTCTTGATCGCTGTCTTAAGACCAAATGCGTCGCAACAAAATTACGACTCCCACTTTCGAGGCAATTCAAAGAGCTGCCGTGTTGCTCGCTGATGGTCAATTAGTTGCCATCCCCACTGAGACAGTTTACGGGTTGGCTGCGAACGCCCTCGATGAGTTGGCCGTCAAACGAATCTTCGCAGCGAAGGGTCGACCCGCAACAAATCCATTGATCGTTCATTTAGCGGATGTGACGCAGTTGGCCTGGGTCACGGATCCCAATTTGGATCCGATCGTTACCCAGCGCATTAATAAGTTGTCACAATTTTGGCCCGGGCCGCTCACGCTCGTTCTGCCTCGAAATGCCGCTGTTCCCGACATCGTCACAGCAGGACTCGACACGGTTGCGGTACGAATACCTAGCCACGAAGTTGCGCGTCAATTGATTCATGCTTGCGGATTTCCGTTGGCGGCACCTAGCGCAAATCGTTCTAACTATGTCAGCCCGACTTTGGCCATTCATGTCATTGAAGGACTGGGTGACGAAGTGGAAATGGTACTCGATGGTGGACCTTGCGGTCACGGATTGGAATCGACCATTGTTAAGCTTGATGGTCAAAACGTTACGATGCTACGGCCCGGCGTGATCACTCGCGATCAGATTGCGAATTGCCTCGGGACAGATGTGCTGGTCCACTCGCACGACCACGGAAATACCTCGCTATTGGCTCCTGGTATGATGCGAGAACACTACTCGCCTACGACCCCAATTCGATTCGTTGATGAGATCGCCCTCGCCGATTTGCCACCAAGGTGCGGACGAATTGCATTTGCCCCGTTAGCAACCGATAGCTCCGATCGAGAACAGCTACTGCACCCGTTCATCCGAATGGAGGTGCTGTCGCCAACAGGTGATTTGAGTGAAGTAGCACGTGAGTTGTTCGGGGCGATACGTCGACTTGACCATGAGAATTTGGATCTGCTTCTTGTTGATCGTTGCGAACCGACGGGAGTTGGCGAAGCGATAATGGACCGACTGACCCGCGCGACGGCGAAATCTTCTCGATCTTGATTTCGTTGACCTCCATCGCTTTAGCCGTCCGATAGCTTGTCCATCGTCGAAATAAGGAAGGTATAATGTCTCTTCCGCTGCGTTATGTTTTGGTTGGCCGCGCCGCGACTGTCCCAATCTGAACACTTATCGAAAATCGTTCATGAAACTCTTTGCTCGCCTTTTCGTTCTGCTGATCGTGTCCTCGACCTTAATTGCCGAGGACGCTGTTTCGCTGTCGGATCGCAAAAAAGTGCTCGACATCAATCGCGCTGTGGCAAAAGCAGGCCAAGACTATGCCTCTGGCAAGCTCGAAGAATGTGCAGACGAAATACGCTCGGCAACCCAATTAATAAACATGGTCGCTGAACAGTCACCGAGCTTGATGGATCAACTCCAGCCTGCGATCAAGCGAATTGAAAAAGCTCGTGAGCTGCTTGAATCCAAAGGCATTGTCATTGAACCCATCGCCGATCGAGAAAATGTTACCGACGCCGATCCTAGCATGGCTTCCAATCGTCGGGCGAAGTCGTCGAAACGACCTGCGAAACGACCTGAGAAGCCAACTGGCCCAGAAGTCTTTATGACCGATGATCCGCTTAGCTTTACCAAGGTTGTTGCTCCCATTCTTGCGAACCGATGTGGACAGTGCCATGTCGCGGGAGCCAAGGGTGGATTCCAAATGCTGTCTTACGCTGGTTTGATGAAGGGGCCTCCGGAAGGTGTCGTGATCATGCCAGGTGACAATATAGGCAGCCGATTGATCGAGACCATCGAGACGGGTGACATGCCTCGTGGATCGGGCGAGGTTCCTGCGACAGAGTTGGCGACGTTGAAAGCGTGGGTGGCAGCCGGAGCAAAATTTGATGGGGCTGATCCCAATGCACCGCTGGTTTCATCCGCATCTGTATCAAACCAGCCATCGCCAGCCATGAGCGTGACTCGTGCATCCGGTAACGAAACAGTTAGCTTCGCCAAGGACATCGCGGGTCTCTTGGTCAATAACTGTTCCGGTTGCCACATTGATGCGATGCAGATTCGTGGGGGTTTGCGGATGGACAACTTCGCTGGGTTATTAAGAGGTGGCGATAGCGGATCAGTGATCGAGCCGGGCAAGGGATCTGACAGTTTGTTCGTGAAAAAACTTCGAGGCTTGGAAGGAGACCGGATGCCTGCGGGCGGTCGCCCTGCCCTGGCCGAGAAAGATATCCAGTTGATCGCCAAATGGATCGATGAAGGGGCGACGTTTGACGGCAGCAGCGAAACTCAGTCGCTACCAGTGATGCATCAATTGGCATGGGCATCATCGGCGTCGCCCGAAGAGGTAGCTTCCAAGAGAGCGGATTTAGCGAAGGAAGCATGGGCCTTGGCCAACGGGTCGGGAAAGCAGATCAACGAAGCGAAGTCCGACGAATTCTTGGTATTGGGAACAGGATCGCAAGCCACCTTGGATTTGGTTTCGACGATTGTCCAACGGCAACTCAAAGTCGTGGATTCGGTTATGCCAGCCAAAGGTGACGGCACGTACTATCGAGGACGCGCGACGGTGTTTGTGTTCCCCAGGCGATACGACTACAGCGAATTCGCAAAAATGGTAGAGCAGCGGAGCATCCCAACCGGTTGGACAAGCCATTGGTCGTACGATGGAATCAACGCTTATGTCGCAGTGGTAGTTGGTGAAAACGATGACGAAGCAACGATTGAAAGTCGCTTGCTCGCCCCGTTGACCAGTCTTGCCGTGGCCACTCAAGGCTCGGATCTTCCTCGATGGCTCGCCGAAGGCGTTGGTGTTGTTACTGCGATGCGAAAAGCAAAGCTCAGTCGCGATGATCGACGGAAAATCGAAATGGAAACTCAGCAGGCTGTAATGTCCGCCGAGAATGCCAAGCAATTCTTGGAGGGCAAAATGTCGCCAGAGCAATCGGACCGAGTCGGCGCAGCGATCGCAACCACGTTGCTTGATCGTACTCAGCGAAAGAAGTACGACCAACTGCTAAGGCAGCTAAGTGAGAACGCTCCATTTGACGTCGCATTCACGCAAGCCTTCGGCGTAACCGTAGAAGGCTACGTTGAAGCTTGGTTCCAGTACGCACGCAAGTGACTCTTTCTCATCTAGGTTTGAAAGTGTAATTGCAATGAACTAGTGATTGAGAGCGAGATTGAAGATGCGACAAACCGTTTGAAATCAGAACTCTTCGTCAACCGTCTATTCATCGTGGTGTAGGGCGATCCTCGAAACACTGCTGAAACAGGTTGGGATACTTTTTGTAAATAGCGTCGTGGGCAAAAAGAAATCGCTCGCGATAGTACTGGCAAGCTGCCTTAGTCATATCGTCATTCCTGCTGAAGCTGGCAATCCAAATCAGCGGTCCAAGCCAGTTCACATTTGCAAGAGCTTCTTCGCGTAGCAACTGCAATGCTCCGTTAAACGTTCGGTTCTCGTTTGCGCCTGTCGCCGCGAAATAGTTGTCCGTTCCACCGTGCATTTCAGCCAGGCGTACTTGTGCCATCGCGAACATCTTCTCTCGCATGGCGGGGTCGACGTTTGAAAATGCCGCGTGGAGGTATGAGGCGGTATCTCCTACTTGGCCGTCCGAGTGAGGTAGTAACCAGAACCCCAAGTTCACGTGAGCGGTTCCACACTCCGGGTACAATCGAACACATCGGCGAACGATGGGTTCAACTGATAAATGGGTAGCGTCGGTTCCCTTCGAGATGTCAAACAAGAGTGAAAACACAGCCATCGGCGGACGGGGGCTACGGAGCAATTCGAGGCAGATCCGTTCGCATTCCTTCGATTGTTTTTCAAACTCGACTTGTGCTGTGGCAAATTGCAGTGGCGAAATCCCTTGGTACGCTTTCCAAGCCTCCGCTTTCAAGAGAGCAGCCGCAGCCAAGTTCGCTGTGACACTTCCAGTAGCCTTCCACTCTTCAAATTTTTCGAAGGCGTCATCGTATAGAACGAGTAGTCGATCGTATTCTTTGATCTGCATCTGGTAGCGATCTTCATCCCAAGTCGCGATATCGTAATCATCGCCAATGCTTTTCAATCTCGCCTGACTCGCTCGTTCGCCTTCACTACGCGCGAGGATAGAATTTTCGCGAAGCTCTCGATAGTACGTTTGTTCGTTCGTCCAACTGGTAATCAGGCCGTCGACGATTGTCTGAACGTATTTGTTGTAAAGTTCCTCAGGAGGACGCGCCCAATAAAGATCCATCGGCAAAGCCCGGATCGTTTCCGCAACGCGATCAATATCTCGACGATCTTCTTCAGTTCCTAGCATCCGGAATCGAAACCAGTCGACGACTTGTTGGGAATCTGGTTGTTCCCAAGGGTTTCGGTAAATCACTCGAATGGTCGGAGTTTTCGATACGGGGTCGAGGTAGGCAATTCGCGACGCATCCGCCGAGACGGCAAGCGTTGGACGTTCTGTGTTCTTTAATGAGGACTTAGCAAGTGTGTCATCGTCAAAAAGTTCAGTGGGGCAGGAGAATCCACCCTGGTTGCTGTTGTGATCCCATAGGCACCATCTAGCCTCGCCCGTTTGAAGTCGTCGCAAACCAACGACAGTCATGCCAGGATAAGACCTATACTGGCCAGCCCGTTGAGGCCAAGCGGAAACTGCACGCCATATCATGCCGTTGATTTGTTGAAGGCTAATTTCCTCGCCCTCTTCCGGTTCTGATGAGCTGTGATGGATGCTAACGTCATCAAACCAATTGCGGCCATCGTCTGCCCAAGCAACCGTTGTAGCAGCAGACTCGAATTGAGTTTCCGAAACAGAGGAAACCGTTTTCGTTCCAGCTTGCATCCACACGGTCGCTGGTTGGTTGCCCAGCATGGCGATGAACGCGTCTCCGGTGGAGTTGATCGCCACACTTTGACGTCCCACGTACTGTGATGCGGGACGGACTTGAGCTCCCACCGCTACCCATTCTTCTGCGTCGCCATCATTCCAGAAGACGTTACCTTCCGGCGTAGTCGCGAGCACCACATCAGCGTCAGCGGCAGCAACGACGTAGTCCAACCCGCCGTCCGGTGTCGAGAAGCTCTGTTGTACTTCTCCCGTTTCCAGATCTAGTCTGGCCGTCTGTTTTCCAGCGACTAGCAATAGCTCCGAGCGATGGGGTGGTGTTTCGGATCCTTCAGCATTCTCATTTTTTCCCTCATTCAATTCGACACCCCAGTCGAAAGTGTTGACGATATCCGACCCGAAAGCGGTGACTACCAAGTGCGTCGGATCGCCAATCGACCCATGCGGGACATTCCACTTCCATAGCACACGTTGAGATTGGCTGTCCGATGGGGTCAGCAGTGGAATGTCTTTTTTCCACGCTTCGGCAAACGCGATTGCGGTCACTGTCGCACCATCGCAAACGAACAAGCGATCACCATTGCTCGAGAATGTGAACGACACCGGTCCTGCTGGGACATCCAGCCTCGCAACCTCGAGATGAATCGGTTTCATCTCAAAGGGATGAATCGCATTGGTGCCTAATGCTCGAAGAAAGCGACGCCAGTCCTCGCCTTGTAATGTCTCGGGCGCAGGAAGTTCCTTCTGATCAATTTCATCGAGAGGTTCAAGATGCAATCCGTCTAGCGATGCATAGACCGGAGGACGGCTTACAGTGAAACCGTTTCGCGATATCGGCCAATCAAAACGTCCCTGACCTGAATCAACGAGACCAAAGGATGTAATTTGCTCTGGATCCAATGAGGCTTTTGACGGCGAGTTATCGCAACCAGCAACCAACACCATTACAAGCGTACAAACGAGTCCTATTCTTCGCATCACTCTTCACTCTCCAAAGACAAAACGGTCGGTTCGGTATCTTTGGCACGGATTTCACGGAACACATGCGGAGTCAACATCAGAAAACTTTCTTCCGATATCGGCACAAAGCTTCCATCAGGGTTCATCATGTTGGGCGTGAAGCGACCGAAATTAGTGATGAAAGCACCCGTCGAAGCTCCTTTGAAGATTGGAAACATCATCCCATCGGGGCCACGGCAATAAAGCGGGTTCTCCGGTGATTCTTCAGTAACTAATCGACCACTTCCAAATAGGTCACCTTCCAGAACGGCCGGGATTTCGGTTCGAATCAGTTCAAGCTTCAAACCTCTTAGTTGTCGCATCAACGCCCGAACGGCCGGTCCATCTGCTTTGGAATCGACAAGCGTTAGTGTCCTCAACGCGCTTTGTCCCCCGTTCGCTATCGTCGTAGCTAGCGACATGTCCAAATGAACGCTGCTTAGCGACAGCGTTTCGAGAGCAGGCATCGCGGCAACTTTCTTGAATTGATTTGGCGTCAAAGTCGATCCGTTCAGTCCGAGGGATCTCAGTTGTTGGCGATTGAGGATTTGATCTCCTAGGCTTTCATCAATCGAAATGTCATGAACATTCAATCTGGTGATCGAAGGTGACTTTAAGGCATGGCGAACGGATGCTTCCGTTGCTTGCGTTTGAATTAGCGTGACTGATGCTAAAAAGCTTGGGTCCATGGACAGAAACGCATCGTCATTAATCTTTGAATCTTGGAAATCAACAAGTGTTAACTTCTTGTTGTTCAACAGTTTAGTGAACCCGTCCGGCGAAACCAAAGTTCCGTAGAGGCGTAAAGAGCGAAGCGCCGAGTACTCGGGCCAGTCGTCAATCACCGAGTCGTCAAGGTACTTACCTCCCACAGCGATCGTGGTGAGACCATGAAGTCCGGATAAAACGGTGTCTTTGCAAACGGGTGCATCGATCACTAGTTGTTGCAACTTCGGTAAGTCTTGTATTGTCAAATGGCGATATGACGCTGCGTCCAATCGAATGGGAGTAACCCACTGCGGCAGATTGATTAAACGTAGGGCATCGCAATGCGGTAGATGGGTTCGATCGGGAGAGTTCTCGTTGGGCAATCGATCCACCACACCGCGAACGTGTTCGTGATTTTCAATTCTCAAGCGTTGAAGCTGATAAAGATCGCCGTGCCAACGTTCAAGTTTAGGCATACCAGAGATCAGCTTGCCGATCTCTGCTGATCCTAGTGGGTTTCCCTGCAAAGAAATGGTCCGAAGCGTTGAATCGCCGGATAGGTGTTCAATGTCTTCAAGGCGGAGTCCGCAATCGTGCAGATAGAGCTCTTGCACACGATCGTTCTTTAACAGTCGACCGAGCTTGGCTCCTTGCAGCGGAACTGTTGAGTAGTCGATCTTTTCAGGGCCATCCGATTGTACGATTCCCTCTACCAGCGCTTCGGTAGCCTCTCGTGAAATCTCATCGAATTGTTTCCCGCCTGTGTAGTACGACGAATTAGTTGAGAACACAGCGGGATA
Organism: Rubripirellula amarantea; assembly: GCF_007859865.1. NCBI lineage: Bacteria > Pseudomonadati > Planctomycetota > Planctomycetia > Pirellulales > Pirellulaceae > Rubripirellula > Rubripirellula amarantea. The sequence continues at coordinate 484,082 of NZ_SJPI01000001.1, read as the reverse complement.
GAGGTTTCGAAAACGCGGAGTTTCAGTCAATCGAATTTGTCGAAGATCAGGAGCATAAATGGTTGCTTCTTCGAAGGCTGGTAGTTGGTGACCTGTCAACGATTCGATCCACAGCGTTCCTGGCACAGATTGACGCCTAGCAAGTCGAAGTATTGTCTTGAATGAGTACGACTGTATGGATTTCAGTTTCGGAAGATTGCTTAAATCAAGTGAGCACTTCTGCATAATCCCGATCGACAGCAAACTGAGCTGAGGGCAATCATTGACGGTGATTTTTAAGATCGAACTGTTCTTTCCACGGTCCTGTGAAATGAATTTGAGTCTTTGCAGTTTCGGCATCGGTGGCAAGACAAACTCGGCGTCCGTGCCAGGCATCGGTCGCGGTAGTTCGAGGCACGTTAGGGACGTCATCGTGGTGAAGACCGGTGAATTGGAAAGCGGCGACAACTCGACGCCTGTATCGATCAAGCCGAGATATTTCAGTCGGGACACAGCTTCAATTCGCTGTTCAAAGAGCCGTTCGATAGTAATGTGCGAGACATTGGTGCGAGAGAGCACGAGGTCTCGTAGGTTGTCGAGCATGCGGATTCGGGTCAGCGTTGAATCGTCTAATTCGCGTCCCGACAAATTGAGTGACGTGATCCGAGGGCAATTTGGCAATGGAGCTAGTTGTTCGAGATCGTAATCACCACCACCAATAGCGAGCACTCGCAAATGCGGAAGCGATATAGCGGTCGAGACATGTTGATCCTTGGGAGCTTTTAAACTCACCATCGTGGTGCGGAGCAAGGCTTCCTTCAACGATTGGTTTAACAAGAAATCGGGCATCCAATCCGCGATAATCGCTGGAATAATTGCCTCACGAGTAAATGAAGAATCCGGACCCATCGCTTGGGCCGTCTTAAGGTCATTTCCGCTGGTTCGGTTCTGCCATTGGTAGAATGCAAGAGGCATGGCAACAGTCCCGGTTGCCAGCAACATGTCTGCGATCCCGAACCGAATGTTAACTCGATTGAGTCGCTGCCAGTGTGTGGGCGGTGGCGTGACAATTTGACCTTCATCTTGTTCGACGTTGGACTTCGGTTCGACGGTCGATCCGCTACGCTTGCGGCGAACAAAAAAAACTAAGCTCGCAACGCTGGTGATGATTAACGATCCGACTCCTACATTGCGCAACAACGCGGCCGTCGACCACCACACAAACGGTTCGTTGTTTGCGATATCGTCATAACGAAGGTAGAAGTCCTCTGGCCACCCCGCCGCCACCGGTAATGGCGGGCTATCAGAAAGGACGTACGCTTCGCCCTCCCATTGCTGTAGCTTTCCTTCCGTGTACACGCTCTTCAAACGCATTGGCAGATTGCCGGCGAGCAGAAGCACACCCAAGACCAGTCCCGAAATTCCAAGGTGTTTCAAATAGCTTCGCATCGCTAAGTCCCCAGCAAGTTCAACTACGTCGTGTTCTTTGTGTTGTGACGGCGAGTCGTCGACGGCAATCAAGTGCTGATAGTTTTCCGCCTGCCCCGGTCAATACCGAGCATTAACACGCCCCCCAAGGTAGCTATCTTAGCTTGGGCATTGAGTTCTCGGTTGGGTCATGAAAGGGAAAATTCGCGTATGAGCAGAAAATTTTTGATAGTCGGGAATACCGAAACCGTGGTGGGTAAGGTTCAAGTGAATAGCGTCTGACCAGACGTGTCATCGGTCGTTTCAAGAATCGTTAACTCTTCAAGATTGACGGTTCCTCAGGGAGTGTTCGATGAATCATTCAGGCATCATGTTTCGTCCAGACCGGCTGCAGAATTTGGCTCCTGGTCTAGGCGGGACCTTGGACGCGTTTCTAAAGGTTTGCCAAGTTCAACCGCGTCCATATCAAAGCTGCATCATCAGTGAAGTGCTGCAGCAATTTGGCCAAACCGGACGCCTGCCCAACGAACGTCCTCTCTCGAGCGTGTTGATTGAAAGTCCTACTGGCAGCGGCAAGACGGTGATGGGGTTGGCTTCCGCTGCGATGATTCAGCAGCTCACCGGTGCTCGCGTTGGTTGGGTTGCGATGCGACGTAACTTGTTGGCTCAAGCGCAGGCAGAGAACGTCGCACGGCGGTTCGGTGTGCGGATGGAGCTGATCAGCATGTTCGACAAGGATCCTCCGATGGTGGACTTGCTAATTGTCGATGAGGCTCAGCATGACGCAGCAACCAGCATGGCGAATTTGCATAGCAAGATCCAACCCACTTGGACCCTAGGGCTTTCAGCCACGCCTTTTCGCAGTGACCGCGTCAAGCTCTGCTTTGACCATGTCATCCGCGACGCCGGAATCGCGATGTTGATCGCCGATGGTTACCTAAGTGCCTATGATCACTACACGATCGATCAATACAGTCCCGAAAGTGTTGGGAAATTACTCATCGACGAGCCTTGCAAATGGGGTAAGTCGTTAGTGTTCTTTCATCGTCGAGAGCAGTGCCTTGGATTGCAACAAATCCTGAGCGATGCCGGTATCAAATCGGAAGTTGTCATGGCAACTTCCGATCGCGACCGACAACTTGACGACTTCGCCGCCGGTCGAATTGAAATCTTGATCAACATGGCGATCTTGACCGAAGGTTTCGATTGCCCCGAGTTGAAGACCGTATTCTGCCGTCCAAGCGGCAAGGGATGCACGATCCAGATGGCTGGTCGAGTACTACGGACGTGCCGCGATGTACCTCGCAAACAAGTCGTGCAATGCAAAAGCACAGCTCATCCGATGATGCGAACTGCGAAACCGCGTGAACAGTACCTTTGGACGGACGCAGGTTGGCGAAGCATTCAAACCAATGCAAATCTGGACGCCATGACGATGGTTGCTCGTCGACGGGTCGCCAGGGCTGATGTGGCGTTACCAAGCGTGGTTGCCATGCACCGCGGGCGTCGAAGTGCGTTCTGGCAACGTGACGCTTCCTGATTTTTAGTTACCCCTTCCCGTTGGTCTCCCTGAAAGGAACCCGATATGAATGCTTTGACAAACGCTAGCCGTACCACGTTCACCTACGGCTATGCCACGGTTGCCGATCTTAAGGTTCGTGAAGTGAAGCGATCCGAAAGCGGAAAAATCAGATTGGAAGAACTTGAGATCGACGGAACGCCTGTTCAAGCAAGTCGTCGGTTTTGGCGTTCGTTCTTTTCTCGCTTTAAGATCGCAGAAAACGTGTTTCGATATTTTACAGCCGAGGAAGTGTTTTCGAGAATTCATCAGCAGAACCACGATGATTCGTATCGCTTCTGCATCGCGGAAACGATGAGCGAGGGGCAAGTAACTTCCAGGAAATTATTGGCCGTTACCAACCCCAATCGACCGGTGATTCGATACAACGAAATCATCGACTTGGTTGAACAACATAGCGGTCATGAGGTTCGCTACCACGATGGATTAGTCACCAGCACTCACATGCCTCAAGGCAGGACACGTGAGTTCCAAATTGGCGGCGACCACTTTCGAGACCGGTTTTGTTTAGAGACGCCGATCGATGGATACGGTCATCCGCGGTTATTCCTGTCCATGCTGCGGCTGATCTGTAGTAACGGGATGGTGGGTTACTCGCGTGCGTTTCGTAGCGACATCCCGATCGGCAAAGAGATGAATCACTGTATCACCCGCGCGCTGCATTCGTTCGACAATGGCGACGGGTATGCCGCACTACGTCAGCGTTTCGAATCAGCGCAGAATTCTTGGGCTTCCGTGCATGAATGCTTGCAGTTCGGAGCCCTACTCGACAAACTGTCGCGAGAAGGCCAGTTGACTCAGTATGGTCTGTTAAGCAGTTTTCGCACCGTGGCGGGAGACCTTGGTGAACTCTACGGCCTCGCGAATATTGAGGCACTCAGCGATAAGCGACGTCGCATTTTGCCGAGCCAGACGCGGGTCTACGATGTGCTCAATTTCGCTAGTGAGGTTGCGACTCACCACGCCAAGGCTGAGGGAGCAAACCGCATCCAAGCGTTTCTCGGATCACTCATTTCAGAAGAGTATGATCTAGAGGGAACAGCAGAGGATGCGGCGGAGTTTGACGATTTCTTTGTCGATAGCAGTGACGAGATTGTTCGACAAAGTTTGAACTAAACAATGCACTGTTGAACGGCGCTTGTGAGTCCAGCAATTGGATCACGGACCGGTAGGAATTCGTGAGCAAAGTAGCCATCGAAACCGGTGTCCGCAATTGCCTTTGCAATCGGTGGGTACAGTAATTCCTGCGTGTCGTCGAGTTCATGACGACCGGGATTGCCCGCAGTGTGGTAATGGCCAAAGAATTGGTGGCTGTCTTGGATGGTGCGGATAATGTCACCCTCCATGATCTGCATGTGATAAATGTCGTACAGCAACTTAAAATTATCGCTACCGACTTGTTTGACCAACTCAATGCCCCATTTGCTGTTGTCGCACATGTAATCGGGGTGATTCACTTTGCTGTTGAGCAATTCCATGTTGAGGATCACGTTAGCTTTTTCAGCAACGGGAACGATTTTCTTGAGAGCCTCGACGCAGTTCTTCATTCCCTGCTTCGTACTGATGCCGCGAGCGTTTCCGCTGAAGCAGATCACGTTGCGCCAACCTTCCTTGGAAGTGGCCTCGATGGCCGTGTTCATTTCTTTGAGACAATCGTCATGAAACTTTGGATCGCACAATCCATTGGCAAGCGAGTGCGAACTTACCATTGTGCAAACAAGGCCGTGCTTCTTGACGGTTTCGAATTCCGCTGGTGAAAGCAAATCAATGCCCACCATTCCGAGCTTCGCAACTTCGGCAGCGAAGGGGTCAAGTTCCATTTTGGGAAAGCACCATTTGCAAACCGATTGCTTGAGGCGGCCGGATTTAGCATCGACGGTGATAGGCGCGTTTTGAGTCTCGCCACCAGCGGCTGGATTGGCTTCCTGCCCTTTGGCTGTGGACACAACCGATGCTGCGGCGATGCCGGCGGCGGCCATGACATTGCGTCGACTGATTTTTTCGCCGCGATTGTTTGGTGAGGAAGGGGTTTGGTCGGTCATGAGTGTTGCTCGGGTTGAGGTTGATGAACGATTGAAAAGATTGATTGAGGCGAGACCTCTATTGTGACCCAGTGGTTACGAAGAAGAAAGTATTACCGCAGTCGCCGAGCCTTCGGAGGTATGGGAAAGGCACATCACGTGCGGCTGATCAAGCGAGCGAGCGTTTTCCAGAAGTGGCAACGTACGCTTGCGATCAGACGATTGAATTGTCGGAGGAATCTTCTTGTGGCCAAGTGTGAGCAGCCCCACCGCAATGTTCACGCTTCCGGCGGCCGCACCGGTGTGTCCCAAGGCAGCAATTGGTGCGGTGATTGGACAATCCGGCAGCGTCGAGCGGATGGCCTGAGCTTCGCACGCGTCAATCGAAACGTCGCCGCACGCTTGGCTGATGACAGCGCCAATATCCGAAGCGTTAAGATTCGCTTGGGCAAGCGCGTCTTGGATCGCTAGTTCAATGGCCTTGGCACTGCCCCGCCCCGCCTCGACGGACGATGCGGTGGACCGAATGCCGTTTTTCATAGCAGGCGAAGCAACAAATCGAGAAACAAGTGCTGAGATTCTAGCAAGAGGTTTGGCATCGCGAGCGTCTAGCTGCGATTGCGTTTCAAGCACAAAGGTGACCGCCGCTTCGCCGCCGACAACGCCACGCGACGTTGGGTCATAGGGGCGTGATGCCAATTCAACTGGGGAAAAGGTTTCAGCGATCGGTAAGTCGCCACGGTAGTTCATCCGTGTGGTATTGATCCGCGTTCCCACCGATCCAGTAAGCATCAGCTTTGCGATGTTTCGTTGCAAACAAGATTGAGCTTCCATCATCGCCGCAGGGCCGGACACGTCACCCAAGACAAGCGAGTTATTGGGGCCATGGGCGCCAAGCGAGATACCAACGTGGCACGCCGGCATATTGGGCAGGTACTTGAGCATCCAAAGAGGCAGGACCTTCTTCATCGCTGCCCCGCCGAAGAGTGAAGCGTCGAACTCGCCTTGTTCGTCGTTGCACGCTAGGAACGCGTCTTGCATTTCCGATGGCGGTCCATAGAACATCTCGCTACCGAAGACCGTGCCGACATCGCTACGATCGAGGTCTGAGTCGTCGGACAATGGAAAATGATCTGCAACGCCCGCATCCTTGATCGACAATTGCGAAGCAGCAAACGAGGTTTGGATTTCTCGGCACATGACCTTTAACGCTTTCCGCGGGGTCACGTAAAGCTTGGCATCAAAATCCAAAATTGGTGCCCCAATCCAGAGGCCAGCGGCAGGATTCTTCGGGTCTAAGTCCTGCTTTCTGGGAACGGCACCTTCGTCCGTGCGATCAGCCAACGAAGTGACTCCTGATCGTTTCTCGAGCAAGCCTTCGAAGAAGGCTTCTTTGCCAATACCAATCGACGAAACGATGCCGAGTCCGGTGATGAAGACGTTTCGGGCGGACATGGACACGTTAGTTCAGAGGACGAGAAAAGATCAGTGCTGGAATCGATGGCTGGCCATTATGATCGCCACCATTATGAACACGAAGGTTTGGTATGACCAGTTGCAGAATTATTTCTGAATCAACGATTTGTCGTAAATCCGGTGAACTTTCGTACGTTTTGCCCCGCCTCGTTCGATCGTGCCTCGCGAAAGCGAGTTACTTTCGAGCACCCACGAGAACTCGCCGACCTGAATCCCAAACGTGATCGCGTCGGGCAGGATCCGTGCCAACGTGACGAGACCAAGTCCCCACTTCTGGTATTCGGGCAGCACATTCGTGCTGATCAGACGCAAGCGGTCGATCTTACGTTTGTCTTTTAGCAAACTGATCCAGCCGAATGGGAAGATCTTCCCATCAATCTTTCTGATGATTTGGTTGTAGTCGAGTAACCCGAAACCAGCTCCCACCGGTTTGCCGTCGATCTCGGCAATGCTGGTTAGTTCTGGGACGATCAAGTACTTCAGCGAAGCGCTTTGATGATCAATTTCCGCTTCGCTCATTGGCACATAGCCCCAAGTTTGTTGGAGCGAGAGGTTGTAGATTTCTAAGAACGACCGGACATCCTTCTTGAAACGCTTGCGATCGATGGGACGACACTCGACATTAAATCGTTTGGTCGCTTCGTTGATGACAAACATCAGTTTGGGGTCCAAGTCTTCGAGCGTGTCCATGTGCGCGTCGTAGCTGAATAGATCTTGGCATTTTTCAAATCCGCACGCCTCGATGAGGTCGCCGTAGTATTCGAGATTGTGAGGAATCAAAAACGTCGGCGGCGAATCAAATCCTTTGATCAACAAACCGCATTCGTAATTAAGGCTCGGATTGACCGGACCGCGAACGTCCGTCATGCCTTGATCACGCAACCATTGGCCAGCGGTTTCAAAGAGACACTCCGCAACGTCACGGTCGTTGATCGATTCAAAAAATCCGAAGAAGCCGCGCTGTTCGTTGTAGCGTTCGTTGTGATCGCGATTGATGATCGCAACGATTCGCCCCACAACTTCAGAGCCTCGAGTCGCCAAAAAAGCCTGGCACTTGTTGTCAATATAGAAAGGGTGGTGCTTGAATCCACAAAGTCGCTTGCGTTCGTCCCAGATCGGCGGCACCCAATTCGGGTCGTCGCGATAAAGTGTTCGTTCAAGCTGTAGAAAGGCTCGCCGTTGTCGAAACGTAGAAACGGGATGGCATGCCAATGAACTCATAAGGTCGGAATCTTCGTGGATTTAAGCGGAGCGTATATCGATCGGGGCGTGTGGTGTTTCAGTCGCCCGGCGGTGCGTAAGATGGCTACGAAGGAGCGAACGAGGCCAAGTGGCTTTCGCGAGCTTGGTATCCTTCTTGGCCAATCAACATAACAGAGATCGAGAATTTGATGAGTGAGAGCGAGCGAGTTGTCTTGCGAAGTCCATCGAATCCCCAAGTCAAGCATCTCGTTCGCATGCGAAACAACCGTGCTCGACGCAAAGCGGGGTGCGTCATCGTTGACGGTTGGCGAGAGACTTGCCAGGCAATCTCGGCAAAAATGGTGCTTAAAGGACTCTATTTCTGTCCTGGCGAGCTGAAACAGGATGACGTGGCGGGACAGGATGACGTGGTGGGACAGGATGAATGGCACGATCACCACTGGCGAGACCGGGTGCTGAGCGACTCGGCTGCATCTAAGAAATCGGTTTGGGTTAGCTCAGCAATACTGGACAAGATTGGATACGGGGAATCATCTCGGGGGGTGGTTGCTGAGTTTGAGCGTCCGGCGACCTCGTTTGATACGTTTGGGTCTAAGCTAGCCGCCCTCGGATCGCCCGATCCTGTCATCTTAGTCCTCGACCGGATCGAAAAGCCTGGGAACATTGGCGCAATCTTTCGCACCGCCGATGCCGCAGGTGTGGACGCCGTTTTGATCTGTGATGGTGGTGACTCCTTTCATCCCAATGCGATCCGCAGCAGCAGCGGCGGCGTGTTTCATGTTCCATGGGCCGAAGGAACTTTCGAAGAGGTCGCCGGATATTTGCAATCCATCAATGCCCGCATCATGGCCGCTCGCGTCGAATCGTCCGAGTCGTGTTGGACAAAGGACTACTCGGGTTGCATCGCGATCGTGGTAGGTAACGAAGCGGACGGGCTGCAGGATCGATGGTCAAAGGTGGGCGGGAAATTGACGGAAGGAATTCATATTCCTATGGCTGGCCAAGTCGACAGCCTGAATGTTTCGGTCGCTGCAGCGGTGCTCGCTTTCACGGCGAAACAGGCACGATTGACCGCGAAGTAGTGCCATTTGTTCAGTTTCGATAGCGAGAAGGCCGGGTTATCCGAGCATTTGCGACAACCGGAGCAAGACAAAAGATCGCTAGACGTGTTGGAAACAGCAGAATCGTTAATGTCGCAACAATCGGTCGTCGATACTTCTACGGACGGACATTTCGGGCGTGAATTCGCTCGGCGTGTTTTCCGGTGTGCCGAGGGGGGCGCATCGACCTAGATCGCTCGGACGCAAGGATGCGGCATGCGTGACCCATACGTAAAAAACAAAGTTCACACTCACCGAAAACGCCAGGTGATCGCTGCCGCGATCGCGATGGCGGCCGGAACCGCTTTCACGGTTGGTTCGGTCCAAGCGAGTGATCCCACGCAAGCTGGCGCTCGATTGCCATTGCCGTTAAGTGCTGCATCGCAGCCAAGCTCAACGGGCAACAGTTTGCAGGTCAATCCATTCTGCTTGCCAGATGAACCGGCGGTTCGCCGAGACATCCAATTGGCTTCGGGAAGCGAATCATCGTCAACCATTCGGCTTAAACCGATCGGTGTTGCGATTGGTTTGCAAACACCCACGGACGGAGAGCCTCGACGCGTCAACGCACCCGCAATGACGATCGAGACTCCTGAGCCGACCCCGGTTCAAACCAATCCGATGGCAGTCGAATCGAATGCGTTGGCGTCGCAGCCAGTCCTCGATTCAACGGTGACTCAAGTCACCGGCGAAGTCGAAGCGAGCGAGCAGGGGTCTCGCACTTTCGAGAGCCAGGATCGCCAGATCAATTCGCCACAAGCTAGCTCGATCATTCTTCTGCCGATGAAACGTACGTTTCTCAACGCAGATGAAATCGCGAGCGATGAACGGCAGATTGTTGCAGAGGCGGTACCGCAAGCTCGTCCAAGTCATCCCGAGCCCATGGTGATTCCCCAGGCTCCTGAATACACGCCTGTCGAAATGATGGATGAAGTGGTTCAGGATGACTCGGAGTTGGTTCAGGCAACCGACGTGGACGACGAGCCGGTCATGTTCTCATTTTCCGATGGCGGAGTGGAGAACTTAGACGAAACTGAATCGTTAAGCGAAGATTTCGCGGACGACGACGTTGCGGATTTGGTCGTCAAAACAGAATCAACGGCTCGACCATCGAACGATCTTGCTGGATCGGCCGGTGTCGAACCTTTGAGCCTAGATTCCATTGAAGATGCACGCCCGATTGGCGATGACGCTGCACCACGCCGGAATCAGTATGTGAAATCTCACGACGAAGCGTCGATCGCCAAACTCACTCGTTCAAGCGAAAAGAGTTTGCAGTCTCGACGATACCGACCACCGGTCGCAGTTCAACCCATGACAATCGCGATTGAAGACGTCGTCGCATCACCCGAGTTTCAGGTGCGAAGTGCGGAAGACACCGGGGTGGAGCTAAGTAAGACACATGCTGAAAAGCTTGTGGAAAACACAACTGTCATTCCGCTGTATCTCAACCGTGCCGAAGTGCGATCACTCACGCTCGGCGCACAACTTCGCAGCGTGGAAGTTGCTGACAAGAACGTCTGTCAAGCGTTTGCAGCCGGGCCGAATCAGTTAAGGCTGATCGGAACGGGGAACGGCGTGACCAGGCTGGTTGTATGGGCCGAGCCGATCGAAGGACGCAGCACACCTCGCGTCAAGACGTTTGACATTCATGTCAAAGACGAAGTCGAAACTGGCGGTGTCCAAGCCGGTAACCAAATCGAAATGTTGAACCAATCCATTGCCAATGCATTTCCCGATGCAGATGTGTTGGTGCGGCAGGGACAACAAGAGTTGATTGTGATCGGACGTTGCGGAAGCGAAGCGACCGCGAAAAAAATCCTTCGCATGGTGCGTAAGGCCTGTCTCGCTCCCGTCGATGACCAATTGAAAGTGCGCTGAGCTACCGTTCGTCGCAATATCCACTTGAATCGGGTTACGCCCGAATAACCTTACCCTTCAAATTTGATTTATCACGTCGCGAATCCATCGCACCGATAGTTAACGAGGTTCGATCATGAAGATCCATTCTTTCCACCCCTGCAGTCAAAGTGTTCACCAGAATGCTTCGCGAGTCACTCGACTCTTGATGATTTGTGGTGCCGCTTTCATGGGCTTGGCTTCGTCTTCTGAGGCGATGGCTCAGTCCAGCTCTGGGTCGCAAGGCGGCAACGCAGTGCGAAACGGATTGTTCACGCATGGTGGTGAGGACTATCGAGTCGTCGATACGGCCTCGTATCGCACCAGTGCTGACCAAAAAGAACAAAGTGCCATCAAGCAAGTTGGTTTGCTCCAGCACGCGTCAGGTCACTGTTCAAGCTGTGGCACCAGTTCATGTGGTGGCTCGTGCGGGACAATCAGCATGGCGACCGGAACTTGCGGTTCCTGTGGTACGTCTTGCGGAGGCCGATGCGGACACCGAGTTAGTGGTCTGTCATGCAACGGTGCTTTCGCGAACAGTTGCGAGCCCTGCAGTCCATATCGCTATGCTTCGGTGGAAGCGATGTACTTCAAGCGTGACAACGACGACTTCAGCTTGAGCCCTAACTTTGGCATGGACGGCTTCGATTACGAATGGGCACCGCGAATCACGATCGGAATGGTCGGCGATTGTGTCCACGGCTATGAAGCCAGTTTCGTTGGACCACTTGAGTGGCAGCAACGTGGGAACGACGCTAGTGCAACTGACAGCATTGGGACCTTCTTCGGTCGAACCCTTGTCGGTAACGCAGCCACCACGCTTGGAACAGACTTGTCTTTCTTGACGGACGCCAGCGTTGCAGACCAAAGGCTGAGTGCCGAGTACTACAGCTTGGAAGCAAGCAAGACCTTGGTGGGTTGGGAAATGGCGAAGCTCCTGATCGGTGGTCGATACATCAACTACGATGAGGACTATCTCTACGCTGCGACCTCGGGTACGTCCGGGCAAACTGGCAACCTGAATATCTCAACCGATAACCAACTGATCGGTGTTCAAATCGGAGCGGACTTGCTGTTCCCGATCAGCCGACACGGATTCAGCGATACTCGAATGCGAGCAGGGGTTTACGCTAACAACGCCAGCACGGATCAAAGCATTGTTAAGAGCACCGGTTACTCGATTGCAGACAGCGACAGCTCGACTGAAATCGCTGGAATGTTCGAACTCGGAACGGGAGTTCGCTACCAACTTGGCGAAATCCTTTCGGTGCGAGCCGGTGCCGAGTTGTGGTACCTAACCGGTGTGGCAACGGCTGATAGCCAAGCCTCGTTCACCGCGGCTCAATTGACTCAACGTCAAGGCGTTCAAGCTGAAGACGACATCCTGTTCACTGGATTGTCGGTCGGTGCAGAGCTTCGCTACTAGACGCAAAGCAAACTGAGCCTCGACGCCACTTGGTGTCACCCGTACTTCGTCGAAAACCCGAGTTTGTCCTTCGCTCTTAATAACAGAGCGACTGGCTCACTCGGGTTTACGCGTTTTGGTCTTAAGGCGTATTAGCTTTAGAACTTATTAGCTTTAGGGCGTATTGGGCTTCTCGTCGTCATCCTTTGCGATCTTCTTCTTTTTAAGCCAGTTGCGAACCGAACGACCTGCTTGTCCCGTGATCGAGTGGTCGTTTCCAGGTGTGATGGAGTTCTCGGTGATCTTTGTGATCGCCTTGTAAATTTCGCGTCCGCAATAGTTGCAAACAACCGGTGGTTCGGTGACTTCGTGTTCGCATTGTGGGCAGAAGAACTCGATCGTTGGCCGCATTGCTGCTTCAAATAAACCGCCGACTTGTCCGGCTTCAAACCATGTCGAATCATCTTTGCGAATCATCGTGGTTCGAATCACCTTGCCCTCACGCACCAAATCTAGAAGTTCCTTGGGACGAAGGGGACCTATGTCTTCGTGGGCGTTATCGCGCTGGATGAACCAATCAGTCACGTAAGTTCTCAGATGGATTCAATGTGAAGGCTACGACGACGGCGTTCTTTTCGACGTATGTCATCGATCAAGCCCGAAACGTTCCGTACATTTGCAATTCCAAGCATTGTCAAGCTTGGGTGTGTTCGGTCACTGCCGGTAAGATTGATGGTACCGACATCAAACATTCGTTCGATAGGGCCCTGATTGAAACTGACGTCGTCGATGTCGATGACCTCGATGCGGTCCGTTTGGCGATGAAGAATGCCGGATTGGTGGATAAAACGCTGGTTGGTTAGTTCGTAGTGATACCCAAGTCGGCGCGCGGCATAACGAATTGCCCCCACTGCCCAAAGCACAACGATTGCACCAATCGCCATCATCCACGTGAAGGGTTCAAACAGTCCAGCCAAAACCAAAATCAAAACGGATAACAAAGCCATCGCTAGCCATGTGCCCACCATTGCTTTGGGGCTAAAGCCACCAGTCCAGACGGTTTCTTCGGCTTCGTCGTGATCCAGTTCGGCTTGCTTCTTGGCGGCAATCGAATCTTGAAACTTCTCACCTGCGGTTGGGCGACTTGGTGGTGCTTGTGTAACGTCAGCTTGATCGATAGGTTTTGGCTGACCATCGGGTTCAGACATAGGTTGGCTTTCTCTCGGGATGGCAGGTGTGATTCGACTTGCGGTGGTTAACAAGTTGGCAACAATATGGCAGCCAGGCAAGAAGGTGCTCTGCTTTGGGCCTGCTCCTTAATATACCCCAGTCGATGGACGTGCGTCAGTTCGTCACTTCGGTAATCGTTTTTCTAGGTCTTCTATGCGTTGCCCCTATTGCCAAGTCGATAACGACCGCGTCCAAGACACGCGAAATGCGGATGGCGGGTACTTAATTCGACGGCGTAGGATTTGCAATTCTTGCCAACGACGGTTTGTGACCGCGGAAACGATTGAAAAACTGAACGTTCGGGTGGTCAAGAGTGACCAAACCCGCGAACCCTTCGATCGGGAAAAAATTCGCCGCGGAATCGAACGAGCCTGTTCCAAGCGTCCCATCAGTAGCAGCACCATAGAATCGGTCGTCCAGGCAATTGAATCGGACATCTACGCCACGTATGAGTCCGAGGTAACCTCAGCGGAGGCAGGCGAAATCGTTATGAAACACTTGGCGAAGCTTGACCAAGTTGCTTACATTCGTTTCGCAAGCGTGTATCGCGAGTTCGATGATGCCGACGATTTTATTCGTGCGATTTCTGTCTTCGTGGATACCGAATCAGTCAAACCTCGACACGACGAAGACTAGTTTCACGTCCGGTGATTGTTTTCTGGCATTGCTTCGCTCGACCATAAATTCCTACACCACAACATCTGTTTGCTGTTCGTTGTCTTTGGAGTTTCGATCCATGTGCCGAGTGTTCCGTGTGCCCGTGTTTGGCATTTGTTTGCTAGCTTTCTCGGTTTCCGCTCAAACCGCAACCGCGCAGTACAGCAGTCCTCCTCCTGTGAACCAAACACGGGGTGCAACGTTGGGTGGCCTTGCCGGCGCCGTAGCCGGGGGCTTAATTGGCGACAACAATGGTGAAGCCGGTGCCGGCGCCGCGATCGGCGGCGTGATTGGTGCCGTGACCGGAGGGATTCTTGGGAACGCAGCCGACAAAGAAGCTGCTTACAACCAGCAACGCCAAATTTATGCTCAACAGCAACAGCAAGCCGTAGTGGCTCAGAGCTCCGTTTCTCTGAACGATGTCGTTTCGATGAGCCGCAGTGGACTTAGCGAAAACGTAATCATCAACCAAATCCAAAGCCGTGGTGTGATTGCTGAACCGCAAGTATCCGACATCATCGCGATGCATCAGCAAGGGGTCAGCGAACGAGTTATTTCTGCGATGCAAACGGCTGCTGTGGGGCGAACGCAGGTTGCACGGGCGTCTCAGTACACACCCCCGCAGCAAATCGTGATCCCCGCACCCGTGATCGTTGAAGAACGCATTGTCGTTCCCTACTATCCGCCGCAACGCGTGTACTATCACCACCACCATCACCGCCCCGCTCACCCACGAGGAGGCGTTCATATCCGTTTCTAATATGGTCTCGGATCGTCCAAGCAAAAGCGTGCCTGTCCAACCGAGTTCGGGGCACCCGAGTAAATGGGGTACCCGAGTGAGTGAGTGCGGAAAACGAGCACGTGCAAGTTGACATGTGCGAATGCAAGTTACCGTGCACTGGCGCAAGTTACCGTGCACTGGCGCAAGTTACCGTGCACTGGCGCAAGTTACCGTGCACTGGCGCAAGTTACCGTTCACTGGCGCAAGTTATGGTGCACTGATGCAAGTTACCGTGCACTGATACGAGTTACGGTGAACTGATACGAAAACGTTCGATTTGCTGATGCAAATGCCATTGATCAGGGTCATCCATGATCGCTTGCTTTTCAATGGCCAATGCTTGATCGGGCTTGTCCATTCGATATAAGACTTCGGCCAAAGTGTCGAGGTAAATCGAACTGGCGGGCTCAAGATCGACTGCTTGGCGAGAAAGACGCCGTGCCAGTGGTAAATTGTGATCGTTCTTTGCTGCCACCCAAGCCAGATTGTTGCATGTCATTGCATCCAACGGGAACTTAGAAACCTGCTCTGCTCCCTGTTGAAGAATCTGCTTAAGGGTCTCGCTAGCGATGCTGCCCATGCCAGACTCTCGCATGAGTGGCAACAGTCGTTCGGCCAAATCAATGTCGACTGGATCAAGTGACAACAGGACATCAATGGTGCGACGAACTTCGTCCGCGTCTTTCTCTTTGATCGCGGCCTCTAACGCCCAACGATGAACGTAAATTGGTAGCGCGACAAAAGCACTGTCGCGAAAGTCTTCCGACGTGATTAATCGGGTCATCGCCAAGTCAAACCAACGTGCCGATTCCCCTGGCGATTGGTCGCTGGTGATCATCGCATAACCGCGTGCTGCGTTGTAGAGGCGGATCTCGTCGCCTGAAGCAAACAGATGCATCGCGAGGCCAGATTGATAGATGTCTTGCACCCACTCAACTTCACCGAGTTCGGTTAGGTATCCCGCGACATCATCATTGAACGATTCTGAAGGTCCACACAGCATGAAACGCAATTGCTGTTCTCGTTTAATTTCACCGGCTTCATCACCGCGTCGTCTCGCGATGGCAAGCAGTCCCACCATAGCCTTCCCGGCAACTGAAATGTTGGACTGGGACGCAATAACTCCGGTGGAACTGTCCACTCGAAAGAGATTGTTGAGGATGGATTCGTATATCTCTTCGGCCAAGTCCAGGTCCCCAGCATGAAGAGCGCGTTCGGCGACTTCAACGACAGCGTCCGGGTCACCCGATTCAGCTAGAGCATTAAGGCAAGACGTTGCCGCATTGGATTGGCCCAATCGCCAGAACATTTGAACGATCTCGAGGTTCGCTCGAATTGAAAGCGGAAGAGGTGCTCCACGAGCCATCTGTTGACGAATCATTCGCATTCCCGCCAATCGGTTCACACGTGGTGTGACCACGAAACTAAGCAACCGATTGATGTCGACCGTGGAATCAAAGTCCGGCGGAAGGTCTCCTTCAAGAAGTGATATGACCGACGTCACACGTTGGTCCATCGACCAATGCGGAAACATCGCCACCAATGCCTCGTAGATGATTTCAAAAGTCGCTTCGCTGACGTTTTCCAGGGTTGTCGAAAGCAGAATCATGCTGGCTCGCGAGAGTTTGTCTTCGTTCTCGTCGTACGCCAGCTGACGGATCCAATCTCCATTGCGAGTGTCTGTCAATTCGCTAAGCATTTGGTCTCGCACTCGGAAGTTATCCGCCCCCGCAGGCAATTCACTCAATCGTTTGGCAATAAGCCATCCAGCATCGTTATTGCCCGTGGCAACCAGTAAACGCATCAAGACCAGCAGTTTCTCGACCGGTTCACACAAGTTAGCGGTCTTAACCTTCGTTTGCTCTTCTATTGCGGAGTCAATCCAGTGGTGTAGTTGGCTATCAATTTCAGCCAACGGAAATCCTAGCACCTCGAACGCCATCTCCGGTCGTGCCGCATGCAGACACAACTTAGACTTCTGGATCTGCGCGGATTCGGGGAAGCAGCGAATCGCCTCGTCAATCTTTCCGTGAATCGCCAAGCACTTCCAACGCACGTTGAGCGTTCTCGCGGCTTCAGCGCTCTCTGGGTCAACTCGCAATAGTTCGCGTACAGCTTCGTCGACGAGTGTGTCTCGATGTGATCGCGATGCGGCGACCAAGGTATCGCACCATCGAATGGCATGTTCGTAACTGTTGGGTTCCGATTGGAGGGCTAACGCGTGAGTTGCATCGCAGATTTCGTCCCAGCGGCCAGCCAGCGAAAGTGTGTTGATGCGGTGCGAGTCCTCGATTTCTTTTTCCGCCAACGTCAACGCTTGGTCGAGTTGCCCCAGCGATGCGAGAAGCATGATCCGACGTTGCCGCCGTTCCGATTCCGTCCACATCGAAGACGAGCTAGGCAGCAGATTCGAATCGTCAATGGGTACTTCAATCAACTGCATTAATCTAATTCGACACAAAGCAAGTTCGTCCGAATCCGTGACCATGTCTAGCAATTGCAACAGAGTCTCGGTTGATCCGGTGTCATAAGCAAGCTTTGCATACAAGGGGAACCGCTGTAGAAGCGCAACGGTAATTCGCCGGCTAATGGTTTCTCGGTTGATGGTGCCTGCGGATTCTTCCACAGCCACCACTGCGGCTTGAAATTGTCCTCGGTTAAGCAGACGTTCTATCGCACCCGGCGAATCGGAACTTCGCAGCAGACGCGAAATTTCCGGTGGAGTATCCGGCAGTGCACCGCGCCGCCACTGTCGGAGGATCCACTTTGCTCGACCAGAAATTTCAGGGTCCGAGTCTCTTGCCGCTTGCTGGACAGCGTCACGTGACCCTTCCCGATCTTTCCACATTTCGAGGGTAGCGATGTGGCGTTGCGCATAGTCGCGATCGGCTAGGCCGCGGATGCGATCCTCTTCGATTTCGCCAACGGATTCTTGGCTAGGGGTTTGTTCACTAGTGGGGACTGGTGCATTGAGTGATTTTCCGTCGCCCGTGGGGATAGTGCCCATGGGAATCGTCCCAGCGGGAACAGGCCCAGTGCGACTAGAGCCAGCGTCTTGCGAATTTGCACTTAGCGGTAAAGTGGCAAAGAATAGGGAAAGCAACAACGACTTCCCAAGGAGCTTTTCCATGGCGTCTCGCCGCATCGAAAGCAAAAAGTTCAATAACATAGGAGTACTGTCGTCGCCATTTTATGCAAATCCTGCCCCAGCACAAAAACGGCTAGCATTCACCTTTGGAAGTTTAGTTTTTGTGAGTTCTATCACGGTGCCCAATTACCGTGGCAAAGGCCGCCAGCTAAGATTTTAGCAAACAATGGACGCTTTCGGCCTCGCCATCTCCGCGAATCTCAAACGGTTTAGGATCTATGACTACGCGACTTAACTTGACTCTTTCTGTCATCTGCTGTCTTTGCCTATCGACGGCGCTAAATGCCCAGGAACGATGGCCCCAGTGGCGAGGAGCGTCTCAGCAAGGGGCAACGCAAGGAAATGGATTCCCTTTGCAGTGGTCGGAAAACGAAGGCATCCAATGGAAAACTGAAATTGCAGGACAAGGGAGCAGCACCCCGGTGACGGACAGCGGAGTCGCGTACCTAACCGCCGGAAGCGATGGGAAGAATACGTTGATCGCAGTAGGGCTCGATGATGGAAAGGTTCTTTGGCAAACGCAGATTGGCGAAGATCGCGGTCAGAAGCACAAGAAAGGAGGCGGCAGTAATCCATCAGCGGTTGTCGACGATGGACTCGTCTATGCTTACTTCCGCAGCGGAGATTTGGCTTGCGTGAATGCTGATGGCAAGGTGGTTTGGCAAACCAACCTGCAGGAAGAGTTTGGCGAAGACACACTGTGGTGGGACTTGGGGTCGTCACCGTTGTTGACGCCTGATGCCGTAGTGGTCGCTGTCATGCAGACCGGCCCCAGCTATCTTGTGGCGTACGATAAGAAATCGGGAGACATGCTTTGGAAGGAAGATCGCAACGTCGATGCTCCCAAAGAAGCCGCTCAAAGTTATTCGACTCCTTTGTTAACCAAAGTGAATGGACAATCCGTGATCGCTGTCATGGGAGCCGATCACCTAACGCTGCACGATGCGTCGACCGGAAAAACCCTGGGAAGTCTTGGCGGATTCAATCCCACCAATCATGAGTTCTTCCGTTCCATTTCATCGCCGGTCGCGGCAGGCAATTTGATCGTATGTCCCTATGCTCGAGGTGAAACGATCACCTGTGTGGACATGTCCAAATTGATTGCGGGAGCCGGTGAGGATGCAATCGTTTGGTCCCGTGACGATGTGGGTAGCGATGTGCCGACTCCGGCGATCGTTGGCAAGAGTGTGTATGTGGTCAGCGATGGCAAGCAGTCTCGCGGCACGGTTTACAACCTTAACTTGAACTCAGGCGAAACGACGTGGGAAGTTTCCGTTCCCAAGTCTCGGATTGGTTTTAGCAGTTCCCCCCTCGTCGCTGGCGACCACCTGTACGTCACAGGCGAGGATGGCAAGACTCATGTGATCGGCCCGCTGTCAGCCGATCATCCTTCGGTTGTGTCCAGCAATCCTTTGTCCGACGATGAACCGTTCACTACCGCCAGTCCTGTGCCATACGACGGTGATCTGCTAATTCGCACCAAGAATTTCCTGCATCGTTTGTAGACACAGCGACGTTCCAGTGGTGGCTAAAAATCACTGGTCGTAAAGTACAAACACGAAATGGTCAGCATCACGAGTACGAAGATCGAGCAACTCAGGACGGGGCGCAGGATTTTATAGCGAATGACCTGGTTCTCATTAGCGCCGTCGTTAATCTCGACGGCGGTTTTGCCACTGATCATCGAGGCTACTGTTTCGCCAAGTTCACCGGTTTGCGGAATCACAGTTCGAAGCGGTGTGATCAACCATTGGTCGAGTCTTCGCCATCCGCTTAGGCTCGGGTTCTTCGTTGATTGACGTTCAAGCGTATCGCTGCTCAACAGATCAACCCGATCGATATGGTGAGCTACGTAAATTCGATTCTTGGCCGAGTCGAAGTAAACGCACTCCGCTTCGCGTGGACCGATAAACTCGCCCCACTTTGCTGATTCTCCGTTTGATGTTAATTCGCGAATTCGGCCGTCAGTAAGCACCGCCAGGAATCGAGCGGTTTGTTGGTCCGGGTTAAGCCCAATGACGCTCATTGCCTCGGCACCCGACGGGCATTCTATTTTCTCAATCACATTCAGCGTGTTTGCGTCGAAAATTACGGCGGGTTGTTCGGATCGCGTGACCAGCAGGCGTTCACCCGAGATAGCCAAATGAGCTTGCGAAGATTGGTCGCCTTCAAGAGTGAAGTCAGCCGTCACGGTCCACCGCGATGATTCTTGATCGTTCGAAGGAGGCTGCAGGCGCATGAGGCGAGAGCCGGTGACGGCATAGATGACGCGACCGTCGTCGGCCACGACAAGCGATCGCGGCTGCGAAAGCGATACGCGTTCGGGCAGTATCTCATGGAACCCTTGCGTTTGAGTGCCAATCATGCTGTTGAGCTTGCTGAGCCAATTGGTTTCGCCAGCATCGTTATCGGCAACCTTCGCGGCTTCCTTAGTAGCGGTTTCAATAATGTTGTCTCGGCTAGTCATTGATAGTTCGCCGGTGTTCAACGCCAAGACCGAGCCCTCACCTGCGCGAAAGAGATTTGTCGTCGCCGTGGGCAAACGCATGCTCGGTTCAGGCACCCAGTCGCTAGTCCGGCTCAGCACATTCAGCTCCGGCGCACCACTACCAAATGGGTTAAACCGTCCGTTGCGAATTCGGGCGGTAATCAAGTGATCGTCATCAAGGCGAATCGGAGCGATCACGCGATCCGCGTTCGCGGGGCCACTCTCGAAAATTTCAATCCATTTGCTTTGTGCATCGTCAAACCGAATCAATCCGCCACCCCGGGTGGTCGCGAAAACGTCGTCGCCAACGACGGTCAACTGACGGACTTGGTCGGGATTCTTTACTAGTCCATCAAACAAGGCGCCGATGAATCCAACCAGCAAGCATATGCCGCCAAAGATTACCGTGACTCCGATTGCCAAGATCGGCGAGCGCCACCGTAGACCAGCCAGTACTGAAACGCTGTAGAAAACCGAAAACAAGAACACCGATACGGGGATGCATAGCAACAGACGTGCATTCCAGATGTCCAACCGGAGGCCTGCTATCAAGTACAAGCCAAGTACTAACTGTGTCACGCATACCAACACGAAGGCGCACCCACCTATGAACTTAGCCAGCAGCAAAATCGTCCGCGAGATCGGTTTCGATAGTAGCAGATGCAACGACCCCGGTTGCAGCATGTCAGGAATGATTGATGCGGTGACCAGGATGCCTAAAAAAACGAGAATGAAGCCCAGCAACCAATTGATCATCAGCGGTAAAACAAACTGGTTGATCAACCGCTCAAACTGAGGCTTATCGACGGCCCAGCCCGTCGGAAAATCCATGCCCGCATAGGTCAAAAGAATTGCACGCTGAGACCGAGCCTGGAACACACCCGGCATGGCCGCCTCGATTCGCAATCTGGATCGGCGTCGTTTCAGCGAAGCGGACAACTCTTCGTCGCTTAGTGCATCAAGTTCTCGTAGTTCTTTGAGTCGTATCGCCGCCTTCCAAGCGTCGGCGTCGTACCAAGATGTGTCATCAAGCAAACCGTTCAGAGCGTCTACCAAGACGGAATAGGCAATCCGAACTTCATCACCTTCGCCCACAAACTGAAGTTCGCGTTTGAGATCTTCCGGCAAACTAACCGCAATGCGACCCAACGCTGTGTCGGCGCCGTCGGGGTCCACCAGTCCGCGCGCAAGCATCGCCTTCATGCGAGTGCCGTTATAGAAATCTTGCCAGCGAAAATCAGTAGTAAAATCTTCGCGGTACCCAAACGGCATTAACAACGCCAACAGGAGCCAGATCGCGACAATCGCCACCCACAGCACGCGCGACGAAAGTGCGGCGCGAAATGAATCGCTGATGATGGCTAAGTATGGTTTCAAACTCATGAGCGGTCGGTTTCCCCTACCAGACTCATGAATGTGTCCTCCAACGAGGGTTGATTGAATTCTAAATGCACAATCGAAAATCCGTTTCCACGAAGTTGGTCGACAAGATCGTCGAGGCGATGCTGATCAATCGCACCTGCTGTCTTGGGCATGATCTTCATTTGCTCGGCATTTGGCAATCGTGAGAACTCAACACTTGCGGAATCCAAACCCGAAAAACACTCACGCAGTCGACTCAAAGCTTGGTCGCGGGCACTGGCATCAAGATCACGGTCCGGCGATGCAACGCTGATAGTGATGTACGACCCAACCAAGTTGCTGGCTCGAAGCGTTTCGATGGGACCGATCGCAAGAATGTTGCCTCGCGCCATAATCGCGACTCGAGTGCAGACGAGTTCAACTTCTTGAAGAATATGGCTATTAAGGAAAATGGTTTTTCCAAGGTCTCGCAGTCGCTCGATGACTTTACGAACTTCGTTTCGACCCACCGGATCAAGCCCATCCGTAGGCTCATCCAATACAAGCAAATCGGGGTCATGCATCAGAGCTTGAGCCAAACCGAGTCGCTGGTACATCCCTTTGCTGAATCGACGAACGGATTCTCGATCACGTCCTCGAAGTCCGACCAGTTCCAGCAGTTCGTCACTGCGTCGATGGATCGATGCGGTGTCCATTTGGCTGAGTCGACCATAAAAATTCAACGCGGATCTCGCGGTGTGGTGACGGTCAACACGTAAGGATTCGGGAAGGTATCCCACTCGCTTTCGAGATGCGGAGGATCCCACCGGCGAACCAAACAGCGAAGCGCTACCGGACGTTGGCTTAACGACGCCCAAAAGCGTTTTGATAAGTGTCGTCTTACCCGCTCCATTAGGCCCGAGCAGTCCAAACACTTCGCCCGCGTATGCGTCGAGCGTCACACCGCACAATGCTTCGACCTGCTGCCGTCGATTGGTCAGCGACCACTTTCCGTACGTCTTTCGCATCTCGTGCACGCGCACGATAGGCTCGGAATCAGTAGGAAGTAAGTTCACGCGACGAGAGTACGGACAAGAAGATACGCAAGCCAAATCGAGGTCACCATGATCAAACCCGCAGCAAGCCAATGGTGTGCGGGGTGATTCCAGGTGGGGCGATGCATTTCGCGTTCGTAAAGGTGACGAAATCGTTCGCGTTGGTAGTCCGAGTCGAAAATGCCGTCTTCGACCAACTCATGCAAACCAAATTGCAGCGAATACTCTACGACTCCGTACACATTGTGGCGTCGGTCGAGTTCGTCGACGCCGATGCCCTCAAAGTACCACAGCTGATTGCCAAACACTTCGTCTGATTCAGCTCGGTCATCGGTGCAGCGCAGTTGAGACACCTCGCTTCGGTCAGGACAAAATCGAGCGCGTATTAACGCTCGAGTACAGTCGAGGCGCACCTGTCGGATTGTTCGCTCTGAAAAGCGTCTGGTCCGAGTATCTGCACTCATGAAGGACTCTCCGTAAAAAAATGCCTAGGGGAACTATCCCGCCTCAGTTTCGAATTATTGCGAGAACGTTCCCCAACGTCACCCTCAGATCGGGTTATTCCAGCGCTCGAATTGAAAAAAAAGCTGCGACCTATAATGCGTCACGACCCGGTGGTGGGGTGAATGAGCTATTACATCGTCATTCTCCTGAACCGATGGCCACTGCTAGTTCGCCTCCGCCAAAGTTTTTGTTTCCCTCACTGACGCACGTGTGCTTTGCTTATGTCGCAAGACAGTCTCGCGATGCAACCGCTGACTCGTTGTCGGCGGCGGATAATCCTGCCATGGTGGGCGGACATCAAATCGCACCGCGGCTTAAGTCCGAAGCGTTGCTCCCCCCCAAGTCCCTTTTTCATCTAGGCAGACAACCCCGTGTTTGAAAGACGTTCATTGCGAGCGCCCATCACCCTAGGTGTGGTGATGATCATCTTGGTGGTGATCCTGACTGCGGTTTGGATCGCGGGCAATTTCCTTGGGATTTACGGCTTAGAATCAACGTCGTTGTTCTATGCCCTGCTGGCGACGGGCACGATTTTGTTGGCCGTGATATTAGCGGGGGTGATCGCGTATCTGACTTTGACCGTCAAAGCGTTCAATCTCAATCGGCGGCAATCGAATTTCATCGACGCGGTGACCCACGAACTGAAAAGTCCGATCGCGTCTTTGAAGTTGTATTTGCAGACCATGAATCTGCGGGTCGTTGATGAACAGCAGCAAAAGGACTTTCACCAGTTCATGCTTGAGGATGTCGAGCGACTTGATTCGCTAATCAGTCATTTGCTGGACGCGGCCCGCATTGAACGTGGCGGCGAACCGGCGAGCGAAGAGATCGTTCGGTTGGATGATCTGCTGCGGCAATGCGGTGAGGCGACGTGCGCGAGATATCGTTTGTCGAATGAGACGGTCGACGTCAAGTCAGACCCCATTTACTTGCGGAGCCAGTTGATTCAGTTAGAAATATTGTTTCGCAACTTGATCGACAATGCAGTTAAGTATGGAGGCTCGCCGCCTGAAGTCGAAGTTTCCACCCGCGTCGAACCAAACAACCAGGTGAGCGTTTATATTCGCGACAATGGAGCTGGAATCCCTGCCAACCAACGTCGTAAGATCTTCGGGCGTTTTGTCCGGCTTGGAAGCGAGCTTGAACGAAGTACCCCCGGAACGGGATTAGGTTTGTACTTGGTCCGGACTGTCACCAAGGAATTAGGGGGCACAGTTCGTGTTGGCGATCGTTCGGAAGGTTCGGGGACCCAGTTTGAAGTTACATTGGGCCCTGTGGTCGCTGCAGACACGGCTTCTCCATCCGATGTGGAGGTGCGTGCAGATCCCAATGCAGAGCCTCAACTGAGGTCGTCTTGAACGTCGCTTCGGATTGCGAATCGTCTGGTTCTAGTTAGTTTTTCGTTTGTGTTATCCCTGAATTTTCAACGCGTATCGCCGTGGTTCATCAGCATTCCCATATCTTGGTTGTCGAAGACGAGAAGCACCTCGGTGTAGGCATTAAGTACAACCTCGAAGCCGAAGGTTATCGTGTAACCCTGGTCGAGGATGGTCCGACGGCCCTGCGCATCCTCGATGGAGCGGGCGATTCCATTGATCTTGTCGTTCTGGATTTGATGTTGCCGGGCATGAGTGGCTATTCCGTGTGCGAAGCCATCCGTGACGGTGGGATTGAAATTCCCGTCTTGATGTTGTCCGCACGAACCTTGGCCGAAGATCGGACGCGAGGTTTCGATGCCGGTGCAAACCAATACATGAGCAAGCCTTTCGAGCTCGATGAATTGTTAAGCCGGATTAAGAACTTGTTGCAAGTCAGAGCCCGAGCCAGCAAGGTTAGTCAGCGTCCCGCCGGCGCCCGACTCTCCGCGGAAAAAATAACGCAGGTTAGCTTCGGTAGCGTCAAAGCGAACTTTGACACTCACGAGGTCGAAGTCGATGGCGAGCTCGTCCGAATGACGCCCAAAGAATTGAAGTTGCTGAAGTACTTCGTTGAAAATGAAGGACGCGTGATCAGTCGCGAAGAGTTGTTGCGTGAAGTGTGGGGAGTCTCAGGGAATCTGCAAACGCGAGCGGTGGATCAGTTCATCGCCCGACTGCGCAAAATATTTGAGCCTGATAGTACCGCCCCAATTCATCTGCTGACGATTCGAGACGCGGGCTACCGGTTTGTCTTTGAGCCAAAGCAAGGCGGCTAGAGACCGAAATTACGCGTCGATGGGCAAGTCGATGGCCCTTCGTTCGTGCGGACGCTACCGCTTTCGCAAGTTCAATCCGTGAGCCGTGGCGATTAGGATCCCGCCTACGGGAGTCATCCAAACTTGGATGAAACTGACCATCGCCATAACACTGGGGCCAAACCAAGACGTGATCGCGTTGGCAGAGATCAGTGAGTGGCTCCAAATCATTCCAGCAACGGCTGCGGAGCTATCGGGCCGACGACACTGTTCGTCGCAGCAGGCTGCGGGCAACACAAAGGCCGCCGCCAATAGTAACGCTAATCCCGTCGCGGCAAGAATTTCAACCGTCGCGTCGTTGCCACGCTTGAGTCCCGGCCAAATTGCTCGAAAAATGATGACAGTACAGGCAACTGCGGCAAGTTGGTGCACGACCGGGTTTGCCAAAAATCGCACTGATGTCATCCATGGCAAAGCTGCAAGCAAGAATGGAAGACAAAGGCAGTGGATCGCGCAAGCCAGTGAAAGTAAAATCCCCAGCCGATCTGTACTCTGACCAGTCGTACCGTCATCGCAACGACAGCCGACCAAAGCCTTGTTTGGCTGGTTGGAGGCGAAATCAGGATGGAAAAGCGAGTTCGACACGGAAACTTAAATCACGCTGGGGTGGGGACTGTGAGGTCTTGCTGGCCATGCAAATGGCGGGCCTGTGCAGTACTTCGTCACGCGGGTTCTGACCCGTGAACGAAATCTTGATGCAAATGCATTTGAATTGCAAGAGGGGTCCGGTGGTTCCGGCCGCAGTTGTTTCCCAGCGGGTTGGAACGAGTCTTCGGAGCGTGGAAGAGACGTGTTTCCTGAGCGTGGAACTGGCGACTCCGCAAATGGATCAGCAGTTCCTGATTTTGGGTCCGCGCATAAAAAAAGCTCCCGGAAAGAACGAGGTCCTAGGGGGGCGGAGGACGACGCGCTTCAGTTCCGGGAGCCGGTGGATTGGTGTTCGATGAAGCCCGAGCATCCTGCATGGGGCCTACCGAAGCTCATTCAATAACAAAGCCACCGCCATGACGCCACATCCATGTGATGTCAAAATGCCGTGTGTCCGCAGTAAACAGAAAATGATTACCAGTGCGTGACCGCGTTGCATTTGAATGCCAAATGTTTTGTGTTGGCCAGGCCAACCCTCAACATGTCGCGGAGGATAGGGGCTGGCTACCAACAGGGTCAAGCCGGATTTACACACAATCAAAAAAACGTTCTTTCCCTCGTGTTTTCGAAGGAAAGAACGTCAGTGATAGACGCTAACGGTGGTGATCCAATGATCGACCGCAAACGTTTTTTCAAAAGATACGTGAGTGACCTTAGGTTGTTGTCACGGCATCAGCAAAGACAACCGGCCGCATGCCGGGCACGCGTCCGCGAACGGACATGTCCATTGCCGCTCTGACGATTTCTTCAAAGTCACTTTCCTCGGCCGCAGGGGCAATGCCGACGGAAACCATGTTCTCGCCAGTGTCCGTTTGTTTGATGCCCACTGCACCCGCTGAGCGACAAATCTGAAGTCCTCTGGCTTGAGCAGTCGACGGATCCACCGAAGGCATGCACACCAGCAATGTTGAATCGTTCTCGTAGCCCAGGCGGTCCACGGAACGCAGGGTCGCTCGAACAATCTGAACTAAGGATCGCATCGTTGTTGAGTTAGCCGGACCATTGCATGAGATCGCCATGATCGACATCGACGCACTGGTCTGAGCCCGCTTGAGGATGTCTTCAAACGTCTCTCGTAATGCGTTGTGATTAGGCAGGCTGGCAAGAGGTCCCGCCGCCACGGTCTCTGAGGTCGAAGGATCGCTCGGCGGAGAGTTTTTGCTCGCCTGTTCGCCTTCGCTACCGCCGATCATTTCGTCATCATCGAGGGAAAAGACGTCGTCCAAGTCGATCGAAGCCGCTTCGATGGACGCAGATTCTCGTTCGGGTGCTTGATCAGGCGAAGCCAGGTTACTGATTCGTTTTGCTTGGATCAGGGTGGCTTTGGAGCGTTTCATGCTGTGGCCGCAGTCTCGTCCTTTCTCCTTGGACCGATAGAGACCATCATCAGCACGTTGAACCCATTGTTCGATGGATTCGTCGGACTCCAGAGCGGCGACGCCGACTGATGCAGTTACGCGAAGCCGTTTTCCTTCAAACAGAATCTCACGCTGACTAATTGCCATGCGGGCGGATTCGACAAGCAGGGAGGCTTCTTCCAAGCTCTTGCCATCCAAAATGATCGCGAACTCCTCGCCACCGTATCGAGCCACAAGACCGTGTTTGTTCAATCGTGAGTGCATCATACCAGCGACGACTCTCAAGACCTCATCGCCCGCACGGTGGCCGTACACATCGTTGAATTTCTTGAAGTGGTCGACATCGAGCATCGCCAGCGAACCGGCCTTCCCGGTTCCAAGAGCGTGTTGAGATTGCAAATGCTTATCAAAGGCGGCGCGGTTGGCCACGCGGGTCAGGGCATCGGTCTCTGCTCGTCGTTCCGCTGACTCAATCTGCAATGCTTGTTCATGAATGCGGTCGTGAGCATCCTGAAGCTGATTTTGCATCGTTTCGTTCGACGCGATCAGCTCGTGAATGGCTTCAAGCACCGCTTCGGGAGCCTGGGTTTGATTATTGGTCAACGTGTGATTGACCTCTTTGACGCGAGTTTGATGAGCGTCGACGTCTGCTGCCATCGTCTTGGCATAGGACTGTAATTGCTCTGCCACTGCCGCAATGCGTTTTTGCTTGGCTTCCATCGTTTCGACGGGAACCGACTCGGTTGCAAGTTCCGCCGCAGCGGTTTTTCGAGGAACGTTCGGTGGTGCGCCTTGTCGGCTGAGGGCGTTCATGACCCAACCGCAAGCAACACCTCCGCCACCGCAACTAAGCGGAATGAAATAATCGAGCCAAATCATGCGTTTTCTATCCAATGCGTCGTGTGGATTCCCCAGAATTTCTTAGGTTGCTGCTGACCAAGGTCAAACCACACCCTGCCATAGTTGCATGTCTTTGCGTTTAAAAACCGTTCGTTCCCTCCTAATCGGCATAACCCAATTCGAGAGGTTTCACATTGAGCATGTCGCTACAGCGGAGGGTGTTGAACGAACAAAAGGATTGCTAGCAACGCGTATGGACTGCGGTGTCTCTGGCGATCGTCTCGAAGGTTCGCGTTGAACGGGTTGGAATTGCTTCGCAAGTTTGCCAATGGGCGTTTTTACTTTTTCGCATAGGCAAATTCTTAGAGATGTGGGATAGTTCAGAGGTTGTGAATGCTCTGATCGTTCACCGCACGCTGCTTAAGGTTTCGCTGAAAGATAACGGATGATTAAGACACCTAATAAAGACGTTGCCGATGCGGCTAACGCCGCGTTGGCGAAAAGCTCAGTTCGCGAATTGCGTATGATCCGCGTGGATCGAAGCAACAATGACTTGCAGCTAACTGGCAGCGTTCGCAGTTTCTACCACAAGCAACTCGCTCAAGAGGCCGTGCGAAGCGTCGCATGCGGTTTGCGAGTCATCAACCGAGTGGACGTCGCGTCTTAAGAACGCGACGCCCTGATTTGCGTTCGTCCAGAACGGTTGCTTCGTCTGGACTTGTCGTTTTTCGAGAACCAGAACTGGTCCTGATTCAACGCTGGGCTGTTTTCACTCTTGCTCAGGCACGATTTCGCCGTAGAACGTGACTCGGTCGATATGGAAAATGCCGGGCTTGGTTAGTCCAATCTTTGCATACTTGATCGGCTGATCCATCGAGAGCCCGAATGACCAGTCGGGATAAGCTTCGTCGCTATGCCAGACTTGGGTCCACTCTACACCATCGTTGCTTGTCCACATTGCGATGCCTTTCGCTCGGTCGTGAAAAACGGCATCCCGGCGATTAAAGATCTTCACGTGTCCCACCTTGGTCGGTTCATTAAACCGAATCACGACGAAGTTTTGGTCTGTGGGCTTATTGGGCGAATGAACAGCGAAACTGTAGTTCCGAACTCCTTCGTGACTTAGAAGGTGTGTAGCCTCTTCGTTCAACCCCGCTGGAAAACCCGGACCAAGCTTGACGTGAGTCTGACGCGATACTTCTTTGAGGCCATTGTTACTTTGAAGGTTGTAGTCGAGGTTCGGATTTGTGGCGATCCAGTCGCCCATCAGAAACGCTAACAGGTCCAAAAACTCTTTGGGAGCGATTGTTTCTGTCAAGCCTTCGGGCATGCTGCTAGCGTTCATGTCCTTACGGATTTCGATGTCATCCTTCAGGATCGTTTTCTGTTTTCCATCCGCAATTCCCAGTGTGATTTGGTCATCATCTTCGGACAAAATGAAACCGTTGGTCGCGACACCGTCGAAATCCAGAACCATGATGGTCTCGTATCCCTTGGCGATACTCTCGTTGGGCCAAACGATCGAACGAATGATTTCCTCTTTGCTCATTCGATCACCAAGTCCGCTCAGTTGCGGACCGAACTTCTTGCCCAGCTCACCGTGTTGGTGACACGCCGCACAAACGCGAGTAAACACTGTCTTACCGACATCACGGTCACCCTTCGCCGCGGCAACAACTTCCAAAAGTGCTTTTTGCTTGTCGTTTGCCTTGGCGTCAACGTTCACCAGAACTTTTAGAGGTTTGTGAACATCGGCTCCAGGGCCGCGAGCAATCTTGTAGTCGTTTAAGAACGTCTTGGCCGCTGGCGATAGCGACGCCATCAATCTCTCGTCGTCCGCCTTTTCCCAAATCGGACCCAACGCCTGCAATGCGTGCTCAAGGACGTAGTCAATCCATTTGTCACGCGACTCGGCCGCAACCGAAACGGCAATTTGGACAGCCTCTTCGGTCGGTTGCAAACTCGCGGCACGTACGGTTTCTAAGCGAACGCGTGGGTGCTCGTCTTGTGCTCCCTTCCAAAGTAATTCGTTAGGGTTTTGCAGATATCGCCATTCATTGCCGATCACATGAATCGCGGCGGCGCGATAGCGGAAATCCTTCTCGGCAAGCAATCGCTCGACCAAGTCGCGATCCACCGCATGCATCATTTCTTGCACCCAAAGAGCCTCACGCAGTGCATCGGGATCTTGACTCGATTTCGTCCAAGCGTCGATCGCAGCAAGGACTTCGTCGCGATCCCGACCCAGCAGTTCACGCCGAGCTCGATAGCGAGTTCGTGTTTCGAACGCCGTGAGTTGCTCGATGACTTCTTCGATCGAACGATAAGCCTGGGTAACGACGGGCAACAAAGGCTTGTCCTTGTAGAACATTCGATAGATGCGGCCGTGTTGATGATCGCGATTGGGGTCTCGCTGCGAATATTGCATGTGTCCAATCAACGCGTTGCACCAATCACCAAACCACAACGCACCGTCGGGGCCAATTTTGGGGTCAACCGGTCGGAAGAACATGTCGGTGGACTCGAGAAAGTTGTCAACTCGTTTGCCGGTGAGCCCACACGTATCGGCGTCGTCACCAATCTCGAACGCGGGCATCCCGTGCAGGTTGATGACGCAGGCGTAGATTAATTGATTGTGATAGTCATCAGGGAATTGCCTTGTTCTAAGAATTTCATTACCCGCGGCCGGTCGAATGCCTTCGTTGTTGAAGATCGCGTCGACGCTACTGCGGGTATCAACTTCGCCGCTAGAAAGAATATTCGTCCAGTGTTGTTGGGCATTGGTTCCATCACCAATGATCCCGTTACCGTCTTTATCGAACACAAGGCACCATGGGTTGTATTGCCCAGGCGTGCGGAAGTGGCTGATTCGTTGGCTTTCCAAATCCCAAACGTAGGCTCCCGAAGCTCCGTTTTGACGTTTTGGGCCCCACGGCGTTTCCAATGTCGTTGACATCGCAATGCCTTCGAGCATGTGCAATCGCCCACCCGGCGAGTATTCCCATGCTCCCATCGCGTGGTGGGTGTCATCCGTGCCAATGCCATCGAGAAGATGAGTGACTTCGTCGGCAACGTCATCGCCGTCGGTATCTCGCAAGAACAAAATTCGTGGTTCGTCGATAACCAACACGCCATCCTTGTAGAACTCAAACCCAGTCGGACAAATCAGTTTGTCGTAGAACGTTTTGCAGACATCGGCTTTTCCATCGTTGTCGGTGTCTTCGAAAATAAGCAACCGATCATCTGGCTTCACTTTGCCGGGCAACCACTGGGGATAGTTGACCATGCACGAAACCCAAAGCCGTCCGCGACTATCGAACTCAGTTTGAGTTGGATTTGCGAGTTCCGGAAACTCTCGTTCCGAAGCAAAGAGTTTGACCTCAAAACCCTCGGGAATGGTCATTTGCGAGATCGATGCTTCGGGCGTTGGATACTCCAACGTCTTGGGTTCTCTCATTTCCCGGAAAGAATCATCGCGAGACCCAAACATTGTTTCTGGAATAAACACCTCACCAGTTCCCGAGTCATCTGGTTCATCGGGAACAGGGTTACCGGTGGCCAAATCCCAAAGGTACCGATCGCGAACGTCAACCATCTTGCGGATCTTCTGGAACTCGCCGGGGAAGGTTTCAGTGTCCCAAGTTCTTCGTCCGCCATAAACATACCAGCCATTGAGCATGCGGTAGTCTTGAAGGTGAAGCCATGATTTTTCGTTGACGATCTTGCGAATGCGTTCGAAGGTATCAGCGTTGGTCGACGTGACGGCCGGACCAAATAACTCGCGTTCAAGGATTTCGGCAACCAACGAGTCGCCATCTTCATTTAAGTGAATGCCGTTGATAGTGAACTGAGTGCCCGGTGTTTCAGCAAAGGCTTGCGAGGTCGGATGGAACAGGTCCACGAATCCATGCCCGTCGGTTTGGGCAACCTCTTTAACGACTGCCGCGTAGGCTTCAAGGTTCTTGTTTTCCTCCACACCATCTGGTTGCACCGGATTTCCGCTGCTTTCAAAGGCAACGGGCGATACCAAAACAAACCGAGGATTGCGGCCATCGACTGCCAATCGTTTAGTTTCCGAATCAATGTACTTGCGATAGTCGCTTGCGAACTTAGCGAGCGTGGCTTCGTCGCGACCATCGAATGATTCGTTGAAACCAAAGAAGCAGACCAACATATCGGGACGGAACACCAGATACGGGTCGTCAATCTGCGTGTAGTTTCCGGGACGCTGTTGAATGGACACCGCATCGGCGGGCCAGCCAAAGTTTCGAATGACCGGCTGCTTGTCCGCCAAACGCAACTGCAGACGAGTTTCGAAGTGGCCAAAAAGGTTCATCCGTTCAGCGGTCGAGTTGCCAACCAACGCAATGCGTTGATTGGGTTCGATCTTTATCTCGTTTGCCGAAGGTGTTTCGGCAACCGCGAAAGGGGGGAATAAGACAAGGAAGGCGACAATCGTGGCGCTAAGACGAGCGCGAACAGCGACAACTGCTTCAAGCATGGGAAGATTCGGTGCTATCGAGAAAAGGCAGAGAGGCCTTTGGGCGGGCGGGTAGTCGGCGGGGCCGTAACAGCCACTATTGTAACTAGAAAGTTAGAATCAGCGACAACGGGTTGACTTGAGATCGCCAGCGATCGGTCGCCCACGGCAATCGAGACGGCTCTTTTAGACTAGACTGATAGCCTCTCCCACCTCGGTGCGATTCTTAACCACTGAACCCCCAACCCCAGGTAGTCCTACCCCATGCGATTGTCGTTGCCGCTTCCCTTTTTGTTGAG
Organism: Rubripirellula amarantea; assembly: GCF_007859865.1. Taxonomy (NCBI): domain Bacteria; kingdom Pseudomonadati; phylum Planctomycetota; class Planctomycetia; order Pirellulales; family Pirellulaceae; genus Rubripirellula; species Rubripirellula amarantea. Next base: position 450,930 of record NZ_SJPI01000001.1, on the reverse strand, counting down.
TCTGCTGCTCTTAGTTTTCTCAGTTCATCACCAGGTCGAATCCGCCGAAACGTGGCAGATCCAGGAAGGCGATCATCTTTGTCTGGTGGGAAACGCTCTGGGCGAACGGTTGCAGCACCACAACGAGTGGGAATCGCAGTTGCATCTTCGGTTTCCAAGCCACGAGCTCGTCGTGCGAAATCTTTGTTTCCCAGGCGACGAACCCTTCGAGCGAATTCGCTCCGAAAATTTTGGCGAACCTGACCAACACCTGCGTCACAGTGCCGCGTCTGCGATTTTGTATTTTTTCGGATTCAATGAATCATTCGATGGGGCTGCTGGGGTAGCCGACTTCACTGAAGATTTAACTCGTTTGGTGAACGAAACGAAAGCAAAGGATTACGGCCGCGGTGCACCACGGATTGCCTTGGTAACTCCGATCGCCTTTGAAGATACCGGTGATCCGAAATTGCCCGACGCAGACGCTCGAAACGAGAATATTAAGCTGTACCGCGACGCGATCATTCAGGTCGCCGCGGATACCGGCGTAGTCGTGGCTGATGTTTATTCGCCCACGTTAGAGTTGTTCGCTGATACGCCAGAACGTTTGACGTTGAATGGTTGTCACTTGAACGAAGTTGGCTACGCAGCGTTCGCAAAGATCTTGAACGATGCGTTATTTGGTCCGGCATCGGTAACGCCAGTCAGTGCCGAGTTGAAGGCCGCCGTTGACGATAAGAATTTCCACTGGTGGCATCGTTATCGCGCGGTGAATGGCTTTTCGATATACGGCGGCCGTGGAAAAGCGGGCACGGATGGTTCGGGGACATACAACAACACGGACGTGATGGAACGCGAACGAGCGATCCTCGACCAGATGACCGCGAACCGTGACCAGCGTGTCTGGGCGTTGGCGAGTGGCCAGTCGGTTGATGATTCCATCGACGATTCCAACACCCTGCCCTTCTTGAACCCGACCACGAATGTGGGTGGCGCGAACGACGAGAACGCCAAACGCGGCAAGCTCGGTTCCTTGGAATACTTAACCGCCCTGGAACAGCAGGAACTCTTTGACGTCCACGAGGACTTCGAAATTCAATTGGTCGCATCCGAAGAAGAGTTTCCCGAACTCGCCAATCCCGTGGCACTGAATTTTGACAACCAGGGGCGTTTGATGGTGGCCACGATGCCGTCGTATCCTCACTGGAAACCCAAGACAAAGCTGGACGACAAGATTCTGATTTTGAAAGACGTCGACCAGGACGGGAAAACCGACGAAGTGAAGGTTTTCGCTGGCGAACTTCATCAGCCGACGGGATTCGAGGTCACTGCCGATGGCGTTTGGGTCGCTGAACAACCTGATATTTTGCTGTTGACCGATACGGACGGCGACGATGTTGCCGATGTTCGAACCCGAAAGTTGTTTGGATTTGACACTGCTGATTCGCACCACGGAATCTCGGCGTTTGAATGGGGGCCGGGTGGGAATTTGTACTTCCAAGAAGGCACGTTCAAGTTTTCTCAGGTCGAGACACCTTATGGCCTTCGAAGACTCAGCGAAGCCGGCGTTTGGCGGTATCACCCCAAGAACGAGAACTTAGATGTTTTCAGCAACTTTGCCTTCGCAAATCCCTGGGGACATGTGTTCGATCGTTGGGGGCAAAACTTTATCGGCGATGCTTCCCCAGGACGATCGTACTTTGCAGCTCCGATTTCCGGCCGCATTGATCATCCGTTAAAGCATCCAGGTGGCAGCCAGCACCGTCGCATTGCGTCCATTGCCGGTGGTGACCCCTCTTACCAATTCCCCACCTTCTATCCGATGCGAATTCGGCCGTTGTCAGGGTGCGCGATGATTTCGAGTCGTCATTTCCCCGATGACATGCAAGGCAACTTTTTGGTGACCAATGTGATCGGTGACCGAGGCGTGCTTAATCATGAAGTGCGAGAGGATGGTTCGAGCTTCCAAGGCAAAGAGGTTGCTCCTTTGCTGCTTTGTCGTGATGGCAACTTCCGGCCCGTCGACGTTCAAATCGCTCCCGATGGCTCGCTCTACATAGTCGATTGGCACAATGCGTTGATCGGCCACCTGCAGCACAATCTGCGAGACCCCAGTCGCGACCACAGTCACGGTCGAATTTGGCGAATCAAACATAAGACTCGTCCGTTGCTGGATCCTCCTCGAATCGCGGGACAACCGATTTTCGATTTGTTGGACTTGTTGAAGTCACCCGAAGATCGCACCAGGTATCGCGCCCGTCGTGAATTGGCATCTCGGGACTCAAACGAAGTGGCAGCGGCCATCAAGACTTGGGTCGACGATCTGCCTTCGGATGATCCAGAGTACCAGCATCATCTGATGGAAGGGCTTTGGATGTTGCAGACTCACCATGTCATTGACGAGTCGATGCTCGATCGGATGCTCCAATCCCCCGATCACAGAGCACGCGCCGCCGCCACCCGAGTCCTGTCGTTCTGGCTAGATGACGTCGTTGATCCTTTGTCAAAACTTGAGTTGTGCATTCACGATGAGCATCCTCGCGTGCGACTCGAAGCGGTTCGTGCGCTTAGTTACATGCAGGGCGACGAAGTCATTCGACTTGCTCTCGCGGTGCTTGACCACGACATGGATAAGTTCTTGCAATACACGCTCGACGAAGCGATGCGTCGCTACGAACAAATCAGTCCTGATGGTTTGCGGTTGTATTCCGATGTTAGCCTTGAAGCGGTTGCGTACCAAGTCAATCGCTTAAGTGACCACGCATTGTTAGCGTCGAAGCGAGATTCTAGCGACCCTAACTCGATTCCTTTGTACACAGAAATTCTTAAGCGTTCCGCGATCACGCCTCAGCAACGGGAGGAAGCTGTGATGTCGCTCGCAAAACTGACCGGTTCGAGTCCGGTTTCAGTCTTGCTGGATGCCATTGGGCGTTTGGATTCCAAGTCGGCTGCTGAAATGGCGGCGGCCAACAAGTTGGCTAGTCGCTTGTTTGAGGTCGAACCACGTGAATTGAAATCGCAACTGGGAGAAATCAAATCGAGAGTTCAATCGACAAGCGGAATTCAGCGTTCTGCAGCGATTGCTGCTTGTATCTTGGCGGGTGACGAATCGAAAGTATTTGATCTGGCATCGAAGAATAAAGCTGCAACCATAGATTATTTCGTGTCAATCTCGATGTTGCCAAAGGTTGAACAACGCAATGCGTTGAGGCACCGGGTAGCCCCCGTTATTGCATCCCAGAGTCCTCCGAGTGTTCGCCGAGCGGCTCTGAAAGCGATCGGTTCAATCAGCGAAAACAGCCAAGAATCGTTTTCGCTTGTTGCACCGTTGGTCGGTGATCCTGGTTTTCACAACATTGCCATCGATACGCTTTTGAAGTTACCGCGTGGTTCGGCGGACGAAGCGACGGGCAAGGCGTTGTTGGAAGAGTTGGTAGTCGGAGCTGAAAAAACACCGCCCGCGAAACGTACGACTCGTGAATTTACCGCAGCGATGCAATTGGCAGATCGTTTGATGGGGGCGGTGCCAGCGGATCTGGCCAAGTCCGCTCGCGAGCGCTTGCGAGAGATCACGGTGCGTTTGATTCGTATCAAGACCGTCGAAGAAGAAATGAGATACGATCTGGAGTACTTCGCCGTTCAAGCTGGCCGGCCGGTACAGATTGTTCTAGAGAACCACGATTTGATGCCTCACAACTTGGTCATTACCCAGCCCGGCGCATTGAAGGAAGTCGCGGGGTTGGGATTGCAAGCGGGACCAAACGGCGGTTGGAAAAATTTACCCTACGTGCCCAAGTCGGACCTTGTTATTCAGGCAACCGGCATGGTCGACGCGAATCGCGAAACGCGATTGACCTTCAAAGCTCCTGACACACCAGGGGAATACCCGTACGTTTGCACATTCCCTCAACACTGGTACCGAATGTATGGCGTCATGGTGGTGGTCGATGATCTGGATGCTTTTCTGCGTGATCCTGTCAAACCGGCAAATCCCATCGGCAGCAATCGTACGTTTATTGCCAATTGGTCCATGAGCGATTTCGATAACATCGAAGAAGGTCTTAAAGGGAGGTCTGCCGAAATTGGCAGTCGTATTTTCGTCGAAGCTTCCTGTGCCGGATGCCACAAGGCAGAAGGAGTCGGTGGCGTTGTTGGACCCGACTTGACGGACTTGTACGCTCGCGTCAAAGGAGACCACGCGGCAGTGCTGCGATCGATTCTCGATCCTTCTCACACCGTTGATGAAAAGTACGCAATGCGAAAAATATTGACCTTCGATGGCAAGTCGTTGGCCGGTGTTGTCGTCGCGGAAGATGACGACACAGTCGAGCTAATCATGGGAGCCGAAGCATCGGCACCGACCGTGATTGCCAAGGATGATATCGACGTGATGCAGGTATCAACCATTTCGATGATGCCCAAGGCATTGATGGATCAGTTCACGAAGGATGAAGTGTTTGAGTTGATGTCATATCTGAAGCACATCAACGACACTAATGCTTCGGCGAAGTAGCGATATCCTGGCAAAACAACGTCGGCTGGTCTTTCTTGAATGTGATCTGCTGCACGTGCTGTCCACCAAGGGCAGCACCTGCAGACATTTGCTTGAGTATCTCCTAGGGGGCGTTATGACTACGGCTCTTTAGGCTTAGTCGGGGTCTAACTGGAGCTTACTTAGGCCTAGTCGGGGCCTGTCCGGGCCTTGTCTGGCAATGAACGGATTCGTTGGCGGGGTGTCCAGCGGACGGCCAGTCTATCGAGTGAGCGGGGCATCGCGGCTGTCACGTCTTAAAGACGGTCCCTACGACCCGCATTACCGGACAAAGTCTGGATTCTGGTCTCAGAATTTGTCTAGGGATGGTTCATGGACTATTCTTGCCAACTAGACAATTCACGGATCCCGCGTTGCTATGCGGGACCAAAATCGGATGTTTCCCTCCCTCATTGAATCGCTGACATGATCTATTTTCTCGGCTGGGTCGCCTTCCTGGTGTGCGTGCTGTCCGCAATCCCGATTGCAACCGTTCTAGAACGCCGAAAGTATCGACCTAAAGCTGCGCCGGTTGAGGAAGAGCAATCACTTGAGGAACTGTTGGAGTCGGAACCCGAAGAGGTGGTCGAAGGCGAGTTGGAAAAACGTCTGCGTCGATTGAAACTCGCTGCGGAGGGTATGTCGCAGGAAGAAATGTATGCCCATGCTCAAGCGACACTGGCGCTGGCAACTATGTTGGAGAACAAGGAACGCTACAGCGACGCGAATAGCGCGGTCGAAATTCTCGTCAACCAACCTGGCATTGGCGACCACTACCTTATTCTCGCACTAGTCAAGCGGATCGTGCTGTTGAAGACGTTGGGCATGGACGAACAAATCCCCGAGACCGAAGAAGAGCTTCGGAATACCTACATGAGGTTGCAGCAGAACGAACCGCAAGTGCTTGACATGTTGGCGTCGGAATTAAGCGATAGCGAGCTTGAAACCTATCGAGCGATCTTCGGATAGGTATCAGGATCGTCGAAGTTCGAATCGATGACTAACGAGGTCGAACTAAGCGTTCTAAGTAGTCATCTGCATCTTGTTGCATCGTTGACTCGTAACCGCCCGATTTCTCGGGCTTCTGTGCAGGTGGAAACAACGTGATTCCACTGTCTTGCCAAGCGAGACTGAATCGCCCCAGCATCGCAATCATCGCCGGGATCATTGAAGCGATAGACGATATTAGCAATGGCACAAGCATCATTTGCAACATCAAGCCCGGTTCAATGACAAAGCTTGATCGACCATCAAGTTGCATGCCTACGGATGTGAAAGCATCCATCGCCGTGATCGCGATGCCAGCGAAGAATGGCAACAAGCACAACGGCAAGAAAAAGCTTATCAGTTGAATGTGCTTTGCCTTGAAAGTCAGGTAACACGCCACCGCTGTCAAACCCAGACCAAGCACGCAAACAATCACTAAAAACGGAATTCCGCAAAGGTCAGTCAAAAGGCTCAGGTTCATCGAAGTGTGGCTCATCGAGAGAAGGAAGGGATCAGTCGAGGTTGGCAATCGGCTACCAATGCAAAGAGAAACGCACGAGAGAGTATCTGTCTAGCAACGCGTTCGGATTGCGGATCGAGTTCTTGAAAACTTCATGAAGAACGCGGTGGGGGCGATAAACTCGGGCACTTAGCTAAAAGTGCGCGACGCGCCAATAAAAGAACCGCCTTGGGAAAGACTCCCAAGGCGGAATAGGCGGCGCTTCGTGTAATCCGATGGCTCAAACGGCTTGCATGACTTCCATTTCCTTTGCCAATCGCTTTCGAGCGACGTGCAAACGACGTTTGATCGTTCCCACGGGCGCGTCGAATTCATTGCTCATTTCGATCAACGTTTTGCTTTGCAAGTAGAACGCCGTCAGCGTTTGCTGGTCGAGCGAACCAAGTCGATCGATGTGGTCACGAACTGATGCCGCTTCCTCGCGATCTTGAGCCGAGTCCTCTGGCGATTCCGTCGACAAGCAGTTCGCTTGCAACGTATCTGGATCACATGCCAGAGCAATTCGACTACGAGTCATTCGGTTGATCGCCATGCGGTGAACGATTCGTCGCAACCAGCCACCAAAGGCCTCGGGCACTCGCAACTGATCGATCTTTTGCATCGCTTGGATGAATACATCTTGAGCCAACTCTTCGGCTTCATCCACGTTACGAACTCGTCGCATTGCCAATGCCACGATTGCACCACGGTATCGTTCGAAAAGCAAACCGAAGGCGTCTCGGTCACCAGCTTGAGCGCTGCGGACCAAGTCAGCAACCGTTCGCGCTTCGTTGCAGAGGCTTTCAGGGTTCTTGAAGTCAGTATTGTTGAAGATCGTGTTGTCGGTGAAATTCATATTCAATTCCTTCGCTATGAAATTCCAACGAAATGCCTGGTGTCACGTAAGCCGGTTAGGGTGTTGCTCGTTGACTTGGGCTAGTGTTCGCGGCGAGGCCAGTTTGCCGTTGACGCGATTGTCTCGTTGGAATTGGCACTTAACCGCCGAGCCGAAGCGAGCGATTCAGAGCCGTGGTAGTCGTGTCGAAGGCTGGATTGAAGAGCGTGATCGTTCGCGAACGTGTTAGGGTCACGTGTCGAGAAGCAGCGGCGAGGTAGTCGCAAGAGCTTCAGGACTAAATCAGGAACATCAAAACAGCATCGGGGTCATCAAACAAAGCACAGAAACCGTGGTGCCAAATCGGTGAGGGTGTCACCGACAAAGACCAGGTCTTGCAAAGTTGAATGGAAAGCTTCGAGGTTGGCGTTTAGCCGACCATCCGATTGGCACGAGTGTGCGAGGAGGATGGTTCCGCGGAGCTTGCCGGACAACTTGTCAGCATCAGTAGGTGTTGATGCTGCCGCGTATCGGTCCGTTTACTCCAGCCAAAGAGGCTGGGTTTACCGCCGAGTAGGCCGGATCCGCTGGCTAGCAGGGATATGGCTGTCGTCGGCTGGCCGTTGGAATTGCACCAACTGCCTGGCGTTACGGACCCTCTCGCGATTGACCCCGTGGGCCCATAGGCCCACGACATGGCATGCCGCGTCGAATAAAGACCATGGGCACCAAGGAATCCCTTGACGTCGTTGCGCAACGAAATGGCTTTAATCTCACGGACCATGGCAAAGACCATGCGGCGTGTGATGACGGCGATCGGTTGTTCAAAACGCATTGGAAGCCTCCAGTGCACTGGCAATTCAGCGCGGCTGCAAAGCAGAGGAAATAGAAATAAGTGGTGACCTGAAATTAGGTATTTCAGGCTGACCGATGGTCGGTCTCACTTACGATGACGTTAGTATACCAAACCAAGGCAATTATCGACCGCAAATTGAGCGGGCAAATCCTGCCAACCATTTGGCAATTGGGTTCGTAGGTGATTCCGGTGTCGAGAAATCCCCAACTGTGGGGACTTCTCTATCGGATATCGACGGTACAGACGTATGAGACCGGGTGAGGTTCGCAGAAAAAACGGAAAAGTTATGAACCTGTCGGAAAATCTGTCGACTCCTACGTCTCGCCTTGCCAGCATCAGCGGCGTTTTGCAGCCTTGGATGCGGTTCCCGGGCAAATTTGCGGCCATGGTCGCGCACGGGTCGATGGACCTCGTGTTGCCGCCTTCCTGTGCATTTTGCTCAGGAATTGTTGGGCTCGGACAAGATTTTTGTGATTCCTGTGAACCCGCTTTGACGTATTCCCAAGCTGTGATGCGGCGGGCCTGCATTCGTTGTGGGATGCCGATGCCGCGATTGGCGGAACGTGAGACTGATAAGGTGGATAGCTCAGTCGTTCGCGAGGATGCGGATTCCATTGGTGAACATCCATTGATCAATAGTGATCACGCGACATCCGAGGGTGATTGTTTGGAGGGTGATCGTTTGGAGGGTGATCGTTTGGAGGGTGATCGTTTGGAGGGTGATCGTCTGCCAGAGCAGGTCAGTCAACGACCTAGCGAAGCTTCGACACAGGGCCAATTCGCCGAACCTGGGTGTGGACATTGTCACGGCCAATCTCAGTCGTTTGACCGTGTTATTCCGCTTTGGATTTACCGCAACACCGTTTGCGATGCCGTTGTCGCATCCAAGTACGCGCACAACACCCCCTTGGCCAATGCGATTGGGACGCGATTGGGAGCAACGGTGTTGGAACGGTTGGGCGATCATTTGCCCGATGAAGTGAGCTTCGTGCCTTCTCATTTCACCCGACAGATTTCCCGCGGAGGCATCGGAAGCCAGACGGTCGCTCAGGTGGTCGCCAAAATCATCGGCAAACCCGTCTTGGAACGAACTCGAATAACTCGCAAAATTGCTAAGCAGGCTTGGCTGGCTGACGATGAAAGAAAGAGAAACGTTGACGGTGCCTTTGTCATCAGAAACAGCTATGCTTTTCCTAGACCTCCCAAAATCGCCGACCGGCATATCCTGTTGGTGGACGATGTACTGACCACCGGGGCAACGGCCAACGAGATGGCTGGGGTGTTGAAAGAGGCAGGTGCACGCGAGGTAACGTTGGCGGTCGTTGCACGAGCGGTTCGCGGCTAACCTCGATGTCGATACTGGGCAGACCGAATTTCCGATCCTGAACCAGAGAAACTGCTAAGTCCTCAATCTTTGAGGCTGGCTGACGACCGATTTTGACCAGAGCTTATTGAAAACGTGAATAACGAAAATAACGAGACCGTCGACGATCTTCCCTCTCGCCGTTCGGGCGGATTTCGCCGTGCAGTGTTGCGAGGGCTCGGTGTTATCCTGCCGTTGCTGTTGACGATCGCGGTATTGGGTTATGTCTGGAAAACCGTCGACACCTATGTCTTCGCACCAGTGGAATCGGGAATTCGGCATGCTTGGGTTTGGCGGATCGAAGACACGAAAACAGTGATTCCTTCGGAAGCGACCGCCTTGGGGACTAACCGGCTCAATGGATTCACTTACGACGGGCAACGCTACGTCCCCGATCCGACCGGTCGCCGCTGGTTTCCCGAGTACGTCAAAAAGCTTGTGGATGACCGCGCCGATTACTTCGGTCCCTATGCACCACCGCCAGCCTCAGCAACGGCGTACTGGCACCGCTATGTTGAACTGGAATACTTGCCTCGTAAGTACGTTGTCCCCATCTTCTTGCTTGTGTTCACAACGGTCCTGTATTTCCTAGGACGGCTGTTCACGTTCGGTTTGGGACGCTGGTTCGTGCACGTCTTTGATCAAAGCATCTTGCGCATCCCTTTGGTCAATAAGGTCTACGGAAGTGTGAAACAAGTGACCGACTTTGCGTTTAGCGAACGTGAAATCGAGTTCAATCGTGTGGTCGCGATTCAATATCCGAGCAAAGGAGTTTGGTCGCTTGGCTTTGTGACCGGAAACAGTTTGGTCGAGATTGCCGATGCTACGGGCGAACCGATGCTAAGCGTGTTGATGCCTACAAGTCCGATGCCGATGACCGGATTCACAGTCACGGTTGCTCGTAGCGAAGCCATCGACTTGAATTTGACGATCGACGAAGCGATTCAGTTCATCGTGAGCTGTGGCGTGGTTGTGCCGCCGAATCAACGTGTCGATCAAATTGCGGCTGGGAAGAAACGTAGCAACAATCCGATAATCCACGCGAAACTTGACTCATCGACCGAAAGTAACCAGCACCAGCGATAGTCACAAAATCGCAAGCTGCTATGGGTTTAGTTTTGAAAGAAGTCCGGCTGAATCATCATGCGGGGTGATTCGTCCGACGGATAGGCCGGTGGAGTGATCTCGATTGGACGCGAGTCGCGAATAGGCTGGACGGTCGATCTGGGTTGGACGGTCGATCTGAGATGGACGGTTGAATTAGCTGGTACGGGCGACCTCGCTGGCAAGTGCGACTGCGGGTCAGGCGAAGGGATGTTCCTGAGAGTTTCCGATCTCTCTGATTCAAGATCGAAGTTTGGCTGGTTAAGCTTAAGTTCGTCTGATCTAGGTGTTCGAGATTGCGAAGCCGATCCCGGTCGATCCGGTGTCAGCTCGATCACTCGGTCTTCGATTCGGAACTCCACTTTCTTCGCGTCGTTGGCTCCGTTGGGATTGAAGTCAGGGGTTTCGGGACCGCGGTCGAGGCTGTCATTGAATTCGATTGCGAGTTTGTGATCCGCCCAACGCCGCCAATCGGGACGAGTTTCGATTAAGACCAGATCCTCTAATCGCGTTTTGACGATCGGACCAGTTTCACCTAAACGAATTTGCAACCGGACAAGGTTGCCAAGGAACACGGGATTGACGGGATCCATGTCGACCGCCTGAAGGTAAAGGTCCATCGCGTCGTGCACCTTGCCTGCCGCTTCGAGCGTGATCGCGAGGTTATAGTAGACAATCGGATCCGAGGGCATGTATTCCATGGCGTGCTCGAAAGCGAGCACCGCTTGGTACAAGTTCCCTTGTTCGTAGTGCAGCAGACCGAGGTTGTTGTGCGCGGGACCATAGGTTTCATCCGCGTTGATCGCGGACATGAACTTCTGGGTTGCACCGTCTATGTTTTGAGCGTCGAGTGCTTTGACGCCAGCTAACGTCAAACGTTTGGCCTTCACGGGATCTCGAGAGGCTTGAACGCGGATAATCGCTTCGTTGGAACTGCCCCACATCGCGCAGCCGCAAACGCTAGTGATCGCGATGGCGATCACACAGTGGAGGATTCGAGACGATTGGGGGAGCTTCATCCGTGAAACTGCCCTCTCCTTGCGGACGTACCTTCAGAGAGTAGAAATCCAAACGACTGGATTCCTTATTGGCTTTTCGGGGAAAAGATCATTTGGGTCAAGGTCATCTCTGCCTCCCATTTTTCCGGGCCGCCATTATTTTGCTTAGATTGCCTGGTTTGTGCGTTCGAGAGCGTCAGATCGCGGACGATCGTTCCGGTTTGCTCATCTCGCAAGGCGTCGCAGAATTCAATGATTTGTTTCATCGTTAGGGCGGACAGAGTGATCGTGGTCGAGCGCTGTTCAAAGTCACTGCGCCCAATACGCTGCGGTTCTTGTGGCTCTTGTCTCAAAAGACTCGACTGTGGCAATCCTGCGACCTCTCGCGCCGCCGAGATTCGATTGGTGATTTCCGCAGGGGCTTCTAGCTGCAATGCCGCCACCTTAGGCGCCGTCTTGAGACGCTCGACATCACGCAGTTTCTCTTTTGTTTCGACCAAATCCGACTGTGCTGTCGCTAACCGTTGGGCCGCGCGGCGTGACGCACCGACGCTAAGCATTGCATAGAACGCTAAGATCGCCATCGCGATTAAAAAGAGCCACCGTTGTCGCGTGATAGGATTCAAGAGCTGATCCTCCGTTGCGATGACCCGGCTAGCGACAACGTTGGCATGTAAGAAACCGAACCAACGAACTGGGCTTTTGGTTGGATGGACGTCGAGGTTTCGTTGCTGGGTCCACGTTGCGGGCCCAGCCAGTTGCCGCGAATCTGAGAGTTGAACGTGCCGTCCTCGCTTTGATTGGTGATCGGCGGCTTCATCGCAAACCCGAACTGGGAAAGTGCTTCCGCGACGCGACCTGCGTCGACAGGCGACAGCGACTGCAGTTCGATGTCAATTTCGCCGTTCGTGATCTCTATCCGGTCAATCTGAAAGCGAACAGTGTCTGGCAAAGCCATTAACAACCGCTTAAGAACAAATGGTGCAGAGATGGGAATATCAATTGATGTTTTTGCTCCACGCGAACCAAGCATTCGGGCATGTTCGCTACGAACGCGACGCAGGAGTGCAGATGGAACACGGGTGTCGGGAAATGAACTGCGAAAGGACTGGACCTGTTGATTTCGGAGATCTTCAATTGCCGATTCAATGCGTTGGGCTCGCCACCAACCCCCAACCGATATTGCCACTAGGAAAGAAGCTACTGCGAGTCCAAGCCATCTCAGTTGAGTTCGTACGCCGCGCAAGGAATCGGCTGGCGCCAGTTCATCGCGGCGAAGGTCGATCCAGTCTTTGCTGGATTCTCGCAAATAGGCAGCCGATCCACGGGTCACGATGTCGTGGTACGAGTTTGAAAGCACGTTGACATCAGGATAGATTGACTCGATGGCTGCACGATGGTCACCCTCCTCATCCAATAGCCGAACTTCAACTGATTCGTCGATTTGTCTTAGTGACTTTTGAAGCTGCAAAGTCTTCTCATTGAAAGCCATGACTTTCCAATCAACGATTTTGCCATCATAAAGTTCGACTTGGTCGCAGCGATCATTATCCGTGATCAACAACAACCGGCGACCTTGCGACGGATCCAACAACTCAACCCAACGCGTCACCAGCAGCGTGCTGGGGACAATAGCGTTCACGGTGTGCCCAGCGTCCTCTATCGCATCGGCAATTGCTTTCCATTTCTTCCAAGCGATGGCCACACATGCGGCGGCCGGTCGATCATCACGCACTACATCCACGAAATCCACCACCATGACCTCGGCATCGATGGGCAGGTGGTCTTCGAGTTCGAACTTTAACGCCGCTCGGTCGCGTAAGTCGAGATCGCCGTCCTCGCAAAGGCAATAGAAAAAACAGTCATCCGAAGATGGGGCGAGCACGACTGGAACATTGGCATGCCCCGAGGCAATGCTGCTCTCTTTGACTTGCTGGGCGATCTGATCAGCGGTGGCATCTTCAGGAAGAACCTCGCTGTGATCGTTGTAGCGGAGCGTCCAGCCGTGTGACTCGTGAGCGACGACACAAACCGAAGCGATGCGATTGGCGCTCTTATCCTTCTTGGCCTTATTCATCGTCCCCGACCTCCCGATCGAAAACGATTCGAGGGTTTCGCGCTCGATGTCGTTGGACTACCTTCAGGTTGCTCAATCTCGACCGTGGTACGAGTTCCCCTGTATTCAAGCGTAACGACATTGGAATCGATGGACTTAATGGTGATGCCGGCCGGTGATAGCTCAAGCGAATCACCAACTCCTTTGACGTCTGACTTACCAGTTTGGTCCGAGATGATTGCGATTCGCTCAGCCGCATTGATAATCGTTCCCACCAATGTCAGTCGCAGCACGGGATCACGTTCAACCACTGGGCGAGGCGGTGGTGGTTTGCGTGGTTCAACCACTTTCGGACTATCAGTCAACGGCGCTCGCAATGAACGATTCGCCAAGGTCGCGTCGAATTCGTCGGCAGAGGGTTCTCGTAGCGGAACTTTATCGACGGAGTTCTGCCGAGAACTCGAACGTGATTCAGCATTAATGTCGATACTGCCCAACGACCAATACACCGCCGCGGCGGTCGCCAGCACGAAGCCGGCGGCGAGTCCCGTCAATAGATGTCGTTGAGTTTTTGTATTCATGATCGGAGATGGAAAGAACGTGATTTCCAGCGGACGCTGATGCCAACTATAAAGCAAACCGCGATTGGGTGAGCGTGCCGTCGTCATCGCGCTGGGTAACCGAGAATGTCATCCGGTCTCGATCTGTTGTCGAGGAAGCACTAATCCAGATCGAAAAATTGGTGCTCGTTTCTGATAAAAGTCGGGTCAGTTTGTCGCGATTGTTGGGGTTTGAAACTTCGGAAAGCAAAAGAATGTCCATTGATATCGTGGGGGATTGTCGAAACCGTTTGAGCAAGCGTTTGGCTCCAGCATCTTGGACAACCGAACTAACGACCGCCAAGATGGATTCATCCGATGCCCGACGGAGATTCAATTGCCCATTGCCCCAGCATGTCATTTCCGTGGTCACATTGGGTAGAGCAATCGGCGATCCGGTCAAACGCTGCAAGTTTGACAGGTCGAAGACTTCTCCCCAACTTCGAAATGCATTTGGCGGCCCTGCTGTTTCATCATCCGCATCGTCGTCACGCAGCGATAATCGAACGGACTCACGCGATATCTGCTGCGGTGACACCGACGGTAAAAGCCGAATGACCTGCCGGCCATTGGGGCCGGTCAAGGTTTCGACGCTTCGCTGGGTCTTCTCAAGTCCGGTGTGATGGTACAGAGCGTTCAGGTTCAGTTTCGCGTCTTCATCGCCCAACAAGACATCAAACGTAATGTTGCCCAGCGTGATCGCTGAACGCACCGTCTTGGGTGGAGGTCCAGTTTTTTGTTCTAAATGGGACTCTTCGAGTTGTTGGAAAAGCAATGCCGCCGATGGCAACATTGCTCGTTCCAATGAAACTTGTCCCCAACGCTTCTGCAGGCTGCGTTCGGCATCGGCCGCGTCAAGGCTCGCTCGCAAACTAATCTTCGCCAGCGATGAAAGGACGGTCACCACGACGATGCACACAGCGATCACGACCAGCAAGACGTAGCCGTGACGCTGATGAGTTTGCGACAACGTAAAATCAGTCTGCATGGTGTTGAATGACCTCGCTGATCAAGAGTCGCCCATTTTGGCTGATCAAAGATAAACGCAGTGCGGATGGCATCGGCGATAGTCCACCGGTTTCAGGTGGCAACACAGTGTCGCCATCGACCACCACGTCGGTGAGTGGTTGCAGGTCTATCATGGCAACCCCGACCCGCACGGCTCCACTGGTGATGGGATTGAATGGCATCTCGCGTCGGTACAACACACCACGGCCATTGACGGGAATCACTTCATAGCGGACGGTTGCGGGTGTCAGATTTGGCAAACCTGACTGACTGTCCGATCCAAGGAAGCCGTGAATCAAAAAGCCAGTACTGGTAACGTCGAAACCTCGCGCATTCTGGATGTCACGGCGAATTTGTTCGGCAAGTATTGTCATCGAAGCCTGGTCTGAATCCGCCGACTTCAATTCATTGGACTGGCGAAGCGACGCCCACAAAACACTCAACAATGCTGTCATCATGATGGATGTCAGCACCGCAGAGATGACCAACTCAATCAACGTGAATGCCGATCGTCGGTTTGCGTTTTTCGGTACAGATATCACCATCAAATTCGCTCCACCAATTCGACAGACGTCAGCGCCGTAACCGTTCCGTCGGGGTTCTGCTTGGCGATCTGAAACTGGATCACTCGCATCGGTACACCCGCTGGCGCAGTGGTTCCGACCAAGGAAGTGCGCCAAAACCAATTGGGCTTGTCAGCGATTAACCCCTGATCCCCGGCCGACATGCCGGCTCTTCGAACCGAGAGCTGTTGCAGGATCTGGTCGGCTATGATTACGGCTTCCCGTTTTGCATTGGCAAACGCGCGTTGCCGCTGATGCGATGAATAGGCCAACAACGAGGAAACAAGGACGCTCGCCATTAGCACTAGTCCTACGACGACTTCAATCAAAGTGAAGCCTTGCCCCCGGGGTGCGTTGACATGTTGTTCGCGGCGATCGCTAGAGCGAAAGAATTTCATTGGCCTCTCGCTTGTCTTTGGCGACCACCGTTTGACCGCTGCTGCCGATGACGACGATCCATCGAGACATGTTTCCGTGTTGGAAGTGAACCGCATAGGACACACTCCGCCCCTCAGGATTCACTACGTAGTCAAACGATCGACCCACTTGCATCTTTCGAACCAATTGAATTTCTTCGATGGTAACCGTGCGAGGTAAACGAAATGCTGCCTGTGACGTTTGCGATCGACCATCGCGGTTCTCGCTGAGCGATGCAAGCTGAAGGTTGCCTCGAGCCGTATCAATGCGTGTTTGTATGGCTTGCCCACTTGATCGCGCATCACGTCGAGCTCGCGCGTCAAACATCTCAAGTGTTTGTGTAGCACGAGTCAGTTGATACCGGTCCATTGTGCCGGTCAGCGATAGGGATGCGATCGACGACAATACAACCAAGATCACCAGCGCGACGACTAACTCGACTAACGTGAAGGCCTTACGAGTCCTCATCAATTTGCTCGCTGGAAAAATCTTGATTCTCTCCTTCTCCCCCTTCTCGTCCATCACCGCCTAGCGACACTACTTCATACGGACCATTGCTTCCCGGGCTGACGTACTCGTAAGGGTTTTTCCAAGGGTCTTTGGGCAACTTGTTCAAGAACCCATCGGGCCATGAATCTGTTCCTTCAACCAAAGCTTGCAGTCCTTCATCGGTCGTCGGATAACGGCCTTGATCGGCATAGAACGTTTCGATTGCTTTGACGATGTTGGCGATTTCTGCCTTCGCCGCGTTCTGTTTCGACGAGATCAAGTAGCCTCGCGTTCGCACCGCTACCAATCCCGCCAGCATGCCAAGGATCACCATGACCACGATTAACTCAACTAAGGAAAATCCGGTTCGAGAATAAAACGTCACTCGTTTCATGGGCGAGTGGTTTCCACGTTTGGGTTTACATGACATTGCCTGCCTCCAAGATGGGTAGGATGGTTGCTAAGAGAAGAAAGCCGACCATCGCGGCTAGGACGAGAATAAGTGCCGGTTCAATCAATGCAGTGAGTCTGGCTGACGAAGTGGCTACTTGTGAATCATAGTCTTCGGCTAAGCGAAATAACATTTCATCTAGCTTTCCAGACTCTTGCCCCACCGAAAAAACTCGAATCGCCAGCGGCGGGAAGGCTTCACTTTGACGCAAGGCGTCCGACACCTCCTCACCCGCAGCGATTCGTTGTTCGCACTGTTCCAGGGCGTCGCGGAACACAAGGTTGTCTGTCGAACGCCCCGCAAGTTCGACCGCACGCGTTAGTTCGACACCGCTACGTGATAGCGTGGCAATGATCATTGCAATTCGCGAAACGCCTTGCTTGATCGCCATAGGCCCAATGATGGGCAATTTCAAAATCGCTCGATGAAGCGCTCGCTTGCCCTTGGGAGTGCGAAGGACCATGACGGTTGCTGCCACGCAGACCAACGCAACGATTGCTAATAACCAGCCGTAGGAAAGTAGTAGGTCGCTCATCGCCTTGGCGACACGAGTTGGCCAGGGAAGGACGTCCATGGTTTCTTGCAAGTTTTCCAGCAATGGCGGAAGCACCCAGGTCATCAAGAATAGTCCTGCTGCACCACCAAAGAACACAAGGAACAACGGATACACCATCGCCGTCGTGACCGAGTCGCGTAATCCCAGTTGGCGACGTTTGAAATCGGCCAACTGAGTCAGCACCGTATCGAGAGTGCCCGAGTTTTCACCGACCTCGACCATGTGTACCGAAGCGGCGTCAAAAAGGTCGGGTCGCTTTGCGAGCGCTTCGGCAAGCGACACACCCGCTGAGACTTGGTCGCGAACATTCAATATCGCCGCTTGAAACGATCCTGTGTTTTGCTCCGCCAAGGTGTCAAGCGCATCGAGCATCGGAATACCGGCATGCAACATCATCGCAAGTTCATGGACGGCGGTTGCCCAGGCGGCTTTGGTCGACGTAAGAGAAAAACGAGGCCGCCAGCCTCTCGCTTGCTCGGTGGCGCACGTTACCAACTTGCGAACCCGCACACCCTCAGCACGAAGCTGATCGCGAGCTTGACGTGGGGTGTCAGCAGCGATCGTTCCACGAACGGTTGCTTGAGTGCGATCGGTTCCGGTGTAAGAAAATACTGCCATGGCGTTACAAACTTGTCACTCGCAACACTTCATCAAGTGTCGTAATGCCCTGGTGGATTTTCAAGATTCCATCCGTGGACAGCAAGTGCATCCCAGCATCCATGCCCGCTTGTCGAAGCCGGGATGCGTTCGCTCGCGTTTGAATTAGATCACGGCATGCGTCGTCGATGAATAAGAACTCGAACAGCCCGACTCTTCCGCGATAACCTGTACCTCGACATGACGGACATCCGACAGGCTGGTAGACGCCTTTGAGTTCCTTAAGCGTGATACCCTGATCGTCGAGCAAACTTTGTGGAACCTTGGGCAGGCTGGCGGTGGCGTGAGGATCAGGTGTGCTGCAGTGTTCACACAGCTTACGGACCAATCGCTGAGCAAGTGATGCCACGAGCGAACTGCTCACCAAATAAGGTTCGATACCGAGGTCCAATAGACGCGTTGCGGCGCTCGCTGCATCGTTGGTGTGCAACGTGCTGAAGACCAAGTGCCCGGTGAGGGACGCTTGAATTGCCATCACCGCTGTTTCGGCGTCACGAATTTCACCAACCATGATGATGTCGGGGTCCTGTCGCAATACGCTTCGCATTCCTGATGCGAACGTCATTCCCTTCTTTTCGTTAATTTGTGTTTGGCTAATTCCATCAAGCTGGTACTCGATGGGATCTTCAAGTGTGAGCACATTCAAGTCATGCGAATTGATTTGTTGCAAAGCTCCGTAGAGCGTTGTGCTCTTGCCCGAACCGGTGGGCCCCGTCACCAGGATCATTCCGTGGTCGCGAGTGATGAGTTGTTGAAACACTTCCAAGTAGTGCGGCGGCATCCCGAGTTCGCCGAGGCTATATAGTCTCGCACTCTTGTCCAGCAACCGAATCACGATCCGTTCATTGTGACTTGTTGGCAGCGACGCTATGCGAAGGTCGACAATACGATCGCCCAAGGTGACGGTTGCCCGGCCGTCTTGCGGCAATCGTTTCTCGGCGATGTTCATCTTGCCGAGCACTTTGATGCGTGTGAGAACTTCTTCTTGCACCATTTTGGGGATTTCAAAACTGTCGAATAACACACCATCGATTCGTTGTCGAACAATCACGCGGTCTTCGTATGGTTGGATGTGAACATCCGAAGCACCGGCCTTCACTGCGTCAAAGAGTAGATGGTTGACCAGACGAATGATCGGGGCTCGGCCTTCGGTATCGAGCAGGTCCTCTCGAGCCGAAAGCGATTGGATCTCGCGAAGGACATTCTCGCCGTCCATGGCGTCGATCACCTGTTGGGCACCACTGGACCGATCGGCATAGGCAGTGTTAACGGCACGCTCGATGGTTGAAGGTGACGAAACAATCGGAGTCACATTTTTGCCCAGCGCGCGGCTGATCACATCGAGATGAGCGAGTCCTTCGTGATCGCAAACAGCCAACAAGATGGAACCTTCTTCTGTGTTTGCCTTTTCACGCAATCCCATCACTCGATGTGATCGGGAGTAGGAGATCGAGAAGTTCTGTAGGTACTTCGCGGCGGGGATGAACGCATCAAGCTGTTCATGAAACGGCAAGTCGAGTCTTGTCGCGAGTTGTCGCGACTGCCAATCCGCGCCCGTTGAACCTACGGCTGCGAAAGCATCATCCGTTCTGATGGCGTCTGGATCATCGAATTGGGGGGCTTCTCGCATGGGATCAGGATTGGCCTGCTAGTAGGAGCGTCACTTTGGATTTGTGCATCGGAGGCATCGATGTCCGAAAGGTATTGCAGGTCACGAAAACGCGAGTCTCGCAGGATCTTCGGTCGGATGAACAGGAAAAACGATGTGGAGTCTTTATCGGAAGTCGATAGGCTGGTCAGTTCACGCAGCACCGGGATCTTCTCGGCCCACGGGATCCCGGTGAAGGTATCGCGTTCGCCGTTTCGTTTCAGACCACCCACCACGATCGTTTGACCGTCGGGGATTGTGACGACACTGCCGACACGATCAATCTGCCGCGGCGGCGGAAGCGTTGCTGAGCCGCCCGTCGCTGCAAACGAGCTGAACTCCACCTCAAATTCTAATTGTAGGTGGTCGTCCTCGTTAATGTGCGGTGTGACAGTAATGATTGTTCCGGCTTCTTGGCTCCCCCCCAGACTCTGGCTGCTGATCGTGTTGATCGTGTTGATGCTTTGGAACGGTACGCTGGCGATGCTCTCGAGCGTTCCCGTCTGGTTGTCGTTGACCAGAATCTTTGGCGAAGCCAGAACGCGGCTGCGAGTGTGAGACGACAACGCTTGCACAATCACGTCGGCAACCTCAGGATCAATCAAAACCCCATTGAATCCCAGGCTTGGGTTGACGGTGAGTGCGCCGGTATCGACATCAATTTCGCTCAGTCCAAAGGAGGTGAACTTGAATAGCTTCTTGGAGCCCGTTCGGTCGCCGATCGATACTTCGACGCCGAGCGAGAAGTTGTCGCTTGTGTTGACGGCCACGATTTCCGCCTCGATCATCACCTGAGGACGTCTTTGATCGAGAGACTTGATCAGTTTTTCGTAGAGAGGCTGCACGGATGACGGGGCGAAAACGATCAGGCTATTCGTTGCCACATCAGCCGAGACGCGGGCACCACCAGGGAGCGTTGCCACTTGTCCGCCACCCAAACCGCCTGCTCCTAAGCCGCCGCCAAGCAATCCACCTCCGGCGAAGCCGCCCGCGGTGTTAACGCCACCAATGAGTGGGCTTAACGCTTGGTTTTGATTTTGCATGGCCGAACCAATGGCTTCTTGGTCACGACTTCCATCATTAAACGGCAGTCTGACGTTTTGCCCCTGGGTGGCTCCGAACGCCGATGGTTGAATGGCTGTCTGCCCAAAGCCCGTAGCTGCGGTGAAACCAGCCGGCAGGACACCGCCTACGTTCAATCCGCCGAGCGAGCCAAATGCTCCCACGCCTCCCGCTTGCGCGTTGCCTCCAATGCCTGCTGCTTGCTGAAGCGCTAGTAGCGAGTAAAGCACTTCTACCGCGTTGGCATTCTTAAGTTTGTAGAATTGGATCGGGCTTTCGGCGGCGCTGACTGGCTGGTCTAGCTCTCGCAGCAGTGTTTCGATCTGCTGATGAACCTCCGGCGCAGCCCGAACGATCAATAAATTGCCCTCTTCGTCAATCGTTGTCTCGAGGTTCGCGTTTGCTTTTTCTTCGCCGTTGTTCTGAACTAATCCGCGAATAAGTTTCTCGATGCGGTCCGCTGACACATTCTGTAGACGGTAAGCACGCGTTCTGAATCCTGTCCCCGTGTCGAGCCGTTGAAGCAGTGCTAACGCACGTTCGACGATTCCTTTCTCTCCCGCCACCACGATTCGCTTCCCGGAAGCGTCGTTGAATAGTTTGAAATCTTTGGCTTGGTCGTTGCCCGCTTGCTGAACTAATAGGCTTTCTGCTTGGTCAATCAATTCGTCTGTGGAACGGTTCTTGACTTCATAGAAATCAATGGTCGGTTGACCCACCGGTCGGTCAATGACTTTTAACAGTTCCACCAAAGTTCGAACGTTCTCGGCGTAGTCCGTCACGATGATCAAATTGCTTTCGGGAATCGCTACGAAGTTTGCCCCTTTGGAAAGGAACGGGCTGAACGATGTCTTGACTCCCGTGATGTTCAGGTTCTCGATCGGAATGACCTGTGTGACTGCGGCCGCAGGTCCACTTCGACGAATGGCTTCGTTCGGGTCGCCGGTTTGAGCATAAGGGACCATCTTGCTGACTTCGACGATTCGTTTCCAACCCGGCACGTCCGAGTCAACGACCGCTAGTTCTTCACTCTTAAGCAAACTACCAATCAGGACAGGGAGCGCTCGGCGAGGGAGTTGAGTGGGCGTGTAAATCGTGACTTGCTTATCCGCCAGATCGGCACTGTAAAGAAAACGCACATCGATTTGGCGTGAGATCGCTTCGACGAGATTCGAGAGACTGACCTTTCCCGCTAGGTTCAACTCAACCAAGTCGTCGTCACGGTTCTGCGCATGGACGGTCGTCTGACCTGCCAAAAATAAGCAGACCAAGATGATTGCGTGAGTGAATTTGCGAGTGGCAGTCGCGAAGTCGCGTGAGTCGAACAAGATCGCCGGTCCATTAGGATGGGGATAGAACTTGCTTGAGTTAGGTGAAACACGCTGGTGATGTCAATGTTTATCCGCGACAACAGTGTTGATCATTCACGTTTCACACGCTGTTTCACATCGCCCTTTTCAAACCACGCCGTCAAATGAATCCAACAATGATTTGCGAAGCATTCCATCTTTACCTGTATGGGCCCAAGCGCGGTGCGATGACGACCAGCTTTGAGGACGCGGCCGAACGATTGGAAAGAATGCCCAAGTTGTACTTTGAACCCGATGGGTCATTCGTTTGGGCACGAGATGGAGGCAACGAACAGGTGTACGGAATGCTGTACGACGCCGCTGGTGTTGTCCAATACTGCGACATGCGAGGCAAATGTCAGCGCGATACGTTTCGCCAGTTGTGTCAGGCGGTATCAGGTACCGACCACCTTCCTAACCTGCAAATCATGCGTTTGCCCGAATCACAGTGGCAGGATTTTCAAAGCTTTGAACATTTAACATGGACGCCCAGTGACCGATGAGCAGCTTGAAATTCGGCCTTTAAAACACGTGAAAGTTTTTTTGGTAGCGTTTTTGCTGGTTTTAACGCGAACTCCGACGTTCCGAACGTGTCGATTGAGATGATTGGCACGAGGCTTGCTTCAACCAGCACTCATCAGACACGAACGTTGTCTGACTCATCTGTCGCACCAAGATTGTCTCGGTGACGTCGAATCACTATTCAGGAGGATATCCCCATGTTGACCGCCACTTTCGAAACTAACGTCGCAGAATGCACTACTGTCGCTCAAAATGAGACTTTGCCAACCGATGCAGAGATCTCACGCCGAGTGTTGGCAATCCGAAGCGGTTGGACTGTCGGCGAGCGAGTTCGTCGCAAGCGAGAAGCTAACGAACGATTCGTCGAACTCCTGGATGCTTTGGCTCTTTCCGAAGCAGCCTAAGGAAATCTCAGTTCGATTCGTCATCTAGACTTTCGCCGCCTTCTGCGGCGGATGAGACCGGCGTCCCCGCAATTTCACCACGATAACGGCACGCCTCGATGAACGATTCGAGGAGGACCAAAGCTGCGATAGCATCAATGCGATCCTTCTTTTTTTTGCGAGTGTAGCCCGCACCGGCGATCCTTTGTTTCGCGTCCGCCGTTGTAAACCGCTCGTCGAATAACCGAGTTGGCATTTCTGTCACCTCGGCAAGCCAAACCGCGAATTCGCGGCATTCTTTGCTCTTCTGGCTTTCGCCTCCATCGAGGTGAATGGGCAAGCCCACGATAAAGCCCACCAGTTTTTCTGACTTCACGAGGCCTCGGAAGTAGTCTTCCGATTCACGCCATCGTTCGGCTGGATGAATTTCCAGCGGGCTGGCCAAAATTCGGTCGGGGTCACAAACCGCGATCCCAATCCGCACGCTACCAAAGTCGACGGCTGCTATGCGTCCGCTTTTTGGGAAGGTTTTATCTGTCATCACGTTCCATGGGTTGAAGTTTGGTAGAGATCGTAAGCGATCGCTACTAATCAATCGAGTTGAAACGCGTCAAAACTTTCGACTTCCGGGATCTCGCCAACGTCGTTGAACTGGAACACTTTTGGCTGTGGTTCACGCTTAGGTTTTGAAGTTGGATCGATCTTGGGCGCTTGGTGATCCTCTTGGACCTGGGGAAGAATTGCTTGATATCCTTGGATACCCGCATAGCCCAGCAGTGTGGCGAGTACGACTGCGAGCGAAACGCTTTTGATGAAACGTCCAACGTGTAAGCGTTTCACACCGCGACGACGTTTGATCGGAATCCGATCATCCAGCCCTGTGCCGTTCCATCCGCGTCGTACATCTTCCCCGCTCAATTTTGCGATGCGACAAACCTCGGATAAGGCTTTTCGCAGATGGCTGTAGCTATCGAATCTTCGCTCAGGATGCTTAGCGGTCATTCGACCAATCAATTGATCTATGACTTCGGGTATACCCGATCGCTTGGTCGTCACACGGGGGAGCAATCTTTCGGCTTGCCCCTTTGCAATTTCGTTAGCGGATGTTCCCTTGATCGGAGCTTCGCCTGTCAACAGGTAGTACAGCAGGCAGCCCAGTGAATAGATATTGGCTCGACAGTCTGTGCTAATGAAGGACTTGTTTTGCAGTGTTCGGGTATTGTCGGTTGACAGTCCAATCACGCACGTTTCCGCCGCGACGAACTGAAGGTTGTCGGGAGGCAAGAACGGAATGACTTGCGCTAAGTTTCCTTGTTCAAGTCGATTCGTCCAAATGCAATTGTCCAAAGCGAAATGCCTGATGCTGAGCTTACCTTTGGAATCGACGAGGATCTTACCGGGATGGAGTGCGGGATGTTGGATTCCAGTATCCAACGCTGCCTCGAGGCATTGAGAGCACTGAATGATCACATTCAATGCCTGGGCTAGTGATAGTGGTCCTAGACGGTTAACGAGAGTTCGCAAGTCTTCGCCAACGCGATACTCTGTTGCCACAAATGCTCGACCTTGATCAAAACCACACTCAAGCGTTTTCATAACCGCAGGTGAAGAGATTTGGTTGGATCGGTTAGTCCACGTTCGCAGGGAACGCAGATGGTCGCGAAATGTCCGCGGCAAGATTCGCAACGAAACCAACTCACCATCACTCATTCGTGACGCCAGGAAGCTGTGTCCCGAATGGATACTATTGACATCCTGGTTAGTCAGTCTCAACGCACCAACGATCGCCTGCAGCCTAGTTCGGGGCAGAGCCGCTTCGATCAAATAAGAGCCAATAACCAAGGATTCGAGTTGGTTGTCTCGAAGTAATTGTTGTTGAAGGTCTGTGGCGTCACCTCTAGCAAAGAGTTCTTTCACCAGTTCTTGAGCGGTTCGCCAGGGGAGCATGCGTGCTAGTAGCGTCGGCTTCTTGTATTGCGTTGCAATCGTCTTAACGATCTCACGGTCGACACCGCTTGCTTTTTTCGTTGTCTTCGCCGCACCAAGTGTAGGCGTGGCGGTTTTTGTTGCATGACCCATTTCGCCATAGTTCAGGGTCGCGAAGGGGTCAGTCCCATTGGCGGCATGCCCACCGATCGTGGCTTCCACTTTTGACTCAGGATCATTAGGCAGTTCGGCTTCACCTGATTCGGGGGCGAATAGGAACTGACCCACCTCCTTGGAATGGCTAATGCGAACGGTTTGCACAATCGATTGTTCTGACCGATTTTGTCGGGATTTTCGCTCCTTGGAATTTATGATGCCATGTTGCCCCGGCTTTTTTTCCAGGCGTTGGTTGTAAGCATGTCGCTGTTCCGCATCCGCCAAACAATCTCGAGCTTCTGCTAGTTCTGCGAGCAACACATCACAGGTGTTGGCAAGACTGCCACCTTGCAAAACGCTCACTTGAGCTACCCGCTGATAGTAGGCGGCTTTGATGCTCCGCTCGTTATCTTCGCCGCTGGCGATTCCAAGCAGTTCGTAATAGGTCGGCCGCGAATTCGATTCAGGCAGGCCCAATACTTCGGCATAGGGATTGATGGGGGAAGCCATGGGACTTAACGCCTTCGGCTTCGTTTGTCGTCGTTGTCGCGATAGATCTCACGCTTGATCTGTGGAACCCAGTTCCTAGAACGGATCCCCGAATCAGGGTCTAAGATAGGGTACAGTTCCCAAACTTTGACTTTGTTTTCTTCGCCAAATGTAGCTGCGAATGCAGGGTAATCTCGGCCGGGATCGGGATCCGAAAATGCGACGCCGACGACTGGGCCCGAATGGGCGGGCCGATCGACCAGCGTTGGACGCGCGACCGATCTATCTGAAATAAGTTGCTCTATGCCATCATCGATGGTTAGGCCATAAGTGGATCCATCAAGCAAGTCGTAAATAAACGCCTTGCCATTGTCATCGCCCATGCACAACCAGCGACCATCGTTGCTAAACGCATACTCTGGACGACCGAAGTGCGTCTTAAGATAAGGGATGTTTCGTTCGGCTAGTGCCGTATTTAGGTTCACGACGTGGAAACCGCGGCTACTTTGCACCACAATCTTGGGCGATGCACCAGCAGTACGTCGTAATTCACTGTAGGAGTCATTGGGACCGCGTTCGTGCTCGCGGAGCGGTCGTGAGATGAACTTGATCGGTTCATCACCAACCACGCTGAAAAACGGCCCATCGGTTTTTGTGTGTTCCTTGCGCGATCGTTGAAAACTCGCCAGCTGATTTCCGTCCCACTTAAAGTCCCAACGAGAAAACTTATAGAGCTTCTCGTCGTAGTGCCCGTGCGCGATCAGCATGGAATCATCAGGCGAGAAAGCTATGGCATCGATCCCTCGAGCAGCGTCTGGATCCACCTTAAATGATCCGTTTATATTGCCATCCTCAGTGATCCACGGCTTTGAATGATTGAATTCTTCCAGCTTCTGAAGCTGTAGCGTTTCCGTATCGGCAATGAACAAGCGATGAACTGCACGCTCGCGAACACAGAAGGCGACATAAGGTGCATTGTGAGCAAATGCCATTGCCGTCACGACACCTTCGTAGCTTCGGTACTGAGAAGTGGGTGCGGCTGATTCGTCACTCAGCGTGTCGATATCGAACACCGTAAGAATGTTTTCCTCGTTTCGGACCGTGCCGGCGGTCCCCAACGCAACGTACTGTTTAGCAGGAGTAGGTTGATCCGAGACGGCGAAGGAGGCAGCGTTTCCCAGTAGGCGAGAGGAACCGTCTTGATTGAACACCACCATTTGTGGAGCTGTAAACACACCCGCTCCGCCAGGCATCGCCAACAGTTGCCGCACGTTCAAATCGTCGATCGACCAAGCATGAGCTTGCAATTGTGAGAAACGATAATCCCAACTGAGCAATGACCCATTGTCACCATCAAGGTTCAATTCCGCCTCGGGGTCCTTGATCACTTTGCCATCTTCATCAAGCAAGTTGCCTTGGCGATCCGTCTTTTTACCGGCGATGTCCCTGACTTCGTTCACGTTCCGATAACGACCGCGTTTGCGAGCAGCAGGAGTTCGAGCGGAAGGCCGTGCGGCGTACAGAAACCGATCGGAAAACAGGAGTTTGACCGGGCGGAAATTTCGATCCATCCCAAATACAAAGTTACTTTCGCCCACAAACGTCAAGTTGCTAAAACCATCGGCAAACATAGATAAGGTCTCCGCTTGCTCGGCCGAGTGCAGACGCTCCTGGGTCTTGGCGAGGGCTCTGCGTCGTTGCGAGAGTTCTTTAGCGCTAATTCGGCGATCTTGCTCGGATTTCATGACCGATGCAATCGTTGACTTAACCTTGTCTTTGACGTCTTCACCAATATTCATCAGATCGACAATCTCGGTCGTTTTTGCGCCCGAGATCAAAGCCTGGCGAGCAGCTTCCAAGGGGTCGGTCTCTGACAATTGCTTCAGTGTCGTTGGACGCCGAAGATCATAGACGTCGGTAGAATCCGCTAAAGCACCTTTAGGGATTTGGCCGCCCGGAGCAGGCAGATTGGTCGGGAACTTCCAGGAACGGATGGAACGATCGACACCTCCGCTCACAAACGCGAGCGAGTCTGCCAAAGGCGCAATGTCAACGACCGATCCTTGATGACCGGAAAACTGAGCGATCTCACGGTTCTCGTCAATGCTCCAAGCACGGATCACACCATCAGCGCCACCTACCAAAAGGTATCGCGAATCAGACGTGAAGTCGGCTGAAGTGGGAACGGATTGATGTGTGATGACCAACGACGGCTCAATTTTGCTTCCTGCCTTCACCGTTTGATCAATGTCCCATACACGAACCAAGTTTTCGTCACCTTGGTAAACCGCAGCGACGTAGCGTCCGTCCGGTGCGACGCTCGACTGTAAGACAGGTGTGTCGGTACCCTCAAGCGTGGCTCTAGGATGATTGAAATCCTCCACTGCCCAAAGCGCGATATTACCTCCTTTGTCACTGCTTAGAACGTACTTTCCATTGCCGTGAAAACTCAAAGAAGCAATTTCACTTTCGCTGGATCGAGTCTTACCAAGCGAAGATAGTGCCGCGATTTTGATTGTGCCTTCACTCAACCCCATTAGCACTGAAGAGCCATCTTCGGTTAGCGATACCGTTTGTAGTCCAGCGGTTGGCCCCACGACTTCCATGCTTTCCAGAGTCTCGGACTTGAATAGATGAACGGTGTTGTCACGCAAGGTAACCGCGACGACTTTTCCGTTGGCAGAATGGATGACGTCACGAGCTAACGTTGGAAGCTCCACATCGGCAACTTTTTCGCCATCATTCACACCAAACAATAACAGTCGTGTTGAACCTGTTTCATGCGTAGTCGCGATCGCAGCTAGTGATTGACCCGACGGATTGACGCTCGCGAAAGAAATGTCGGCTTCGTCGACAAAAATGTTGCTTTCGCCACGTCGGTTCGAATAAAGCGTGACGTTAGGCGAGTTGTCGCAGAACGCGACGAGCGTCGCGTCGGCGGCTACGCAGGCGCCGGTAATTTTCGCTCCCGCAGGACGAAGCGTTTCGATGGTCGCGTCGGAAGCAACCAGTGCTAGCTCCTGCGATGTTGGATTGCTGATCAATAGTTGAGATCGCGAAACTGAATGAACCGTTTCTGCCTTTAAGCTGCAGGGGATGACTCGCCCAGGCTTGTCGAGCTTATCAATTGGCCACATCAGCACATCGCCGTCCAGAGTCGTTGCATATACGTGTTGACCTTGGTAGCCTCCGCAAACCCCGGTGAGAGAAGAGCTTGACTTGATCGGCAGCAGGGCGACCTCACCATCGTCGTCTACCAGATGAACCTCGGATTGATCGTCGAGTACTACGAACGATCCTGTGCTAGGGATTGGTGAGGCCGCAATGAGGCGCGTTGGAGTAACGCGAAGGCGAGAGACTTCAGTGCCAGTTGCAATGTCCAGTTTGATGACGTCGCCACTTTCCAGGGCCACAACCAGGCGGGTGCCCAATTCGTCGGGAAAAAACGATTCGATGGCCGCGTCGGGTTTGGCTTTCCAAGATATCTCGGCAAGCTGGACGCGGAACACCTGCCCTCGAACATCGTGAAGCAGGACTGCTGTGCGGTCCCAACCCGCGATGCTGCCCATCGCTTTTGGTAACGCGTGAGTTGAATCCAATGTGCCCGATCGAGCATTCACGACAAAGAGCCGTCGACCCTCACCGACAACAATATGTTGGCCATCGGGAGACCATGCCAGCGAAACGTCGTCCTTGGAATTTGCTTTGCCGACCTGCAACTTGACTTGGGTAATTTCTTGTTGAGAGCTCTCGATCGGTACTAACATCAAATTGCCCGACGCATCGTAAGCGGCAAAGCCTCGGTTCCTCGGGGCGATGGCGAGCCGTGTCACGTCACTCTGCGAGACCTTCCATTCTCCATGAAGTTTTCCGTTCTCGCGTCTGGCTGATATCAATCCACCATTGCTAGTCCAGACCAAGCCTCCAGCGAAAACTAAAACGCCGTTGGGCTTTCTCGCGACGGAAAATCCCTCTCCGGCGTCGACGTTGTTTAGTCGTTTCGAAAGAATTGTTTCGCCATTGGAGTTCGCGATGCACCAACTTCCACCGGCATGATTGGTCGGGCACAACGTGCCAGTGGAGAGAGCATCTGCAAGTGATGCGTCCACTCGATCATGCGAACTCCGAGCAAAATCTACCACGACAGGAATCGTGTCTGTTTGAATTACTACCTCGCCGTTGGGAGCGGCCGAGTAGATATCTTTCAACTTTGCATGGGTATCAATTTCGTTCGCAACAGCTTTGGAAGCGGCATCAAACGTAGCAACTTTTCCATCCAGAGAACTGATTACAAACCTTCCTGATTCCAGGCTCTCGACATCATGAATGGTCCACTGAGTCGAGATTGTATCGGGGGCGATTCCAGCACCGAACTTCGATGCGAGGAGCTTACCCGCATTGCTGGTTCCTACGGCCCATGAGCCGCTAGCGGCGACATTGACCATTTTCTTTGCGTCGGCGGTGTTCCATGTCGCGATCTCTGATGGAAACACTTCCGTGATTGTTCCTTGGTTATCGACAACGTGGCATCCCTTGGATTGGTGCCAAAGCATAGCGATAGAATCCAACGGCAGTGTCGCTGCAGTTTGGACACTCAGGGGGGCACTGCCCAGCCGAATGGTTTGCATGATCCCCTTTTTGTCCCAAGCGATTGCCGTTGACTGATCAGGTGACAACGCCAGCGACTGGGCTGTGTCCAATCCGGCGAGCAGGACCTGGCTTTGTCCATCCTTCGCTTGAACCTGCACTAATTCGCCATTTCTGTTGACAAAGTAAACCGAGTTGTTTGTCGCGACTGCATTGCTCATAGCTGGAGTGTCAAACGACTTGATGGATTCTCCATTGCTCGTCGAAAGCAACTGGCAATCGCCATTCTCTTCAACAACAAACAGGGTCGTCGCCAACGCGCCAATTTGCAGAACGTTTCGAAGGGGGCCCGTTTCCGCAATGCTACGGAATTTACCCGAAGCAACCGCGACCTCAATGAGCTGACCCGCACTAAGTCGGATGAAGAGAGCTTCTCCGCTGTGATCGAAGCAGCCTGTGATGGCACTTGAGAAAAAGTCGGGCAGTGGTTGGGGCGATAAGCCGGGTATCTGATTTAAATCGAAGACCGTGCCGCCGGTAGGTGTCGTCGTTGCAAGTTTGCCGTCGTTGGTGACCGCAAGAAGTTGTGAACCGACAGGTATCTTTAACTCTTGAGGACTATTGCTGTTGCTGATTTTCCAATAGCGACCCGCTTCATCAATGGCGACCGCGATGGTTCCATCGTTGGAACATATCAATTCGTTTAAGCGACCAGTGTTCAGCAACTCTGACTTCGCAGGAAGATTTCCCCAACGAATAGTTGATGCTGTTCCCACATCGTCCACAAAAATGGCTCCGTCGGCGGAGACGCTGGCATTGCCAATCACAGTTCCCTTGCCAGTTGCAATCTCGGCGATCGTTCTCGCCTCCGGTCCTAGAATGGTCCATTGATCCGGAGTCTTATTCTTAATCAACACACATCCATCGCCGGCAAATAGTTCTTTGGCATCGAGTGCGTCGATCGGTTGAAACGAGTTCGGTCCCATTTCTGAAACGATATTCTTGGCAAGATGCAACTTTCCCGAACGGTCAACTGCAAGAACACCGTCTTCACCTAGCAATGCTAGGCCTCGTGCTGAAATGCTTGTTGGTCGTTTCTCTAAATCTGTTGTAGGTGATTCGATACTGGTTTGAAACGTTTGGCCACTGGCATCACTCGACCAAAGGTGTCCGAAACGAGTGATGCCGATATTACTGACTGCATTGGGGTGAACCTTGTTGCCAACCACCTTCAAGGCAGAACGGTCGACCGTGAAAGGCCAGATCGAAACGTCGCCCCTTGAAGTTCCAATCAATGCGATGTTTTGGTCGAAAGCGATGGCTGTGATTTCACCATTCTCAGACCTAGACCGGTTTCTTAGGTTTCCACTGGGCAGGTCATACAACAGCACTTCCGTACCGCGGCTTACCAACATCTGTGTGCCGCTTTCGTTGACGATCATCTGTTGCGCGACGATTCCATCCATCTGCTCAGGAGAACGATGTGGGTACCGGCCAACGCCTATTTGGCCATCATTGGATTGGAAACAGAATAATTCCGGATGGTCGGGGATCGCATTCCAGTGCTTCACAGGCGAATCAAAATTGACGAACGAGATCGTCTTTCGTGATTCGTCTTGGAAGTAAACTTTCGAGTCATCCGAAGCGAGGCCAACTAAGTTTCCGTCGCTGTTAGTACCGCCTGCTATTAACCTGCCACGAGGGATCGTGTGTCGGCGGACCGCAGAGCCGTCCGAGAGTGAATACAGATCAAGGTTGCTGTCGCGGCTGAACGTTGCCACCAAATCGGCACTGTTTACCGGTATCACCGTTGGCGTTGCTTCGGCCATCTTAATGCCGGTTTGCGGCTTGATCGGTAACGACCACCTACGGATTTCTCCTCGGTCGGAAACCGACAACATCGCCTTGGAGCCACTCGAAAAACCAATCGCAGCGATTGGATCCTGATGAGCAGTGATGGATTCTTCGACGAGCGTGTCAGCTTTGGGATTCCACAGCATGATTCGTCCGGCTGCGTTCCCAACCGCGAGACCCTTTCCATCTAAACCAGTAGCCATGACGGTAGGCTCGTCACGCCACTGAGTGGACAATGTAACCGCGTTTGTGTGCCCTCCTTGGACATCCCAGTACGAGACACCACTCGATGTGGCTGCGAACACGGTTGCCCCGTTTTGGTAGCTGAGTATGCCCTTATAAACTTCGGCGTTGCCGCGAAGTTGCAGGGGATTTTCGTCTGCCACACTCGACCAGAGTCGCACGTTTCCAACGTCGTCACCGGTAACGACCAACTGATTCGCTTCGTCGATCGCGATCGCGCTGATCGGTTGTTCGTGCGCCAATCTCGCCGGCTGAGCGTCGAGCCGGCGAACTCGGGCTTCTTGGAAACGATCAAGCCCCTCGGTGGTTTCAAGCGAGAACACCTTGAAATTGCCTGCTCTACCGCCCACTGCAATCACGTTGCCTTGTTCGCCAATCGCAAGTGCCGATGGAACAATCGATGGATTGTAAATCCGGCGTTGCAGGTTCTTGGAACCGACGTCATAAATCCCTACCGTTTCGTTAGCTCCTGCGTAAGCAACTTTTTCGCCGTTCTTTGCAAAGGCGAGAATGGTGTCACTTGTTTCGACGTTTCCAGCGCTGTTTGCGTTTGCTGAATTCCGACCCAAGTTGGGATTGTAATCATCGTCGTCATCCTTCTTCTTTTCGGCGGAGAGTGGCTTGGGTTGATCGCTCTCGACCACTGCGACATCAACTTTCGTCGGCTCAGGTTTCACCTCAGCGTTCGCTTCGTCGGTTTTCGATTCCGGCACCTTCTTTGATTCGGTGTCAGATTCGGTTTCGGTTGATTGCGCCGCGCGTTTTTCAGCTCGAGCTTTGGCCAAACGCTGGAACTTGTCAGCGTTGCTCTCGCCTCCACAGCCAGCCAAGAGTAGGCTGAAAAGCAAAATGAAGCACCACGGTAAGCGGTTCATAGACCCAGATCCAAGAGGAAGATTAGTTCGTCGACTGAAGATGGAATCTTAAAACAGGCTTTAGAAATCGCATACCGATTCAAACCATTTCGCCTAGCTCTTAACGCATTCTTCACGCGATCTGTTTGCGAACTGCTCTTAGGCGTTGTGCCGCACAGGTGATACGTCGATGTGGATGTCTTTAACGATCAAGACGAACGCTTAGTTTTCCTTCGCTGTCTATTTCAAACGTCGCCTTGGTCTCACACTCGCTGATGCCGTTGAGCTCGACCGTATCGAAAGGGATCCAATCACTGTCCCTCGCGACCGGTCGTTCCAGTAATGTGATTTTTCCGACTTGATTTTTTACCATGGGAATACGCTGCACAACGGACGCTGGTAAGGATGTAAGACGCGGCATCAGCAAATTGGGGTTAGCGGCTTCGATCGACGGAGCCTCGTCTCCGTCAGCGATGCTCGTCCAAGCAATGTCATGCCCCAAGCAGGGAACCAGTCGCGGTGCCAGCGAAGTGGACAGTCGATCAATTTGGGTAATCTTTGTCGCTGACGTTGCCAACTCAGCGGATGATACGTGCGTGCAGCCTGGTTCAATACCAAAGTTGCGTAGCAAATTTGCAACCACGCTCGTCATCGGAAGTCCGCCAATCGCTAGAACGCATCCGATCTCTTCTGCATCGACGCCGGATTCCGAAAGCACTTTCGCGATGGCCGAACCAAGTTCGACCAGCAGGTCCGCGCATGTCACGTTGATGGTGATTGATGTGACGACCGCTTTTACTCGCTTGCCACTCGATTTGAAAGCGATCCCACAACTTTCCTGCTCGGCCAGTAAATCCAGTCCGGCGTCTATTCGATTCTTAAGCTGCAGCGATTCTGCAGCTCGCCGCTCAAGTTCTTCCGCACTTAAGTCATCGCTAGAGTTTCTAGCTTCCGAATGGTGGTTGCTTCGGCCCGGCGAATCGGTTGGCCGATGTCGCTCAATTTGTTTACCCAGGTGTCGACGCAGCCTACCGTTCCAACGACATTGATTGCTGTTCGGATGACTGACGACCGAAAGCATGTGGATGCGACGGTTACTCACCCCGAATAACGCTACTTCCATCGCAATGTCGTCGATCGAAATCACAAGCCAATATCCTGCGGCCTGATTCAGTAGTGGGCGAGAATTCAGGTCGCTGAATGTGAATTGCGACAACACTGCAGCAATATTGCGATCGAGTAACCGCACATTCTTTATGCCGTCGAGAGTCGCTGCCGCGACCAAGCGTTCGCGCACTGTTTGTCCGAAGCACGATGCCACGTTGATGATGACCGATTCAATCCTGGGCTGAGCATCGCTGATTCCGTCGGCACCAAAGACCTTGGCACTGCCCATCGCCCCCGCGAACGTTTCCGCATCGAAGCGAAGTCGGGAGAACAGCATTGTCAAGGGCATGGTCGACGGGTGAGTTGTGGCGCCGATACGAAGCAATTGTCCTCCGCGGACGGCATCAAATGCGCGGGCAACACCAGGGTCGCCATTCTCAATCGCACGCAGTGCACGAGACCCCAGCACCACCTTGTTGTCTTGAACTGAAAACGCAGCGGGGAAAACGAGAGACTTCTTGGATCCAAACTGCAAAGGGATGGACGCCCTTTTCTCGCTGGCCAACGCTGCCGAAATGAATCTCGCACCGACGTTGACGGCTAAAGTTATCGCTGCGGAATGGCAGTTCGCGGAATCTGATTTCTTGGGGCGTGATGAATTCGATTCCAGCGGAACACTCGCCGGGACATGTCGCCTTCCTGCGACGCCGGCTTTCGATGGTCCTGGAGGTATCCGTTGCTTGACGTCATGTAACCCCACGATTTCGGTAATTGCCTCAATCACGGATTGCATGTTGGAAAAACGATTCGCACGGTCCTTAGCGATCATTGTCTCGAAGAGTTGCTGCACCTCATCGGACACCGGGCGCTTCGATGTCGACAATGCAGGGATTTCTGCACAGCAGTGTTGCTTGAGCAGTGGGATTGGCTCGCCGGTATAGGGGGGACGACCGGTCAGCAGGAAATGTAGGGTGCATCCGAGCGAGTATATGTCAGCCGATTCGTCCAGCTCGCGTCCCTCAAATTGTTCGGGCGACATGAATTCCGGCGTTCCGCAGATAGGCTCCGATTGTTGGCGAAGCTGATCATGGCTCGTTGTTGGGACGGCTGATTGCAAGAACGACGCCAGACCCAGGTCCAGGATCTTGAGTTCTCCGCTCTGCGTGATGATCAAGTTGCTCGGTTTGACGTCGCGATGAATGATGGAATTCAGGTGAGCGTACCTGAGTCCTTCGGCCGCCTGAGCGGTTAGGTTCAACGCTTCGTCAACAGATCGAGGCCCACGTTGGGATAGCAGTTCAGTCAAGGTGAAGCCATCAACGTACTCCATCACTAGGTAGGCGGTTTGTCCGAATTGTCCTGCGTCAAAGGCTGTCACAATTCGAGGATGCAACAGTCTGGCTACAGCCCGGATCTCGGCAAGGAATTGGTCTTCGGTATGGAAGCTTTGGTTCGATGAAGAACTGACAAACTTGATTGCCACCCGCCGTTGCATTCGACGATGCGTCGCCTCAAAAACCACACCCATACCGCCGCGACCGAGCAAGCGAGTAATCGTGTA
This sequence comes from Rubripirellula amarantea, assembly GCF_007859865.1. Classification (NCBI taxonomy): domain Bacteria; kingdom Pseudomonadati; phylum Planctomycetota; class Planctomycetia; order Pirellulales; family Pirellulaceae; genus Rubripirellula; species Rubripirellula amarantea. Next base: position 415,241 of record NZ_SJPI01000001.1, on the reverse strand, counting down.
CTCACCCATGTCTATCGGCAGACTAAAGTCTGTTGGCGTTCGCAGGCCTATCGAATCAAAAAACCGTGTCTGCGATTCAGTGGGTCGAAGATCGGTCTGCCAGCGATGAGAGGGCGGAACAGGTGGGGCCATTATTTAAATGCGAGGAACTAACAAGCTCAGTTCTTTCTAGCGGTGGGTTGCGGTACTCTCAATAAAGACGGTCGCAAAGAATTAGAACGCGATGTTAGTTAAGACTATCCGTGAAGTATTGATGGAGGCGTTTTGATGCGTTGATAGTCACAAAGCTTCGGAGTTGTTCTTCTGGCATGATAAACGTCGCATCTGTTCGCCAGTGTTAGCTGGGGAAATTGAGCAGTTCGGCGCTGAGTGGCTGCTAAGTTCCGATCGGTTCTGCCTCGTTTGAGTTCTTCGTTTGCATTGTTTCGTCGGATCTCGACACCAGGACTCGTCGAATCCATTGGTAAGTTTGGCAGTTCCCTCCCACACACCAAGTTTGCACGAATTTGAATCGCGAGTTCTGCGATTTGGCGTCCTTCTTAAGTTGCTTGAGGCGGACGCGTAGCTGCTCCATTCGTTCTTCAAGAGGAGCAAACTGAGACTCGGGGGACGTCAGTTTTGCTGGTGAACGTTTAAGTGCTTCTGCCTGCGCGGTTGTCGATTTTGTCGATCGGGCCAAGGAGGTCGTTAGTCGCTCACCACCATGGTCCAGGCTCCAGAACCAGTGGGTTTCTGAGGAGACAAAAATGATGGTTGTGGTATTTGCGCCAGCATCGACAAGACAAATCGTTGGGGTTTCGTCTTCAAAGCTCACGGCAGAAGCGTCGGTTTCGGCTTCGGTGTTGTCACCGACCGTGGGGCCAAAGAAGTCCGCAAATTCGTAGTAGGCGAAGTTGACGATCGCGTTCGCGTCCGCTTGAAGTCCATCAAGTTTCAATCCAAGCCCCTCAAGCAACTCCATACGCCGCATTGCTCGCTTCTTTCGTGCCGCAGAGAAAATGGCCGCTCGGCCATGGATTTCGTCTTTGTCGAATGGGCTAAGCGTTCTGGTGGCGACGAGATCATCGAGAGGCAGTGGGATTCGGTTCGTGATTTCGGCATCCATCAAAGGGAGGGCCTTCTTGTCGGGCAAGGGGGGGAGCCGAACGAATCGAGTCGTCATTTCCGACGACGGTAGATTTCCCCAAAGCGTTTCTTTGGTTAAGTCGTAGGTTTCAGTGAAGTCTTTGATCGTTGATTCCAGCGCACCTCGCAGTGCCGAGTTCTCGTCTTCTTCAGTGCGATCCCTGCTCGGTTGAAGTATTCGGCTTGGTGAGATGTTTCGCACGAACGAGTCGGTGATACGCAGGCTTTCGCCGACCACTTCCATTCGCACCGCCTTGAAGCTGGACGAACCAATGTCGATTCCCCAGCATGACCGGGCCTTTCTTCGCCCGAAGAAGCCTTTTTTGTTGCCAGAAAGTTCGTCCGAAATGCGGCCTTTACCAAGTCCTTGGATGCAAAGCCCAATCGCAACGGAAAGAACACCTTCGTTAGACTTAAAGATCTGGTCTTCTGCTTCGAACTGAGTCGGTCGGGAAAGTACCTTCACTTCGCCGCCCGTCCATGCTGTGCTATCGCCTAGTGACCGCGAGAGTTGGCAACGTGCTTCGTTGGATGGTTGCTGCTTCTTTTCTTTCAGCCGCGTTAACAGCTTCTTCAAGCGAGCGTCGTCGGGGACGAGTTGAGCTAGTTTCGCTGCCATTTGCCCCATCGCGGGAGTCATGTATGGCTCAGCCTCGATGGTTTCGAATAACCAGCGAACATCGTTGATTGTGTCCGTTAGCTTCCGAGCTTCATCGTTAATGTGTTGTTTGGGAATCGCTTCTAGGTGTTTGGCGGCATCCGCGTAACGCTGCGCACCGTAGTATTTCTTGGCCTTGGAAAGTAGTTTTGACGCCACCGTCTCAGCCGTCTTTCCGTACTTTTGATTCTGTGGACACAAGTTCAATAGTTGATCAATCAGGCCTCCGCATGAAAGCCAGTCGCCCTTTTGGCTAGACTGGGTTAGTTCGGTTTTCAGGATCTGTAACTCTTGCACAAAGTTCTTTGATTCTGCCAGCATCACCCGAAACTCGTCGTCGAGCAAAGGCTCCGGTACATTCTTCAGATACTTGACCACGTCTTCACGGTTGTCGTTCTGGAACGCTTCTGACGCCAACGCTTTCATCTGATCAGCATTAGCGATGCTTTGTCGTTGCAAGGTTGAGATTTGACCCAACGCTTTTTTGGCGACCTCAGCCAATCCTCTGAATCGAAAGTCTTCTAGACTTGCGATCGGTTCCAATGCTTCCATGGCATACGTGAAATCACTGCGTTTGGCAGCCTCCACGGCGGAAGCAAGTTTCTCTTCCTGCTGCTGGGTCTTCGCCGCGATTATCGCGTTTAAATCTGCGCCGCAGGCGTTGCAGAACTTCTGATCCAAAAGTACCGGCTCGTTGCACTTGGCACACGCTTCATACAAGGCGTGACCACATCCCTTGCAGAATTTTGCTTCCGGCGAATTGGTGGCTTGGCAAGGCGCGCAGACAACTGCGGGACTGCTGGCGTGTTTGATTGTCATGGGAATTATCGTAGCCAACTCATTGTGTGGTTGGCAGTGCAACAGGGACTGAAATCGTTAGCGTTGACTTCCTAGCACGCTTGCTTGCTACTGACTGTCACGTCAACCGAAATTGCCGTGATCGTAGTGCAGCAACCAAAGACCTCTACACAATATTTATGGGGCTTTAGAAGGCGTTGCTTTTGCGCTTGTCCAGTAGTCGACCGTTCGTGCATTGAGATGTGAATCCCAGACTCGCAACCTTCATCAAACTTTAACGGGGTGAAGGTTGTTGATTTGAGTCCAGCGGGGACACTTTCAGTGCACCGCGGCATTCCGATGGCGACAAGCGAATAGGACTGCCTCGCGAGTCTTCTATCCAGTCCTCTCTCTACGTACCGATCACAGACATGCATTCGAGCGAAGTTCAAAATGCGTCTGAAATCTGTCAATCGTCTGGGGGCGATCAGGATCGGGATTGGGTCGCGACTAGTGAACTCTCGTCGAGCAGGCAGCACATGAAGAGTGAGTCGGTGGTAGCGACAACGCACGGATCTGGTTGCGACGCGATCGTGAGTAAACCACGCCAAGACTCACTAAGCATTTGGATTGTGGTTGCGGCATACAACGAGGAAAGCCGGATTTCAGCGACGCTAATGAAATTGCTCGCGGAAGGTAACTTTCATGTGGTGGTGGTCGATGATGGTTCCGCCGATAAAACGGTGGCGATTGCGAGAGGTTTTCCGGTTTGGGTGCTCAGTCATCCTCTTAACTGTGGTCAAGGCGCGGCGCTTAGGACGGGAATAGAGTTCGCGTTAGCAAAGGGAGCTGACTTTATTGTCACTTTCGACGCTGACGGTCAGCACGAAGCCAGCGAAATTGAATGCCTGCTCGAACCGGTGCGTTCGGGAAGGGCTGATCTTGCTCTGGGGTCGCGTTTTCGAGGCCAGACTGAAAGGATGCCATTGCAAAGACGCTGCTTGCTAAAAGCGGCTGTTGTTTTCACGCGACTAACCACCGGGCTTCCACTCACCGATGCTCATAATGGCTTCCGCGCAATGAACCGCCATGCCGCGGAGTCCATCGAGATCAAGCAACCGCGAATGGCGCACGCCTCGGAAATCCTTGACCAGATTGCTCGTAAGAATTTGCGATACGAAGAGGTCCCGGTCACCATCCGCTACACCGAAGCCACGCTCGAGAAAGGCCAGTCAACTTTTGATGCCGCGAGAATCGGTGGTGACTTGATGCTAGGGCGGTTCGTCAAATGAATACGTTCCAGTACATCGTACTGCCGATCCTCTGTGGAGTCGTTCTGCTCGACATTCGTGGACTGCGTCAGCGCCGCGGCAACCTGACGTTGCGAGTGATCCGTATTCTGGCGTGGTGCGTGGCATTCGCCCTGATCGCGCAACCTACTTGGACGAGCGAATTGTCTCGCAGGCTCGGGATCGGCCGCGGCACCGACTTGATGGTCTACATCTTCATGCTGGTCGCCCCGGTTGTCTGGTTTCGAATGCAAGCACAAGCCCATTCGCTGCAGCGTCAAATCATTCGCTTGGCGCGGATTGAGGCAACTCGCACCGCCATCACCGGCGCAGGCTATGTCGAGTCCGAAACAGAGAATCTGACGAATGACTGAATCGCCATCCGTCAGCCTCGTGATCCCCGGAAAGAACTGCGAAAAGACGCTGGGGAAATGCCTCGATTCAGTCGTCGGTCTACTCGAATCCGGGGACTTGTCTGAGATTATTTTCGTCAACGACGGATCAACCGACAACACCGCCGATATCGCTGCTAAGTATCCCATCACGGTTCTTACCGGCAAAGGCGAAGGCCCTGGTTCGGCCCGCAACCTGGGGTGGCGTCACGCGATAACTGACCTCGTATGGTTCATTGATTCCGACTGCGTCGCCCGCCGCGATGCGTTGCAACTTCTTTTACCTCATCTGGAAGAAGATCAAGTTGCCGGTGCCGGCGGCAGTTACGACAATCTCTATCCTAACTCGTTACTCGCGACACTCATTCATGAAGAGATCATTGCCCGGCACCGGCGCATGCCATCCGAGGTCAACTTCCTGGCGACGTTCAACGTGCTCTATCGCAAAGCGGTGCTCGAGCAGACAGGCGGATTTGATGAAAACCTGAAACTCGCGCAAGACGCGGAACTCGCCTTTCGAATCTGCGATCGTGGGTATGGCTTGCAATTTACAATCGATTCACGTGTCGGGCACCACCATCCAACACGCTTTTGGAAATATCTCAAGACGCAGTGCCGACAAGGTTACCACCGTATGGGATTATACCGGCTTCATCCCGAGAAGGTGAGAGGAGACTCATACGCCGGCTGGCTGGACTACGTCCAGCCTCCGCTGGCGATGTTACTACTAGTATGGCTCACGCTGTGTAAAATCGGACAGATTAACGTTGAACTGCTTTTGATTGTTTCAATGCTGATCCTTAGTCTCCTGCTGATCTGTCAGGTCTCTATGACTCGAGCGATCCTCCAAGCCCCCGAGACAAACAGGCCTTGGTACTGGTTGGCCTTCAGTTTCCCTCTTTTTAGCTCGCAGCGCGCCATGTCCCGGGGGATTGGCATGACATGGGGCCTTCTGCGGCATCCATCGAGGAAACGCAATGATCACATCCGCGGGTCGGATACTCAGTGCGAATCCTCCGACCAATCGCAAAGCCAACGCAAATTCGCTCTCAACCAAGAATGAATGGTTTCATGACTTCGAAAGTGCTACCGATGCGATTGGCTTGGCGACAGCGATTGTGGTTACTCAGGAACCTATTCGATCATCCCTTGGGTCAGGTGATCTATCGTCGCCTACAGATCTACTCGAGTTTTCATCGCTCACCGGTCTACTTTGCCAAGAAACGCGATCAGATTATCCATCTGATCGACCTGGCAATCGACTCCGGTTGCTCAGTCTCGGGCAGCCGGGTCGTCGAGATTGGCACGGGTTGGGTACCACTCATGCCATTTATTCTTTGGCTAATGGGAGCACGTGAAATTCACAGCGTCGACCTTTATCGACACCTGCTTCCGGTGTCCGCGAATCGTATCATACGATGGCTCGTGAACGATCGCGACTCGATCGAAATGATTCGTCAACGAGCCGATGAGAAACACTTTGGCAACCGTCTAGCGAAAGCCCTTCAACAAACCGAACCGGCATCGCTGTTCGACAACCCTCCGATGCACTATCACGCCCCCGCAGATGCCTGCTCGCTTGAACTGGCCGATCGGTCGGTCGATTTGGTACTATCCAACGTGACGCTCGAACATATCCCTGCTCCGACGATTGCAGAGCTTTTTGAGGAGATGATTCGCATTCTCAAACCATCGGGTCGGACGGTCCATTTGGTGGATCCATCCGATCATTCATCCCATCACGATCCGAACATCAGTCCGGTTCATTTCCTCAGATACGATGACGCGACGTGGGAACATTTGTCAGGCACTGGCATCGCTTATCACAACCGCTTGCGAGTACCCGACTACAAAAAGCTAATCCAAGCCTCTTCGTTTCGGATTGAGAGGTTTGACAGCACGACGAATCCCAAGAGTCTGGAAGATCTTAAGAGTTTTCGGCCTGCGGAGCCTCGCTGGAGGGAATATTCCGATGACGATCTCGCCAAGCAGTATTTGACGTTCGTTGCGGCAGCCGACGATCGAATCCAGTCATGAGTCACAAGCCACCCACCATCTGGTACGTGACGATGGCGTTTCCGGTACCCTCCGAAGCGTTCGCAACCGTTGAGATCAACGAACTCCGCCGCCAGGGAGTCGATGTTCGAGTCAAAACTCTGCGCGGCAAACGCCGTGACTACCATCGTGTTTGCAAGCAACAAAATGCGTGTGAGCTCGACCTCGATCACGCTTCGTGTTTCTCTTTGCTGCGCGGGCTTACCGGGATGATGAGACATCCATGGACAACCTTGCGACTCGGCGCCACTTTGTTCAGTTCGCTCTGGCGCCGGCCTGCTGTGCTCACCGGTTGCGTTTGGTGGTCGCTCCGGTGTTTCGATTTGCTTAGCAAGATCAAACGGGAACGCCCGGAGATTGTGCATCTGTATTGGGGACACGTTCCAGCAATTCTCGGCTGGCTCATCTTGCAGATCGCACCCAATCAGCGCGTTACGACAAGCTTGTCGGCATACGATATCGAGATGGCCATTCCACTCAGCTTTGAAGTCGCACGTCGCGGTGCAGGTGTGCGAACTTGGTCGCCTGCCAACGTTGCAACACTCTCTGATCACGGCGTTGATGCTTCCAGCGTGAAAGTTGTGCATCAAGGGATCAACCTGAATCTTTACACGCGCTTATCCGATGAACAGCGACGGAAGATACCGAGCCTAATCGCCTTTGCGGGAAGGCTTATCCCGCAAAAAGGAGTCGCCGAAGCATTGGAAATTATCACCCTAGTATCCAAAAGCAATCCTGCAGTCCACCTACAGGTGTACGGTGACGGCCCCGAACGCCACGCCTTGCGGTGTTTAGCAGACCAATTGATGATCAAGGATCAGGTGACTTTCCATGGCCACGTGGATCCATCGAGACTAGCCGCCGGTCTTGCGTCGGCGGGATTGTTCTTGCTTCATTCGACCCATTCCGCAGAGCGTTTGCCCAACGTCCTCAAAGAAGCCATTGCGGCCGGTTGTTATTGCCTGACGACGCCGTCACCTGACGTCGAACAATTGATCACCGACGACACGGTCGGCAAGATCCTGCCGGCGGGCAAATTGGATCTCTGGGCGGCTAGCATTGAGGACTATCTGGCAGGTGGGGCCAAGGCTTCCGCTACGTCGACTCCGTCACAGGTTCTCGACAAATTCGATATTCGCCAAACTGTGCGTGATCTTCTCGCTTGGTGGTCCATCCCCGAACCATCGCAGCGGCACGGTCGTCTAGTGGAGCCAGGCTCACACTTATCGGAAATGGCCAAGACATGAAGACGCGAGTGATGATCGTCAGCAACACGTTGGCCGAAGGCGGTGCCGAACGATGGGCCAGCTTCATGGCCTGCCATCTTGGTTTCGAAACATGTGAAATGACCTTGGTGCTTTTCCGACGCCAAATCGACTATCCGTGCCCTGGTCAGGTGCAAGTCGAATGTCTTGAGCATCATTCGACGCTCCATACGCTAAGGACCGTCGGTCGCCTGCGCCAGTTGTTCGCGAAAACAGAGCCCGACGTGGTCATATCCAACGGCAACTACACCGCACAATTCGTCGGACAAGCTGTTCGCAAAGTACCGGTACGCTGGATCGCCAGGTTTTCCGGGAATATAGAGCACTCCAATAGAACGCTCGCCCAGCAACTGGGGTGGCTTTGGTTGGATCGCAACATTGGCCGCAGCGAAACATTGGTCGCCAACTCCGAAGGCGTTCGCGGCGACATTCGCCAACGCTGGCCGCATCTAGAATCTCGCATGAAAACGATTCGGAACGGTGTCAATGTGCAGCAAACGCTATCTCAGGCCCAGCGAGTCGCCGCGTTAAAGCCACTCATTGTTGCGGCCGGACGTTTGGCGGAGCAGAAACGCCCTGACATTTTTGTCGACGCTATTCGTCTGCTTCTTCGGCGACTAGAAGAGACTGGCCAACCCAGAGAAGTTGAAGTCGTCTGGTGTGGTGACGGACCTTTACGTGAAAAGACACAAAACCAGATAGAGTCATTAGGCCTAACCGACATCGTTAAACTGATTGGTTTCCGCGAAGACCTACACCAGTGGCTCGCCAAGGCATCCTGTTTCGTACTCACCAGTGACCACGAAGGATCCCCTAACGTGCTGATTGAAGCGATGGCGATTGGAACCCCCGTCATCAGCACTAATTGCCCGTTCGGCCCTGCCGAGTTAATTGGCGATGATCGAGGTTGGCTCGTTCCGGTCGGAGATTCGCCGGCAATCGCACACGCGTTGAAGGAAGTCCTGTCCAGTCGACATGAAGCTGAGCAACGATCCAATGCAGCGAGCGACTGGGTACGGGGTCATGCATCGAGCGGTCGAGTCATGAGTGACTGGCAATCACTTATTGCGTCCGAGGGAAGTGCTCCGACTGGATCAGCCCCAGTTGCTAAGAATCCGCTTGTGGGGAGCGTCTAGGTATGTGTGGATTCATAGGCGGAACACTTCGTGAGGGCAATTACGACCGGGGCATTCAGCGCATTCGCCATCGTGGCCCCGATGACCAACAAGTCTGGCGAGACGAGCGAGTTACGCTGGCGTTCGCACGGCTTTCGATCATTGATTTGGATTCGCGATCGGCCCAGCCAATGCACAGTCCTGATGGTCAGGTCGTGATCGTCTTCAACGGTGAAATCTACGGCTATCGCAACTTGCGAGATCGTCTTGCCGGTCTCGGGCACAAGTTTCGAACTCAATCTGATACCGAAGTCTTGCTGCATGCCTATTTGCAGTGGGGCGATAGCTTCGTCGAGCACATCGACGGCATGTTTGCAATCGCGATCTATGACAAGTCCACCGACAAAATCGGACTCTGGCGAGACCGGGTCGGAATCAAACCGTTGTACTATTTCTGGGACGGTAAGCACTTCGTTTTCGGTTCGGAAATCAAGGCGATCCTTGCCGTCCTCCCGCAAAACCCTGCGCCCAGATTGGATGCCTTTTATGACTTCTTAACATATCAATATATTCCGTGCCCCAAGACCTCGCTACAGAATGTTTTTCAACTTCGACCGGCTCATTCAATCCGTTTTGATGTCGGCAACGAACGGCTTGATCAAGCCCAAAGCTACTGGGAATTGGTCGTGGATCCTGATCCGAAGTTGGATCAAACAACGATCAGTGGTCGGATTCGTGATGAAGTCAGCGGTTCCATCAGCGATCAATTAATTGCTGACGTTCCCGTGGGCTGCTTCTTATCAGGCGGCATCGACTCGAGTGTCCTGAGTTACGAAGCTGCTCTGAAGACGAACGATTTGCAAACGTTCTCGATTGGGTTTGAAGACGACAAAGATGAACTGCCTTATGCGAATTCCTTCGCCAACCGCTTGAACACGACTCACCATCCGGCCGAACTCCCTCGTTCGGAAATACAACTTAGTCGATTGCGAGAATGGTTTGACGATCCATTTGTCGACACCTCTGCCTTTCCAACCTATCAGGTCGCCCAACATGCCAAGGCAAATGTTACCGTGGCTTTGTCAGGGGACGGAGGAGACGAATTATTCGGCGGTTATAGCCACTACATGGATTTCGTAGATCGCTTGCCTCGGTCGGAGACATTCTTCCGCTGGTGTGAGCAATCCAAACAGACATTCGGGCATCGAACAGTCCGGCGTCGCTCGATGAATTTGCTTAGTTCACACTTAGCGCCCCCACTGGACCACTACACTAAGTTGACCGGCCGGTTAACAGCCTTGGAAAAGCAAAAATATCGAGCCCCCTTCTCGATTGCTGACGACTACGATGACTATTGGGCGTGGCGAGAGTTTTGGCGCGAAGACCTTACCGCACGTACAAGGTTGCAGTACCTTGATTTTCACCGCTACCTGCCAGACGACCTACTCACGAAAGTCGACCGCACATCCATGTCGGTTTCATTGGAAGTTCGCGTCCCTTTCTTGTCCCGCAACCTCATTGAGTTTGCCTTTCGCATTCCTGAGGCCCTACGATTCAGCGGCGGGTTAAAAGGAGCTCTGCGAGCGGCGTACCGAGGCCTCATCGGTGATGAGACCTTGGACCGAAAGAAAAGAGGATTTGGAGTGCCGCGAGGGTACTTGCCGACCTACTCGGCCTACCGTCCTGCGATGTTGCTTCACGAGTGCTTTGGCGTCCCTTATCCAGACGGTTTCGAGATTGCGAAGGGATTGTCGTGAAGATCGCGTACATCTCTGGATCCTATTTGCCGTCCCGGCAAGCCAACAGCATTCATGTGATGCGAATGTCGGAGGCGATGGCTTCGCTGGGACACGACGTAACGCTATATGCGCGACGTGGAGAAATAGATGGTCAATCGATGAACGTGGCGCAGCTTCACGAATTCTACGACGTCCCAGGTACAGCTGGATTGGCAATTCTGCCGAAGTCTCGCTTTGCCCAGGGACGCGAGTTTTGGTACGCGCTCAGCCTGCGAAGACGGATCTCGCAACAGAAACCGGATCTAATTTATGGCCGTCACACCTTGGGGTTGTTCGCCTGCCGGCACATCGCTCGTACGGTTTACGAGATTCACTCGGTGAGGTCCGGATTGACGGAGTTGATCGAACGACGACTGATTCGTTCTCGTGGCTTTGCTGGGGTTGTGTCCATCACGCAAAAGCTCAGTGAGGACTTCCAGCACCAACATTCTTACGAAGCTCCCATTCACGTCGAACCGGATGCTGTGAATCCGGTGGACTACGACACCATCACACCGATTTCCTTACCAGGCGTCGATCGTTTGAAAGTAGGCTATTGTGGGCATCTTTATCCAGGACGCGGCGGTGAGTTTCTTGTCGAGCTCGCCCGCATGCTTCCGCAGATGGACTTCCATTTAGTTGGTGGTGAGCCATCTGACATCGAACGATGCCAAAAACTGAGCGATGGGCTAAGCAACCTCATTTTCCATGACTTCGTCCGCCCTCAGTCAATCCCTCAATTCCTAAAGGCATTTGACATTTTGGTAGCACCCTACCAGGATCGTGTCCAAGCATTTGGGAAAGAGAACATTGCCAAGTGGATCTCTCCAATGAAGTTGTTTGAATACATGGACGCCGGAAAACCAATTGTGGTGTCGGATCTACCGGTACTTCGCGAAGTTGTGACCCATGGCAAAACGGCGTGGATGGTTTCGACCGGCGACTTGCAACAGTGGAAAGCGGCTCTACTTCAACTTCAGGATGTTACCCAACGTCAATCGCTCGGCATGGCTGCACAAAAATTGGTACGCAGTGACTTCACATGGAACGCGAGAGCCCAACGGATCTTTAAACGACTCTCCACTACCGCAGAAATGTCGGACTCATGATTCGCTTGCGGTCTGCGATATCCAGAATAGCAAGAACACAGCGGACCTTACCCTCCGCGTGGGCAGCGGGCACACTGTCATTGGCCCATTTTGCTGACGCGTTCGCCATGCTCGGTCAGATATTCATTACGACTCAGTTGTTATCGAAACAACAATTTGGTGAACTGGGAATCGCAATGGCCGTGACGTTGCTCGCCTGCGCTGTTTTCGACTTTCGAGTTTGGGAAGTGATGACGATCCGCATTCCAAAACTACAAGCGAGCGATGATTCTCAGGAAGCAGCATCGCTAGTACGCGGCTGCTTTTTGTTAGAGTTTTTTGGTGGTTTCGTCGTTACCGTCGCGTTGCTTTTGCTCGCGCCAGTCTTCGCACAACAGTTCACGAATAATGGGCATGCGGTCACGCTATTTGCAGCCCTGGCGGTACAACCACTACTGATGTCCGTTGATGAACCCGCGCGCACTCTGTTGCGTCTCAACGGAGATTTTCGAAGCCTCGCGATTTGGCGAAGCATTTCGGGTGTCTTCCAACTCGTGTTGGTCTCCGCAGCGCTAATGTTCTGGCCGACGCCGGTCTCGGTTGCCCTAGCCACCATGCTGGCGTGGTGCATTCGCTTAACATGCCTTGCGTGGCTCGCGAAGAGATCGCTTCGGTCGATGAAAATTGATCCGATTGGCGAATCAAACAACCGACGAGCTTGGGCTTCCATCAAACAGAATCGTTCGATGCTCTCAAGCGCCGCAGTTGCCGCCATCGCAGGTCGCCTGGCGAATCGGGTTGACTTGGTCATTCTTGGATGGTTTGCCGTCCCTGAGGTTTTCGCTCCCTACGACCTCGCCCGGCGCTTGACTTCGCAGGTATCCCTGGTGTTAGAACCAATTACCCAGGTCATCTTTCCGAAGATTTCGACTCAGCTTGCTGGAAACGAAATCTTGGTCCGTAACCGTTTTTTGGTGCAGTTGACCTCGATCCTCGCAGTGACGGGACTGCCAGTTCTGATTCTTACCATCCTTGCTCTTCCCTGGGGAATTCCACTCGTCTTTGGAGACTCGTACTCAGACGCTGCTTTTCCGTCGCAATTGCTAATGCTAGTCTACGTCACGATCCCAATCCTGTGGCTTCGTCCCTATGTGGCCTGTTCACAAAATATTTCAGTATTGGCTTGGGCGGGTCTTTTGACCGTTGTCATTCAGATTTCTGCTGGGCTGCTGCTTATCCCGAATGGCATGGCCATTGGCGCGGCTTACTCCTTTTTACTGGGACAAATGGCTTGGTGGGCTTGCTTGTTGGTCATCGCAAGGCGTGGATTCTCGAAACACTCTCTTCTTGAAAAATCAATTCCATGACGGACTACTTTTTGCCAGATGATTATGTCTGCAACCCGCCGCTTAAGGAACACGATGGTCCGTACTGGACGCCGCGAAGGATCAAGTCAAGCAGTTACTTTCAATACCATGTCTATCAATGGGCGCGACGACTAGCCGACGAGCATCGATTGCACCGAATCGCTGATATCGGTTGCGGCCCCGGCACCAAGCTGATGAATATGTTTGGAACAGAGTTTGATGTACATGGATTTGATCAGCCCGAAGCGATCGAGATATGTCGTTCTCGATATGACCGTGGTGAGTTTGAAGTCCTTGATCTCGATGACGTGATGGCTTGTGAGGAGAAGGTAGACATCTTTGACCTTGTCATTTGCGCTGATGTTATCGAGCACCTGGAGTATCCCGAACGTCTTCTTGAGCACATTCGACGAATGAGTGGAAGACACACTCAAATCCTTCTCAGCACACCCGATCGTATTCGTCTCAACGGCACAGATGTACGATCACCCAACAACAAAGCCCACGTGCGTGAATGGACGCGTGATGAGTTACAACTGTTCCTCCAAGCCAGAGGTTTTTCAGTTGTCGAAGCGAAATTTTTTCCGTTGATGAAACGCACACTGTCTGTTCACGCGTGTCTGGAATGGTGGGATGTCCTGCTTGGAAAGTCGAGCAAGTCTCCTTGCATGATGATCTTGTGCCACGCTGATGCCGTTACTTGACCGAGAACAGGATGTCTTCAACTAGCCACATGAAAACTCACAATTCAAATGTCTGTCCTGACTGGTTGCTCCGCCAGCTCACGGAGGACTGGGAGCATGACGGTGGTCAGCTTCGATCGGGAAATCGAACTGTACCTATCATCGGCGGCATCCCGCGATTCGTGGCTGATGAAAGCTACTCAAGAGGAAACTTCAGCAAACTGCGTGATGAGTTTCCCAAGCTACAGCTCGACAATGTCGCGGGCGGTAAATTACGCATGGACACGATTCTGGATCGTACTCGCTGGGATCCGAGTGTCTTCCAAGACAAACTGGTTCTCGAATGCGGTTGTGGTGCAGGGCCAGATACTCAGATATTGCGTCATCTTGGTTCGCGGGTGATTGCCGCCGACTTGGCTGGCGTGGACACGGCGAGAGCCAACCTTGCAGGGGATGAGGGCGCGGCATTCTTGCAGGCCTCGATTGTCGATTTGCCTTTTAAGAAGGCTTCTTTCGACATCGTCTTTTGTCATCGTGTGCTTCAGCACACGCCAAATCCCGACGAGACGCTTCAACACATCCTCCAATTCGTCAAACCAGACGGGCTCGTCTTTGTGCATTCCTACGCTCGTACCATTCAGCAGATGATGCACTGGAAGTACGTACTGCGACCAATCACGACGCGCATGGACCCTGACCGTCTGTTGAAATGTTTGCGTTGGACAACTCCACCACTCCTGGGATTATCAACGGCACTTCGGAAAGCTCCGCCAGAACAGTACCTTGGCAAGCTCTTAATGCTGCTCTCGCAGAATATTATCCCCGTCTACAACCGCCGTTTTGCGCGGGGCTATGGACATATGGATTCGGAGACACTCAAAGAACATGCGATTCATGACACTTTTGATGCCCTGAGTCCCAAGCATGATCACCCAATGAGTGCCAAACGAATGCGGGAGATCGCATCAACGTGCTTGAACCAACCCTTTGAAATTGAGGAACGAGGTGGGATTACCCTCTTGCGATCCAAAGTGCAGTCATGAATCAAAGCGAATCAATGCCAGATCTTTCATTCGAGATGTCACAAGACGCAGACTTGGCCAAGTACGATTCTTGGTGGCCTGCTGTTCTGCGCTGTCCGATTTGTTCTGGTAGCTTAGCCTGGGGACTCCAGAAAACTTTCTGCACGGATTGCCAGCAGAACTACTGGAATGATGAATCAAAGAAGGCGGACTTTCGTCCAAGGCACCCGGTGGAAATACCGCTAAGTTTTCGATTGCCGCATCAATCCAACTTCAGTGTTGTCGAGCACGACGTGTTGGAGTTCGCGGCTGATCATTCATGGTGTGTTGATCCTGCGAAGCTGCCAAGGCACTTGACGCCGGAATTGGCAAGCCACATCCCTGCCGCTGAAGGTTCGGGCAGCCGATGCTTGGATCTGGGTTGCGGTGCAGGTGACTACAGAAACTCACTTGAAGATGCTGGATACGAATGGATTGGATTTGACTACGAACACAAGGAAGCTCCGTTCTGGGCTGACGCTCATGCAATTCCACTTGCGGACTGCACCGTTGATTTTGTGATATCACTTGCCGTGCTTGAGCATGTTTTGTGCCCGGCCGTCGTTCTTCGCGAGGTGAAACGGGTGCTGAAGCCTGGAGGCACCTTTATCGGAAGTGTTGCCTATTTGGTTCCCTTCCATGACCACGCTAGCTATTTCAACATGACCCATTTCGGTGTCCACGCCGCGCTTGTTGACGCAGGTTTCTCGGTTGACTGGATCAAATCAGATCCGAACTACTTAGGGATCCGAGCATTGTCTTACACAGGGATGTTCCAAGGCTTGCCTCGTTCCGTCAGCTACCTGATGGTTTCGCCAGTGGTCGCCGCATACCGATCGTATTGGTGGCTAAGGCGACGATTTGGAATCAAGAATTCTAGCGTTCAGGCGCAGTTGGCGCTGAATACGGGCGCTTGGGCATTTCGGGCGACCGCACAGCCATGATATTCTTCCGTAAGGTTCGTTTTGCAATTCGCAAGGTTTGCTGGTATGCCTGCTGCATGTTTTCGCGACCTGGCTTGCATCGTTGGGTACGGGAGCAGCGGAAAGAGGCTGTAGAGCCGATTTTGAACGTGGGCGCCGGTGGGATCATTGGCAGAATCATCGAGCACGGTGATTTCAAGACGGTTGATTTTGATCCGGAGTACGGACCCGATATCGTTGCGGACGTTTGCAAGCTTGATCAGCACACCGAAGCGGAATCCTTTGCGACTGTGTTCATGATCGAAGTCCTTGAGCATGTCCCCGATCCGGCAACGGCGGTACATCAACTTCATCGTGTCCTTCAACCCGGTGGCAAGCTGTATCTTTCCGTCCCCTACGCCATCGAAATCCATCTGGCGCCCCACGATTACTGGCGATTCACCCCGTTCTCGCTCAAACATTTGCTCGCCAGTTTTGAAGCCGTCGACATCGTCCCAAGAGGCGGCTACGTGACGGCGTCGTTGACGCCACTTTTACGACTGGCATTCCAACCGAATTTGGTTGACAAATGCATTGGCCGCATATTGCTTTGCCTAGCGGTCATGGCATATCCCGCATTGTGGCTGTTGGACCGCATCGTTAGCTCCGACGCCTATGCCAGTGGTTTTCACGTAGTAGCAACGAAGAGTCAATGATGACCCGAGAACACAATGCTCAGCGTAGCCATAGATGGTCGGAGCATCGAACGACACTGTTCTCCTGCGCGCTGGGGCTTGGAACGATCGCTTACGCGATCATCTTTCGAAGTTGCCGGCATTTACCCGAATCAACATTTGGTTCCGAGTGGATTTCACCAAGTGTTGCGATGACGTGATGGGGGCCGTCATCTTGAGCGCCGCTCTCGCTACCTTTGCCTGACGTACAGGCTTACTCGATAGCGAACCTCTGCTGGTTGACTGTTTAGGTTGTTGCAGTACCTAGACGGCAAGAGACGCCACAGAAGAACTATTCACCAGCCCAATCAAACCAAACTAAATGAGTAACGCGTTACTCGACGAGAATGTCTAAATCCGGTCTTCTCGGACTCTCGTCAGGTCTTAGCCAGCGTGTTGAAAATAGAGATTGGTCGAGCGTCGAGCCAAATGAATCGGCAAAATTCGATTTCGGAGAATCCCCAGGGAAGAAGATGTTGGATATTGAAGAATGGGTTGTCGGATAAACTCTAGGCCAGCGTGTTTGGCAGCGAGTTTCAGCGTCAAGTTAGAAAAGCTGTTGATGTGCTCGAGAGGATGAATCGAATCCTTTGAGGGTTTCCACGTTCCTTGACGGATTTGATCTGGCAACTGCCTGCCGTTGGGGACCGAAATCCGCGTGTAACCGCCTGGCCGTAAGATTTGGCATATCGTCTTAAGTGTGCCGACAGGATCAGAGACATGCTCGAGCACTTGTTCGCAATTGACAAAGTCAAAATTTCTGTCGCAAGTTTCGAGATCTCGAATCACCTGAACCCCGTTTTCCTGGGCTGCCGCGATCCGTTGTTCTGACAATTCCAAACCAAAGGCTTGGTAACCGTGCGCGCCGGCCATTTGGCACCAATGCCCCCAACCCATCCCAAAATCCAGGACGCTGCATTCCGACGGAGGACGACCGAGCAACCGGGCAAGCGTCTGTACCTGAGTGGCGATGGCGACAGAATCGTTGTCGCCGCTGAGACGCTGTTTCTCACGACTTTCGGCCGGGCTGATCCATTCTTCGTACAGTGTTTGCATCCCATGGTCACCAAGCACTTGCGACTGAAAGCAAAACGAACAATCAATGCATTGTTTGATCGTATAGACACCATTTCTGAGTGCCGCTTTCGTGATTCGACCTCTATAGTAGCTCTCCAAAAAATGCCAAGTCGCGCCCGAGACAAACGGTTCTTGAAAAATCGTCTCTTGGTTTTGTGAGTTGCATACCGGGCACTGGTGGCGTTCAACAAATGCGTAGGATTCACTTTCCATGAGGTTCGATCAACTCGACTGGGTGAAGGCTGCCGTTCCCGTTGAATCGGGAATGCCGGATTGTTGCAATGCAAAACTCAAGTGGCGACGTGGTTCGTGGGTTAGCATATCGATTCGCCATTGGTGATTGACGCAGAACTCATTCACCGCTTCTACGACGCCGAATCGTGTGTAGGACTCCCAGGTTCCGATCGTGTAGTCGTGCCCACATATATGGCCATCGGGTTTGACTTTTAGTCTAGCAAGTTCAAGTTCGGCTTTCGTGGTTGGGTAGTTGTGATTGGTGTCGATGTATACCCAACACAGCGAGGCGTCGTCGACGTTTGCGAGCGCATCGGTAGAAAGCGATCGCTCGATTCGCACCTGACCCGATGCGATCTCCCCCGCAAAATCTTGCTCAATGCAATGCAGCTTAGCCGACGAGAATCGGCTGCTACCCCAAGTATCAACCAAGATCAATTCATCCGGTTGGCAGAGGTCCAAAATTTGTCGCGAGAACTTGCCCTCGTCCACACCACATTCCATCACGCGGCCTCCCTTGGGAAGTCGGCGAAGCATCTCAAGGCGATCCGTGACTAGTTTCGTGTCGTCTAGAAGTGGCTGCGGAACGTTGATGCCCGGAGGCGGTTGGTGCTGAAAACGTTGAAGACCTCGAACCAGTTGGCGGTACGCCATATGAAGAATGCTCATCATCTTTTCCGTTGCAGGTAATTTTCGAACTTTGTTCGCTCGCGAAGTATGTCATTCACAGGCAGTTGCGAACGGCGTTTCTCGCTCGGTGCGTCTTCCCTTTGGTTCCATTGAAAGCCAAATTTCTAGGCATCGTCATCTTACGCGGTTACAGAGCGTGCTTACCCGCCCACCACAGTTTCAATGGAGACGCCGGATTTCCTGTTTTGCCAGGTATTTCCTTCGAGCACCAGTGCTCGCCGTCGCTTGGATCAAAAAAGGACGCAATAACAAGAGGGCGTGTTCGACCTGATGGGGTTTGTTTTTTAGTGGGGTCCACTTGGTTTGAATCGTTCGGCTGCACTAGATGAACGCATGGTAATTCAGGTGAACCTAGCGAGAGCGAAACTCAGGTTCCGGTTGGGTTCGTGGCTGAGAAAGGCAAATTGCCAGGTATGTTCTACACAAAAATGGTCGACGGCTTCGATCACGCCGTAGCGATGGTGAGTGGGCCTCGAACCAATTGTGTCGTCGTGGCCGCAGATGAAGCCTTCTGGTGTGACCTTGTCTTCGCCCTGTTCGAGCTCTCGTTCGGTTGTGGGGTAGTTGTGGTTTGTATTGATTCTCTTTGCTCTGTTCCCGAAGAGTTGCCAGTGACAGTGCGGACACTCGATGGCGATGATTACTGCGTTGCTCAAGAATTCGCACCGGGAGAAATTGCCAGAAGCGTCTTGCTTTCAGGATTGGCGATCAACGTCGACTAAATTTGCGAACTCGGCAACCAGACGAACTCCTGAGTCACGGAATCACTTTTTAGAAACTTCGCCTGCCATGCGAAACACGTTCGTGGCTATTTTTTGTTCCATTGCTTTCGATCTTGATGAAGAGTTGATGTAGAAACAGTGAGCGGAAATTCATCGACGGATGCGACCGTTGAAGCTGCATTAAACGTTGATGTCCGGTAAAACGCTTTGGTCGCCGATCGCGGTCCCAAACCTCATTCACAAGCCTCATTCTCCCTATCTCTTGCTGGAGAAACTCTGCGATGGAAAATCCTTACTTACCCGCGTTAGTGGACTCGTCAAACTCATCCGTTGAAACGAGCGAGTCGCTCGATCGAGCATCTTCGGACACACTTGAGGCGTGCGGATGTAGTCGTTCGCACCGGGTAATGAAGTGGGCTTTGGGCACGATTGTCGTTGCTTTGCTGTTGTTCAACGCAACGCTCTACGCATCGCCCTCGCTGAGCCAGCAAATTGGCAAATTCATCCCTGATTCGCTTGCCGGAAACTTGTCGGGCTTGGAGGGGCATAACCGTGGTTGCCCCTGCGAAAGTCACTGCGTCCTGGAAGAGTCTGAGAAGACAAGCCTTGACGACGAGTCTTAGCAACTGGTTTCTGCGGAACTCTTTTTCGCGAACGACTTTGCTTCACTAGTTGACTGACCGAACTTAGCGTTGGCTGCACAATGCCTCATGAAGATTGCGAGTGAGAGTAGTGACTAGGCCTGCTGAATCGCTTCGCCCGATGTTAGATTTGGTTCTAAATCGAAACGAGATCTATGACCCGGTGAGCGAATGTTGAGCTTTATAAAGAATTTGACGACCAGCGGTACCGAACGTTTAGCGCCGGTTTTGCCGCTGGCTTGCCTGTTGTTCATGTCAGGCAGTTGCGCGTTAATTTTTCAAATGGTTTGGATTCGCGAACTACGTCTGATCTTTGGCGCGTCAACGTCAGCATCCGCGGCGGTATTGGCAATCTTCATGGGTGGCTTGGGGTTTGGCAACCTGTTTTTCGGCCGACGCGTCGATCGTTCGTCCACTCCCCTTCGGTTTTATGCATCGCTTGAAGCCGGAATTTCGATCACAGCCGCGATCAGTCCGTTCTTAGTAGATCTTATTCGCACCGCTTATGTCGGTGCGGGTGGGCAAGCCGCACTGGGCAGTACACTGGCTACGGTGATGCGAGTTGCAGGTTCTGTGATCGTCTTAGCCGTTCCCACTTTCCTGATGGGAGGCACGCTGCCAGCGACCGCTCGCGCGGTATCGCGTCAATCCGATACGAAACGAAGTGGCCTCGCACTGCTCTACGGACTCAACACCATAGGTGCCGTTGTTGGCGCCGCGATCGGAAACTTTATGTTGCTGGAGTGGCTTGGTAATCGCACGCTACTTTGGTCGGCCTGTGTCGTTAATCTGCTGCTGTCGCTTGCTGCATGGTGCTACTCGTCAAGGCTCTCTTCGAAGTTGGATCTAGGCGAGAACGTGTCTTCGTTGCCGTTGGATCAAGGCAAGAAAGCATCGAACCATGAACCGGCAGCGCTACCTCAGGCTTGGTTAATCTATGCCTCTTCCGCCACGGTGGGATGTGTTTTCTTTTTGATGGAAATCGTTTGGTACCGAATGCTTGGGCCGCTTTTGGGAGGAACGACTTACACGTTCGGGCTAATACTTTGCACGGCCTTGTTAGGGATTGGAATCGGGGGAGCTGTTTACAGCGTGGCGTCACGCTGGATCACTCCGTCGCTGACCTGGCTGGCGGCGATTTGTTCTTTGGAAGCCGCTGTCATCGCCCTGCCGTATTGGTACGGCGATGACATCGCGTTTTGGGTGCTCGAGCAAGGCCGGGTTCCGCTGGAAAACTTTTCACAACAAGTCTGGAACTGGTTCTGCGTGACGTCGATAGTGATAGGCCCAGCCGCCGTTGTGTCGGGGTTTCAGTTTCCGTTGCTGATCGCGTGCGTGGGACGAGGACGCGATCATGTTGGCAGCCAGCTTGGTCGAACATTTGCCTGGAACACCGCCGGAGCCATCGTTGGTTCAATCGCAGGCGGCTTTGTCTTGTTGCCACTTTTGACCGCACCGGGATTGTGGAAGACATCAGTCGTGATGTTGATCCTGCTTGGCGTCAGTTTGTGGTTGGGAGCTTTCACCTCGAGAGATTCGCAAGTCAAAGATCCGCAAAACGATAACGTCAAAGCGATAAGTTGGATTAGCTTTCCAACGCTGGCTACCTTCGCATTGTGCCTGATCGCGATTTACTTCGTTAGCGCCGCGGGCCCAACAGCCGTGTGGCGCCATTCGGGAATCGGCGCGGGACGTGCGGTGATGGAGGGGCGGGGTGCAAATGAGCAACGTGATTTCGCAAATCAAATGAAGCGCCGGATCATTTGGGAAGCCGAAGGCATCGAATCGAGTGTAGCAATTTCTGCGACTGATGGGTTGTCCTTTATCGTCAATGGCAAAGTAGATGGAAACGCGATTTCGGATGCGGGCACGCAAATTGGCCTTGGGTTGCTGGGAACGCTTATTCATCCTGAGCCGCAAACGGGATTGGTCATTGGTTTGGGAACAGGGGAATCAGCAGGCTGGATGGCGCATGTTTCGAGTCTGAGGTCCGTTGACGTCGTCGAACTCGAGCCGACGGTTACTGAGATGGCTCGGCTTTGTTCTTCGGTGAACCATGACGTGATGAACCATCCCAAGATTCAAGTTCACTTCGAGGATGCTCGTGAGTTCCTGTTAACCGCAGATCGCCGGTATGACTTGATCGTTTCTGAACCGTCGAATCCTTACCGGGCGGGAATCGCGAATCTTTACACGCATGAATTTTACGCTTCAGCTTCTGAGCGACTGACGAGCGACGGATTATTCCTGCAATGGCTACAAGCCTACGAAGTGGACTTGCGAACGGTCGAGATCGTGATGGCTACACTGCGATCGGTGTTTCCGCGAGTTCAGGTCTGGCAGTCCAAATCTCGCGACTTGGTTTTTGTTGCGGGAGCGGAAACAGCATGGAAAGGTTTCAGTAAAGAGACGCTCACGAACTCACTGCAGCAACCCGAAATTAGCGATGGAATGGGCAAGGCATGGCGAACAAATGATCGGCTTGGTGTGCTAGCGCATTTCGTTTGCACCGAAACGACCATCGACGACCTACTGCGAGAACGTCCTCGGGAACTTAATCATGACGACCGCAACGTTTTAGAGTATGCGTTTGCCAAAAGCGTCGGCAAAGACGTCCGCTTCTCCGTGGATGATCTGACTGTCTTAGCAAATAAGCTCGATGACCGCAGTCCCTTTCCTGTCACGGATGACGAACTCGCGGTCATCCGTCAACGCCGTTTGGCGATGAATCTGCACCTGGGCGGTGAAGTCAGTGCCGATTCCGGCATAACTGCGTCGAGTAAGAACGATAACGCTGACATCAGTCAAGACATTCAACGAGCGCTCGCCATGAATGCCTATTTGGATGGACGCTACCAGATCGCCGTAGATACCTTTGAGCAAATCTCGATCAATGACGACTGTTGGACTGAGTCGGTGGTGGTGGCACACGCGAGAGCCGAAGTTGGAAAGCCAGTCGCTGCGGTTTTACTTGCCAAGATCCGAGAAAGAAATGAAACAGAGGCGTTGTGCGTCGAAGCGATTGGATGGCAAAGACAAGGCATGACGAAAGAAGCACTCGAAAGTTGCCTGCTTGCGTTAGACCGTTCAAAGACTGATCCCTGGATTTTGAGATCGTTGGCCGACGGACTCTTTCGCGTCGCAATCAGTTTGGCCGAGCAAGACAAACCGAATGCGGAGGCCGTCTTCAAGTCGCTGGATTCTCACTTCGCGATCAAAAGTTTTGAAGACAAACGTTTGCTGTCTCGTTACGTGGTCTCCGAAAGCCTAAGCCGCGAACAGACCATTGAGGCGCTTGCAGAGATCGAACCCTATGTACCTTGGAAAGAATGGTTCTTAGAAAAACGCGTTTCCATCTACCGTCGTGCTAGCCATCCGCTGTTGAGCCGTTCGCAGCAAGACCTGCTGGAGTTTCGGTACAACAAGAACCGCTGAATCCGCAATTTTATTCCAAAACTGCGACGCCGCCATACATGGGAAACCAGTTCATAAACTCTGGATTGTCTGGGTCGCCAACGTGAACATAGCCGTGCTTGTCCTTGCGATTAAACATGACGTTGGGGCAATCGGCAGGGACGGTGATCGTCAATCGATACTTGCCTTCAATACTTGTTGGCTCGATCGACGCCGTCAATTCCTTCGGTTCGATATCTAAGACGGCAAGCTTTTCAGGTTGCTTGCCGCGGACCTGAACGCCAACGTGATAGACATGCTCCTTGCCCGAATTGACGGTGCCGAAATTCAGGCCCTCAGTCCTATGGAGCATCGGACTTTTAAACGCGATTGGAACGCGAACTTTGCCTTCGACTTTCACTTCACGCGTAATCTTTTCTTCTCCGCCCGCTGGCTCTACATCAACTTCCAGCGAGCCACCATACTTTCCGTAATCGTATGCCACCGTTTCAATGGTCACGCGCCAAGCCGCCCGAGCATTGGCGTCACCAAGCTCGGCGATGTTCGTCGATGTTGGTTCGGCTCGCCATGTGAATTCCTTCAAGCCCTCGCTACGGACGTCACTCACTGTGAAATCTTCGTACAACTGGCTGTGAACGATAAAAGAGGTTGCTACCGTCTTAAGCGGATCCGAATTCGGTAGTCCTATCGCCTCGGGCATGGCGAGTTTGGTCCGTACGGTGCCTTTCACCGTGAGCGTGATTTCTCGATTAAGCGGATCGCTCGTCTTGACGACCGCGTTCTGTTCGTACGACTCGTCCTCGTATCCCGTGTTCCATTCCAGAGTGATTTCGGTTGATTCGCCACGTTCGAGTAAACCATCCGTCAACTTTCCCGTTGTGCATTTGCAACTTGTACCCAGCACTTCAACTGCAAGTGGATCCGTGCCCTCGTTGGAAATGGTGAACGAATGAGTCATCGTCGTGTGCGGGTCAAGCAAGCCAAAGTCGTGAGTGGTTTCACGGACGACCGCGAGCGGCGCATTGGTCGCATCAGGGTTGGATAACAACTCTCGCTTGAGTTTGATCTCCGCAATTTTGTTCTCGTATTCCTCACGACGGCTATCCGGCACGCCATACGGCTTGTAGCCGACCGATAGCGAAAGGGCGACGCCGACAACAAAAAGGCCCGCAAAGCCGGTGACCATCAGAACTAAGTTACGTGTGAATGGATTCATGAAAACGGGATTGGTAAATCGGAAATCGGTGTGACAATTCGCGGGAAGAAAACGCAGTCGAGACTTTGCGGCTTCGATGACAAGCAATCGCTTAGCGTCCGCACATTCTCACGCAAAGCCTGCTGAAATCCTAGGGTCTTCATCAACTCTTCATTCTCGTAAACGGAACGCTGCCAGCCGTTGCTCGTCTTTAAGGAATAGCATGTCTCCATAAAATGCCGGGCTGCAGTAGCAGGGCTCGGCCATCAGTGGCGATCGAGTGAACGAGATGACTTCCGGATCTTGTGGCGTTTTGACCATCGACGCGAGGTGTCCTTTTTCCCCCAGCAAGATAATGCTGTTCTCAGTGGCAAAACCCATCCCTCGCTTGAGCACACTGTGGTATTTCCAAGTGATCTTGCCGTCAGTCAAATCGACGCAGCGGAACTCAGCTCCGCCCTGGCCACCCGATGTGAACGAGTAAACGTGATCATCACCCAGGATCAACGTGTTGTACTGGGAATCGATGGAGCGTCGGTCACGCCAATGTTCGCGGTAACTGCGGTCAGGCATGACTTCGATGTCCAGCGCGCCGAGACCACTGCAGACAACGAGAACATGATTGCCATGCACGAGCGGCGAGGTCGCGTTGCGCGTCAGGTCGCCACGGCGGCGATATTCGAATTCCCAGTCGACTTTGCCGGTATCAGGATCAAGGCAAACCAGCCCGAAGTCGGTCAAGACAAAGGCGAAACGCTGATCGTGAATGCGGGCAACAACAGGCGTTGCGTAGCTGGGACCGTGATCGGTGGCTTGCCAGATCGTCTCCCCCGTCCGGGCATCGAGCGACACGATTCCGGCTACGGTGCTGATAGCACCCAGGTTGAAGATCAATTGACCGCCCTCATGTGACGAGTCTCGATCCAAAATCGGACTCGCTCCCACGGGAAAGATATCGGCGTCGACGTCGTACTCCTGATGCAGATCTCGTGACCACATCTCCTTACCCGAATCGAGTTCCAAGCATTGCATTTGTCCTTGTGCGCCAACGTTAAAAACACGACCGGACGTTTCGTCGATAATCGGAGTGCTGTAGGGACCGTCGCTGTATTCAAACTCGCAAACAGCCGCGGTCGGATAGCGATGTTGCCAAATCTGCTCGCCCGTTTCCACGTCGTGACACTGAACGAACTCTTCGTCACCGTCGCGGTAGTTCACGATCACCTTGCCGTCCGCCGTCACCGGGCTACCGTATCCGGTACCAACTTCGACTTCCCAAATCAGCGGTGGACCTTCGCTTGTCCAAGTCGGGGTGAGTGGAAAAGACGTGTGGCTGGTCCGATCAGCTCCAAAGAGAGCAGGCCAGTTTGCCGGATGCTTCGTGTCGCTACTAGCTTCTGAATGGATCGGCGTGTTACTCGTGGCCTGAATCTTCACGGTCGCAGCTTGGTCGATGCGATGGATTGGCGATGGATTGGCACCGCACCCCAACAGCAACAGAACCTGCAGCCCACTATAGGCCCTCACAATCCAAACGGATCTCACGGAATGACCTCGCGAACCGGCGTTTCCTTCACGGTCAAGCGACGTCGATGTTCTGCATAGACCGTTTCGACGTCTTTGCGAATTTGAGGATGCCCCGCCAAACTCTCTTGAAACAATCGCTCGGCCTCTGCGTTGCGTCCATCCATTGAGGCGATCATGGCAAGCTGGAATAAGATCTCCGTTCGCTGCAAATCGTCATAACTCATTTTTAGTGCCGCTTCGTAGTGCGGTTTCGCTTCATTTCCACGTCGCGTCAAGAACAAGATATCGGCTAAATACCGTGTCCATTTGTAGTCGGTACCGGCATAGAAGTAGCCTCTGTCATTCGAAATCTTTATCGCCTTTCGGAGACTCTGAAGTGTCGGCTCGGGATCGACTGAATCGTCTTCGACGGCGCCCGCAGCGGCCACAATCGCCCGCGGATTGTTCGGATTGTTGCGTACGTCGTTTTCGTACATGCCCTGTACCGACCACCACTCCATGTTGCGATTGATGGAAAGAATCGATAGTGGAATGAAAAGCAACCCAACCAGATGCCATGATTGAAATGCTGGCCTGTCGACATTTATCGGACACGAATATTTTGAACGAAGCCCCAGCCAACTCACAAAGGCGGCTACGAAACATGCCAACGGAAAGTACATCCGATGTTCGAAAATAATGTCTTGCAGCGGAACGATCGTCGAAGTGGGCGCTAAAACAATCATCGCGGCGACGAGACAAAATACGAGGCCACGCGAACGACGCCATAGGGTTATAGCGGCACAAATAATCAACAGCCATCCGAGTAAACCGAATGCCTGAACACGCCAGTCTTTCGAGGGTAGCCAGCCGTAATCAAGCGACTGATTGATTGGGAGAAACGTTAGTTTTAAATACTGAAAAAACACAAACGGCTGGCTCATCAAGTAGCTCCAGGGCGTCATGCCGGGCAGATGAAACCCTACTGTATTCCGTCCTACATCAGTACTTAGCATTCCGGGCAGCAACAGGTAGCAACCAATCGCTAGCGGTAACGCAAGTAACAAATACCACTGCCAGCGACTGCTCATTGGACGCCAAGCTTTGGCGATGAATGTGCGGTCGTACAACATGACGATGCCGCATAGCCCCGCAGATAGTTCCTTACTACCGTAAGCCAAATAAGCCGTCCCGATGGAAATGATTGCCCACCACACATGCGAATTACTTGTTTCGTGCGATACGTTTAGTTGCTCATTCGAAGTCCGTCCAAATGCTTTGGACCATGAAAACAGCGTCATCATAATGAATAGCGATGCCATCGCTTCGCTTCTCTGTACGATATACACGACAGCGGCGGTCGAGAGCGGATGCAGCCCCCAAATCATCGCTGCAATTAATCCGATGATCTGTGCCTGGACGTTAGGCAGCTCAGGCCGGTACAGCAATAAAGACCGCTCGATCAAAAAGAACAAGCACCCAACTGACGCGACATGAACCGCTATGTTGACGACGTGAAAGCTGAGTGGCTCTTCGCCGACGAATGAAAAATTTGCTGCGAAGGTAGCGGCGACGACTGGTCGGTGCTTGATGCGAAACCATTCATAGCCGAAGAAGTCGCGAAGCGAGGGATTTTGCAGCAAGGTGTTGTCGTCAAAAATGAATTCACCACCCATCCCTGTGCAGTGAACGGCTGTAACCCACAAGAGAACAATGCCAAGACACGACGATGTTGATAAGAGCGTTGGCTTCACTACGGTTCCACGGGTTCAATTAGAGATAGAAGTCGAAGTCTTCAATCGAATTTGAATAAAAAACCTCCGCAGCTCTTGCGAACTGCGGAGGCGATACTTTTTAAATAGTTGCTCAGACGAGCTGACTACTCAAACTTCGAGATCAATCCTCGAAGATTCCCTTGACGTACGCGTCGTTCAAGAAGATGCCCGCGAAGAAGTCGTCGCGAGCCATTTCGAGAGTGCCGTCTGAGTATCCAACTCCGTCGATATCGTCTGCCGCTGGGCTAACAACGAAGCCAGGATTCAAGAAGCCGTCGCCGTTTTGGTCGAAGAACGTCTTGATGCTTCCGTCGGCCATCAGAAGGTTCAAGCTACCTTGGTGAACGGCGAACCAGTCACGAGTGTCTTGAAGGTAGATACCCTGGCCGTTACCGGCAACAGGTCCGGTGGGCATTGGGCACGATGCGGTGGTTGGTTGTCCACGCTCGCAATTGACTTGGTTGACCAAAGACTGACCTGCTGCAAGCAAACGAACGTTGTCGCCCGTGGCGTCAACATACGCAGGACCATCGTTGAAGGCTTCGGACAGCAAGTCACCAGCATTGATGTAGGTCACTGACTCAGTCGAACCATTGGCGAAAAGTTCCTGGCTGGTAGCCGGACCATGAGCAATCGCAAGATCAAGGATGGCTTCGTCAAGGTCGCCAGGCGCTGCACAACCGACCATGCCGACATTGCTGCTGCTGACTCGGCTCTTGTCCATCACGCTGGCGGTAAGAGGGCCGGTTGTGGCACCAAGGCCCTTGAACTGCGCGTTGGCTGCGCTGTGCAATCCACCTGGACCGTTAACGCCTGGCGTTAGGTTCTGGGTTTTGATCATGCCACGGACCATGTGCCAGCTAGCGGCATAGTTGGTGTTGTAACCGCTGGTCAGGAAGTAGCGGGATACCAACTCAGCACGCTCTGTTGTGTCATTCCCGGTTCCGGCAAAACGCGTTCCGCCGCCCGTAATAGTCGTTCCTGGGAACGTCGCCGAGCCGCAAACACCAGCACGCAGACGCGATACTGGAGCGCCGTCTTTCCCGTCGGACGAGTCAGTGTTTTGGCCAAGAAGGTCGTTAAGCTTTTCTGAACCCTTGAGTGGGTTCGATGGGTCAAGCGACTCGTTCATGTTGCCATCGCCAACGTTAACGATGTCGGCAACCCAGCCGTAGGTGTCCATGCATCCGTCACGACGGAAGTCCGAAGCACCCGAGCTGTAGCGGGTTTGTGGGTCACGGTTGCTGAACTTGAACAGACCAACACCAACGTTCTTGAGGTTGGCTTGGCATTGTGCTTGACGAGCAGCTTCACGAGCCTTGGTGATGGCTGGAAGGAGGAGAGCTGCCAAAAGGGCGATGATGGCGATAACCACCAACAATTCGATGAGGGTAAAACCCGCTTTTCGCATACGCGACATAAGTAAATTCCTTGGATTTCTCTGGACGAAAAACACTGTTTTCGGTCAGAATGGGGCTAGTTAGGTGGAGTGTGGTGGCGAGTGGCGTCTACATTGACCCGTTTACGTTCTCGCTGCCCACTCTGCTGTACTTCGTTAAAAGAACAGGATCGAAGTCCCGTTCATTGCTTCCTCACTTGGCAATTGCTCGACTTAGCGATTACTGGGCGAGGTTTCTTGGAAAGCGACCGAACTTTTTCTTAAGGTTGATAAGACCAAGATTGATTGGTGCTTCCTTTGCCGTTGTCGGTGCCTACATTGATGCTGATTGCTTCAGCCTCAAAGCTACCCACCGCAAACGCAGGCCTAAACTTTATCGGTGTCGAAATTGGTTAGGTCGCTTTCCTCCCTTAAGTGACGGAATCCGATCAACAATCTTCGAGATCGGAATAAGAACGAGAATGGATTTGGTAAGTGCACGCATTAGTTTTCACTGCCCTTGGATTGCAGAGAAAAGTAGCTGGCGAGCTGCAGCGTTTCGGCTTCGATTTTTGAGTTGGTCCAGTAAGGTGACGAGATCGTTGCGGTCCCAGGCCATCCGCTTGCGTCTGGGCCATCGAAGCCGTTGTTGATGAAGCCATCGTTGTTGATATCAATGATGCCTCGCACTGAACCGTCAGCCATTAAAACGTTGGCGGTTCCTTGGTGAACGGGCAGCATTCCGCGATAGTCTTGACGTGTGTCGTGGTTCCAGGTCTTGAGCCAACCGCTTGCGCCTTCGCGTGGGGTTCCGCTGGCGATGACCGGTAGTTCCATGAAGTGAGTGCTGGTGGTTTCAGGCACGCCGTCAGCATCGTTGTCGACTTCGACGGTGTTCCCAATCGGGCTGCCCACGATCGATGTCGTATAAAAAGCTCCACTGGCCATTTCGCCAACTTGAGCGGATAGAAACCCGGAAACTGCGGCGTCGCATAGGAATGGGACGGTACTCGATGAAGCTTTACCGCCATCGAGTGCCTTCGTCGTGAGCGGTCCGCGGGTGACGTTTCGACCTTTCGGGTCCGTGTCCGTGCAAGCGGAATCTCCCGCTTTTGGATTTCCGTTCTCATCAAGTCGAAGTTCGTTGCGAACAAGAAACCACGATGCAGCGAAGTTTGTGTTGTAGCCCTGCTCGAGCAGTTTTGCATTGATTAAATTGGCACGCGCGGTACTGGACGGGGCCAGCGAATCATCCGCTATTTTGCGACACACGTTGGTGACGGTTTGCCCTAATTCATTAGTAAACGTTTCGGCTCCCAAACGATCATGGCAATCGTCCTTTAGAAATTCAGAGGTTGAAAGCGTCAGCAAATCTTCAATAGCGCTGCTTGTTTCGGCGCTTGTGCTGGGGCAACGCATCTCACTCGTGAGCACTCCGCGGTTTACCAAGTCAGCGACCCATCCGATTTCCGTGGGCACACCGTCACGCTTAAGATCGAATGCACCACTGCAAAACGACCCGTCGGGAGCCGAGTTGGAATAAGCGGCAAACACAACACCGAAGTTCTTGAGGTTACTTTGGCACTGCACTGCTCTGGCGGCTTCTCGGGCCTTGGAAACGGCCGGCAATAGCAACGAAGCAAGGATGCCGATGATCGAAATAACGACCAGCATTTCAATGAGCGTGAAGCCATTGTGTGTCGCGTGTAAATCGCGACGGCGGGTGTTAAGCGTGGGGATCCGAGCCGGCATGCTTCGTTCAGACATGTTGTTCTCGCTAGGGCACCGCTCTGAAACTCCTTCATCGCGTCCCTTGCACGACAGGGATTCTGACGGCATCGGCACGTGATGCAACAGCGAATTAGCGGGCTCACAGACTCTTCATAATTGCTGTCGCGACCCCTCCGCTCCCCTCAAAACATTTCGAATTCAGTGGCCGCACTAGGTGCCAAGTAAGCAGGGGTTTTGGCACCTTCTTAGGCTAGCAGTCAACAAACTGGCTTGCTGTTAAATTAGGAGGGCAAAGGAGCATCACGAGATCTTCACATTCGCAATCCGCATTCCACACCTGACTTCGGGACATTGACTTGTCGGATCACAAAGAACGTACCGGTTTTCCAACCTTCAGCGAGCTCCAGACCAGTCAGTTGATGCGTTTGAACGAGGTGTTGAGCAAAGCCATCCAACGGCCTTTCTACAAAAGTCGATTCGCTGGATTGTCGCTTCCTTTAACCTCGCCGGACCAGCTCATCGATCTGCCGCTGTTGTGCAAAGATGATCTGGTGAGTTCCAAGCCGGGATTGCCTGCACGCATTTTTGACTTGCCAAAGCATCACTACTCACGATTGCATCAAACCAGTGGTACGCAAGGACATCCCATGGTGGTTCTCGATACCTTGGAAGATTGGCGATGGTGGTTGAGGTGCTGGGATGCAGTGCTTGATGCCGCGAATGTGAATGCCGAGGACGTTGCCCTGATGGCATTTTCGTTCGGTCCCTTCATCGGCTTCTGGACAGCCAACGACTCCTTGGTTCAGCGAGGCGCACTGGTGGTTCCCGGTGGAGGCGTATCAAGCGAGTCTCGCTTAAAGATGATCGAGCATCACAAATGCACGATCGTTTGTTGCACTCCCACCTATGCCTTGCACTTAGGGAAAGTTGCCGATGAGATTGGTTTTGATCTCGTTTCCAGTTCCGTAACGCGAGTGATCGTCGCGGGCGAGCCAGGCGGATCATTGCCAACAGTTCGCGCTCGTATCAAACAGACCTGGGGGGCGAAGGTCATTGACCATGCTGGTGGCAGCGAAGTCGGTGCTTGGGGTTTTGGTAGTGACGATGGCAAAGGGTTGCACGTCAATGAAGCGGAGTTCATTGCGGAAGTGTTGCAGATCAGTGATCAGCATCCGAGTGGGCATCCGTGTAAGGATGGCGAGGAAGGTGAGTTGGTGCTAACAAATTTGGGGCGACATGGGGGACCAGCAATCCGGTATCGCACCGGTGATATCGTGCGTCCGTTCCGACAGCATGGACATTCGATTCCTTATCTTTGGCTCGATGGTGGCGTGTTGGGAAGAGCCGATGACATGGTCGTTATTCGAGGTGTGAACGTGTTTCCAAGTAGCGTCGAAGCAATCGTTCGGGAAATAGAGCCATCTGCAGAATTTCAAATTACGATCACTCGCGTCGATGAGATGGATCAATTGTCGGTGGGGTTGGAAGGAAATACTCAGAGTGCAACCAAGTTAGCTCAATTGTTGCGAGAACGGTTGGCGATGCGGATTGATGTCCGATCGCTGTCAGTAGGTGAATTGCCCCGTTTTGAAGCCAAGTCGAAGCGTGTGGTGGATTTGCGTTGATGGTGGCCGACAACTGCCCGTCGTCAAAAAGCAACAACTTTGATCCAATGGTGTCTGAATCGTCGATGCCAAACATTAGGTGTCCCTCGTTCGCCGCTTTCAAGTCAACATATGTCTGAACCCACTGCCAATCCCGACGACACGTCCATGCCCGCAGGCTGCATGCCGGAATCAATTGAACGAGATGGAAACAACGTGATCCTGATTCATTTCAATGATGGAAAGGTAACGCGATGGACAGTCGATCAACTTCGTAAGGCCTGCCCTTGTGCAACTTGCCGAGAGAAAAAACGAGCCCTCGAAAACGATGCCGAGAAGCCAAAGAGCGCCATGTTGTTACCTGTCCTGTCAGCCGCCGAGGCGCGTCCGTTGCGAATCGAGGCTATGCAGCCAGTCGGGCAGTACGGCTACAACATTCAGTTTTCCGACGGGCATTCTTCTGGGATTTTCTTGTTCGAAATCCTCTACAACGCGCCTCTATCGCGTTAGCAAACTGCAAATGTGAACACCGCGGTAAGATCCGTTGAAGGTTTGCGTTTAGCGATTGCCATGAAATTGTCTTCGTCGAAGATAATCTCCGACTTCGACTCTTCTCGAGTCAAGTCTTCGCGAATCGGTGCTGAGAGTTACGTGTAACCGGCTCCTGAGTACTGGTGGCTTGAAACAGCCAAGAGATCGGCGGCGTATTGGTGAGCATCGGGACCGAGGTCGGCCCGATATGTCAGTTCAATTCTGGCCCGATCTATTTAGACCGAGAATCATGTCTTTGGAAAGGGACGCAGTGCAGTATTTGCGACAGCTATGGGCTTGGTGGATCAAGTACAGCGATCCTTTCGAGAAGTTGAAGCGAAAGGAAGATCGCAAAGCGAAAGAAATGGCAGAGCGTCTGGACAAGAACCTGAAGAACAAGAGTTCGCCGTGACGCTCATCACGTGTGGATTTTGATTCTGCGGCAGAGTCAATTCTCTACTGCGTTGGCTTGCTGATACGTTTCATTCAACTAGCTGGGATTGCCAAGGCAACACCGAACACTTTGGTCTGACCACAAAGATATTTCTATCCACGTGATCATACCTGTCTTCGCCGAAACCGGTGTCTACTCACCTTTCGGACAGTCGAGCCTTGGGAGCGGGGTTGCTGATGAACGTGGTTTCGCAACCCAGAGATGTAAACCGTGCGTCAGCTATCTCTCGCTGTACAAAGCTAAGCTCAGGAATCACGGCTTCCCAATATGACGCATCGTTGATCAGCATCTTCGCAAGTGATGCAGGGCGATCCGGCGTTGTTGGTCGCAGTCGAGACAGGATCGCTTTGATACAAGATCGTTGCTCAACGGAAAGTCGGTCGTGATCAAGCGACTGATGAAGCATCGGTAGGATTGACGTTCCGTGACTCAGCAGTTCTCGTTCGGCCTGGACTCGCTTGCGTCGCTGTGGATGGTCTAGTTGCTGGATCAATGCTTCGACTTGCTGCTGGTTCAGAACAATTGGCTGGCGTGATTCGGCGATCACGGCTTGCAGAGTTCGCTCGCTAAGGTGCTTGAGCGACTCGCCATGTAGCATCCTGGAAATCACTCGAGCAAAGTGTTTGTCGAAAATCTCCGGTGTTTGCAGGCGCAAATGCAGCAGGTTGCTGGATTGATAGGACTGCGCCGATTCCGACGTCAAGTCACCAATGGCCAGGGTAATCATTCCGGTTTCGGGCTGATCAAGGACGCAACGTTGGGCGGTGCCGTTGCCGTCATCTGAAATGTGCGATTCGATCCTGAGGTGCTGTGCATCCTGAACGTGCAGTGTGATCGACTGCTGAGGCGTCTCGCAAATGTAATGAACTGAGGGAATGCCGCGATTGGCGGTAACCGTGATACTTTCGTAGATCTGGTTTTCGGTACGGCTTTGTGAGCCTTTGCGATGCCTTGGTGCATCCAAACAGATCCGAGCTTGGACAAGTTGAAAACGCACGACGCCCGAGGGTTTGAAGTAGTCGGCGTGTAGTTCCTCGCCGTCACCTGAGTCCCGTCGTTGCGGGGGGAGACCTTCAGCCTCAGGCGGTCTTTGTCCCAAAGATGACACGCCCGTGATGGACAAGCCGATTAAGGCAAACAGCAAACGCCACCTCATACCAGTACCCTGTTCCTTCCCCGAATCTTGCGGGAGATGCGTTGCCAATGGATCAGCACATGATCAATCGCAACGCATGGGTGCAAACGCTTAGGTGAACGCGTAGGCCGGCCCTCATCGGGCAAGCCGACGAGTCCAACGAAGGTTATCGACAAAAATGCGCAGTTTGCAAAAGGGGAACTTCGTGGAAGTCAGCGCAATGGATCGCTTTTCCTACGGTAAATGATGCGTACGTCGTCATCGAATTGACGCACGTCCG
This sequence comes from Rubripirellula amarantea, assembly GCF_007859865.1. NCBI lineage: Bacteria > Pseudomonadati > Planctomycetota > Planctomycetia > Pirellulales > Pirellulaceae > Rubripirellula > Rubripirellula amarantea. The sequence goes on along the minus strand of NZ_SJPI01000001.1, from coordinate 380,585 downwards.
CGACCGTGAACTGCCAAGCTTGGGCAACTTCTTTCACGCCATCGCCGGAAATGGGGCCAGGAGCCGCCGCTGAACCGAAGGCTTTAGGGCCAACAAAAACGTGTGCTTCGTCGATTTGGTCGACGGAAAAAAAACTTGAAAAAATCTCTCCGCCACCCTCAATCATTACGTTCGTGAAGCCTCTTTCGCCCAAATGTTGCAGCGCAGCGATGACAATTTCGTTTCGGTTCTCCGCATCGAGCTGCACGATTTCGACCGCCGTCGCATGCAAGTCTTCAAGCATTGAGGTGGGTACGGCGCGCGAGACGAGCAGTAACGTCGCAGTCTGATTCGCGGTCTGAATGAGCTTCGAGTCAATCGAAGGGACCCTGTGATGACACAATACAACGCGGACAGCAGTACGTTTGGGAGCTTCGCCTTCGGGCAGGCGTGTCGTCAATTGGGGGTCATCCGCTTCCACGGTTCCCATGCCAACGATGACTGCATCGACACGATTTCTAAGCCTGTGGACTTCAGCGCGTGAGTTATCGCCAGTGATCCATTTGCTCTGCCGGTCAACCGTTGCGATCTTGCCGTCCATCGTCATCGCCCACTTGGCGATCACCCACGGAATGCCGGTGCGAATTCGCTTTAGGTAGGGAGCTAACAATTGCGTCGCTTCCGATTCCATCACTCCGACGCTGACATCGATACCATGGTCCGTCAGTTCCGAAATTCCTCCGCCGTCGACTTTGGCAAAAGGATCTTTCATCGCGATCACCACTCGCGAGACCCCCGAAGCAATGAGTGCTCGGGTGCATGGTGGTGTTTTTCCTTGGTGGCAGCAAGGTTCAAGTGAGACGTAGGCTGTCGATCCGCGTGCATGATCCTGGCTTGCCAACGACATGATTGCGTCGACTTCGGCGTGCGGGCCACCAAAGACACGGTGAAACCCCCGCCCAATCACTTTGCCATCGCGTACCAAAACGCAGCCCACCATAGGGTTGGGCTCGACTGATCCTTCGCCATGTTTGGCAAGGTCGATGGCAAGCTTCATGAACTCGCGGTCTTGCTCGAACCGGATTTCGTTGTCTTTTTCCACGGATAGGTTCACTGGAACGGGGTCAATAGAAAACGAAAGCACGAGGCAAGACTGCTCCATCGCAGCATGAACGCTGCTACCTAGTCCATGCCGGGAACCCACAGCTTACTGCCGCCGTCGCCTTCGCCGCCAGCAGCCGGCGATGGAGCGGGGGCTCCTCCATCGGGAGTCCACAACCCGCCACCCGCCGCCGCGGGAGCAGCAGCTGAAGGTGGACCGCCTGGCCCTCCCCGTGGACGTCCATCGGGTCCAATCAACCCATAAGCCATCAACATCTGCTGAAGCTGTGCCATCACTTCGGGTTCTTGACCGTATTGTGACGAGATCGCTTGCAGAGCTGATTGGAATCCAGGACCATCGCCACCTTGTAAACGCAAGCCAATTTCAGTCAGCAACAGGTTCGCCGTGGATATTTGATTCGCAGCGGCAAACGCTTTGGCTTCTTCAAGCAGCTTCAATGCTACGGCGTTATCAGTAGCGGTGTTGATCAGAGTCATGTACGCAAGCAACTTCGCGGGACGTTGTTCCTCGCTCATTTCTGATTCAAGAAGAGCCGACGCGAATCGACGCATGGCATTGGTTGATGAAACCTGCTGAGCACGCTGCACTAAATAAATCAGCGACTCGGTATTGAGTTGGGATGGATCAACGAAAGCAAGATCTTCATTGGCAAGCGATTCGATGTCCTCGTTGTTCGCAACGATCATCCCTCGTCGTTGAAGACCAGCAAATTCATAAACCTTTTCGATCGAGTCACCGAGCTTTGATGAAACCGCGTCGTATTGCTCGATGATTTGCATTACCGCCGTGCGAACGAGCAGCTTGGATTCATCGCCCGCGAGATCCTTCAACGACGCGTTGCCTAGCAAAGGCAGTTTGAGTGACGCGACGGCTTCCGGCATCCGCTCTTGAACCAAATCGAGTTGAAGCTTTTCGGCGTCCAACGGGCTGGCTTGAAAACGCACCATCGCGATTGCTGGTTGACTAGCAACAAGCAAGGGCAAGGGTTCGCCGTCGGATTGGGTGAATTCAAACGCCGATTCGACTGCGTCATTGATGCGTGATTTCACTTGTTCGATTCGATCTTGCCGAACCTCGACAACCTCAATCCGAGCAGCACGGTCGGTTTGCTTTCCGTAAATGAAAACCATCGCGACAGCTTCTGGAACTTCAGAGATGGGCGGAAGCTTATCCAATTCCGTTGGCTTTTCGCGATCCAGAATTTGGAACCCAGCACGCGGTGGAATATCGTCCTCACTAGCGCGCATGCCGGAAAGCAAGTCCGGCGGAAGCGACACGAAGTAAGAACTGGCGGTCATCGACAATTCGATCTCTTCGGTGTTCTCTATGTCGCAAGTCAGTTCCACTGTAGGGATGCAAACGTCGGGAGTGCTCGGTTTAGCCATCGCCGACATCGCCAAGTACTTGGCTCGGGTGTCAAAGTCGAGCGATTCGCATTCCGACAACTTCCTGAGCATGTCCGATTGGGTATCGGTATCGCCTCGCCAAATCGCACAGGTCAACAGTCCCGACAAGATCGCTGGTTCGTCTGCAACGGTACGTTGCAGCGATTGGAATTTATTCTCGGCCAGCAGCACTTGGTTGCTTTGAAGCAGACCTGCTGCTTCGTCATAGCGTTCGCCCCAACTCGCGTCGGCGGGACGCTCGATGGTTTCCGGAATGGACTTCATCAATTGACTGATCGTCGGTGCTTGGTTGAGTTGCCGAAGCACCGAAACCGCTGTCCGTCCACCTTCGTAGCCAGACGCCATCATGGCGAGCGTGGCATATACACGGGCGGTTAGAAACGCCCCGGATTGAGCAAGCGAAAACGCAAGCACCGATGCAACGTCGAGTACGAACGAATCAACATCACGTCCGCTCTCGGTGAGTGCTTGAAGGATCGTCGAGGTCGCACTTTCGGCGTCACCCTTGAAGATCATCGCCGCTGCTCGCTGAGTCAACGCGAGTGGGTTGCTTGGTTGCAGGCGAATGAAACGTTCAGCGTTCTCGGATAGCGATTCATATTCTCGCAAATCGAGCAACAAGCGACCTCGGATCGCAAGCGCCCATGCAGCATCCGGGTTCTCTTGCAGGATTGTGGAAAGACGATCAAGCGCAGGAACAACTTGGCCGCCTTCGACCATCTTGATAACGGCATCGAGTTCGTGGACAGAGTCTTTGCACTTGCAGAATTTAATTTTCTTGCCGTTGCCACAAGGGCATACAGCATAGGTGTCAACAGTCATCGCGAAGCGAGCCAGTCAGTGGATGGAAAAGGAGGAGTTTCGCCAAATAGCAATTTACCATGATGCCCCACGATCCCCATACCCCCGACAGCAGTGGTGACGACGGTTCTTGAATTGAGACACCGCTGGGACTCAGACGCCAGGAAACTTCGGAAATCGGTCTTGGGGAAGCACGCCGCCGCTGGGGTACCCGATCATTTCGTTTCCGACGAATCCGGAGAAGCATCATGTGAGGCATTTTCCGGTGTTGGTAGGTCCAGAATGTCTCGCTGAAATTCGGCGGGCACGGGGGAACGACCGTGCCGCGTGAGACGATCAAGTTCTCGGTAACGTATCGAGGCCAATTCCGAAACCTGATCGAAGGAATTAGCCACATGCTTCTGAACCGCCTGTCGAACAAAGGCGGCGTCTACTTTGTCGGTCGGTTCTAGCGTCAGTTCAATTTTTCCGGGTTTGCCAACGAGTTCCAAGAAACGCTTCCTGAGTCGTGGATCCGACGAGATTCGGACATGGTCGAGTTCATGTTGGACAAGGGGATCTTGCCAAAAGTTCTCGAGCTTTGGTTTGCGTCGAAACCAAATTTCATGCGTCGTCTCTAGCTTCACGTCCCTGAGCCGAAGTCGAATGATTAGCACTCGATCGGACTCGCGATTTTGAATTTGCCAGCGAGGGGAACTGCGATAGTTGTATTCCATTTTGAATCGCGTTTCCGCAGCGACCCGAGGGCCAGATCTCCGTTCTTGGTCTGGATCTCGGTCCCCATAGTTCATCGTGACCGAGCCTTCGTCGAGTAAAAAAATTTCTTCGCTGGGCGGTCGCGGCAATTCGGATCTCAGCAGCGGTATCGGCGGCGGATAATCCAGCGTCTCGGCGCTGCTGGAAGATACGTCCCCCCAAACGAACAGCAGCCAAAAACAGGCTCCCCAGCCTCGCAGAAGTGAAACCTTTCGCTGGGGAGGAGATTCTTCCGATAAACCAAAGTGCCCTTTACAACCCCTCGGCAAAGAATCTAGGCATGGATGGTTCGACGCGTTGAAAACACCGTTTTTCTGGCCGAAGTCAACGCTCTGGCTAGCGCCGAACTGACTTGATGATGAAGTGTTTTCACAGAGGGAGTCGGTCATGAAGCTTCGTTCGCTGTCCATGTCTTTCATTGTATGCCGGGCATACACACTTGTGCTTGTGGCCTGGTGTTTGTGTGTGGGGGTAGGCTCCATAGCCTTGGCTACGGGCAAAGCAAACGCGGATTCGCAAAGCGGTTCCGGCTCTTCCACGGTCGATGTCACCGAATGGGAGGTGGAGGAAGTGGACTTGGTCGAACTCAACCACTTTGTCGACGAAGACGGCCGAGAAGTGTTTCGGCAGGTCATCTTCTATGATTGGTCGAAAACGGATCGCCGATTTCACGTTCGAGGGTGGCGGCTGATCAAGGATGAATCGCAATTGCCGCTGCGCCGATGGAAGCCAGCACGCTATGAAATACGATGGCACGAAAATGCGTCTTGCCGCCAGGTCAACGCTTCGCAACTACGAGAGACTTGGACTCAGCAGGATCCTGAGCGAGTAAACCGAGCCTTCTTACCAGAGGATCAACGAATCCCACTGTTCGCCAAGCAAAAAGACAGTGGCGTGCGATAGCCGCGTTTGAAGTGCTGTGGCTAGGTGACGTCAGCTAGTCATGCGATTCTGTGTGAGCGAAGTTGGCGAGCGATTGACGACAACAAGAGAACTCGCCTGCTACGAACGGCTGACTGAACCACTCAAGCGATCGAAAAACAACTTTGCGTGTTGCAAGACCTGCTCATACGAAACGTTTTCGATGTCTTCGCCTAGCAGTTCGACTTCCATAGGACCTTGATAACCTTGTTCCACAAGTGCTTCGTAGAAACGCTGCAAAGGAACGCATCCTTCACCAAGCAAGCAGCGGTTCATTTCGCCCACGGGACTGTGGCGGCCATCGCCAAACTGCACCAAGTTCAAATGCGGTTTTAGATCCGGCAGCCATTTGATGGTGTCGTCATCCATGCCGACGTGATACGTGTCCAAGGCAAGGCCTAAATGAGTGCTGCCGACATCCTCGATGATGTCTAGTGTGGTGCGTAGATCATGGATGAAAGACCACTCGTCGCCACAGCCGGGATGGATCGGTTCAAGTGATAGGTGAACGTCAAAACTCTCAGCGGCCGCAGAGACTTCACGAAGAGCATCGCATAGTGTGCGTCGTGCATGCGATCGAATGTGGTTGTTGCGACCACCGGCTAAAACAATCAGCGTGTCGGCGCGAAGATTTGCCGCTTCGCGAACCGCTTTAATCGCGTCTCGAACGGAATCGTCCACGCCCAGACCACAGCTTCCGGTAAATCCGCCCGCCCACGAAAGCGAGGTTACATGGAGGGAAGATTCGCAAAGCAATTCAATGGTGCGATCAATTCCAAAGTCATCGAGCTTGGGCCGATAAAGTCCAATCCCTTCAAAGCCCATTGCCGAGTACGCTGATGCGTCTTGTTCCATGCTCCATCGGAGCGTCGATAATTGACTGACCGCAAACGTATTCATCCTTGCGTCGTAGCCCTTGATTTATATCAGACGGAAACCAGTGGGCGGGCCTCATGCTTCGCCGCATCAACGGGGCTGAGTATCGGTGGAAGCTTCTGGTTTGTAAAGATCGCTTCGCAAAGATCGTGCGCAACAAAAAATGATCGACATCCGCGTAAGGGAACAATGTGTCATTCCATGGAAGTTGCACAGTGCAGTGTTGCACAGTTCAGCGTTACACGGTTCAGCGTTACACGGTTCAGCGTTACACAGTGCGGTGTTGCACGACTCCGTGTTGCACGATTTGCTGTGTTGCACGATTTGCCGTTGCGTACACGTCTTCTTTGTGCCAAGCCACCGTTGCACTTAACGAGTGTTGCTTGAGTATTTAATCGGTGTTTTAACCACCTTGCCACAACGGTCACTGTGTTTGGGCGATCATCGCTCTGCAATTACCACCTGTCGGGGAGCGCTAAATTGGTGCCCACGTGCAAGAAGACCGCTGCCGTTCGCGGAACGCACGCTACGGCTTCATGTGAGGCAGTCGCCGACCTTGGCTTCGTGCGGTGTCGAGTTGTTCGCTCACCTCGACGGTGGAAAGCGGTACGATGGCGATAGTCATCAACGCGTGCGGGTCAATTTCACTACTAGTGCGTTGTTTTGCTAGCTGTTCGACTTCGTCTTCTAAGGCATCGAGCCATGCTGGCACTTCTAATCCGACACCGGTGGGATGCCGCGTCAAGATTTCCGCTTCTTGCTCAAGGATTTCAAACGCTTTGCTTTCTTCACCCGACTCAGCGTCTCGCATTGCGGGGCCGACGAGTGCTCGCATGCGATCAATGGTCATCGGTTGCACAAAACGTTCCATGATCCGATCGGCCACTGTCGGCATCCGCATCGCGTAAGTCTTTTGCAAGTCACGAAGACGCTTGACATAGATTTCTGCTTCGGCGCCGATGCGTTCGCTTAAGCTTCGTCGCCAAATGATTGCAGCCTTTTCGAGGCCACCTCGTACCAGAACTTCATGAGCCCACATGACGGGTTTCAAGTTCCACGCGATTCGTTCATAGCGAACTCGCAGTCGCAGGAAATCAAGAAACATGTAAACCATGTCTCCGCGATCGCTTTGCGTAGTTGTGCTGTTGTAATCAAGGTACTCGGCATGGTGATCGATCAACGCTTCATAAACGAGCGTCATCCATCGTTCGGCTTGCGACAAACGCAGCGTTCCGTTTTCTAGATCTTCAAACAACTTTGTTTCGCGAAAGTGTTCATCATCCTGCTCCATCGCTCGCTCGATCCAGTCAGCAACTCCTTGGTGCAGGATTGCGCGAACATTCCCAAGCTGCAAGAACGTTTGCGTAAAGATCGGGTCGCCATAGGTCTTGATGAACGCAACCATCTGTTCCCACTTCTTGGGATCGGTAACGATTTCTAAAGGTGAAAGGCGAAGCGTTTGGGAGTGCGCAAGCCAACTGGCGAGCATGGTTTCAGTTAATCGCTCGAGTGAATTGATCAGAGCGTCTTCGGTAAGTTCTGATCGTTTCTCGACATCGGCTGCGTGTTTCGTTGATTCTACCAATGAAGCGACGAGTGATCGGAAGCCTGCCTGAAACAGTGAGTCGAATTCAGTGACAGCACCAATTCCGATAGGGTTTTGTTGTTCCATCTCACGAGCCACTTCGATCAGGCGACACGTTTCAGCGATCAAGCCTCGTCTTGGAAGCCAGTGCATCAAGTGGCGAAGCGCGCGTTGGCGAAGTCGGGCCACATAGATTTTGACCGGATCGCCGCCTCGCGATAGCGGAATGTAAAGCAAACTCTTGTCGCTCAACGCGTCAAGAAACATGGGGAACTGTCGCTGCGCTTCTTTTTTGTCGCCGGCAATTACGGCTCCAAAGACGCGTATTGCACCGGCGTCATCTTCCGCCAAGTCGTCGTCGATGGCTGCTTTGACGAACGTCGTTTTGCCTTGGTTGGTATCGCTTTCTTCCAGATTAGGAAGTGACATCATCGCGCCGCTGATCAATCGTCTCGCGTCGGACATTTCGACGGCGGTATTGATGATTCGTTCCATCAACGAATCACGCAGGACTCGCCGACGATCGTAGCTGCGCATCGAATCTTTATCGCTGCCAGCGGGAGCAATTTTGTAGGCGCGAACCGCATCGAGAAGTTCAAGCAAACCAATTCGATTTTCTTTGGCTCGTTTGGCCCAAGATTGAAGCGAATGCCAGCGATCACCCAGGTCGGCACTGCTCTGGTCCGTGACGGCGATGTCGGCCGCTACCGCCCACATTCGAGCAAGCGATTGCAAGAAGCTAAGATGCTCGATCAGTCGCTTGGATTCGGCTTCGAGTTCGTCACCGCTATTTTCTGCGTCAGGATCGTAGATCGCACCTTCGTTTCCGTCGTCCGTCGTGTCACGATAGGTCATGCCTTCGTAAGCGGCGTCAAACAGACCAGCCGATTCGCCGTCGTCTTGGTCCGGGTCTTCGCCATCGGCGGCTAACAGTTCGCGGTCCCAATCTCGCTGGATCGTGCGGCTTTCCCCGAGACTAAACCGCGGTGCTGACCAATACTCTTCTGCATTGGCTTCAAGGTAATCAAAGAACTTGCGAGCCAATGGCCAAGTATCTTCGGTAGCGCCTGGTCGGATGGAGCCCCGTAACTTCAGCAACCATCGTTCACTCAGACGCGGCAGCGAGCTAGCGCCGAGTCGAATGCCGACTCGGTCGGCATTGCTTAGCCAATGAACTAGTAGGGCCATCGCAGGCACAAAATCTTCACGTTCCAAAAGAGCCGAGATCACCAACGCATACGCGCGTGGCGAATCGAACAGATCGGCGTGGGGTGCCCAGAAGCGAACATTGCCCGCTTCGGCGCCACCTTGATGCCACAACTGAAGTGCTCGGGCGACAAGCTTCGCCGACTCGAACGATTCAAGCGGATCGGCTGCTTCGACCGACTCGACCGTGTGGGCAGCATACTGTCGCCACCAAAGTGCAACGTCCCGATAGCATGTTTCCATCTTTTCATAGATGTCGTGCTCATCACGCGCCGACGCTTCGCTCCAGACTCGCGCGATGTATCCAAACATCTGTTCGATTAGGAAAATGACGTCGTCGACACGTTGGTCGTGAACGCTGCTTTCGGGGCCCGGGTAAAGGCTGAAATTGCCGGCGGAACCAAGGATATCCCAAGGGTCAATCACCGCGCCGCACTCGATGCCTCGCTTAAGTAAGTCAAAGACTTGTTCGGGAACTTCGACCGCGTCTTCAAGCCGACCTTCTCTGAGCCGCCTTAAACCGATTGTCATCGCGCAATCGATTCGGCATATCAATCTTGCCGACGCCGCGGGCACCGCATCGACTTGTCGCTTGGCCGCTTCGGGGTAGCCCATTCGCGCGTACAAACGAGCCAGTTGAACATGTTGCAGTTGAGCGGCTCTGCTTTGAGCAAGCGCAGCGTTAAGGTGCTGTCGAACACCGCCAAAGGGCTGGTGACGCAACTCGCACTCTCGTCGCAATCGTTGTCCATGTTCTCCCTCGCACGCCGTCAAACGGTCGCGGTAGAACGCATCACGGTAGGCCGCAATGGGCTTCATCAACGAACTGAGTGTGATGTCGCTGGAATAAGCACCAGGACCCCACCCGGTGATGCCCGATGCCATCAGGATCGTGCCCGCAAGCACGGTAGCGCATTCGTCCATCCATTCGTCGCGACACCCTTCCTCTTCGTCACTAAGGCGGCTTAGCAGAGCGTCGAGAGTGACCGAGCGAACGATGAACCGATAGTAATGTCCATCGCTTGAAATCGAGCCTTCGTCCCAACCACCGAAATGGTAATTGGGGCGACGGTTTACTGGATGATCAAAATCGTAAGCACGAGGATCAAGTGATAGTTCGACCATGCGCTCGGGATCGAATGAAGCAGCATGCAGTACGGATTCATCCGTTTGCTTTAGAACCGCGATCGCGCGAGTAATGATCTCGAAATAGGGGCCTGCCGAAACACCAGCACCAGCCACGTACAATGGGACCGGACACACGTATTCATGCCGGTAAGGCTGGCATCGTCTATTTTCCAGCATGGCAACAGGTCGATAGCCGACGAAGTCGTCAAGTTGGTCGATTGCCAACTGTATGATTTCGCTGTCACTCGTTTCGCTGGATTGATCGTTGACGCAAACGTTAAGCAATGCATCGGCGGCGCGAGCCATGAAGAACCCGTTGAAGAGCAATTCAGGTTGTTGGTGAAACAGCGCATCGCGATGGAAGTCCAGGTAGTCCGGAAGCAACTTGCTCCACAACAAGCCGGTGATTCGATCAGCTTGGCTGGTATCGCGAAATGCTGGCTGCTGTGCCGATAGCTCCGCGAGCGTCAAGACAACCCAATCCTTGACCACCAACCACGCTGGTAACCCGGTCATGGGGTCACCTTCAGTCGCGATTGCGTACACGTGATTCCAGGCCGCAAGCGTCGCCGGATCAATAGCGTCAGTCAAAGATCGCTGATTCGCGCCCGCACCCTGTGAGGCCGAGCCCGACGAAAAATTCAGATACCCGGCCAACCGGCGCAGCGTTTCGCACAACGATTCCGGTGGCAAGGATTTGGGCATGATTGGCTTGGGTTTTCCAGCGGATTATTCGGTCTCGCGTCGTGATAGCATCACTTCGCCATGTCGAATCTAAGCGGCCGCGATTTCAACAATCGTGAATAACTCGAATGACGGTCTTGATAGGCGAGAGCTGGAAACGATAGGAGGCGGGCGTGACGACTAGGATTCAACTACTTCTTTTTCTTGGCAGCCTTTTTCTTGGCAGCAGGCTTGCTGGTTGATTTCTTCTTAGCAGTCGCACTCTTCTTGGTTACTTTGGGCGCTGCAGTTTTTTTCTTCTTGGCAGTCTTGCCGAACGCGGCATCCCAGCCATTGGCGTACTTCTGGTTTGTTCCAACTCTTACTACAGCCATCTTGATTTGTTCTCGGGGTGTTAAGGGAAATAGAAATAAAGAAAGTGCCCAAGGCTTGAGCCAAGTTCAAAGCCTAGCCGGCGTGAATGCTTTTGTACCGAGCCTTCATCGCGGATGCTTCGTCCTCTGGATCGAGCCCCATGCGTTCGCGTAGGCCACGTTCGTAAGTGTCGAAGTTTCCTTCGCACCACGTCAATTTGCCTTCACCTTCGAATGCTAGGATATGGGTTGCCAAGCGATCGAGGAACCAGCGGTCGTGCGATGTCACGACAACACAACCGGCAAAGTGGGCGATTGCTTCTTCTAGTGCTCGTAATGTGTCGACGTCCAAGTCGTTAGTGGGTTCGTCAAGAAGCAAAACGTTGCAACCTCGACGCAGTAACTTTGCCAAGTGAACGCGATTGCGTTCCCCACCGGACAAGTTGCCGACTTTCTTTTCTTGGTCGGGGCCTTTGAAATTGAATTTGGATACGTACGAACGTGCGTTCACGTTGCGTCCGTCCATCACAATCGTTTCGGTGCCGCCACTGATTTCCTGGAAAACCGTTTTGTCGGGATCGAGTGAATCGCGACTTTGGTCAACATAGCCCAGGTCAACGGTATCGCCGATTCGAATGTTTCCGCTATCAGGTTTGTCTTGACCAGTCAGCATTCGGAACAGCGTCGTTTTACCAGCACCGTTGGGACCGATCACACCGACGATTCCACCAGCAGGCAAGCGGAACGAAAGGTCGTTCATCAAGATGCGATCGCCAAAGCCTTTATTCACACCTTGGGCTTCGATGACGAGATCGCCCAGGTGACGGCCTGAAGGAATCTGGATTTCGAGTTCGTCGATCTGAGAGTTCTGTTGTTCGGCAAGCAGTTTGTCGTACGCGCTGATCCGAGCTTTGCTCTTCGCTTGACGAGCCTTGGGGCTCATGCGAATCCACTCAAGTTCGCGGGCCAACGTCTTGTCTTTGGCTTGTTGTTGACGTTGTTCGATTTGTAATCGTTTCGCTCGGTTTTCCATCCATGCGGTGTAGTTACCCTCGAAGGGGATTCCTTGGCCGCGGTCGATTTCCAAAATCCACTGGGCAACGTTGTCGAGAAAATAACGGTCGTGCGTTACCGCAACGACGGTTCCGGCATACTTGGCCAAGTGCTGCTCGAGCCACGAAACGCTCTCGGCATCCAAGTGGTTGGTCGGTTCGTCGAGCAGCAATAAGTCAGGTTGGCGAATGAGCAATTGGCAAAGTGCAATTCGTCGTTTTTCACCGCCCGAAAGAGTTTTTACACTCGCATCGCCCGGCGGCAAATTCATCACTGCCATCGACATTTCGACTTGGCGATCAAGTTCCCACAAATTGCCCGCGTCAATCTTGTCTTGAAGCGTTGCCATCTCGTCGCAAAGCTTTTGCATTTCTTTGTCGTCAGTGACTTCGCCTAGCAGACCGCCGATTTCGTTGTAGCGATCCAAGATGGCTTGACGCTCGGCAACGGCAATCTGCACGTTTTCAAACACGGTCTTGGTTTCGTCGAGCGGCGGTTCCTGCTCGAGGTATCCAACGGTGTAACCTTTGCCGAGTCTTGCCGATCCTTCGAATTCAGTGTCTTGGCCGGCCATGATTCGCATCAGCGTCGACTTTCCTGCTCCGTTAGGACCGAGCACACCAATTTTAGCGCCGGGATAGAAAGCCAAGTTCACTTCGTTGAGCACTGTCTTTTGGCCGTGCTTCTTCGTGAGGCTTTCAACTTGGTAGATGTAGTGACGCGACATGGGAATTAAGTTTGAAAAATTGAGGTGAAAGGTGAACTTGTGATCGGCGAATTGGGTAAACGCGAACTAGTTGCGGGAGGTGGTAAACGGTGGAGTCATCAAAACCACTTCGTTGTCGTCAATGATCGTCTGTCGTCAGTAGTCGTCCAGTAACGAATACATCTACTATTCCCATTCGATCGTGGCGGGCGGTTTGCTGCTGATGTCGTAGCAAACTCGATTGACCCCGTTAACTTCATTGATGATTCGTGAACTCATACGGCCCAGCAAGTCGTAGGGTAAGCGACTCCAGTCCGCTGTCATGAAGTCGGACGTGTCGACACTACGAATCGCGACAGCGTTGTCGTAAGTGCGGGCATCACCCATCACGCCAACGCTTTGCACTGGCAACAGAACCGCGAAGGATTGGCTTGTTTGGCGGTAAAGACCGGCCTTTTCGATTTCTTCCACCACGATCGCGTCGGCCTCACGAAGCACTGCTAATTTCTCTCGCGTGACCTCACCGAGGCAGCGTACCGCCAAGCCTGGGCCCGGGAACGGATGACGCCAAACCAGGTTCTCTGGCAATCCAAGTTCCAATCCCAGTCTGCGGACCTCGTCTTTGAACAAGTCTCGCAGTGGTTCAATCAGTTCGAAGCCGAGTTCTTCGGGAAGACCGCCAACATTGTGATGCAGTTTGATCGTCGCAGCGGGACCATCGGGGTCGGCACCGCTTTCGATCACGTCTGGATACAAGGTGCCTTGAGCAAGGAAGTGCGCGTCCTTGATATTCAATGCTTCCGCCTTAAAGCACTCAATGAAGTCATGGCCAATTCGTCGACGCTTTTCTTGCGGTTCCGAGATGCCGGCCAGCGAAGCCATGAAGCGATCTTCGGCATGGACGACGTGCAGGTCAGTCTTGAAGTGTTCGCTGAATTCTTTAATGACGAGTTGCTGTTCGTTCTTTCGCAGCAAACCGTTGTCGACCAGGATGCAAGAGAGTTGGGATCCAATGGCTTTGTAAAGCAATGCCGCAACAACAGATGAATCGACTCCACCCGAGAGTCCGCAAATCACGCGTCGGTCGCCTACCGTCTCGCGAACATGCTCGATGACTGCTTCCGCAAAATCGCTCAGGTGCCACGTTGCTTCGCAGCCACAAACTCCCACCACGAAATTTTCGAGCAGTTTGCCGCCTAGCGGTGTGTGAGTGACTTCCGGATGAAATTGAATTCCAAAGACAGGCAACTCGCGGTGCCGAATCGCAGCGTGAGGGCAAGTCGGTGTCGAAGCTAAGGTCTCAAAGGATTCGGCAACTGAAGAGATCTGGTCACCGTGGCTCATCCAAACGTCCATCTCCGACGGCAAGTCAGCGAAGAGTTCGTTTTGCATCTGCACGGTGCAATTGGCGGGCCCGTATTCTCGAGTCGTCGTCTTGGCAACCTTGCCACCCAACGCGTCACAGGTCAGTTGCATGCCATAGCAAATTCCAAGGACGGGAATGCCAAGCTTGAACAAAGCTGGATCGCATCGCGGAGCACCATCTTGGTAAACGCTTGCCGGACCGCCCGACAAGATGATTCCTTTGGGAGCGAGTTCCGCGATTCGCTCGGCGGTGATGTCGTGGCGAAGGATTTGACAGTAGACGTTTTGATCTCGCACGCGGCGAGCAATCAATTGTGCGTACTGCGAACCGAAGTCGAGAACGACGATGCGTTGCTCGGTCAGGCTTTCAGCAGGAGCGGTTTCACCGGACAGGGTTTCAGTGGCCATCTTGTCGCTCATGCGGGAGTCGCATCTTCTTGGGAGTCGCGGAATCGAATCTCGAAGTGTAGAAAATGACACTGATTTGATGAAGGGGCTCGCCTGCTTTATCTGCGAAAGAACCGCTCCTTTAAGTCTCATTTCGATCCATCCAGGTTACCGATGCGAATTCTCTTGACGAACGATGATGGTGTGTTTGCCCCCGGACTTGCCGCTCTACATCGAAGTTTAAGCCGACTCGGTGATGTGGTTGTTGCAGCTCCCGCAACGGAACAAAGCGGCGTTGGTCATTCCATCACTTTTTTGACGCCGCTGACTTGCAAATCCATTCACCGGGACGGAAAGCATTGGGCTTGGGCGGTGGATGGCTCACCCGCAGACTGCGTGAAGCTATCAATCACCGAACTTTTTCGCGAAGAACCCGTCGACTTGGTCGTTAGTGGTATCAACAGCGGCCTTAATGCTGGTATCAATGTCCTTTACAGCGGCACAGTGGCTGCGGCGATCGAAGGTGCGTTCTTCGGTGTGACGAGCGTCGCGGTGTCTTTAGAGTACGACGAGGACGCCGATTTTGATGCTGCGGCTGCAATCGCGACGGATGTTATCGCGAAGGTTGTGAAGCAACCCGATTCCGCTGGGCGACTCTTCAATTTAAATATCCCCACTGCTGCCACGATTAATCATCAGGGGGCAGGCAAAGGGGAGACAAAGGTCGTGCCGATGGGTTTGGCTCAGTATGGGCGTAGTTACGAGCGGCGAACGGATCCGGGAGGTCGCCACTATTACTGGGCACTTTGGTCCGATCCTGCCACGCCACCACCTGAACAGGCCGACGTGGCTCAGCTTCGCGCGGGCAACGTGACGCTCACGCCGCTAGATTTTGACCTGACCAACCGCGATTTGCTTTCGCGGATGCAGCATTGGGTATTCTGAAGCAAATCGAAGACAAGCACTCTGTGTGCTTTGATTGGAGAGGTGGCTGTTCTCGGCCTGCAGCCAAACATTTGGCGACGGTTTGTTTAGCGTCGAGCCTCATGTCGCGTTTTAGAGTCCCCTTGGGTCTGCTTCGCTACAACTTCGCTATTGTTACTAAGACGATGTGCCTTGCGGATCTTTAGTTTGTCTCGTCACGCGTTCCCGCAGCGCGATCGCGGTTCGTTCGATGCAAAAGTAAAACAGTATGCCGGAAGCAGCAATCAAGGTAAGCCAAAGCACCAAGCATAGGAGTTCTGATCCGAGGCTGCCCTTGGGAACAAAGTAGCGACGCGCAAAATGAATTGCCAGACTGTGTGTCAGGTAAACGCTGTAGGACGTGATTGCAATCGCATAGACCACCGAGTTTGCCGAATACGGCACGGCACGGCGTCCTGCCAAAGCAGCAAGCCAGACGAGACAGCAGAACGCGACCACCGATTGCCCGGCATAGTAGATCGAGTGCTCGTCCCACCAAGTCAATGACGCGAACACCAGCAACGCCGGAACGAACAGGTAGGAAGCTGCTTTTTGGATCGACGCCCAGGTTTGTGGGAAAAAGCGAGCAGTGAAGGACGCTGCCACGCCTAGGATTAATCCCTCAGCGATAAGATGGGTCGCCGCGTGGCCATAGCCAAACGGGGTTTCAAGTCCTGCGTTCGGGTCAATCACTCGCAATAGAGGCGGAAGCAAGGGAAGTGTCCATAACGCAATCGCGGCCCAGGTGCGATTCAACTTTGTCAGAGCGAATCCCACAAAAGGTAGCACGAGGTAGAAATGCTCTTCGACGCACAGAGACCAACTGATTCGATAGAAGGGCATGTCTGTCTCGTAATTCTGCAGGAAAAACAGGTAACGAAAGTCAAACGGCTCGTATCGAGCTAGGCGAACGGCACCATAGCCCAGCAGGACTCCCGCGAAGTAGGGAGGTGCCGTGCGCATCCAGCGACGCATCCAGAAGTTGCCCAGCCGAACTCGCCCTTCTTTGGCGTACTCACGCCAGTAAATTCCACCAATCAGCCATCCGCTAAGCACAAAGAAGAGGATGACGCCGTACTTTCCGAGGTGGGTTGCTGCCTTGAGTGCTGGATACTTGGTCGGCCACATCGGGACAATGTGAAAAGCCAGAACCATCAAGATAGCGATCGCACGCAGTAGGTCTAAGTTGGGATCGCGGGAGCGGGGCATAGTCTTCCTGGAACGTCCGGCATACTGCACGCCAGGTCTATTTTGGGTGAATCGTAGTAGACGCAAGCGATAGTGCGTTTGAGTGTATTGCTCGGGTCGCGATCAGAAGAGGTACGCGTGAGCCTTGATACAGATCATAATCCAAGATTCGCGGCATTTCTCTGCGGGGCATGGTTGCTGCAGGCGATTGACGACTCCTTTCCCTCACAATCCGAACTAGGCGGTGTGTAAAGCTCTGCTGGTGATCGCTTTTTTCCGCAGGTGGTCGTCCCTGGGCAGCATTGGTCGACAGAATGGCTGTTGATGGAGAGTGCAGGGATCGTGATGTGGCGTCGCGTCGGCGGTCTGTCCTGTGAGGGGGCAGTTTTCTAGCGTCCAGCCCTTTCGATTCGACTGCTGGGTCATTACGATTTGCTAAGCAATTTCCTACTCAAATCGTTCAAAGAGAGACCTCGCCGATGAGCGTTGCATCGACTGACATCGACACCTTGGCCGTTGACACCATCCGAGCCCTCAGCATGGACGCCGTGCAAACGGCCAACAGCGGTCACCCCGGTACGCCGATGGCATTAGCGCCAATCGCATATCAATTGTTCAATCACACGATGAGCTACGATCCGGAAAACCCTCAGTGGCCCGGACGCGATCGCTTTGTTCTGTCCTGCGGACATGCCTCGATGCTGCTCTATAGCACCCTGCACTTGGCGGGCGTTAAAGAGGTGGATCGCAATGGCAAAGGCAACGGCGAGCTTGCCATTTCGCTCGACGCAATCAAAAACTTTCGCCAAATCGGTAGCGTTTGCGCGGGCCACCCCGAGTATGGCGAAGCTGCCGGAATCGAAACCACGACCGGACCCTTGGGAGCTGGTGTCAGCAACAGTGTTGGCATGGCGATGGCTCAAAAATGGCTCGCCGAAAACTACAACACTCCTGACGCTAAGTTGTTTGACTACAACGTGTACGCGATTTGCAGCGACGGGGACCTAATGGAGGGTGTTGCTTGTGAAGCTGCTTCCGTCGCAGGGCACCTGAAACTCGATAACGTTTGTTGGCTCTATGACGACAACAGCATCACGATCGAAGGTGATACCGATCTGGCGTTCAGCGAAGACGTCGGCGTTAGGTTCGAAGGTCTTGGGTGGAACGTTGTTCATGTCGCTGATGCCAATGATCGAAAGGCGATTGCCAAAGCCGTAGCGAACTTCCAAGCTTGCAAAGACAAGCCGACGATCATCATCATCAAAAGCATCATCGGTTATGGTGCCCCCAACAAGCAAAACACGCACAACGCACACGGTGCACCCTTGGGCTGGGATGAAGTCGCCCTGGCTAAGGAAAGCTACGGACTGCCAAAGGATGAGAAGTTCTACGTTCCTGATGGCGTTCGTGAGCATTTTGCGGCGAATCTGGGAGCCCGAGGCGCAGAAGCGTACGAAGCCTGGTCGAAGCAATGGGCCAAGTATCAGTCGGATCATCCCGAAAAGGCTGCTGAATTGAAGGCCATGTTCGCTGGCGAATTGCCTGCGGGTTGGGACGCGGATATCCCAGTCTTCCCTGCCGATGCGAAGGGTGATGCCACGCGAAATAGCAGTGGCAAAGTGCTCAATGCCATTGCCAAGAACATCCCTTTCATGATTGGCGGATCCGCTGACTTGGCGCCAAGCAACAAGTCCGACTTGACGTTCGATGGCGCTGGTGAGTTCTTGCCCAAACAGTACAGCGGACGCAACTTGCACTTTGGCATTCGCGAACACGCCATGTCAGGGATTGTTAACGGTTTATCGCTCTCTGGGCTGCGTGCCTACGGTGCGACGTTCTTTGTTTTCACTGATTACATGCGTGGCGGAATGCGGTTGGCAGCCATCATGCATCAACCCGTCCTTTACATCCTTACACACGACTCGATCGGTGTCGGCGAAGACGGTCCAACTCACCAACCAGTCGAGCACCTGACTGCTTGCCGTGCGATCCCTAATCTTTTCGTATTCCGCCCTGGCGATTCCAATGAGGTCGCTGAGTGCTACCGCACCGCAATGCAAATGCATCGCAGTCCTGCAGCATTCGTTCTGTCTCGTCAAAACATGCCTACCCTTTGCCGGGATAAGTATGCGGCGGCCTCGGGATGTGCCAAAGGTGGCTACGTTCTAAAGGACTGCGATGGCACACCCGACGTTATTTTGATGGGTAGTGGCAGCGAGTTGAACTACGCCGTTTCAGCAGCCGAAACACTGGAAGCCGAGGGCAAGAAGGTTCGTGTCGTGAGCATGCCTTGCATGGATCTGTTTGCTGATCAGGACCAAGCGTACATCGACGAAGTATTGCCGCCGGCGGTGACCAACCGAGTCGCAGTCGAAGCAGGCCTGCGGATGTGCTGGGACCGCTGGATTGGTAGCCAGGGCAAATTTGTCGGAATGAGCGGGTACGGTGCCAGTGGACCGTTCGACAAGGTTTACGAGCATTTCGGCATCAATGCCGCTGCCGTGGCTGCTGCCGCGAAAGCCTAATTCCCCGTGGACGCCCGGCTTCACTAGCGACCGTCTTCACGATGTTCGTCTTGTGATGTTCGTCTTGTGATGTTCGTCTTGTGATGTTCGTCTTGTTTGGCCAGCGAGAAATCCTGGCCTTTATTTTGGGGTGTAACCGCGACTCATCGATACGGTCCTAGAAGAAACGGGCTAAAACGAAGCTCCGCCGTTTGCCGCTTTTCTCTCACTCCTTTCCGAAAGTGCCGTTATGCATGCCAAAGATGCCATCAAGAACGCCTATGACTTCAGCCGGATGGTGTTGTCGACTTACGTAAGTGACCTTTCGGACGCAGAGTTGCTTAATCGGCCCTGCGAAGGCTGCAATCACGTCGCGTGGCAACTAGGGCATCTGATCAGCTCCGAAGTCATGCTGCTCGAATCGGTGGCTCCTGGTCACGGGATTGAGCTCCCTGAGGGATTTGCGGAAACGCACGGCAAAGAGAACGTCGGAAGTGATGATGCGGCGGAGTTTCGAACCAAGGATGAGTACCTGCAGTACTTTGAGCAGTTAAAAGCGTCAGCCTTCGCAGCCATTGATGCCCAAACGGACGAAGACCTTGCCAAGGATCCACCGGAGCGATTGGCCGGGTTCTGTCCCAATGTAGCGGGCGTTTTCATGCTGATTGCTACTCATCCGATGATGCACGTCGGCCAATTCGTGCCCGTTCGACGAAACCTTGGCAAGGCAGTGGTCATCTGATCGCATTTCGACTGCTAATTCCGCGTCGAAGTCTTGATCCATTTTCCCGCGCCAGTCCTCCGTGCGGATAGGTCCAGTACGCTCTGCCAATTTGGTAAGCGGAGTTGTGCGTTCGCATAGTCGGTTTGTCTTAAGTTGTTTTCTGTCAACGCTTTAGAGGTTTGTTTTTGCGAATGGCACACCGCTTGCTGTTCTAGCGAACAAATTCGCGTGACCTGCCAAAGGTGCGCTCTCGGTCCAGCCTGAGTTTTTTGAAGGCAGTGCTGGTTGAGCGTCGAAATTTGGCCGCAACGCTTCCCGAACACTCAATTAACTCTTTCCTACCACTCACTCTAAAGGGACTCTAAAGATGGCGACTGCCACGAAGAAGAACTCCAAAGTTCGCTTGCAACCCATGGGCGAACGCATCGTTATCAAGCGAGTCGAAAGCGAAGAAACCACTGCTGGCGGTATCGTGCTGCCTGATTCCGCTCGTGAAAAACCTGCTCGCGGCACCGTTGTCGCAATCGGAAGCGGCAAGCTGCTTGACGATGGCAGTCGTGCGAAGAGCCAGCTTAAGGATGGCGATGTGGTTCTGTTCAGTCACTACGCTGGTGAAACCGTCGAAATCGACGACGTCGAGTATCTGTTGATGCGCGAAGACGACGTGCTGGCTGTCATCGAGTAATCGCTCGGTCGACCCACCCATTCCTTTCTCTTTCACTACCAATCACATAGATCACCATGTCAAAAATTATTGCTTTTGATCAGGAAGCTCGCGAAGCGATTCGTCGCGGTGTTTCCAAACTCGCTCGCACCGTCAAAGTCACTCTTGGTCCCAAGGGTCGCAACGTTATCTTGCAAAAGAGCTTCGGTAGCCCAACCGTCACGAAGGACGGCGTTACCGTTGCCAAAGAAATCGAGCTCGAAGATGTCTTCGAAAACATGGGCGCTCGAATGGTCCGCGAAGTCGCCAGTAAGACTTCGGACGTTGCCGGCGACGGAACGACCACCGCAACGGTAATGGCCGAGGCGATCTTCAATGAAGGCCTCAAGGCTGTGGTCGCTGGCGTTAATCCAATTCAGATGAAGGCCGGTATCGAAACCGCTGTTGCCGACATCACCGAAAAACTTCACAAGATGGCTACCAAGGTCAAAGACCAGGAAGCCATGGCGAACGTTGCCACCATCGCCAGCAACAACGATCGCGAGATTGGTGAATTGCTTGCCGACGCGATGAGCAAAGTGGGCAAAGACGGCGTTATCACCGTTGACGAAGGCAAGAGCCTGAAGACCGAACAAGAGTGGGTCGAAGGCATGCAATTCGATCGTGGATACCTGTCACCTTACTTCGTGACCGATCCGACCAGCATGGAAGTCGTCCTTGAAGACGCTTACATCTTGGTCTTCGAGAAGAAGATCAGCAACATCAAGGACATGGTTCCGATGTTGGAAAAGGTCGTTCAACAAGGCAAGCCACTGTTGATCATCGCAGAAGACGTCGACGGCGAAGCGTTGGCGACTCTGGTTATCAACCGCCTTCGCGGAACCTTCACCGTTTGTGCCGTGAAGGCTCCTGGCTACGGCGACCGTCGTAAGGCCATGATGGAAGACATCGCGATCCTGACTGGCGGGCAAGCGATCTTCGAAGCTCTCGGCGTGAAGCTTGAAAGTGTTGATCTTCCGCAGCTTGGGCGTGCGAAGAAGATCATCATCGACAAAGACAACACCACGATCATCGAAGGTGGCGGTAAGAGTTCGGACATCAAGGCTCGAATCGACCAAATCCGTCGCGAGATCGAAAACAGCACCAGCGATTACGATCGTGAAAAGCTGGAAGAGCGACTGGCCAAGTTGGCTGGTGGCGTGGCCAAGGTCAATGTTGGTGCAGCAACCGAATCCGAAATGAAGGAAAAGAAGGCTCGCGTCGAAGACGCGCTGCACGCAACTCGCGCAGCCGTCGAAGAGGGGATTTTGCCTGGTGGCGGTGTTGCACTGCTTCGTGCATCGGCATCGGTTAAGCCAGCTGATACGCTGACTCACGATCAAATCGTGGGCTACAACATCGTGCTGCGAGCTTGTCGTGCCCCGATCACGATGATCGCTGAAAACGCAGGCCAAGACGGCGGCATCGTGTGCGAGAAGGTGATCAACAGTAAAGGTAACGAAGGTTATAACGCGTTGACTGACACCTACGAAGACCTGGTCAAGGCTGGCGTCATCGACCCCACGAAGGTCACCCGCACGGCACTTGCGAACGCGGCTTCGGTATCAACATTGCTGTTGACCAGCGATGCGCTTGTCGCTGACAAACCTGAAAAAGGTAAGGGCGGCACCGGTGGTGACCACGACATGTACTAGGCCCAACTGCTTAGCATGAACCAACGAAAACGGCCGACGAAAGTCGGCCGTTTTTTTTGTGCCTCTAGGGGAAAAGTCATCAAGTGGTGATTTGATGCAGCGACATAGTCCTATGAGGACTCAGAAGTAGGTTCGCTGGCTGAGGCAGTCGTTTTTGCAGCTTCTTCATGCATTTTTGCCAACTCTGGTTCTCCAAGTTCGCGATAACAAACTGCGAGCGACAAATGAGCCTGTGGTGCTAGCGACGGGACGCTAAGCGCCAATTCGAGGTCGGTTATCGCGTCTTGATATCGTTTTAGCCGGAAGAGTATTTGACCGCGAGTTTCATAAAAATGCGGAGTAGCGTTTGGGGTCGTCGAAATTGCCTGCTCGGATATTTTTAAGGCCCGCTCTAGGTGCTCGTCACCACGCATCGACAGTGCCACGGCTAAGTTATTGAGAATAGCTCCGCTACGAGGCAATTCCTTTGCTGCCAATTCGAGAGACGTAGTAGCTCGTTCAACATCGTCTTTCATCAATGCTGCGGTGCCCCGAATGAAGTGCGCGATACCAGGCGAGCTGCCTGATACGAGGGCATTACGAATTTTTTTGAGTTGTTCATCATTTTCGTCCAGCGTTGCTAGCACCTGATCCGCCACGAGTGTCAACACTCGGGGATTATTCGGCGCGAACTTTAACGCGACCTGCAGCATCTTAAGCACTTGCAGTTTGTCTTCTTGGGTTTCGACTGGAGCTTTTTCTATCGAGCCAATCCAAACGACGATTGCATCGCTCATCGACATCCGAAGAAGGTCTGCTTCTTCAGGAGTCTTTGCATTGGCGATTGCGGTTTGCAGAGTACGAACGGATTCGGGATGCTTTTCCAAGAAAATTTGGTTCTGGGCAATTGCAAGTGAGAGCCTAATGTCACCAGGTTCTTCAGAAGCCCGCTTTTGCAAGTTGCTGAGCGTTTGCTCGGCGAGCATTACAGATTGTCGATTCTTTCCAAGTCGTTTTGCGACTGCGGCAGCCCGTAAGCCCTGCATGGGCTGATTCTCTGCCAGTTCGGAAAGAAGTTTGATTGCCATCTCTTCATCACCTGTGGTGATGAGGTAGTCCGCGTATGTACGTTTGATGTTGGGGTCTTTGGGAGCTTCCCGGCTGAGCAGAGATAGCAGGTTCCCCAGCTCATTGCGTTCAGCTTTGCTGAGCTTCGCCCATGCCAATTCAGAATAGACGTTTCGCAAAATCCACATGGCTGCGGGAGCATGGTTATATGACCGAACCAAGTTTCGCATGATTTCAGTTGCTTCGTCACGCTCTTCCTGGGAATCACGTGCGAGCCCCAATCTGTAAAGCAGATCGGGCGACTGTCGGTTCATGTTGAGCTGGCGTCGAATTACCAATTCAGCGGTAGCGTAGTCTTCGTTTTGCCAGGCGGTCTCCGTCTGCGCCGCGATAAGCGAATTACGCCACGAACTAAAGCCCGAAAACGCAACTGACGCCACGATTAAAATCACAATGAGCGTCGCAACAGCGGGAGAGGCCTTAGCGGCACTTTGCCAAGGAATGGAAAGCAGCCAAGCATAAACGAATTGACGAATCCACCGAGCCCATGCAAGAGGGTTAAAGTATTGCATCATTGATCAAGGCCTTGGGATTCTCCGGTGACTGGCACATCGGGAGTACGTGGTTGTTGACTACTGGCACCGGATCGGACCTCCGAAGCGAGGGAGTCTCGGATCCGAAAAAAGTCGCTTCGGACCTCGTCGATCTCCGCTGCAGATAAACGTCCTTCAGTGATAAGCCACGCTTGCATCATCAGCAGAGGTTCTCGTTGGTTGCTCCTCCGGAAATCAAGATAAGCAGTTAACCTACCCAGGTCTTGGGGCGGAGCAACGGCGACGCCATCAGGAGTGAGTGCGGAATATAAAAGGTATCCGTACGAGTTCGCAGTGTCGACTCGCTTGCGAAACCTTGCCATTGCTATTGGAGTCCTGTCGGTAATGTCTGTGACGTCCTCAGGAATGCTCGACCTTCCTCGGTTGAGAAGTCTCCAGTCCCGTTGATACGAGATTGAAAATTCTTGCCACCTCGAAAAGGTTTGGCTGATCAAAATTTGACAAGTAGCATCTTGAAAGGTGCACGTCCAAATGTCGGCGTTACGGCCAAGCTTCCGGTTTTCGTTGTTGCGGTTTCGTTGGTGATCTTCGATCGTCAGGTGTTTCGTCGCGTCCTCGATAAGTTGAGGCGATGGGTCGATGATAAGCTGCAAAGACACATCGTCACCCGATGAGCTCGTTCCTGCACTGACATAACTGATAGACGCAAACAGGGTTCCAAGCGTCAACAGCAAGCACAGTGACAAGAACACGTAGCGCATGTTAGATCTTGAATTCGACTGTCTGGTCTCAGTTGTTTGACTGAGTGAAGCCTCTTTGCCATCGTCAAATAGCAGATTCCATAACTTGACCAAAGGGTTGTATTCACTCGCGCCATGCGTCCCTTCAACAGGATGACAAAAGCTAGCCACTAGGTTGTCAAACGACCAAAGCAGACCGAAGCATAGCAATAGAATGATATAGCCCAAGATGGAACTCGCCCAACCAGACGTCCAGTCCCATTGCAGCCAAGCGTCCGCCATCGTGATCAGTGAGATCTTGGCGGTGTAGGCAACTACTGAGACAATGACCGCAATGGCTAGATAAACCGGTGCCAAGAAAATCTTGCGTCTCATCAGTGCCATTATGATAAATGCGAGAAACGCAATCGTATAAAACGACAGAATGCCGGAGCACAATTCAGCAACGAATAGCTCCTTGTCCGGCAACCGTAATTCATTTCCTCGAATTCCATGCGGAATTGCCACGAAGTCTAAAATCACGCTCATGAGTCGAGCGGAGGCGCGTTGAAGCCAGACGATGAGAAGCTCATCGAGTCCAAAAGGAGGTCTGACCAAAACCCATACTGGCAGGCACAATGCGAAGGTTGAACTCCCAGAACGATCGCTCTGCGACCAGAAGAAGCCAGTGATTGCGATGGCAAACCCGATCACAGCTGGGGCGAACGTGCCCACGATAATACTGCTAGCTGCTAGTGCGAGTGCTAAGCCAACGAGAATCCAGCCAAAATATCCTCGTGGAGGCTCTAGCGGTCGAGCTACTCGCTTCCAGGCTAGAAAGGCGACGGTTAGCAATGCGATAGGAAAGAATCGGTAGTAGTCCAGGCTCCACAATGACGCCAGATAAGGCAGCAGCATGGGCAGGAATGGCAGCAGCAGTGCAAGCCAATACAAGTATCCCAAGGGTTTCCTATTTGTCTGACCATGCGTGGCCATAATGTCTTCCAGCGTCGTCATGAACTAACATCCCAAAGAGGCGAGGCTGACTTGTGAGTGACGGTCATGCTTCGTCCGAAGGTTCGACACTGCTGGCGGCCTGGGAAGGTCGTTCCATGCGAAGGGCTCCAACACCACGGCCTTCAACGACCATTGGAGTGTATTCTTCGCGAGCATTCGTGCCGCCACTCGATTTGCCGGATCGGCGAGAGTAGCGACTGGTGTATCGCCCGTAACGGTAATAGCCATAGCCTCTGTAACCATCGCTAGTGCCCGCTTCATCGGAATTGTTAATTACAACGCCTAGCAGATTGGCACCGACGCTGCGCAGGATGTTCACCGATTCCTTAGCGTTGGGTTTGCTCTTGCGGCGAATTCGAATGGTTAGGACGACGCAGTCTGCCATGCTGGCTGTGATGCTCGGGTCAGTTACCACTAGTAGCGGCGGCGTATCAATGACAATGTAATCGAACTCTTCTCGCATTAAGTCCAACAATTCGACCATTTCAGGTAGCGTCAATGCTTCGGCTGGATTGGCTGGAATGGGGCCGCTAGGCATCACTCGCAACGTAGCAAGCGGAGTCTGATGGCAAGCATCAACAGGGTCACATTGACCATTAAGAACATTGGTGAGGCCGAGCTTATCCTGCATCGCAAAGTTGTCCGTCAACTGAGGACGACGCAAGTCACAATCAATCGCTAGGACCTTCTTACCACTCTGTGCTATGGAGCAGGCCAAGTTGCCAGCTACCGTTGTTTTGCCGTCCGAAGGCAACGGACTTGAAACTTGAATGATCTTCCCGCCGTCGATCCCGACCGTATCAAAGAAAACGGAGGTACGGCATGATCGAATTGCTTCTGCTGCTACCGATGAAGGTTGGTGCAGAACTAACAACGACGGATCTAGATCAGCATATGCGTTGATTTCTCCCTTCTTAGTCCGGCGTTGCTTTGCCTTGAAGAATGGAACGTGCGTGAGCACGGGAACACCCAACATCGTGGCAATCTCATCCGCATCGCGGAACGTATTTGCATTCTTTTCCAACAACAGAGCCAGTCCGGAGCCAAGCATCAATCCCAAGAAAGTGCCTATTGCGAGGGACTTTAGCAAGCTAGGGCCAATAACTACTGCTGGTTGAGGAGCAACTAGGTTGCTCAATCGCGTGCCACCTTCTTCTTCGGTTAGCCGTACGCGAGCCATTTGCTCTTCGAGTTGGTTCATCAATTCGCGGTAGCGGTCAACCTCCCGCATCATGCCAATGTTTTGCTGTTCATACTTGGCAAGTTCAATCGCGCCTTGCTTTTCTACTTCGATTTGAGCATCGGTCTCTTTGATTTGATCATTGAGCAGGGAGAGTTCCGCCTTCGCCGCGTAGATTACCGCTGCGACAGCTTCTTTTGCTTGGCCTACCGGATCGGAAGCATTGGCTTGACTTTGTTCAATCAGTTCTAGAAGACGCGATGTTTGGTCGGTGACGATTCGCTTTAGCTCAGCTTTCATCATCGTTAGTTCAGCATCGAGTTGTTTAACGGTAGGGTGACCTTCGCCATACTCGTTCGCATACTGGTTACGTTTGATCATCAGCGGAACAAGTTGCTGGTCAAGCTCAAGCATCGCAAGTTGGCCATCAGCCTCCCGGATCTCCCGATCGCCCGAACTTCCGGCATTAGGAAGACTTATCTTCACGGAATACATTTGTCCGATCACGCTCAAGGCAATGATTGGATTCGTGGCTTGTTTAGCAATGGCTTCGACAGCAGCTAGTTGTGCGGCTTTGGCACGCATGTTTTCGATCATCTCGCTTCGCTTGGCAACCAAGAACAGTTGACGCTCGCGGTGTGGATTGATCGCCTCTCCCTCGTTGTTCCATGCCAAAGGTGCGTTCGTTCGAAATTGGCTATACTTGTTTTCCAGTTCGTTCATCTTCGGATGCAAATCATTTATTGCAACTGTAATCAGACGCAGCAATTCATCTCGCGAACTCTTGTGACGTTCGTTGTAGAAGTCTTCCAAAGCATCGTTGAAGGATTTGACAGCGTTCTCGCACAAGTCAGCGTTAGTGTGCTGGAAAGACATAACAGCTATCAATGACTGAGCATTTCTGATGTCTGAAACCTCAGGTTCTAGCTTCAGTGACTCAATAGCAGTTGCCAGGAAAGCCCGGAACGAGTTGTCAAATTGTTCTCGATAGGGCTGCATCCGCTCGTCTTCAAAAGCCATTGAGACAACGCGGTCACTAAATAACTGTGATTCAAGAATTTCTATACTCGGCACTCCACCAATTACATCACCAGAGATCGAGTCTAAGATTGCTGGACGATCGCTTTCGATCATCAACTTAGTTGATGACATCAATGTCTCGGGTGTCTTCAAAAACACGAGCAATCCGGCGACGGCACCTACAATGGCCGGCAGGATAACGGCCCAGCGGTAACGCCAAAGGGCAGCGAGCAAATCCGCAGATTCGCCATTGTCACCGAATTCGTTTCCACTTCGAGAAGCATCGGCTGACCAGGATTGGTCAGTCTTACTTAGGCCACGTTGAGGAGGCAATTGCATAAGAATTACGTCGTGATGAGATTAGGGAGTCGTGTGTCGTGCCGGTTTGACCGAACTTGAGCCGAAGGAACGGTACAGTCTATCGAGCGGTTCGCGATTTGCCTAGAAATTCGTACGATTGATATCCAATTTACGCACGCGTTTTACGGCAAAAACAATCCTATTCGGAACAACCGCAATAACCGGCCCCCGGACAATTGGGCGAAGTGTCAGACCTAGCGATAAGCGAGGTCTTTATCCACGGTTGTCGACTAAGACGGAAGGTGTTCGTGGAATTGCGCTTATAGCGGCGAAGGCTGTCCGGTTGTAAGGTCGCCCTTTCCAGTCGTTTCTGAAGAAAGCATTTCGTCGGCCAAGGTCTCCCAATTGTTGGTCGCTTGGAGAAGCCGATTTCGATACATCCAGTAGATTGGTTCTTCGCTGTCGAGCGTCACGGCACGCTTGGATAGTTCTAAAACCTCCTTGGAAATTCCTCCTCTGACTTGCTGCAATAGCTGCGCGGTGAGGAAGTAGCTTCGTGGCTCGTTGGGAGCTCGCTGAATCGCCTTCTGTGCTAGCGCTAACGCTTGTTGATGGCCACCGGCGCCGGCGAAAGACTTTGAAAGGGCCAAAAGCACCGAAGGGGATGTATTGGGGGATTGGATTAAATGCCCCACTACATTGTTTAGTGGGTGATGGGCATTGCCCGAGTTGGCAACAAGTTGATCAATGAGAGGTTGAACCATGTTGAGCCCAAGTGAAGGGTCGCACGTTCGTTCGATCAAACTCACTAGAATATCCGCTCGCGGCTCCGCACGGTCGATCTCGCGGAGCACAGCATCAATCAAACAACGGGTTAGTTCCGAAGCGACTTCTTGATCGTCAGGTTGCAGCAATCCCATTGCGTGAATGATTTCGGTGATCCGATCGTGCATTTGCAAGTGATCAAGCGAAAGTAAATACGCAGTTCTGAATGATTGAGACGTTCTGAAATCAACGACCGCGTTTTGCTCATTTTCGTCAGATTGCTCAGACGCCTTTGCTACCGCAGTGTCGTAAGCAGCGACGATTTCCTTTGCAACATCCGATAATTGGGTTGGGTTTCCGACGGTTCTAGCGACTTTCCGCAAGAGTTCAAATGCCTCGGGGTCGGTTTGACCGGCGATGCGAGCCAGCGAAAGTGCCTCGCCCACATCCCCTTCCGCCCAAGCCAGTCTTGCCAAGGTCAGCGGGTGAACACTGGCTGGGTACCGCGCCACCATCGCGTCCGCTTGCTCACGTGCGATTTCGCTTGGGGCATCCCAGTACTTACCAGCATCGTCGCTCAATGCTAAGTGAAGTAACCAACTCCTCGCAGCCGATAGATTGGACTCTTCGGCTAACGCTTCCACTTTCTCAATATTGGACTCTATCGCGAAGCCATTTTCACGCGCGGTAATCTTGCGGAACTCGGTCATTGCTGTAGTCGTTCCAAGCGTTTCGAGTTTTTCAAGAAGCATTTCTTCTGCAGCTACCGTTCCAACGATATCCGGATTCTCGATTGCACTTTGATAAGCATGCACGACTCGAGGGCTAGTTCCCAAGCAGGACCATAGGCAGACCATAGAAAACACGAACATCCCCAATAAAACAGCAACGCTGCCTCGACATTGCGCCCAAAGTGGCTGAGACGTGGACTCGCCGATAATGGGCTGTGAAAGCACATCGGAAGAATCATTGGAGGATGGTTGAGATGTCATGCCGTACGCCTTACAACGCAGTATTTGGATTTGCTTTGAGTTGACTATCAATATTTTCGAAAGACTCAAGATCACGCGATAAAAGATTGCCAGTCAACGTGTTTGAATCGCCTGAAAATGCCGTTCGTGCTGATTCTCGCAGTTGTTCGTACAGTCCTCGCAGTTTTGCTTTGTCTGCCTCTGAAAACTTGTTCGGGGACGTGGTCCATAGCTGTATTTGGTAAATGGTCCGCTCCCAAGGGTGACGCCCCTTCGACATTAATCGCTTTATAAATGCAGTGGTTTCGGCCGAGGGGACATCGACCGCATTGCCGTCTTCGGCAACAAAGCAAAACATCAAGTAGCCGTGTTCGCCCTGTTTATTGGTGAACTCTGCTGCATACGAGTCCCATGCGGTGTTCGCATCTGTGCCGTGGATTTCGTTCGCATTGCCTTTCAACGTTTGTTGATGCCCTACTTTCCACCCGCTGCTTCGATAGCAACCTGTTAGATCGTGCCAGTCGCCGAAGAATGGATAGTCAAATGAAAAAATTGCTTGGCGACCATAACCTCCATAGGCGTACGTTTTGGAGTACTCGCCGAAGGGATGATCCGTGTCACGATTGACCGAATCATAGGCGAGCATGTTCCATCCATCTGCTTGAGCCGGTAGGTCCGACTGCTTCAGTGCGTGCGCATTGCTGACGGCCAACCGTGGGGAGTCAAATCCTGCGGTAAGGATGTAGGTGTTGTATATCCCGAAAACAGCAATGAACACGGATGCACTCAGGAACGAACGCCTGAGCAAAAGTGGGCATATGACTGAACTTGGTCCTGCCGATCTTTTGTCTTTTACAGCAGGACTTGTTAAGTCGACTTGGGTGCGAATAGAGCCAGGATTGAAAGCATCCATCACTTGATCCAAAGCAATCACACTAATGATGCCTACGGCAAGTAGTAATAGTCCAATCACCTCATGAGGAAGACCGCTCGTCAGGTCAATTCCGTACTTTTGCAGCATCATCGCAATCGTAGACACACGAGCGACGTTTACCAAAAACGCAAAGAAGATGGCAGATAGACTCAGAATGACGAGGTGCCACCAGTGGCGTCGACGAAAAACTCCGTAGGAAAGTGCAAACGCTTGAAAGGAGATTAGTGAGGTGATGCCGCTGCAAGCTTCATCGACGAAGAGGCGTCGATCGGGTAACTCAAGCACGTTTCCACGCATCATGTGGTACACCGGAATTTGATCAAGCAAGTTGCTGCTGACCTTCGCACTTAGGCTTTGCAAACTCGAGATTAGGATTCGATCAATTTGCAAAGGAATTGGAATCGTAAACCAAAGCAAAAGCCAAATCGCAAACGCTCCTGGTAGGAAACCGGCCGCCCGCCGTTGTCCGATTAACCCGCCAATTAGAAAGATAAAGGAACACGTTCCTAGAACTGGTGACGCCAGAGCAACTGCCATAAAGAAAAAAATGCTTGCCGCCACGTACGAGGCGATGCGACAGAAGTTGGGTAGCAGCAATGACGTGCTTGTTGAGCGTTCGTAGTAACGCTGGTACACCATCCACCCGACAGCGACAAACATTACCGGGAAGTAGCTATAATGCGGCCTGCGATACATAAACCGAAAGTTGCCATAGAGAAAGGGACCGTAGGCAACTACCAATATGGCCGAAACAATCGACAGAAGGGCAATTGCTTTCACTTCACTCTTGCGGTCCTTTGTCCAGTGACCGCTTGTGGATTGAGGTAGTGACACGTTAGTAGGACTCCACATTGCTTGAGGCAGGGAGACGCTGGGGCCCTGTTAGTTCGCTAAACACATACTGAGTTTTTCCGCCCGTATGGCCATCCACTTTTTCGTGCGAGAAGATTAGCTTAACGCGATTTTGAATTTTATCCTCAAGGCGCTGACGAACCGTCTCAATGGTCGCTGCAGTTGATCGCGCCGGATCCTTAGTCTCGTATCGTACTGTGACGCTTCCGTCTTTTGCCTGGTAGACCTGGAAAGCGGAGATTTGATCTACGAAATCATCAAAAATCGTTGTCCAAAACTCGCCAGGTATTTGAGTTCCGTCGCTCATTTGAATGTTGTCTGAAGTACGTCCGCGGACGTAGTCCATCAATGGATAAGGGCGTCCGCACGGGCATGAACGATTCAACAGGCGGCCTCTATCTCCCAGCCGATATCTCAAAAGAGGAAACGCATAGTTGGTTAGGTCGGTAGCGACAATGTCGCCCATTTGATCCATTTTTGTAGAGGCTTCAAGCGGTTCCGTGAGTGAGCCAACTATCTCGACATGACGAACGTCCGAAGCAATGTGTAACCCTGATTGTTGATCGCACTCAGCCGCCAGGAAATAAAATTCGCAACTACCGTATTGAGTGTATACCGGGCATCCAAAGCTTTCGAACAGATCTTGTCGAACCGGTTCAGGCAGTGGGGCTGAAGTTGTCCAGATCACTTTTAGATCAGGGAACTTGATGTCCTTGGCAGCGACGTAGCGAGCAAATGCTTGAAGAGCCCCCACATACCCAATCACGTACCTGGCACGAGTTCGCTTGAGCGCCGACGCAAATTGACGCATGTTTTCGTCGGTCATGTCTAACGCCGAAAGATACGCTCGGCGGGTAGGCCAGATCGCTAGGTCGATCAATTTCTTCCGTAGTCCTTTAGGAATCGCGCGATAGACGTAACCGGCGTTCATTGTTGGATCCACACCCCACCACCGAAGCATCCGCCAAGATATAGCAGACATTGCGACATCGGGATCGCAGTACACTCGCAAGGGTTCACCGGTAGTTCCCCCTGTGGTGGCTTCGGGCATCTTGCGACCGGCGAATTTGGAACTGATGAACTCGTCAAACTGTTCGCGCAGGTGAGTCTTTTCGACAATCGGAAGCAATTCGAAATCATCGGGGCTTTTCAAATCACCCGCTTCAAAACCAACGTCTCGAAATGCACGTTGGTAAAACGGAACTGTGGTTGCACAATGCTTCACGAGCGCCTTGCGCTGCTGCCAGTTGTAATCCGCCAAGCGATCCTTCGACCATCCATCGACGGCACTAAGCTGCTTGTCAAACGCAACCGCCTTGGGGTGTACGAGTCGGTGCTTGAGTTGAGAAAGTGTCATCGATGTTTGAGAATCGGGAATGCGAGGTGAAAAGAGATTGCGCGACTATAATTCGCGTCGTCTCTGGCAAACAACAAGAGCCTAAACTTGAGTGTACTCAATTACTCCGTAGGGGCCCGACTTGGGATGATACGTGATCGCGAAACCAGCCTTCTTGAGATGGTCGGTAATGCTTTGATGGCCGTGCTGGTGATACTCGATTCCCATTCGCTTGATTCGCTTTAGTGTTTCGGGATCAGTGTTGAGAATCGCGTCGTATTCAGCACCCTCAATATCCATCTTCAGGAAATCGACTTGTTCTAGTTCTTCGGTATCTAGAAATGTCTTTAGCGACAACGCGGGGACCGTCACCTGAGTTGTCTGCGAAGGCGAGGCACCATTCTCTGAAATCTTACGGCTGTGACTGGGAATGTCAGGGCTCGCATCGAAACGCACTTCGCCATCGGCTCCCGAAACGGCAATGCCACGAGTAGCAATCGTATCGCTCAAGTTGTTTTCTGCGAGCGTGCTATCGAGCCGTTGAAGGTTCTCAGGAAAAGGTTCAACGGCGACGATCTTTGCCTCGGGGCTGCAGTGTTTGGCGAAGACTGCGAATACTCCGATGTTGGCTCCAAGGTCAACGATCGTTTTGTCTTCACGATAGACTCGGTACTCTTTGCCCAGCAATACAACCCATGCCGTCGTAAGATCCTCCCAGTCTTTCAGCGTGAACGTGTGCTTGCCACGATAGACCACGTCCATCGGGTACACATCGCCTGCCACTTGGAAGTACGCACGCGCCATCTTCAATGGTTTGTCAAACGCGCCGAAGCATCGTATGACCTCCGGAAAACGGTGGAATGACTTGAATAATCTTAAGATGCGCTGAGGAGTCATAACGTGAAGAATTGAGGAGTCATAACGTGAAGAATTGAGGAGTCATAACGTGAAGAGATAGAGAGTCGTGGTATGGAGTAGTGAGTAGGTGACCCGTGGAATATCATGGGCAACGAAAAGGTAACGTTGCTGAATCTTAAGTACCCACCCCGGCGAACCTAACGCTGCCAAAACCGTTTCACTGATCGAAGTAAGCTTCATGTCCACTCCGAACCAACAATCGAAATTGAATGTTGGCGTACTGACCGCCGCCGTTTCCCGCCGAGCGGGGGGGCTTTATTGGTCAGTCAGAGCGCTCACGCGAGGAACGAAGAGCTTTGATTGTAATGTCAGCGTTTTCTCTGTCACGGATCAATTTTCTGATGAGGATGCGGCGAATTGGCAAGATCTGAATTTGCATCTTTCTCAGCCATTGGGACCGCAAGCCTTCGGCTATGGCCGAGGTTGGAGCAAGGCAGTGATGGAAGCCGATTTGGATGTTGTGCATTCGCACGGACTGTGGATGTACAACTCCGTCATTGCGTCACGCTGGTCGCAGCGCGGTCGTCGGCCAACCGTGATATCACCGCGAGGAATGCTGGATCCTTGGGCTGCAAAAAACGCGAGCACCAAAAAGAAGGTCGCCTCGCTGTTCTTCGAGGGAGCCAATATGCGAAATGCAAGTTGCTTTCACGCGTTGGCCGATTCGGAATACCAATCAATCCGCCAATACGGATTGAACAATTCGGTTGCGATCATCCCCAATGGCATGGACTTGCCCGATTTGTCGCTGACTGTTTCCAAACCGGTTTGGGATGACGAAGTTCCTCAAGAAAAAAAGGTCTTGCTGTTCGTCGGAAGAATACATCCTAAGAAAGGACTCTCTGCATTCTTGCAAGGCTTGAAGGAACTGCAACGACGGCAGGCTTCATTGATCGACGACTGGATGGTGGTTATCGCCGGATGGAACCAGGGCGATCACTTGTCTGAACTCGAACGGGCCGTGGACGAACTTGGGCTATCAAACTTCGTTCGTTTTGTTGGCCCACAGTTTGATGATGAAAAGGTGGCGAGTTTGCGTCGTGCTGATGCGTTTTTTCTGACTTCTTTTAGCGAGGGACTGCCGATGGCGGTATTAGAAGCTTGGTCCTTCCAGTTGCCCGTACTGATGACACCATTCTGCAATTTACCGGAAGGGTTCGAGGCAGATGCGGCAATCGAGGTCCAACCCGAATCAAGCTCGATTTCGGCGGGCTTAGGCACGCTGTTTGAAATGTCCGACGCCCAGCGAGAGGCGATGGGACATTGCGGGCGAACGTTGGTAGACGAAAAGTTCTCTTGGCGAGATGCCGGAAAAAAGATGGCTGATGTCTATCGTTGGACGGTGTCGGGCGGGACGCCACCGGATTGCGTTCGATTGAAGTAAGCAAACTTGAATGCTCCCGCTAGCTCCTCTAGGCTTCTTCATTCAAACGACAAAATCCAAAGATGGATGCTTTGAGCATTCGCGGAGCAAATTTCTGGTGCAAGGTTCCTAGCCAATACGCTACCTTCGAAAATTCCAAGTATTGAGGATTCGGTTCGTAACCATAAATCGCTGTTTCAAATCCGCGGTTCCTCATTTCACGGCGAAGCTTGAAAGGTGTGTTGCTACGAAAGTAAGTGTCGAAGGTGTCTTCGCTCTTGCGTTTCGCTTGAACCTTCGTCACCACGTTTCCGTGCAATCGATTAGGGATCAGTCTCGCCCCGATTGCCACGTAGTTCCACTTGTTGGAAGTGCGAAAACAAAAGTAGCCACCCGGGCGCAGGACTCGTTTGACTTCATCAAAAAACTCACCCGGTTCGGCGAGGTGCTCAATCACATAATCTGCAATGACGAGGTCGCGACTAGACGACTCGACTGGCCAGCGTTTGTCATCAATCAGCCGGAATTCGTCGACATACGGATGCTCCACGCCGCAAGGGTCAACGTCAATGCCAAGCACATGCTTGACCTTGCCTCTAAGTGTGCAAAGGTTCTGGCGGAAAGCGACGGGATCATCCTGCACCGCGCCACGACCACAACCGGCGTCCAAGATTTCTGCATCAGGTGTCAGCAGACTTTGAATTCGCGAGAAGAAGAGAATGCTACCGTCGAGATCTGTGAATCCACCGAACTTAGATTCGGGATAGAAGTAATGAACGGGCCTGGTCATGTTTGTGAGCTGTGTAAGTGAAGAGGCGAAAAGAAGTTCGAAAAAATCCGGAACGGATCGGCTAGGCGCCTAACGCTTGCATGAGCGTTTGATGACTTCGGTCCCAGGTCAAATGTTCTTGCACCAATGTTCTTGCTTGCGAGGAGATATCAAGAAGACGCGATCGGTCATTCAAAAGATTCACTAGTTCGTCGCACCAGTGTTGGGCAGAACGACATTCGATGCCGTGTTTTCCATTGACGAAATCTGGAATGCCGCCAAAGGCGCCCATTCCGGTGCACGGAACTCCTGCTGCCATGGAGTCGGTGACTTTGTTGATTAAGCCTGTCAGCATCAACAGCGGTGCGATCGACACTGATACTCCTTTAAACGCATCTTCGAGGGTATCGACGAAACCCACCACTTCGACGCCATCAATCTTGCCGAGTGAACTACGATCAGCGTCCGAAATCTTCCCGCACAGCCTTATGGTTGCTTCGGGGATTCGCAACTTTACTTTGGGAAATACCTCACGGAGAAACCAGAGCATCAAGCCTCGTCGGTTGCCAAATAGTGATCCCAAATGCATCAGTACTGGTTTTTCGGGCGGTTGGTATTGAAGACTGAGTAAGTGTTCTTTGATCCCGTTGGGAACGACAAATAGTTTCGTTCGGTAGCTCTCGCCGCAATGCCGAACGACCGATTCTAAATCCCGCTGACTTTGCACCAATACTGCATCAAACTGATCCAGTAGTTTTCTTTCCACACGCCCCATCCAGGGATAGCGACTTCCACGAAGCAAATGTCGCAGTCGTTTGTCGAAAGCCAAGTAGTTTTTTCTCGCTAACAACAAGTCGCGGACAAATCGTTCGGTTACACAATCATTAAGGCAAAGAACTTGCTTCTCAATGTTCTTCCAAGAACGGGGATAGTGCTTGGACCATCCCGCCAGCCAAGCTGGGGACGTGTAAAGAACATCGTAATGTCCATCACGTATGTTGGGATCAAGCGAACTGAAATCAGGAATCGCGCGAGTGAAGTATGGCACCGCAGAGAAAACTTCGCGCGCCAGTCGCGTTGGACCGGAGGCTTGTTTTCCTTGAATAATTGAGTGAATCGATCGGAACGGATGCTCAGATTCAGGAATCTTCTTGGCCGGCAGGGTCGTGACGAGGTCGATGGGCCCAAGCTTCGCCATGCGACTCAGGTGCGAAGCAATCGGATACGTTACTCCGTCGCGTGGTGGGAACGGAAACTCATCGAGTACGGCTAATGTTGTTTTCATGCGGGCGTGGTTAGCTCAGAGGTGAGCTGTTGAAACATCTTTGATACGTCGGACTGAGCGTCATCGAGTAAGGCGTCGTCGACAACAGGAATCGGGTTGGCGAGTTGATCCCGAAGGGTCGTTTCAAGACGCTTCGCGTCGACATCGTCGGTCGAAAAGAAAACGGATGAGTCGATTGCAAGGTAGTTCGCCAGTTCGACCATCTTCTTCGCGTACGAGATAAGGATCGCTGGTCGTTTCGCCAGGCAGGAAAATACGAATGCGTGCATTCGATTGCATATCGCCGCGTCGCACTGCTTTAGAACGCTGATATAGTTCGTGATCGATCCATCGTAGCGATACTCTGAAATTTCTAGGCCGCCAATACTTTCAATCGAACTTCGTAGACGTTCTGACGCTGCTAGGTCGCCGCGAACAGGGTGGACGCAACTGACGATGATTTTAACGTGAAGCGGTTCTTGTGCATGCAGCGTCTTGATTGCATCGACAATCCCTTCGCGTTTTCGATCGTCAGTCTCGGTCGATCCGAATTCACTTTCGCGATCAGCTATCGAGATTGCAATCACTTTTCGATTGACAGGTTGGTCCGAGTTTGGCGCGGGAGTGGGGATTTCATAGAAGTGTCCCCAGCCGAGCACAATGTCTTTGCACCACTTTGTTTGATCCAGTCCTTGATCCCTTGCCCACACCAAAGATTGCTCGTCCCTCACGATGATACGATCGAACTTCGATAGCGTTCGAGCACACAATCTTTCATGTGTCGAATTGGGAAACGGCCCGAGCGAAACACCAATCGCCATCAGGTGGCTGTTGCGTTTCGGGTACGTCTTGAGTTGCCAGTCCAGCAAACGCCAGCGGTGTCGGTGAAAGATGGATCCTCCTCCAAACACCACGAGATCCGCCCCGCGATGCAATGAGCGATCCAGCAAGAATCGGTGCAAACGTCCCGGTGCTTGCTCGGGGAAGTTTGCGTCAAAGTGACATGTCTGCGAGGTCGCTTCCTTTGGCAAGAATCGCCGTGGGGCATTGATGGCAATTTCATCGTAATGAAGGTTGTGACTGAGCCAGCGTGCAAAGATAGCGCAAAACGCGTCATCACCTACGTTTTGTTTCCCGTGCCAACCTGTGATTGAAGCTTTCATAGAGTGTGGCGGACCTGACTGTCGCCTTCGCTTTCGAGACGCTTTAAGTACTTGGCTTCCATCACCTTGGCGTCGATCATCGTTTCGTAGAGATGTCGAAGCGAAGCGTACGACCTGCCCGCTTTACCATCCAAGAATCCAAGTCGGACGATCATGAGGTACCAGTACAAGATCGTAGGACGGCAGGGAATGCGATAGGCAAGGCGTTTCAATGCGCGTCGGCGTTCGTTGTGATCTTTCGAAAAGATTGGTTTCCAGTGAATGTCGCCAAGGACTTCTTCGAGTAGTTCTTGAGCTTCAAAGTCGCTATAGCGATTGTGCTTGTCAAACCATTGGTGCATTCCGTGACTGAAAGGTTTATGCAGAATGTGCCCGGCCAGTGCTTCGACGTTGCCATCGACGATGGCGATAGGATGCGCCAAGCGTTCATACTTGATCTTTTCAGGGCGAAAGTAGCGAACGAACCAAGTCGGATAAAACTGCGATCGCTTCAGCCATGTTCCCATCAAGTAATCTTTTCGGCGAACCTTGAATGCAGCAACGTTTGCTGCAGGCTCGACTTGCAATTCGCCCGTTAGCTCGTCGTCGAACGCTTCATCGGCGTCTAGATAGAACACCCACGGGTTCTTAAATTCGATGTTCTGTACGGCCCAGTTCTGATGAGCGCTCCAATTGTCAAACTTCCGCTGGACGACTCTTGCACCAAGATCCTGCGCAATCTCTGTGGTCCGATCTGAGCTGTAAGAGTCAAGCACGACAATGTCGTCTGACCATGCAACAGATTGGATGCACTGTTCAATGTTGATTTCCTCGTCTTTTGTCAAAATGAAGATTGACGTCATTCGCCGGTCTCTTTTCGGTTTGGCTCATTTTGGAGTTCACGAAGCTTTATGAACTTGGCTGGGTTTCCCGAGACGATGTTCCATGGTTCAACGTCCGACATCACGACCGCTCTAGCACCAACGATGGCGCCTTTGCCCACTGTGACGTTTGGGCCCACAAAGGCATCGGCGCAAATCCAACTGTCCTCGCCGATCGTAATCGGTAGTCGAAGCAAAGGAAGAGCGGGGTCGTTGTAGTCGTGTGAGCCTGCGCAAAGGTGAGCACGTTGTGATACGGTTGCACGACTTTGAATGGTCACCATTCCCAAGTTGTAAATCTCGGCATGTTCGCCGATGGTAGCGTAGTCGCCCATCTCTAACTTCCACGGATAGAAGATTCGGGCACTGTTGTAGATGTGGACGTTCTTTCCAATCTTGGCACCAAGACACCTAAGGATGAATCGCCGCCAACCAAAAAGGATTCGAGGACTGCAGCGAAAGATCGGGTAAACGAGTCCCCACATGATGCGCGCCGCGATCTCACCACCGGCATACTTGCGAGCCTTGCGATTGGCTTGAGCATCAAGTTGAGCTCCAGAAACGTCAGACGCAACATCGGCCGATTCCGTTGCGATGGTGTGCCGCTCACTCATTTTCTTGATCTGATGTGGTGTCGTTAGAAAAGGTCAGCCCTTGCTCGCGGCACCACTGATACTCACCTTGAAAGTGTTTGGTCAAGCGATTCTGGATGGCACTAAGGTTGGAATCCGGTTTGCCCTTTTGATAGGCCCCTTGGTTAAAAACCTTGTTGTTGCGAATGCCGTGATGATCAATGCCAAGGAATGATTCAACCTCGTGAAAGACGTCCTCGGATCGACTCCAGAAATCTTCAGCCTGGATTAACAGTAATTGTTCGGGGGCAAATAGTTTCTTCCAGTTTTCAATCTGTAGCGAGTACATGCTGCGGATCAGGTACGACGCTTTAGGCTCACGATAGGGGCGACTCGGGTCCGCGTCGGGGCGTGCCGCATCCTGCCATGTTGCTATGTCCTTGTCGAAGTCATGAAATGCATCTTCGATTGCCTGGTCAATCGTTCGTTCTTCTAAGCCCCACTTTCTCCGATGATGATAGTGCGAGATGGTTCGTTTAACCGGATCTCTAAGGACAGCGATCAACTTGAATTTAGGATTCTGGAGTTTCGCTTCAGCAGGGGCTTGCGGCATGTAAGCGTACATCGTGCTTGCTTCACCAATCGCAATCGTTTTAGATCGCCGCATCGGAAAGTGAGACCTGTACCAAGCGAGGTCCTGGCCCGTGTCGCAACCGAAGTAGTCAATTTCCTTGCGATGAGAAACCTGAACTTGGGGATGAAGAGCCAAATGGCTGTACAGCGACGTTGTCGAGCACTTTTGAAAACCAATCACAAGGAAGGACGGCAGCGGTCGCCAGTAGCTAGTGGCTCGAAGGCCCATTTGAACCATTGATCGCACCGGACCAGGAATCCGCCCAGGATGGTTAAGTTTCCAATCGGTAAGGGCTTTACTCATCAATTCCGCTCCATGACTTTACCGAACAGGCGATAGGTGAGGCGGTTGTAGGTTCGTGATTTGGAAAGCAATAGCGATGGTCGAGAGAGGGCCTTCATTTTGGACTTCCAGCGCCGCATCGCTTTTCGGGCGGTAGACTCGCACTGAGGACCTTCGTCTTCATGAGCCGCGTAGCCCCAGTGGGACATCTCGTCGGCAATCTGACACCGGATGACTCGCTTTTGTTCAAGCGACAAATGGGTTTTCCATTTGTCGATGCTCTGCGGGTTCAATGCGTTAAACGCCTTTTGGAAGTGATCCTTGGCCCAGCCTTCACCACGATCACCGACCGCGTAATTTCCATCCCGGCTTGTCTTCGCAATGGCGGGATCGAGTTCTATGTCAAGGAACGTGGCCACTCGTGGAATCTCGCGTTCAAATTGCAACACCAAGTCTTCATAGCGAACAATGCAAATGCAATTCTCATGGGAGCGTTCGCTAAGGATTCTGGAGTATCGCTTCCAACGTATCGCTGAATCCAAAACGTGATTGGATCCGAACTCTGAATTGATTGTCGATGCCGCAACCGCGTAAGGGTCGCGGACCATACACACAATCTTAGCATCCGGATACAACTCGATGATCTTCTCGATGCTTTGAAATTGTCCGGGGGTTTTCTCGCCTACTCGCGACTTAGCGAACTTGTCGGCGTAGTGAGTCAGCACTGTCGAGAACACAGATTGAAAGCTTTGGACATCGCTGTTGATAAGTTGGTCTCGAATGGGTTGAGCGTCCAGTTCCAGGTAGCGGAAACGTTTTGACGCAAGAAATTGGTCGACGAAGAACGTGTAGCTATTCCTGTCGGAAAGGTCCAAGAAATCATACTTTTGCATCCAGTAGTTGAAGAACCATATTTCTGGAGCAATGCAAATGGTTGGTGAAGACGACAACAGCGTGCTCATCACTGTCGTGCCCGATCTAGGGACTCCAACAACAAAGACTGGGCGGTCAAGAATGGGGGTCATGCGTCCGGCTGCCTCTTGGCGGTACGGCCAGAAAATTTTTTGCGAACCTGCCGTATCAATGCAGCGATGATCGGTTCCTTGGTCACTATTGCACCGATCAGGTAGATCGCGATGAAGACGATCTGGCAGGAAATGAGAACCAGCAGTCGCTGTTGAGACTGCCACAGCGAAGCGTACAGCCACGAAGTCATCACGTAGGCCGCGAGTGCCGAAATGAAAATCTTCGAATGCGCGGCGATGAATGACCGAAGGCTGAACTGAAGGATTTGGCAACTGCATGTGGCTGTCGCGGCAAACGACAAAATGATGCTGAGTAAGAGCCAGTAGGCGACTGCCTGGATTCCGTTTTGGACTAAGAAGAAGTAACCAACAATCATCAAGGTGCGAGATACCAGGTTGATCTTCAGAAGCGTGCCATTTCGATTGTGGGACATGAACACACTTGAGTGAATGGTTCGCATCGAGATAAACAAACCGATAAAGGCAAACACTCGTAACGGTTCAACGATCGGTTCCCATTCCTTACCCAATAAGATCAAAACGAAATCTCTTGCCGCGATCGACAGGTATAGGAAGATTGGCAAGTTCACTGCCAGCACCGTTTGCGATACCGATGTGAACATTTTGGACACGTAGTGGTTGTCCTTTTGCATTTTGGAAAACGCCGGGAACATGACACTCACAAACGTATTTGAAAAATTTGTCACTGGGATCAGCACTAGGCTATACGCTTGGTTGTAGAAGCCGAGTTGTATTTCGCCCAAGTACCGGCCAATGAAAACCTTGTCGATGTTGCGAGCCCAGTAGTTCAAGCTGTTGTTGCCCAGCATCGACAGCCCGAATTTGGAAAGAGACTTCAGCGATTCCAACGAGAACGCAAACGTGGGTCTCCAAGATCCAGGTTGAAGCCAGTAGATCAGCGATGACATGATCGGAGTGGCGAGGTAGAACACCACGAGCGACCATACGCCCCATCCAAGGACGGCAGCACCACACGCGAGCAAACCGCTAACGCTAACGCTAACGACTTCGATGATCGAAATCGTCCGGAAATCGAGATTCTTTCGAAGGAGAACTCTTTGGAGTGAGGTCAGACCATAGAACACATAAAGCGGGGCCATGGTCATCGCGATCGGCGTTAACGCAGGAGCATTGTAAAACGACGCGATCCACGGAGACGCCAACATCAGGCCACAAGATACGACTACGCAGATCGCGAGATTAAGCCAAAATACGCTGGAATAATCTCGTTGGGTTGCGTCCTGCTTTTGAATCAGCGCGTTGGTGAAGCCGAAGTCGATCAGGATCTGAGAGAAGCCAGTAAACACGACAAACATGTTCACCAGCCCAAATTCGGCAGGCCCAATAAAGAATCTCGCCAGCACAATCAGTGTCGCTAATCTGGCAAACTGAACTCCAAATTGGCTCACGAAGCTCCAGCCGAATCCTCGGATTGTGTCGCGTCGAACTTTGTCTTGAGGCTTCATCAATAGACGAGACTTTAGGAGCCTGTCTCCGCCAGTTCTTGCCACCAGTTGGTTTGAGTTTCGTAACCTAGGTCACGCAAGGTCTGTCCCGCGTAGGTTTCGAACCGCTTGCGGCTTTCCTCGCAAAAGTGATTCTTCCAATCTCCAGCGATCCCTTTTCGGATGAACGAGGACGTGTCCTCCTGGCCTGGTTGACGACCCGTTTGTTTGGCGAAGCTGAATTGGTCGATCGCTTTCCGTAGTTTGTCTGCGTCGATGTGGTCTTGTCCGGTGCAAAACTTAACTGCCCGCTCCAGCACAGCTTCGGGAGAGACGAGTAGATCTTCGTACTTGACGTAACAAACGTCATCGTGACCCCACCAACGATCCACATGCTGTGCCCATGTGCTTTTGACACCAATCGGGCTTTGTATCCAGCGATCCACAAATTCGGGCTTAAAGCAAACCTGTCCTTCTGCATCTCGTGAGAGTTCGTCCCAATCGGGGATCCGTGAATAGACGTACTTCAACAGTGCAGGCTTCTTACCTTCCGTGACGCGAACTAAGTGAAAGAACATCGAAACACACAAGTCGCGTCCATCACGTAGCACATAGATGGGCCGTTGGTAGCGACTGGAATATCCCCAATGGTTATGAATCACACATTCTCGAAACGAGGGGGTGTACGTCATCTTTGGCAGTGGCACGTCCAAGTATGCGGCAAGCATTTGCGAAAACCACGTGCCACCGGATTTCGGGTATTCGGACACAATGTGCAGGGGAACTCGGCCGCCAACCGTCATCGCGACGGCTTGTTTACTTCGCGTCCCGAGACGCAGCATCAGGTGCAATAAGCTCATGCGTGAACCTCGTACCCGTCATGAGCAAGTTGTGAATAAATAATCATTGGACACAGTTTATAAAAGATGATCATCGAGCTAACCGAGGACTGAGGTGAACGGCAGACTCTGGTTTGGAAAAGTTTTTCTCGCGAGGAGAGAATCGAGCAAGCAAATAAGCCAAGCCCACAATATGAACGATCTGAACAATGCAGATCGATAGTTGATGGTCAAAGGCACCCGACATGATGATCCGTGTGGTCGCAAACAAGAACACGTACTGAATCGTTGTGCGGATATCGGGATCTCTAATCTGACAGATTTGACTGAACAATAGCGTGGTTAATA
Organism: Rubripirellula amarantea; assembly: GCF_007859865.1. NCBI lineage: Bacteria > Pseudomonadati > Planctomycetota > Planctomycetia > Pirellulales > Pirellulaceae > Rubripirellula > Rubripirellula amarantea. Next base: position 336,321 of record NZ_SJPI01000001.1, on the reverse strand, counting down.
GACCGTAGAGAAATATCGAGATCAGGGAATACCTACCGAACATCAATTTGAGCGTCGGGAATAGACCTAGGGATGCGCCAAATCCCTCAGGTTTATTGAAGTAGTAAATAGCTACGGCTTTTGAAATGGTCATCGACCGTGGACTGACGCCGGGAATGAGTCGTCCGACCAAATTGAAGGCGACATTGAAAGGATTGAAGGAGTTCATCGCGCCGGTGGGGCTCTGGATTTGGGCAATGCGCACCGCATCAAACGCGCTGGCCCGTTTAGACACCATCAACAAGCCATCCTTAAGTTCGGAACCGATTTCCAAGCGATCCCATCCCCTTGCAACGCCAGTGCTCAAGTTAGATTGCTTTCGTGTCGCCCACCGCATCGTTGACGCGGTCACGATGCTAGCGCCAACAATTAGGATCGTCGGGAGAACGATCATCACCAATCGACCTCGCTTAATCGGCATGTCGCGAAACCGTGTTAGGAAGATCGTTGCGACGGAGAAGACGAGCATCAATACGCCACCTTTGGATCCGAACAAGATCGTAAGCAACGCGTTAAGAATTAAGAATCCGCCCGCTAGATAGACCAAGTTTCTGTGAACGCTTTTGCGATAAACGACAACTATCAAGGTGCAAAAGCCAACGCAAGTCATTTCAGGAATCAACTGTGTCAAGAACTGAAGGTGAGTTGCTTTGTTCTCGATCAGCTTAACACCCACTCCAAAAAACACCGCGAGAATGGTCCGGGAAAGCAGCACGGCGTAGGACAAGAGCACGATCAAGTGAGCTTGCTTCACCACAAAGCTCTGACGGGCTGCTTGATCGGTGGCCGGAGGCAAAGATCGAATCCTGGCACCACCCATCACAGGCAAAAAGAATCCTAAGATACAGCACGCCATCGGCGCGACGATGGAGTACGCCGTGTCGGAGAGCATAGTTTCTGTTAACGTTTCTCGAGACGAAAACCCGTAGTCTTCAGGGATGAAGGCCAGGACCGGTATCCTTGATAAATAAGTAAGGAAGAACGAGCCACAAATGAACAAGACATATCCTTTCCACTCGCGTGCCTTGCCGAGCAAAAGGATTGGTAGCGTGATTGCGGCACTGCCTGCGACAAACGGGATGGCGATGTCGATGTTCTTGATCGCAAGTGCTAGGCTCAGTACGAACAAGAGCGTCAAAAAAATAGTGGAGATTTTCATCGTCTAGGTTTTCGCTTCCGCTGGCACAGTATTACTCATCGTTTGCCATTTCGCTGATAATAGCGTTGAAACGGTCGTCGCCCGGGATCGCTTGACGCCCCATTCTGGCTTGAATTCTGGCATCGTTTCGACGCCCTACTCTGTCGAGACGACGGATATACCTCAGTCGCAATGCCACATCGTCCGCACTCAGTCGTATCGACTTTTCATACTCTTCGAATGCACGGTCGAATTCACCCAATGCGAAGGCAATGTCGGCAGATAAAGAATGGCATCTAGATGCTTCTCGCGAACTTGAGCACTCTTGGCATGAAACTCCATCGAGCGTTTGCGGCAAGACATCCCAATACAACTTGTCTGGACGAGTAAGGATGCTGCGAGCAGCCAATCGCATGGCAATTGGATTTGAGGGAAGGATAGCGTCAAAGTTTTTAAGTCCGTAATCTGCCGCCAATTCAATCACTTCGTCGGTAAGATCGGGTGATAGCTCCAGTACCGTTTTCCATAGGTCGGCAGCAGCGTCGAGCCTCGCGTCGCTGGCTGCGAACTCACCTAGAACAATCAATACATCAGGATTGCTTTTATGGAATTCACTCAGTTGTTCTATAACCGCTTTGGTGCGTTCTAAGTCGCCATCAACGAAATCCAGGTAAAGAAGTGCCGAGCGAGGCTTAGGGTCTAGCGGACGCATTGCCAGAACTTGAAAGCACGTTTCAAGTGGTTGTCGGTACTGCTCCTTCGAATCTGCAATACGTAGAGGAGCTAAGGATGGATCTATGGGATGTGCTTCACTGTCGCGATTGAGTAGTCGACGCTGGAGAGGTGACGTCGCGTCGTAGTACAGTTCCGCCTCCAGGATCGTTGAGGGCTTCGCATTCGCGACTTCTGTGAGTCGAGCGAGTTGTCGTTGGACATCGCTATACGCGTTAAGTAAATCAGGCGTAGGTAGAGCATTCGCAATGAGGCCCATTTCTTGGTTGAACTCGTTTATTACGTTATTGCGGGTTCTAAGAGTGCTCAGATTGACTTCCGCGTCTCTGCTCCATCGTTCGGCGATAGCGTCTTGTCGCATCCTCGGCAACCATGTCGATAATGCGATTAGGATTGCGATCGGGGCAATCAGAGATGCAGACCGTACAACGACCGAAATCGCACGTCTACGCATGTGAGATTGCTTCACCGCACTGGCGTCTTTCTCCGCGGAAGGCAACTCTACCTCTGTTTTTGAGGTGAATTTGGACGTTGTTTCGATCTCCGATGCTCTCGCTGTGATTGTTCCAAGCATGAGAGTTAGCAAGAAGAGATTAGCGGGAATCGCTAGGCCGAAGTCGAAGAATTGCGAGAACAGTAACGCCCCGATGCAGTACCACCCCATCGCCCGGACGCCATGGTCAAGAGAGTCATGCGAACTGGCCAACCGCTGAAGTTTAGTCATCAATAAAACGAACATGCTGATGACTAGGATAATTCCAACAACGCCTTGTTCGACCAAAAGCTCGAGCCACAGATTGTCAGCGTGGGTAGACCAAGCAGACAAACCGGTCGACTGTCTAAACGGCAAGTGTGCATAGGCGTAGGAACCCAGTCCGGATCCTGCGGGGAAGTACCCTAAGGCAGAGTTCCAAGCTTCAGGCCAATGCAAGAATCGGCCGTCTGTCAGAAGCGTACTTGAGTCTTTGTTGAAGAATTCAAAACGCTTGATGCTACTGAGCTTCAGTTGCATTGGGACTACAAGAATCCCAACCGCAACGACAATCACAGTGCCGACGACAGGAATGCTAACGAAGCCTCGGCGTTTGCGAACCCAGCCCATGGCCAATAGGCATCCCACCAGTGTCGCGGCAATGCCGCCCCGTGATCCACATGCCAATAGTCCCACTAAGCACAAGATTGTGCTACCGATAGCGATCGCGGATTCTCGTTCGCTCACGAGCGAAAAAACATCGTTAAGCTCAAATTGAGAGTCGTCAACCTCTTGCCCGGTAAGCGCCATCAGACGCCATGAAAGCAAGCCCAGGCTCGCTGCAAGCGAGAGGTTCAAGAACAACGCTGCATTGTTTCGATTGACGAACGTTCCAAACGGTATGCCAGCATCCGTTTCAGTAAAGTCGAAAAAAGTTGCATGTGGAAATGTCATCCTCGCGATTCCAAACAACGCTAGTGCGGCACCGGATAGCGAAACGGCTGAAAGCATGAAGATGGTACGCTGGCGCGTATGGAAAATTGTTGCCGATGACCAACCGACTGCGATCACCATCATCATGATCGCCAATGAATGGCGTGAAGAATGGGGGTCTACTGAAATAGGAAATTGACTCGGCAGGCTTGCCGCTGGGATTAGGGGAGCGATCCACTGTGTGTACGCAGCGTGCGATGCGGGACTAAACGCTTCAACGAAAGAAGCAGGAAAAGATACGGTTTGAACGTAGCCATAAATCACCCATCCCACCAACGGGATCAATAAAACATGCTGTCGAAGATTTGAAGAACGTTGTTCGCCCAGCATCGATACTGCTGTGACAGAAACGATCAGGAGTACCGCTTGAAATGCGAGATACTGAGTCCAGTGAAGCACTCCCCCAAAGTCGGTCAATAATGCAATGGGCAATAATACGAGCAATGCTGTTGCGAACCACGCTGAGATAGTTTGAACGTTTCGAAGTCGGGTGATCAGCCAACTCGAACGCCCCCTATTCGATGACTTACTGCTGGCGAAAGCACGCGGTGATTCTGCAGCTAGTTGGGATTTATCCGACATGTCCGCAGGATCGCTCATAGACTGGATATCCGTAGTAAGTCAGCGTTTACCATCAGGTGTGCCAATTCATTCAATTGGGTTTGCGGTGTCCAGCCCAGAATGGAGCGTGCTTTGTGGGCGTCGCCAACCAATTGGGATACTTCAGATGGACGCATGTAGCGAGCGTCTTGGACGACATGATCACGCCAATTGAGGTCGACGCACTCAAACGCCGCGTTAAGAAACTCTTCAATGCTGTGGCTCGTACCGGTAGCGAGAATGTAGTCATCGGCCGTTGGTTGTTGCAACATTCGCCACATGCCCTCAACGTACTCAGGAGCATAGCCCCAGTCACGAGTAGAATCGAGTGAGCCAAGCTTCAATTTTTCCGTCGACCCTGACGCGATTGCTGCCGCGGCCCGCGTGATCTTTCGGGTGACGAAAGATTCGCCACGACGAGGAGACTCATGATTGTAACAAATTGCGTTGCAAGCGAACAAATCAAACGATTCTCGGTAGAGCGACACCATCTGTGTTGCGAACGCTTTGGCAATTCCGTAGGGGGTTACCGGTCTCATGGGTGTGCGTTCGTTCTGAAGTGAATGGTCAGGTCGACCGAATACCTCACTGCTGCTGATATGAACAAGCCGAGGACGTTTCTCTAGGTCTCGCAGTATTTCCAGCAACTTCAATGTACCCATCGCTGTGAACTGACACGTCGTTTCAGGAATGTCAAAGCTGGCTCCCACATGGCTCTGCCCGGCTAAGTGGTACACTTCGTCGGCCTGGCAGCGTATCAGGATGCGACGAATCGTGGTCGCATCGTCAAGTTCAGCATAGTGCAAGAACAATCGTTCTTCGTACGTAGACTTGTCGGCAAACAGGCTATCCAATCTCACGCGAGCCGTATTGCTGCTTCGGCGAACGAGTCCATGCACCGTGTAGCCCTTCTCAAGCAGTAGTTCGCTCAAGTAGGACCCGTCTTGACCGGTGATGCCGGTGATTAACGCAGTTGGCATGGAATGTCCTGCATGGAAACTGCAGTGGGTGTAGGCCTAAAGTCAAATCCAGCCATTGCTAATGATCCAATAGGATTTAGAGCCATCGACTTAAGCAATCTGGTCTTGGAGTGTAGTGACCGGCTTATCGAGCAGATCATTAAGAAGGTTTTTGAAGAGGTTCGTAACTACGGGGCGATCAAATTTCGCCAAAGCTACCTTTCTCGCTCTCTCACCAGCCGCTGCACGGCTCGCATCGTCTAAGGTTGCTTGCGAAACTGCATCTGCGATCGCGTTGGCTTGGCCCGGTTCGCAAGTCCATCCTAGTCCTTCTTGACGAACTGTTTGGCAGAGGTCCGTTTGCGAATCCGCGATTGCCAAGACCGGTCGACCCGCAGCTAGGATTCCATACAACTTGCTGGGACACAGGCAGCCCGTGATATTCGGGTGCATGGATACTATATGGAGGTCCGCTGCGGAAAAGCTTTCCGCTAGTTTTTCGCGTGGCTGGTAGGGCAAGAATTTGACGCGGTCTGTCCCAATGTCGTTAGCTTGCTGTTGCAAAGAGGACTTAGCGGCACCATCACCTACCAACAATAGCATTGCCCTTTCGGGCCAAGTGTCGCACTGAGTTGCTTCGATTAGGACGTTAAGCCTCTGTGTTAGTCCCATGTTGCCGCTATGCATCACAACAACTCGGTCGCTTAGTCCATGCTTGAGGCGAAATGGATTGTCATGAACGCTAAGTGGCGTAATGAGGCTGCAATCTGACCAGTTTGGAATGACATGCATCTTCTCGGCCGCAATCGACCACGGCGAATCAGACAAGCGTGACTTCATGCATTCACCCAAGACCACGATGCGATCTGCACGTTCATATGCCTTTCGCAACTTCGCACGAATGGTCTGAGTTAGCCAGCCCGAGCTAACTTTGCCGATCGCTTCGGCAACATCCGGATAGATATCCTGCAAGTAGCACATCAACTTGCATCCAGTTCGCTTGCTATGTTTGGCTGCCACAACTGGAAGCAAAAAAGGATCCGTTTCGCAGACCAGCACATCACAGCTCAGGCGAGTCTTTCGCAAGTATTGCGATGCCGCTCTTGAGAAGGAAACCAAATTGATAAGCCGACCAGCAGGGATACGCTTTTGGAAATGCATATGTGAAAGTCGATGGATCGTAACTCCCTGACGCTGCTCGATGCCCTTCTTCACATACTGGTTTGTTGTCGGGCTATTTGGGATGCCGCAGACAACGTGGACATCAAAATGTTCCGATAGATCAATGCATAGATCCATCAACAACTGACCCGTCGCTTCGGAATCAGGCCAGTAGCATCGGTTTAGAAACACGATTCTAGGGCGTGGCGATTGACTTTCAGTGTTCACTTGGGCGACGATTAACAGTGCGGGATTCGCATTAGACCTGAGATGTTAGCGCGGACTCCGTCCACGTGGGTGACCCCTTTTGCCAAATCACATGGCATTATGGACACTCATAGGTAGAACTTGAGATTTCGTCTCAGCCTTCCAGCCCTCAGCCCACTTCTAGCCTCCCCCGATAGGGGGCTGCATGGCGCGGTGAAAGAGCTTTAAAAGCTGAGCTGATGAACCAGTCTGAGGCATGAGATTAATTGTTTTGCCGTCGATCGGTAGCTCAGGAATCACACACAGACTGATTGGTGCCAGCAGAGCTGACAAGGATTAGCCGCCAGCCACCCTCCTTTGCCCACGATTTTGGCCGGCCGCCTCGGTGCGACCCTCCTAACCGGCCCGGTCAACGCCGTTCGTCACTCAGGAATCCAAGCGGTGTTCGAATGTGATTGCGAACGCCCGACGCTCCTTTTGGCAGCTAAGCTTTGATTACTTTCGCCGCCCGAACTTCGGGGGGGAGAGCTGCCGTAGCGTTTCGAGTGTCAACGATGAATTGTGACCATTTGCCCAATTCGTTGACGTTCAGGCATGCGTGCCAAGTGGAGATCAGCACGAGGTCATAGCTTGAGATGGTAGCCTGATCCCAGTTGACACTGGGAGTACCTGCCCAATGCGAGTGCTCGCGAGACGGTCGAATCACCGGAACATACGGGTCGTGATAGGCAACGTTGGCTCCCATCGCGGTAAGCCGGTTCATTAATTCGTAGCTGGGCGATTCGCGGTCATCATCGACGTTCGGTTTGTAGGCCAGCCCAATCAGCAGGACCTTGCTTCCATTGACCGACTTCTTGCCTCGGTTAAGCGCTTCACTGCATCGCTGGACGATATGGGCCGGCATCTTGCGGTTGATCTCACCCGCCAGCTCGATGAAGCGAGTGTGTACGCCAAATTCGCGTGCTTTCCACGTCAGGTAAAACGGATCGATGGGAATGCAGTGCCCCCCAAGTCCAGGACCGGGATAAAACGCTTTGAATCCGAACGGCTTCGTGCTAGCGGCTGCGATCACTTCCCAGATGTCGATACCCATTGCATCGGCGACAACCTTCAGTTCGTTGACCAGTCCAATGTTGACGCTGCGGTAGATGTTTTCGAGCAACTTGGTCAACTCGGCCACCTGCGTGCTGCTAACGGGAACCACTTGGTCAAATACGCTGCCGTAAAGCGATTTGCCCGCTTCTAAACACGCAGGAGTGTGACCGCCGACCACTTTGGGGATGTTCGTAGCGGCATATTCAGGATTGCCGGGGTCTTCACGTTCGGGGGAATAGACAACAAAGATGTCTTGGCCGACCTTAAAGCCAGCGGCTTCAATGCGGCTGACGAGTTCCTCTTCGGTTGTGCCGGGATACGTTGTGCTTTCAAGACTTATGGTTTGCCCGGCTTTCAAGTGCGGGATAACAGCTTCAATGGTGCTGATGACATACGACAGATCGGGTTCAAAGTGATGGTCCAACGGCGTGGGCACGCAAAGGATGATCGCATCAGCTTGAGTTAGTCGCGAAAAGTCCGTGGTGGCTTTGAAATGGCCTGACTTGATCTGCTTTGCAATGTCGCCTGCGTCGATGTGCTTGATGTAGCTACGTCCGGCATTGATAGCGTCGGTCTTGGCTTGATCAATGTCGAAGCCAATGGTCGTAATGCCATCGCGAGCGTATGCGAGTGCGAGGGGTAAGCCTACATAGCCGAGCCCGATGACGGCGATTGTTGATTTAGGTGATAGTGTCACTGCAGATTCGACGCATTTAGATGAAGGTCTTCGTTATCCGCTTGGGGGACGAGAGGCGGATTTTGGTAAACTCGCGTTGCAAAGAGGTCACACGGCCGACTTCGGGTCTGAGATTGGCTGGCGGTCTTGCTGAATGTCACGACTTGGAAAAGATTGGCACCGGGAACTGGAAGCAATGATCGACGCCGTTTCGTTATGCTGATTCTATTCAATCACGGCCGTCGATTGGTCGACTGTCGACTTTCCCCAACGGCAGAAGTTGACAGTCGTCGAGCTTAACACTGACGCCTTGTTCCATGAACCGAACACAGACGAGCAGCCGTGTTTCCTGAGTTCGTTTTAGTACGACCCCCTCGTAACCGGCAAATACTCCGCTTTTGACACGGACCATTTCACCTGGCTCGATCCTGGCTTCAATCGTTAAGGGAACGTCCATGTTGATCAGGCTTTGGATCTGCCGAAGGTCAGTTACAAACTGCTCAACATCTTCGATCGGAGATGCCTGTCGCACACAGTCGGTGCAGACAGATTGATAGCGTGCCTCATCATCGCCACACACGAACACATAGCTAGCGAACAACGGTTGGTACGTCACTCGAATGCGACCAGCAGGCGAACGACGTCGACTCGCGATCTGAGGAGCGTAGTGAGGGACATCCGCTTGGCGAAGGCGTCGCATGAGCTGTTTCTCTTGGCGACTCTTGGTGTACATCAACCACCAGCCTCGCTCAAGAATATCATCGCCCGTAAGCAAATCTGCGGGATGGCAATCTGGTTCGGGTGGAAGAATAGGCACGGGAAATGAGCCAAGTTGTGGATATGTAGTGCGTGCTATTAAGCGTGGATTAGAGCGGACTCTGTCCGCGTGGAGGGCAGACCCACCGTTGGAAATACTGGGGTGTCGAAAGCAGATCGGCATTCCGCTTGGAAAATGACACTCGTTGTGCGCCTTCTATTCTTTTCGCAGGGAGAGCTATGCTGGAATTGCAAGTTGTCAGCCAACGAGCCCAGGTTTGGTCCAGTCCATTTAGTCGCAAAGGATGACGTAAGAATGATCTAAGGTCCGAATGTTGGCAAGGTTGCCGGAGTGTCTTTATGTGGGCACGCGTTCACTCTCTGTGTCCTGGCATGTTCATCAAGGATCGACTGTTCTGTGCTCTCTTTACCACGGTTCGTTTGGCAAACGCTTAGTACTTCAAGTTTCGGAGATAGTCGCCATAGTCGTTGACGTAGGTGTCAGCGAGCTTGAGCAACTGTGAATCGTTGATGAAGCCTTGCGAGTAGGCGATCTCTTCAATGCATGCGATTTTAAGCCCTTGGCGTTTTTCGACGGCGGCGACGAAGTTTCCGGCGTCGAGAAGGCTATCTTTCGTACCAGTGTCTAGCCAAGCGAAGCCGCGGCTGAAGGTCTCAACGGATAGATCACCACGAGTCAAATACGCACGGTTAACATCCGTAATCTCTAGCTCGCCTCGTGATGACGGCTTTAGGCTCGCGGCGATTTCAACAACATCGTTGTCATAGAAGTACAGGCCTGGGACGGCATAGTGAGATTTCGGGAAAGTGGAAGTGAGATGTTGAGGTTTCTCTTCGATCGAAACTGCCCTGCCCTGTTGATCCAGCTCAATGACTCCGTAAGCGGACGGGTTTGTGACGGGATAAGCAAATATCGTTGCGCCGCGTGGTTTCATCGCTGCTGCGGCGAGGATCTTTCGGAAACCTTGTCCGTAAAAAATGTTATCACCCAGAATCAGCGAGACTGGTTGGTTTCCGATGAAGTCAGCGGCAATGATGAATGCTTGGGCTAAGCCTTCAGGATGAGGTTGAACTGCGTAGGTGAACGACACTCCTAATTCAGAGCCATCGCCTAGCAGTCGTTCGAAAGCGGGAATGTCGTTGGGAGACGAGATGATCAGGATGTCCCGTATGCCGGCCAACATCAAAGTCGAAAGCGGATAGTAGATCATCGGCTTGTCATAAACCGGGACTAGCTGCTTGCTAACGGCCCTGGTGATTGGGTGCAGACGCGTACCCGATCCACCGGCAAGGATTATGCCTTTGCGGTCGCAAGGTGGTGGGATTTCGGTGGAAAGGTTTGGGGTCATGGATCTAGTATCACGCGATCACGCTTTGTCAGTTCGTCGAAGTTTTAGGTGACATCGTTTTAGTACTGCCTTCGACTGAGGTTGCTCTTAAGAATTGGTCGAGCTTACCGAATCGAAAGTCGTTTTTTATGGTTGGCAGAACGCCAGTGTTTCAACGCGCTAATGACGGCGTCTTCCACGGCGGACATGGCTATCCCGGTAGAGAGAAGTTTGCGACTATCCAAGATGCAATTGGACCGAGGTGTTGTTGCTGCCGAGTTCATGAACTCTGTTTCACTTGCAAAGAACTTGAACTTTTTGTCTGGCAGCAGATGCGTTTGAATCAGTGCCGTGACTTGCTCGGTAGTAATGCTGCCTGGATTGGTCACATTGTAGATGCCGGTTGGTATCCGTTGGGTCCAGGATTCCACGCAAGCGTGAACTGATTCATCGACATGCGAGATCGAATTATCCGCTGATAACAACCTGTCGTATCGAATCAGTTTAGAGAGGTAATTGCGAGGCGAGTCGAATTGGTTAAATGGAATACGCATCCGCCAAATATAGATGTTGTCGGTACCGACAAGGCATTCTTCGCCGAGAGCCTTGCAACCGGAGTACCAGCTACAGTGATTGGTTCGGAAGCAGAAGTTGGGGGCGTCGCTCTCTCGAAACCCGTTTCCATCATCACGTCGACCGGTATAGATGCAGCCTGACGAGACATGTCCCCATGGGATTCCGGTTAGCTCACAAGCTTGCCGAACCATTCCTGGTAGGACTGCGTTTGCCTGCAAGCATTCCGACTTATGAATTTCGCAGGCGTCGACGTTCGGTTTGCCAGAATAGCCCGCAGCGTTGATCAAAAAGTCGGCTTTTGATTCTCGGATCAGCGAGATCAGCGAATCGCGGTTGGTGTAATCAACTTCGGATCGCGAGATGCCACGAAAGCTAAGGTCGCGACGATGAAGCTCTTGCGCGAATGAACTTCCAATGTATCCGGTATGACCAAGCAATAGAATCAAAAGACAAGGCAGTGGTTAGCGGGGCAAGCGACGATGCAAAACGAAAAAGTAAGAAGATGATTCATGTGCGAGTTGGCAGCGCGGTCCGAAAGTGGCTCCCAATAGAGCGTCAGTGATCCGTAAGCATAGGCAACAGCCCAAGCGGCGAAGTGGGCAATAGGTAGCGATTGTCCCGTGCATGCGGACTCATAGCATTCTACGATCTGCACTATGGCGAGTGTGCGGACAAGATAGGTCTGAGACGCATCGGTAATAGTGATCGACGTAACGAGGCTTGGGTGCTCATGTCGATGTTCATAATCATGTTCATGTTCGCCACTAACAGCCTTGCCCTCATCTACATTCTAATCTTCGGTTGCATTGTGCGTGTCAAGTCGATAGTTGCCGGACATGATGTCTTGCCACCATGATCGATTATCGAGGTACCACCGAACGGTCTTTCGTATCCCGGCTTGGAAGTCTTCGCGAGGTTCCCAGCCAAGGTCCCGTTTGATTTTGCTGGCGTCGATGGCGTATCGGAAATCGTGCCCCGGACGGTCTGTGACGAACGTGATTTTTTCGGTGTGTGGACTACCCGACTGACATGGACGATATTCATCGAGGATCTGACAAAGATTTCGTGCCAGGTCCAAGTTGGAAAATTCGTTGCTGCCACCGATGTCGTACGTTTCTCCCGGTTTACCTTTGGTGACGACATCCATCAATGCTTGGCAGTGGTCTTCGACATACAACCAGTCTCGCACGTTTTCGCCCTTGCCGTACAACGGAATCGGTTGGTCATCAAGACATTTCAAAATCACGACGGGGACCAACTTCTCGGGAAACTGATAGGGGCCAAAGTTGTTACTGCTGTGGGTAACTAGAACCGGCAGATCGTACGTGTCGTGCCACGCTCGAACTATATGATCGGACGATGCTTTGCTGGCGGCGTAGGGTGAATGGGGGGCGTAAGCAGTCGTTTCGTTGAAGCTGCCTTCTTGTTCAAGCGAACCATACACTTCGTCCGTTGATACATGCAAGAATCGAAACAGCTTAGCTTTCGCTGATGTCAGTGTTCGCCAGTAGGCCAAGCTGGCCTGGAGTAGATGGTACGTTCCGATCACGTTGGTTTGGACGAACGATCCAGGGCCCGTGATACTTCGGTCCACATGACTTTCGGCCGCTAAGTGCATCACGGCGTCAGGTGAAAATTGCATCACCGCGTTGGCCACGCCCGCACTATCGGTAATGTCCAGGTGAAGAAAACGATAGGCTGGACTAGCGGAAACGTCAGCCAACGACTTCAGGTTGCCAGCGTACGTAAGAGCGTCAACATTAAGAACATGATGACCTTGCTGCAGTGCTAGGCGAACCAGGTTTGAGCCGATAAATCCAGCGCCGCCGGTGATCAGGATTCGCATTGTTGCTACGCCGAACTCCTGGATAACGTACTGCCATGGACTGGCGTATTGCTTGATAGACGAATGTAATTCTTGCGCTATGCGTTTGCCGAACTACACCATTTCAATCTGGCTAGGTCGTCGATGGTAGCGAGGCATCAGCATATTCCTCGCTTGAATTCCGTGATCCATTTGAGGGAAGATCACCTGACGTGATCGTCTCGCAATTGGGAATTGCGGAACTAGGTGATCCCATTGGCGAGTGTAGTTGCTGGCGTTCGGATTCGAGTTTACGAACGACGGCATCAATCTGCGGGGTTAGTTCCGCGAGTTGATCGCCGAGATCGGCAAAGCGTTGGTAGACTTCGGGATGGTCGGCAGCAGCGACAATTTCAAGTGTTCCGATCTGAATTTGTGTGTCGTCTTTGGTTCGATGAGTGAACAGCGGCAAGCGAATGTTCATTTGTCGTGCCTTCTCTGGTAGTCGAATGCTTTGCCAATGGGCATGGTATCCCTCATGCAGCCAAGGCAGACTCAGGCTGATCTTCAGCCGCACCAAACCGTGGGCCTTCGCGAAATTAAGTAGTGGTTCCCAGATTGTGTCCCAGGGTCCAGAGCCTTGGAGAGGGACACGTCGCTGGTGGATTTCTTCATCGCAACGATGGGGGGGCAATACAAAAGACTGGATGAATTGCCAGGTGCTGCCGAGGACCAAACGTGCTTCTGTATGACCAAAGGATCTCGTTAAAATGAGCACGGCGCCGGCGACCGCAACTCCCACGGCGGGAAGCCAATGGATACCAAACGTGATCGACATCACTGATAAAGTAGCCGTGATGCCGCAAAGGCCAGCGACCACCCAAAGCATTTTGCCTCTACCATACTTTTCTTGTAGCAAGTGATGCAGGTGAGCTCGATCGGTCACGTAAATGCTGCGGCCAGTCAACCATCGTCGTAGGATTGCTGCTGAGGAATCAAACAAGGGGATTGCAAGAATGGCTACTGGCGCAGACGACAGCACGGCCGACTCTTTCAAATTGCCCCAAATGGCCAGGACACCCACAAATAATCCAATCATCATGCTGCCTGCATCACCAAGGTAGATAGTTGCGGGCGGTCGATTGTAAGCCAGGAAGCCAATTTGAGCCGCAGCCAACGATATTCCAACGATGCCGCCAAGTGGTGATCCCATCGCAAAACTGGCAACGCCCAGTCCTATGCAGATGATGGCGCCTGCGGTTGTCGCCATTCCATCAGCCCCGTCGATTAGGTTCAGTGCGTTAACAGCAACAATCAGCCAAAGTACGGTGATGGGAAACGCTAGTGGCCCAAGAGGAACTGTCAATCCAAACAAGCTCAACCGTTGAATCACCGTTCCACTTCCGACCAAAGCAGCAACGATCAGGCATTGCAAAAGCAACTTTTGTCGTCCTCGCAGTCCCCACAAGTCGTCGATCAAACCTAACGCCAAGACAGCGGCACCGCATCCGAAAAGAACGTACCAGCGAACTGATATTACACCGAGCATTTGTCCAAAATAGGCGCGATCAATCAGCAGCGCCGCAACGAAAGCGATTAAAAGCGAGCTGTATACCGCAATTCCTCCACCGAGTGCCACTGCGTTGCTTTGAAGTTTTCGCTGCGCATCGGGACGATCAACCATGCCCACTGATCTAGCGAAGCTTCTGACGACAGGAACTAAAGCCAGAGATGATACGAGAGCGATAGCACCGCAGATGGCAACGAGCAAAACCATATCGGTCGTCAAACCTTCAAATCGAGATACATGAGAGGTAGAGGCCAGGTTTGTTGTACGCACCTTCGAAGAGTTATGTATGCACACCTAAAAAATGGTGTGCAACGGTCTTTGAAATGATAGTGCGAAGCAACGCAGCCTAAGCTCACCAGAGTACTTTGGTACCCAAAGTCCGAAGCAGTATAGGCGGTCGAAAGTTGCCAAAAAGTGCCAATTCGGAATTGATTATAACTTTTGGCGCAGGCCGTTGGCAAAACTGCCTAATGATTACCTCTACACGGCGGGGGGGCTGAGCAGATCACTTGGTCTGGCTTGGTCATCCTTCACGCCGCGATAGCGGCGAATTGCGTTTCAAACCTTTTCTGAAGTGGTTTAGAGCTCCCTTCTCGCGGTTTCACGGCGCGTTGAACAGAAATTCAGTGTGCAACTTCAGCACGGATTCCACGACCGATTTGTCGGTCCTAGGCCGGGTAAAGCAACCATTCGTCATGGTCGTTACAGACCGTTCGTCTGATACCACTGACATTTCCGGCGCTTTTGGCTAATCCGGAACGCTCAATGCGGCGATAAGTATCCCAGAGCGGGGTGTCAAATCGGCATGACCCGCACGACCCGCATGACTGACTTACAGAATGCCGCCACAAAGCCAAGGGGGGCCACAATGGCGATTCGTTCCAACGACGTAGCCAATACGTCTCGACAGAACAAAGACGACTTCACAGAAACCCAAACCAACTTCGGCGCGACCCGCAAGGGTCACAATGCAGTGGCGGTCACAAGTGCAAGTGAGAATTCAATTCGTAACCAAGCTAATCTGATGTCCGGCCACGGCTGGCTCAGACGCTGGTTCAATCGAACCATCGGTGCTAGTGCACTGAGTATTGGTGCAGCAGGGCTGCTGTTATGCAGCTCTACCGGTTGCACCATGACCTCAGGCGTTTGCCGAGCGTTCGGTGACAACCATTTAGTCGATGACTTCATGGTGAACTACCGAAACAAGGCGATGGCCGAAAAGGCTTGGCACTGCCAAAAGGATCGCTTCTGTAACCACAAACACGCCAAAGAATTTAAGGGCGGATTCATCGATGGCTTCATGGCTGTCGCGAATGGTGGAAACGGATGCACTCCTAAGGTTGCGCCACAGCAATACTGGGGATGGCGATATCAGTCTGCTCAAGGCAACGGTGCTGTGAGTTCTTGGTTTGAGGGATACCCAATGGGTGTCGCTGCGGCTGAAGAAGCTGGTATTGGCGAGTGGTCACAGGTTCGGACGATGGGCGGATTGGCACCTGGTGCAGGTATGCCTGCGTCAACGGTCGCGAACCCGTTCTACGCTCAACCAATGGACTCGCATCAGCCTTATATGGACGGTCAGCCGTACATCGAAGGTCAGCCCATCATGCAGGACGCTCCCTACATGAACTCGGCTCCGGTTGAAATTGATCCATTGCCAATTTCCGGCGAAGGCGGATCACTTGAGTACCAGTTTGACAGTTCACTCGGTAGCAAGCCAATCTTCGATGATGCTGAATCAATTTCAGCGACAAAGCAGATCAAGAAATCTGTCGTTGCCACTGAAAATGGTGACGAAGACGCTCTCATGGCGGAAGCTTTGCGAACAGCGCAAACGATCGTCAATGAAAGTTCCGATTCCGCTGACGCGGTGATCGCAGGTTTGCCAAACGTTTCTAACGATGATGGAAACGTGAGCCTCTCGTTCGGTGACAGTGATCTCGACGATAGCGAACTTGAAAACATGTTCGGTAGCGATGCTGCTGATCTTGAAGATGACGGTTCATTGCCGTTCAGCTTTGAATAGACAATTTAGTTCAATCAACCAACATCAGTGAATGGCCAACCGCAACACGCTTATGACGAGCGTGAGCGGCCAATCACGAGGGTTGATTGCAACCGAGTTTTATGAAACCCAGAAACGGAATTAAGCAAGAGAGTTCAGGGATGAATACGAAACTTTCAGCTTTCGGGCGAATGAAGCTGTGTCTTCGCACCGCGACGACCGCTGTGGCCGCCGGTATGTTGGCGACCACCTTTGGTGGCTGTGCATCATTGACACAACCGATTAACGGCGTACCCGCCGACCGATTGCCACCACAGTTCTTTCCGGAACCCAAGAATGACTTGATTCCGGTAGACATTTCCATGTTGTCGATCGAACCGCCTCGCGATTATCAAATCAGCGGTGGGGACATCTTAGGTGTGTACATTGAAGGCGTTCTGCCGTTCAATCCGCCGAACCAACCACCCGAGCCACCGCCGGTGAACTTCCCGGATGCGGATAGCACGCTTCCGCCTTCGATTGGGTATCCGATCGCGGTGCAGGATGATGGTACGCTGTCGTTACCACTCATCGAACCACTTGATGTTGACGGCTTGACCCTTGAGCAAGTTCGTGAGGCGATCCGCGAGAAGTACATTGAAGAAGACATTCTTCGTACCGAAAAGGCTCGCCCTATCGTAACTCTCATCCGAGAACGCACCTATGATGTGATCGTGGTACGTGAAGACGGTGGTGGTGTAGCGGGAGGACGCGGTTTGACGAATCAAAACTTAGGAGCTCAGTTCCTTACCGGTGGTAGTGATCGCAGTGCTTCAGGTGGTTTGGTGAAGCTTCCTGCTTACCAAAACGACATCTTGCACGCCTTGGTCGAAACAGGCGGATTGCCTGGTCTGAATGCTAAGAACGAGGTCAAGATCCTGCGTGCTAATCAAGCCGACCAACGAATGCGAGCACAGTTCATGGACCAATGGCGTGCACAGCAAGCGGCTGCGGCACTGGACCCATGTGCTTGCCCACCCAAGTTGCCTGAGGATCCTTCGATCTTAAAGATTCCGTTGCGAGTCAAGCCAGGGGTTGTGCCTAACATCACCGAAGATCAAGTGCGACTGCAAGATGGTGACATTGTCTACATCGAATCGCGAGAAACCGAAGTGTTCTACACCGGTGGCTTGCTCAACGGTGGACAGTTCCCGCTGCCACGTGACTATGACCTTGACGCACTCGGTGCTATGGCGATCGCTGGAAGCAGCATCGGCGGCACGGCGGCTCAGAACGGACTAAGCATTGGCGGTGGTGTCACCGGTGTTCCACCAGGAATGTTGTACATCCTGCGTAATGACGAGTGTGGTGGTCAAGTCGCAATCGAAGTCGACTTGGCGAAAGCGATCAACGATCCACGATCACGACCGCTCATCCAGCCTGGTGACACCCTGATCCTGCAATACAAGTGTGAAGAGCAACTGATCAACTACGGCATCAGCACCTTCTTCACCTTCGGTATTCGCGAACTATTCCGAAACTAGTCGGAACTCGCCCTCGAAATTTATCCAAGCTCGCTTCGCCAATCGGCGGGGCGAGCTTTTTTCGTAGGCCCTATGAGCTAGTTTACGACCGTGAGCTAGCTTACGGCTTCGAGCTAGGTTGCGATTTCAACTTATCAGCGTCTTGTTCACGTTGGGCTTCCAGCGTACGCAGGAATTCTTCAAGCTCTTGCGGCGTTCTTCCTTGCAATGATTTGAATGGTTCCGGCAATTCTACGCTTTGCCACCACTGTGATTTAGGAACCAACCACGGTGGGTCTCGGAACTCACCGGGGTCGTCGATGAACCAGTCGCTCATTGGAGCGTCGGCGGGCAGCGAGGCCAAGTCGACCGAGGGATCAATCATCAACGTTGGTTGACGACCGTTAAGCGACACCAGTGCCAAGGCATGCACGGAAGGGTTGCTAATGCCAAGTTCCTTTGCCGCGATGACTAGTTCGTCCGCAATGCGACGGATCATCAACGGATGATGATCTGCATGTGAAGATTGGTAAGCGGTCACCACCGTTGTTGATGGTACCATCAGGTAGTCGCCGGTTGCGGGATCATTGACCCGAAAATGCAGTAAGCCATCTTTGGCTTGCAGCATCATCCGCCACGCAAAACGATGGCCACGTTGATTCCAGTTAGCGTCGCCGGCGTAAAGTGCCGGACGTAGCGGAAGCAGCAATTGAATGATCACATATCCAACGGCGGCAGCAAGCCCCACCCGATGGAGTCTTCTCGTTGACGGTTCATACGTTCCCGCTGGCGTCTCGCTCGATCGTTCCTTACCACGGCCCAAGATGATTTGCCATCGCTTGGCAATAAATTCGGGAGGAAAGAAAATTACCATTGTGGCCAACATGAACCAGGGGAAGATTCCGATGGTCAGTGTTGCAGCGTTGGTTAGGTGGAAGACCGATGACAGGGCAACCGCCAGCCACCGCGTAGGTCGATACAGCAGCATTGGCACGATTAGCAAATCGTAAAGGAAACCACCATAGGCTAACGCGTTGGTGAAGAATTCTTGCATTCCGGGCGACCACTGGTCCCAACCCCCGATGCCAGGAATGTGGCCATTGTTTTGCACAATGAATCGAGCCGGTTGTCCTTTTAACCAATCGCCATTGAGTTTGGCCAACGCTCCGAAAACATAGGGAATCCCCAGTTGGAAACGCATCAACGCCAACTGCCAGCGTGCCATCGTGAAACGGTTTTGTTGCAATCCGATCGCTGCATCAACTGAAAGACGTGTTCCGGCGGGAAGGAACGCCAGCATCGCACTCACGCAGGCGAGCAAGTAGTAATGGTTGACATAGATGTGGTATTCGACAAGCAATACATAGGCGATACCGAAGGATGCAGTGATGGCAGAAACCCGCGTGAGAAATCCAATTCCCAAGCAAATCGCGGCGATCTTCGTGACGATGAAGTGCCAGTAAATTCCATCGCTGGCGCCAATGCTCGGCCACAGCTTGATCCATTCAAGGTGCGGGTACTTGAACAAGAAACGCGGTGTCAAGAACAGCAGTCGGTACTTGTCTTCACTGAGAAAGTCGTTGGCCCATACGTAGATAGAAATTGCTGTGACAATTCGCAAGAAAATCAACGGCAAGTTGTCAATCGCTTGAAAGCAGCGACTCGAGGTGCAACAAGAAAGCTTCTCTAACATCGCAGGTTCATGGTCGTCGATAGGCGTGCTGGAGTAACGAAGTTGACTTGCTAACGAGAAAACGTCGCAGGTATCTAACACGCATGAATTTACCGTGAAGTAAACCGACAGTGGTCGTCGTCAGTCCAGTTGGACCGCCGGTCGGCAAATTCGGTCAGCACGCTTCGGTCAGCCCGTTTCAGCCAGCGCATAAAAAAACGAGAGATCCCGGCCACGTCAGCAATCAAGTTTTGCACAAGCTTGCCAAACACGAATCTCTCGTTTTGTTCTTTGTAAAGCTTCGTCAGTGTCAGTCAATAGCGACACGTGACACGAGTCCACAATTTTTTCGCTGTAAGGATCACGAATCACTCGCAGACTTAGTGCACGCCGATCGCTTTGGGGTCACTCTTTCCAGTCCTGATCAAACAGAACGAAAACTTGAAGCTGTCTCTTGTGTCGCAGTCCCATCAGTGATCATGATGCAAGGCAACATGAACCAAGTCATTCAACCTAAGCCGCACCATCACTTTCATTTCATCACCGGCAAGCTTGCCGAGGTGGCGTTGCGCGACGTCGTTTCAAAACTTAGTCATGAGTACGGTTTCGCCTATTCGATTGGTGTAGCACCAATCACGGTAGCCGCGCTTATTACGCCGAAGTGGTTGCTGCGTCACTGGGATGTGCCGTCACAAGCAACGCATGTTGTTGTGCCGGGCTACTGCGAGCAAGGAATCTCTTTGCTGCAGGAAAGTTCGCAAATTCCGGTGCTTTTGGGGCCCGTCGATTGTCGAAGCCTGCCGGAATGGTTTGGCGGCAAGAGTGTTCCCGTCGATCTAAGTCGATACAACACCCGTATCATCGCCGAGATCAATCACGCGCCACGGATGTCAATTGAGACCGTTGTGAAACGTGCTAAGCAAGCGGCTGTTGATGGCGCCGATGTGATTGATTTCGGTTGCGATCCCACTCAACGATGTCATCGCATCGGCGACTACATAGCTGCCATCATTGATCAGGGGTTGCAAGTATCCGTGGACACTTTCGACGAGTGGGAAGCAAGTGAAGCGACTCGTCGTGGTGCTTCGCTTGTCTTATCAGTCAACTCATCTAATCGTGAATCAGCGCGCGATTGGGGAGCCGAAGTTGTTGTGATTCCGGACACTCCTGGGGACGAAAAAAGTTTTGAAAAAAATATTGGATTTCTAGACACTGCTGGGGTCAAGATACGATTGGATCCGATTTTGGAACCGATCGGTGCTAACTTCGCTGGAAGCCTTGTTCGTTACGCAAAAACTAGAAACGACTATCCTGATCACGCGATGATGATGGGGATCGGCAACTTGACTGAACTCACCGATGTCGATTCCGCAGGGTTGAATTTGATGTTGCTTGCGATTTGTGAAGAATTGCGAATCGAAAGTGTGTTGACCACCGAGGTCATCAACTGGGCACGTTCAAGTTTGCGAGAGTGCGATATAGCGCGGCGGTTGGCTTACTATAGTGTGCGCAATGGTGTGCCACCGAAGAGGCTTTCCGATGCGTTGGTAATGCTTCGCGATCCAAAGTTAACTCCGTTTTCAACTGAGATGTTGTCGTCGCTAGCGAGTTCGCTGAAGGACAACAATTATCGCCTGTTTGCACAGGACGACGTGATTCACGTGTTGGCGGCAGGTTTGCACCTTCGTGACGCCGATCCGTTCTTGTTGTTTGAGAAATTAATGCAACAACCCGCTTCGGATAACGTTGACGCTTCGCACGCGTTTTACCTCGGTTATGAGATGGCCAAAGCATCGATTGCGTTGACGTTGGGTAAGCAATACAACCAAGATCAAGCGCTGGATTGGGGGTTGCTGACACGCGAAGAGGATTTGCATCGGATAAAACGGGGCAACCGCCATCGCAATAGCTAGATCTCGGAGTGTCGGTTAGTGAAGACGTCCGGCTAGTGAAACCGTCAGCTAGTGCAGATAAGGCGCCGCGATGCTGCTTAGGCTGATGATCAACAGCAACGTTAACGTCACTGCCCGTAAGCGTTCGCGCCCTAGCCACGATCCGACTTTCAGTCCCCACATTGTTACCACGATCATCAAGGGCGCGCTCACTGCTGCGGCGAGAGCTGGCGGTACGATACGGGCTCCGAACATGTAATAAAGCACCAACAGCGAGGGAATAAAGCTGGTTAAGTACATCGCAAACAGGAATCCACGACTCTTTCGAGTATTCCAATTGTGTGCTTGCACCCAAAGCACCATCGCCGGGCCGCCCATCCCGACTAGGCCTTGGAAGAAACCAGAAAGAGGAAACACGATCCATGACCAAGCGGGGTGAAGCTTCGGTTTGGGTTGAGGATGAAAAGCAATGGTGCAAAGAGTGGCTACCAGGATGAACACACCAACGATTTGCCGTATCGTTTCAGGTGAGAGAGTTTCCAATTCGCTTAGTAGCCAGATGCCAATCGGGAAGAACACAAACCGTCCCAAGCAAGGCACTGCGATTAGTTTCACCGACAGCTCATCGCGCAACGACCAAACTCCACCGACGTTTTGCGGAAGAGTTGCAATCAGAAGTGCCGTCTGCGCCGCAGGAATCGTATAGCCCATCCACAAGAGTGCGGGCACGATCAGCATGCCCGCTGCAAATCCGGCGGCTGCTTGTACAAAAGTACCCAAGGCTAGGATCAATGCGATCGGTAAGAACAGAAGCAAAGATTCAATCATGAGGGTCCGATCGAGCCGTTGTTGTCGGCGAAGAACAGCAGTCGAGCTAGTTCGATTTCGAAACGCACCTGGCGCAACTCGCTACTGGTGTTATCGCTCGGCGCTGTCAGGGCGAAGCGAGGGGTGTCGTTGTCGAGCGATGTCCACAGGGTCTGCCCCATCGCGTTTTGCGCGCGACATCGTTCTACGTTAAGCGACATTCCTGTTGCCATCGTGCATTCACCCAAGTCAGAGACCACACGCACGTCTTCGGGACGAACGGCGATGATCAATGTTGGGTTCGCGATATCACCTATCTGATGAATCCAGTCAGAACCTTCGCCATGCAGTGTTACGTCATGGTCGCGGATTCCAATTGTTTTGACACCGTTTGCTATGGTGAGCTCTGCGTTGAACAAATTCAGCGGGATCGCAGTAAGGCTAGAGGCCGACTGTAGGCTATTGGGGTGAGCGTAGATGTGGTTGGGCGACCCTTCCTGGATGATTTGTCCGCTCGCTTCGCCAGTGCCGATCACAACAATGTGGTCGGCTACTCGCATTGCTTCGCGTCCGTCGTGGGTGACATGAATCACTGTCATTCCACACTCGCGATGCAGCTTCACTAGATCGATTTCTAGTTCGGCGCTCGCGGTTGCATCGAGGGCTGCAAGCGGTTCGTCAAGCAGCAGCACTTGACGGTTTTGAGCCACCGCTTTTGCGATCGCAACGCGGCGCAGTTCCCCTCCGCTGAGTCGATCAGGATAACGGTCGAGCAGGTGGGAGATCCGGGTGAGCTCTATTGCCCTATCTAACGATTGCGACGGTTGATCGTTGGCACGGTCAGAAGTTTGGGTGAAAGAACGAGGAATCGCGGGCGACTTAGCTGAGAATTCCAGGCTCTGACGCACCGACATGTGCGGATAGGACGCGTCGTTTTGAAAGACTATCGCCACATTTCTAGCCCGAGGCGGAACCTTCGTGACGTTCTTGTCAGCAATCCATACTTGCCCTTGATCGGGGGCTTGGATCCCAGCGATGAGTCGCAGAAGCGTGGTTTTTCCGCATCCGCTCGGGCCTAATAACACGGTGTAGCTTCCCGATGGGACCATCAGATCGACATCTTTGACGACTTCTCGGCCGGCAAATGATAGGGAAATCTGGCGAAGGTCGACGGAGGACATACAATAATGTGCATTGAGTGATAGGCGTATCGCAGTCCCACCTTACTTTGCCAACGCCAATTTTCGCACCCGGTATTTAATGACCAATCGGAAGGTTACCGATTCAACCACCACGTTTGACGTCCCGCCTTGACGCAAGAGAGTCTCGCCATGAAACGACTTTGGCTTTTATGTGCCGCATTGCCGATGCTTGCTATGGTTGCCTTCGCCGATCAGCCGAGTGACACAGGCAAGGACACCGCATCGGGAACGCTCCACGCGAACATGGACGACGCTAAGTTAACGATGCCAACGATAGACAAGGTGGACCCACCCGTGGATTCCGTCGAGCCCTTCGTTAAGCCGAGCGAACGTGAGTTGCGAAAGCGTCTGAGTCGTATGCAGTTCGACGTGACTCAAAATGAGGCTACTGAGCCGGCGCGAAAGAACCGCTACTGGAACTACAAGCTCAAAGGCGTCTATGAATGCGTCGTTTGTGGGCAGGACCTGTTTTCAAGCGAAACGAAGTTCCGCTCGGGTACCGGTTGGCCAAGTTTCTTTGCACCGATGAGCGACAAGCAGGTCGGTTACAAAACAGATCGCTTCTTGTTTTACCCTCGTACCGAAGTGCATTGTTCGCGTTGCAACGCACACCTTGGTCACGTGTTTAATGATGGCCCCGCACCAACGGGCAAACGCTATTGCATGAACAGTGCCTCGCTGAACTTTATCGAGGATGAGTCAGAAGAAGAGTGAGTGACGCTATCAGAGTGAAGAGATCAAGCGGTTAGGAAACTCAAGTCTTGGTGCGTTGCTCCATGGCGTACCTCGCCGAGTATTTTTGCGTCACTGAATCGAGCAATTTGTGCGGCATTGCTGGCTGCGGAAGAATCGCACGTGGGTGTGGGATGCGAAAGAATGACGCCCTCCACTTGAAGATCGCGAGAAGCGGCCGCCGCAAGAGTGGCAAGTGTTTGATGGATCACGCCGAGTCGATTGGCAGCAACCACGATCGTTGCAAAATGAGTCTGCGGAAATTGCTCTGAGATTAGGTCACTCATGCGGTTGATCAAATCGACATTTAATAGTTCGGTCGACAACGGGCTCATCAAGCCGCCGGCACCTTCGATGATCGTGACGTCGAAGTCTGAACCGAGCCAAGGTAGCAGGCCTGCGAGTAGTTGTTCGTCATCAACAAAACAGTTTTCGAGTTTGGCGGCTTCGGGTGGAGCCAAAGGGGCGAGAAATTTTTGCGGACAGACTTCGTCGGGTGTTCGCGGTTGACCAGCGGCGTGCCATAGTGATGCGGCGTCGTCTGCAATTCGAACGCCGTTTTCGCAACGGCAACCGCTGGCGACTGGTTTGTAGACGCCCACTCGTAAGCCACGGCTGGCAAAATGCTTGGCCGCCAGTGATGCGGTATAGGTTTTGCCCACATCAGTGTCGGTACCTGCAAAAAACAACGCGGTCGATTTAGGATTGCCCATTTGGGAACTGACTTCTCGCTTCATTCAATTCATTAACAACGAAAGTAATAACCGTGGTCCGAAATGTTCGTCTATCGCTCGTTCAAATGCGAGATGCCGGAACTCGTGAAAAGAATGTGGATGCGGCTCTGGGGTGGATAGAAAAAGCCGCTGCCGACGGTGCACAGGTGATTTGTCTGCAGGAGCTATTCACCGGGCCTTACCCTTGCCAATCGGAAGATCATCGGATGTTCGACTGGGCGGAATCCATCCCCGGACCCACAACCGAGGCGATTTCCAAAGTCGCTGCCAAGCACGAGGTTGTCGTCGTTGTGCCTCTGTTCGAACGACGTGCCCCTGGTCTTTACCACAACACGGCGGTCGTGATTGATGCCGACGGCAGCATCGCGGGGACGTATCGAAAGATGCACATTCCCGATGACCCTTTGTTCTACGAAAAGTTTTACTTCACACCGGGCGACCTTGGCTTCACACCTATTCAAACTCGCTATGCCAAGCTTGGTGTTGCGGTGTGTTGGGATCAATGGTATCCCGAAACCGCACGTCTGTTGGCACTCGCGGGTGCCGAAATCTTGTTGTATCCAACAGCCATTGGTTGGATTCACGAAGAGAAAGCCGAGTTTGGAGCTGGTCAGCAAGATGCTTGGCAAACGGCGATGCGAGCGCACGCGATCAGCAATGGATTGTGGGTCGGTGCCGCCAATCGTGTTGGTATCGAAGGCAACTTGGAATTCTGGGGCACCTCGTTTGTTGCTTCGCCTCGAGGCGAGATTGCGGCGGAGAATCGAACCCAGGATGAGTGTTTGGTGACAACCGATTGCTCGATGGATGATATCGACGTGGTGCGAACCCATTGGCCATTCTTTCGAGATCGCCGAATCGACGCCTATGAAGGGCTGATGAAACGTTGGATCGATTAACGCGATTGTTCGGTCTCGATCATTCGGGATTTATCGATCGCGAAGGGCAATTGAAAAACCCTACCGCTGAACGTCGTTGCCGCTCGATAAAGGAGCGTGCGGGCGCTCGGTGAGTGTCCACGGACTTCTTTGGATTCTTCAATCAGCCGGAAGCGTTTCCTCCCATGTGGCGATCTATCTTTCTCGCACTCGGCATCATGGCGATCATTGTTGGCGCCGAGTGTTTGGTTATCGACAGTGCCAGCATGTACTCGGCCAACGAGACACGTCCGTCGAGTTTTATCAATCCTGCGGGAAGTCCATCGGCGACCGCCAAAGTTTGGCGACCAAAAGAATGGATGCCTTGGATGTTGCTTGCCGGCGGCACGATCACCATTTTGTACGCCTTCACGCTTCCCAAGCGTTTTCGCCGAAATGCGATTGCCTAAGTCCGAAATTTTGGCTCGGTGAACTGGGACGCCGTGATAGCGTTGGCGAGCCGATCGCTACGGACTGGTCGTGGGTGGGGGGCAAGTCTCGCGCGATTGCCATCGTGCTCCATGCAGTCTTATGGTTTTTAGCCGTGGCTTGTGGCTTGTGGCTTGTGGCTCTCGCGAGTGCTTCGGGGGCAACTTTGTAGCGATCGCGATATTTTGGGGGCCCGCGTGATTGGCGAGACTGTTCGGCGAGACTGTTCGGCGAGACTGTTCGGCGAGACTGTTCGGCGAAGCCGGGCCGGGCGTCCGCTGTCGGAGTGGTCATGCCGGTGCTATTGCTGGCAAAGAATGGGGCTCAAAGGGACGGTCGACGCTGCGATGGAGCGAGAGACTTGACGCTTACGGTGGAAGTATCTACTCTGTCGATCGACGGATTTGATGTTAGGGATGGCTCTATTAGTGATGTTAATACTAAGAGGCTGCGTTGCACCTTCGCACGCTCGAACTTTTCTGTACGATTGCCGATCAACGAAGCTTTTCCCGGGCTGCGGCCGCTCACGGCTTGACTCAAGGGGCTGCGAGTCAGTCGATTGCCCAGCTTGAAGAGTGCTTGGAAGTAACGCTTATCGACCGTTCCAAACGGCCGCTTTTGCTGACTGCCGAGGGCCTGGCCTATTTGCGAGGCGTTCGAGGAATCCTGCGTAGCTATCAACGGCTCGAGGACGAGGTTCGCAGCATCCGTAAGCGTTTGTCGGGGCAAGTCACCATCGGCAGCATCGTTTCGGTGGGTTTGAGCTACATGCCTGAGGCGACTGAGGTGTTTGCTCGGTTGCACCCCGGCGTGGATGTTCGATCTCAGTTTGGTCCTGTGGACCGAGTGATTGAGATGGTTACCGAAGGCGAAGTGGACTTTGGTTTGGTAAGCTACCCGCGGAACTCCAAGTCAATTCAGTGCATCGACTGGCAACTTGAGCCGGTGAAGTTGGTTTGCAGTGACAAGCACCCGTTAGCGGATTGCCGCGAGGTTCGGTTATCGCAACTGAGCGGAATGGAAATGATCGGTTTCGATCGACGGCTTTTGCTGCGTCAGGAGATCGACCGTTTCATGTCCGAGGCCGGTGTGGAAGTGGACGTCCGAATGGAGTTCGACAATGCGGATTCCATGATTCGGGCGATCCAAGCTAATCGTGGCATCGGCGTTTTGCCTGAGGCGGCGGTTCGGCGCGAAACGGCGACGGGGTCACTGAGGGTGGTGCCTTGCCGTGAATTGCGAATGACCCGACCCCTGGGAATCATTTTTCGTCGGTCGGGACGATTGAGCGAAGTGGCTAGTGAGTTCGCTTCGCTGTTGTTAGGCCGTCCGATCACTTCGGAAAGCAAGCAGAAGTCCGGAAACAAGAAGCAGCACAGTGACCCTCCCGCCAACAGTGCCGGTGGATCACCCGATCCAAAACAAGCGTCGGTGATCGCATGAGTCGATTGCCCGCGACCGCCTGAATCCGCCCCGCGGCCAATTCAATTATCGAACACCAACTCAATACCGAATACTTGTCAGTAAGAAGTTAGGAAAACCCCTATGAATGACATCCTCCGCCAGTCGCCTGAACAGGTTCTTCCGCAACTGCCGCTAGCGCAGCCGCTGATGCATTTGCCACCTGCCCAGGGTCTTTACGATCCTGAATTTGAAAAGGACGCCTGTGGTGTCGGTTTCATCGCTCACATCAAGGGAAAGCCAAGTCACCAGAACGTCCTTGACGCTGACAAGATTTTGATCGCGATGGATCACCGCGGCGCTTGCGGGTGTGAACCCAACACCGGCGACGGCAGCGGGATCATGTGTGGACTACCTCACAAGTTTTTGCGCAAAGTTGCGAAGTCAGACCTCGGTGTTGATCTGCCTGAACCAGGTAAATTTGCCGCTGGCAATGTGTTTCTGCCACGTGACGAAAAGGAACGCGCGCATTGCAAGGAAGTGATCGAGAAGTTGGTCAAGGATTGCGGGCAGACATTCTTGGGATGGCGCGATGTCCCTCAGGAAACAGACCTTGCCGATGTAGGCCCAACCGCTCGCGCAAGTGAACCCGTGATCGAACAGTTGTTTGTCGCTGCAGCCGATGGCATCGAAGGTGATGCTTTTGATCGCAAGCTGTACATGATTCACAAGCAGGCCAGCCACGCCCTTCGCGGTAGCGATACTCTCAAGCAAGCGCTTGTGTTTTACATTTGTTCGCTCAGCACGAAGGTCATTATCTACAAGGGCATGCTGACGCCAGCACAAGTGTTGCCGTACTACCCTGACCTTCGCGACGAAGATTTTGAAACTCACTTGGCGATGGTGCATAGTCGGTTCTCGACCAATACGTTCCCGAGTTGGGATCGTGCTCAGCCGCTTCGTTTCATGAGTCACAACGGCGAAATCAATACGCTTCGCGGTAATAAGAACTGGATGCGTGCTCGTCAGGGGTCAGCCAAGAGCGAGCTGTTTGGCGACGATCTGCAGAAGTTGTTTCCCGTCGTCGAACCACACTGCAGCGATTCGGGTTCGTTTGATAACGTGCTTGAATTCTTGCTGATGAACGGTCGGACATTGCAAGAAGCCATCATGATGATGGTGCCCGAAGCGTGGCAGAAGCACGACACGATGGACGAAGAGAAGCGAGCCTTCTATGAGTACTTCTCATGCATGATGGAGCCGTGGGATGGTCCCGCTTCGATCGTGTTTACCGATGGGCATTACATTGGTGCGACCTTAGACCGAAATGGACTTCGACCGAGTCGTTATTACATCACCAAAGACGATCGTGTGATCATGGGGTCAGAGGTGGGTGTATTGCCAGTTGATCCAGCGATTGTGGCGTCCAAGGGACGTTTGCAGCCTGGCAAAATGTTCTTGATCGACTTCGAACAAGGTCGATTGATTCCTGACGAAGAACTCAAGAGCGATTTCGCATCGAAGAAGCCATACGGCGCGTGGCTAAAGGATCAACGCATCCGCTTGGCCGACTTGCACCCTGAAGCCGAGGGTCACGGCTTTGACGGCGATTCACTTTTGCCGCGAATGCAGGCGTTTGGTTACACCGCCGAAACGATGAAGTTCATGCTCCGCCCGTTGATCGAACAATTGCGTGACCCGGTTGGATCGATGGGGAACGACAGTGCGTTGGCGTGTTTGTCCGACAAGCCGCGAATGATCTATGACTACTTCAAGCAGTTGTTCGCCCAGGTGACCAACCCGGCGATTGACTCGATTCGTGAAGAAGTGATCATGTCGCTGGAGTGCTACATCGGCCCCGAGCAAAACCTGCTTGAAGCAACGCCAGAGCATTGTCACCGCCTGTTGGTTGATCATCCCATTTTGACCAACGAAGAAATTGCCGCTTTGAAGCATATTGATTATGCGGGCTGGCACTCGGTCACGATCGACATCACCTTCCCTCGCAGCGAAGGCAAAGCCGGTCTCCAGAAGACTCTTGATCGTATCTGCCAAGAAGCCGAAGCGGCTGCCGATGCCGGTATCCAAATCGTCGTGCTTAGCGATCGTGAAATCAGTCACGATCGTGTACCCGTTTCGGTTTTGTTGGCAACCGGAGCGGTTCATCATCACTTGGTGGCACAGGCGAAACGCACCCGAATTGGTCTGGTTGTAGAAACCGGCGAGGCTCGTGAAGTTCACCACCACTGCTTGTTGGTGGGCTATGGCGTAGATGCCATCAACCCGTACTTGGCTTTTGAGTCGCTTTGGCAATCACGCCGCGATGGGTTGCTGGCCGAATCACTTGACGACGACAAGATCGTGGCTGCGTATCGAAAGAGTGTTGCCAAGGGCATGCTGAAAGTCATGGCCAAGATGGGCATTAGCACGCTGCAATCTTACAAGGGTGCCCAGATCTTCGAAGCCTTGGGGCTGCGTGACGAAGTGATCGACAAATGCTTCGTCGGCACGGCTAGCCGCATTCAAGGAGTGTCCTTCGATATCTTGGCGGAAGAAACGATGCGTCGCCATGAACTGGGTTACCCCAACAAAGTCGACGACAAGCTTGCTCAGCTTCCCAACTTGGGTGAATTCCATTGGCGAGCCGAAGGCGAAAAGCACGCCTGGACCCCGGAGTCGATTTCAAGTTTGCAGGTTGCCGCTCGCAACAACAACGAAGACGCCTACTGGAAGTTCGCTCACACGATCAACCAGGACAACAAGAATCGATGCACTCTGCGTGGATTGTTGGACTTTAACTTTGACGATGTCAAAGCGATTCCCCTGGATGAAGTTCAACCAGCCAAAGACATCGTCAAGCGGTTCTGCACCGGCGCGATGTCTCTTGGCAGTATCAGTGCAGAGTCGCACGAGACACTCGCCGTTGCAATGAACCGCTTGGGCGGCAAGTCCAACACCGGCGAAGGTGGCGAAGATCCCGTTCGGTTCAAGCCGATGGAAAACGGTGATTCAAAACGAAGTGCGATCAAGCAAGTCGCATCAGGTCGTTTTGGTGTCACGATTGACTACTTGACCAATGCTGACGAAATTCAAATCAAGATCTCGCAAGGTGCTAAGCCTGGTGAGGGTGGAGAATTGCCGGGCAAGAAGGTCGACCAATACATCGCCAATATCCGTTACAGCACTCCGGGTGTGGGATTGATCAGCCCGCCTCCTCACCACGACATTTATTCGATCGAGGATTTGGCGCAGCTCATCCACGATTTGAAGAATGCAAACCGTGCGGCTCGCATCAGCGTGAAGCTGGTTTCCGAGGTTGGCGTCGGTGTGATTGCATCGGGTGTTGCGAAGGCTCACGCGGATCACATTTTGATCTCCGGTGACACCGGCGGGACGGGAGCGTCGCCGTTGACGAGCATTAAGCACGCGGGACTGCCATGGGAACTCGGTATCGCCGAGACCCACCAAGTTCTGGTTCTGAATGATCTTCGTTCGCGAGTCGTCTTGCAAACCGATGGTGGATTGAAGACTGGCCGTGACATGGTGATAGCAGCGCTTTTGGGAGCCGAAGAGTTTGGTTTTTCGACCGCCCCATTAGTAACGCTGGGATGCATCATGATGCGGAAGTGTCACTTGAACACATGCCCGGTCGGCATCGCGACGCAGGACCCCGACCTACGCAAAATGTTCACTGGTAAGCCAGAGCACGTGGTCAACTACTTGTTCATGGTGGCTGAGGAAGCTCGGCGAATCATGGCCAAGCTTGGAGTTCGCACGATCGACGAAATGGTCGGACGTAGTGATTTGTTGAAGACTGATGCTGCGATTAAGCACTGGAAAGCCGACGGGCTTGATTTGACCAAGGTTTTGATGCCAGCCCATCGCGCGCACGAAAACGTGGGTGTGATTTGTAGCATGGCCCAGGATCACGGGTTGGAGTTGTCGCTTGACATGACCAAGTTGCTCGATGCAGCCAAGCCCGCGATCGAAAACGGCGAGCGTGTTGTGATCGAGTCGCCGATCATCAACATCAACCGCACCGTCGGTACGATCTTGAGTAACGAAGTAGCCAAGAAGTATGGGCAAGCGGGCTTACCTGACGACACGATTCGGATCGAGCTTAATGGTTCGGCGGGTCAGAGCTTGGGGGCTTTCTTAGCTCACGGCGTGATGATCAATCTTGAAGGTGATGCGAATGATTACGTCGGCAAGGGATTGTCAGGCGGCCGAATCGTCGTCAAGCCACCTAAGGAAAGCACGTTCAAACCCGAGGACAACATTCTTGTCGGAAATGTGTGCCTGTATGGTGCAACAAGCGGCGAGGCGTACTTCAACGGTCGCGCTGCCGAACGTTTCTGCGTTCGCAATAGTGGTGCTAAGACCGTGGTTGAAGGTCTGGGTGATCATGGTTGCGAGTACATGACTGGCGGACGCGTGGTTTGTCTGGGCAAAACCGGACGCAACTTCGCTGCCGGGATGTCTGGCGGAATCGCGTACGTGCTCGATGAGGACGGCGACTTCAGCTTGAACTGCAACTTGGCAACGATCGCTCTGGAGAAAATTGATTCGCCCGAGGAAGAAGCCGATGTCAAAGAACTCATCCAAAAGCATCTTGAGTTCACTGGCAGCCAGCAAGCTGCTCGCGTTTTGGAAGATTGGTCAGGCTTCCTTGCCAAGTGCGTCAAGGTCATGCCAATCGACTACAAGCGAGTGCTGTTAGAGATGAAAGAAAAGCAAGCCGCAGCGGTATAGCCCGTTGTTTCATTGACTTAATACATAGCCATTTACACTTCCCAACCAACGAGACAACATCATGGGCAAGCCCACCGGATTCAAAGAATTTGACCGCAAAAAAGTGCCATGGCGTCTGCCAGTTGTTCGCATCAACGACTACGACGAAATCTACACTGAACCACGCGTCGAGCAGCTTAAAGAGCAAGGCGCAAGGTGCATGGATTGCGGCGTGCCGTTTTGCCAATCGACGACCGGATGTCCGATCGATAATTTGATTCCCGAGTGGAATGACTTGGTCTACAACAACCGTTGGAAAGAAGCGATTGAACGGTTGCATAAGACCAACAACTTCCCGGAGTTTACCGGACGCACCTGCCCTGCCCCGTGCGAAGGCGCTTGCGTTTTGGGAATCACCAATCCGCCCGTGACGATCAAGAATATCGAAAATGCGATTGTTGATCGTGCTTGGGAAGAAGGTTGGATCGTCGCTAAAGCACCGGAAGATCGAACCGGCAAAAAGGTTGCCATCGTCGGTAGTGGTCCGTCGGGGTTGGCGGCTGCTGACCAACTGAATCAAGCTGGGCACTTGGTCACCGTGTACGAACGAGCCAACCGCATCGGTGGTTTGTTGCAATACGGCATTCCTAACATGAAATTGTCCAAGGAAGCCGTCCAACGTCGAGTCGACAAGATGACTGCCGAAGGGATCACGTTCGTAACGGGGGTGAATGTCGGCAAGGATATCCAGCCATCCGATTTGCAGAAGGATTTCGACGCCGTTCTGCTTGCCTGTGGTGCAACGAAGCCTCGTGACTTGCCGATTGATAATCGGGATGCCAAGGGCGTTCATTTCGCGATGGAGTTCTTGACTGCCAACACTCGCCAAATGGTTCACAACGAATCGCTAGAGGACGGTTTCATCAGTGCCGAAGGCAAGGATGTGATCGTCATCGGCGGTGGTGACACGGGAACCGACTGCATTGGCACGTCGCTTCGTCATGGCTGCCGCAGTTTGGTGAACTTTGAATTATTGCCAAAGCCACCCGAAGATCGTTCGCCTGATAACCCGTGGCCAGAGTGGCCTCGCGTATTCCGCGTGGACTATGGCCACGAAGAAGCCGAAGCGAAGTTTGGAAAGGATCCTCGTGAGTACCAGATTCTCAGTAAGGAATTCCTGAAAGACGAAGACGGAAACCTGAGCGGTATCAAGACCGTCAATGTTGCCTGGACGCGTAAAGACGACGGCGGTTGGGCGATGTCGGAAGTCGAAGGAAGCGAAAAGGTTTGGCCCGCTCAGCTTATTTTGTTAGCGATGGGTTTCCTGGGTCCCGAGCAGTACGTTGCTGAATCGTTGGGATTGGAAGTCGATCCACGCAGCAACTTCCAAGCGGTTCACGGTAAGTTCACGACCAACATCGAAGGCGTGTTTGCGGCAGGCGATTGCCGCCGCGGACAAAGCTTGGTGGTGTGGGCGATCAACGAAGGCCGCGGTGCGGCTCGTGCGATCGATATCTACCTTGAAGGTCACAGCAACCTGCCGGCACCCGGCCAAACGATGGGCACTTCGATGGAAGTCGGCGTCTAGCCCTGCATTAAGTAACCCTGCGAAAGGCATCAAACGGCACTCGGTAACGAGTGCCGTTTTTCATTCGTCCACCCAGACGATTTCTCCTTGCGAGGTGACTTGCACTTCGTCTTGGCGAGTTGCAGCGGCCACCGAGATCAGTGTTGGCCACCATGGGGCGGTTCGCATTGATTCAAAGCTGGGGGTTCCGGCAACGAATAATCCGGTTGCCATCGCATCGGCATCGGCCGCACTGTTGGTCAAAACAGTCAAGGACAATAGGTCACCTGCGGGATAGCCTGTCCGCGGGTCAATCACATGACCAAAGCGTTTGCCCTTGTGGTGAAAGAACTGCTTGCCGCTTCCGCTGGTCGCAACCGAGGCGTTCTTAAGCCATACCCCGGCGAGTCTATGTTTGGGTTTGGTGGGGTGAGCGATCCCGACGGCCCAGCCCAGTTCGCTGCCGGGAAATTGGTCGCCGCGAGCCACGACGCTGCTGCTGCCGCCGTGGATAAGAAAATCGTCGACGCCAGCGTGCATCAAATAGCGTTTAACGCAGTCCAAAGCCTCGCCCTTTCCAATGGCTCCAAGGTTGATGGACATCCCAGGTTTCGCAAAACGAACTCGCCGGGTGTCGACATCCAATTCAATGAACTGATATCCGACCTGCTGAAGAGCGGTTTCAATTTGGGCCTGGTTCGGTTTTCGTCCGCTGCGCTGAGTGAACCCCCAGGCCTCGATCAGCGGGCCTGCTGAAATATCGAAGGCTCCGTTGGTTTGGGTGCTCCAAAGAATTGCTTTTTCGATGATCGAAAATGTTTCCGCCGAGACCTTGGTCCATTGCTGGCCACCCTGGTTAATCCGAGAGACTTCGCTGGTGGGGCGATAGACCGTTAGCTTGGCTTCGATGTCATCGAGGCTTTCGAGTGCTTGGACAGCCGTTTCGACTTGGTGAGATTGGTTCTCGGGCAGCAAAACCACAAAATTTGTTGCCATAGCAGCGTGAGAAACGTGCGTGACCAGTGGCGATCCCGGCGGCGGTGCGACGCGGAGAGGTTCGGTTGGAGGGACGCTGGAGGGCATGAAAGTGCTTCAGACGGTGCAAAATTCGCGGTCTTCTAAGAAACTAACCGCAACGGATGTCCGAGGTGAACCCGGTGCCAACATTGCGAGTCTAAAGACCACAGAAAGACTGGAAAGTTGAGGGTTGCGTAAATGGACATTTTCCAGCACAATCTCGACTCGATCAACGACCAGACTTGCTTTGAGTCTGGCCACGGAGCGGTGGCTGAGTGGTCGAAAGCGCCGGTTTGCTAAATCGGTGAACGGGTCAAACCGTTCCGCAGGTTCAAATCCTGTCCGCTCCGCTTTTTGGCTCTATCCGTCACCCCGCGGTGAGTCTCCCCGAGGGCGTAGCTCAGTCGGTAGAGCAACGGACTTTTAATCCGTTGGTCCTGGGTTCGAGTCCCAGCGCCCTCATTTTTCTTTTTCGCGTTCTTTTGGTCAGCCGGCTGCGATTGGGATGTCTCTGTGACATTCGTTTTTCGCAGCCCGTGCAATCGGGCTGGCACCGTCTGGGGATCGCCATGAATCGCCTTTAATCGTCCATTGATGGATGAATGAGTGCTTCTGCGGCTCGCTGATGAGCTGCGTGTCTTGAAACGTCATCGGTGAAGCCCAGGCTGTAGTCGCGAAAACCGACTAACGGATCGGCCTCGAGATGTTCAAAGCCAAATTGGCGTGGATCAAAGTGGTGGTGGTGAAGTCTTAACGCCATCGCAACGTCGCGGACCTGGGTCCGGATTTTGACTTTTCGATCGGCGATCATTTGCCAGACATGAGCAGTTCGTGTGTCGGCGGTGAAAGATGAAAAGTCAAAGTGAAAGTCGCTGCGATTTAGTTTTGACGCGACCAGCATTGCGGTGACCACCGCAGATGGGCTCGACGAAGGATCCGCTAGCACACTCGAAGCAATTTCCCCTGCCTCGTTGTCGCAGTGGTAACGTGTGGCCACCAGCAATCGAGTACGGTCGCAGTGCTGGGCCGGTTTGGACTCGTTCAACCACACGCCGATCAAGCGTTGGATCACAATTGCCGAACTTTGATGAGTGGATTTCGCCAAGCTAGTGTCAGGGCCGAGTGCGGTGTTAGTCAGTGCCGTCGCGATGCGTTTGGATTGAGCAACGACTCGCGAATTCGATTCCGGCATTCGATTCGCAATGATCTGTTCGGTGAGCAAGATGATCCACCGATCCTGATCTTCCACACCCAAGCGATACGGATCGAGTGTTGTTTCGTTGTCGGAAGTCCCCAGCGGCATCGCTCGAAAGAGAAACGGGTACTTTTTTAAAATGGCCGCATAGCTTCGCCGGGCGTGCAAATCGGTTCCCGCGCAGGACGCAAATTGATTCCAACCCGGTGTCGCGAGCTGAGCAACTGGAACTCTGGGATTGATGAACTGAAGCAGTTGTTCATCCTGCCTTGCTTGTTCGGCCTCGCGAATGATCGCTTGGGTCGCCAGCCGAACTTCGATCGATTCATGATGAAGCCCCTGCTTCAAATCGTCGATCCCGAAGTTCATGGCATGATCGGCAAGTCTTTGACGAGCTTTCAACCGACTTAGAAACTCGTCATCGTCGAGTTTTGCGATCAAGTTTCTTAGGTAAGTTTGCGGGTCATCGTTATCCTCCCCGTCCACTGCCCCGTCCACTGCGCCGTCCGCTGCGATGTCCACTGCCCCGCCCACTGTTATGTCCGCTGCCATGCTCACGCCACTTGAACTGCTCGCATCGCTAACCTCGACCGCCGGGCACAGGACTGGCACAGCGATGGAAACAGCGAGAGCGGTGCAGATGATAACTTGCAGAGGGATACGCATATAAAGATTGGGGGACGGGGACGAATAGGCGCCTTTGACAAGGCTAATTCGCGACCTCGTATGCGGATCCATCTTTCCCGCTTTGGTGGGCTGAGATTGATCGGGCAAAACGATTAAACTGCACCAGCCCTACAAACCCACTCTTCTCTCGTATCTGCTCTGACCGCTCATGATCGTTGTTTGCTTTGAAGATTCGCACGTGGACGATCTGCAGCCGGTCGCGATCGCTCGCCCAGCGTATGCAATCACTTGCGCCGGATATCGGCTATTGGACTGGCTCGAAGATTTGCCGGGTAAGAAATTTGGATCTGTCCGATCTCATTTGCAGATGATCCAAGAGCTTGATTTGGGATTGAAGTCACCTCCGTCGACGCTCAGCGATTCGCAATGGTCGGACGATAAGGACGGTGTGCTACTAATCAATGCACGATTGTGTCCATCGGTAGCCACCCGAGAACGATTGGTGTCCTTTGCGAAGTCAAATCAGTCATGCGTGATCGTCGATACCGAGGACCAGTCGGTTTTGGCCGCTCGGATCACGGCCGGCGATTTGGCGAAAGCTATCGAGATGGACGCTGCCTCGAACAAGTCGGCGACCGAATCGTTGTTGTCCTCGGCGATGGACTTAAAACCGATCGCTGAAACGCTGAGCGTGTTTCGTTGGCCTCACGACATTGTGAAGCTTCACATGCAGGAAATGCCGGCATCGATGAATGATCGTTTGCGTCGAGGCAACTACCAAGAAATCATGGACGGTGTTTTCGCCGGAGCCAACGTCAAGGTGGGTGAGTACGCCGTTGTTGATTCGTCCGAAGGACCGATTGTATTTGAAGACAACGTCAACGTCGGGCCTTTTTGCTACTTGTCAGGGCCTGTTCATGCGGGACGTGGGACTCGAGTGATCGAGCACGCAGCGTTAAAAGATGGAGTTGCGTTGGGCCATACCGTCAAGATTGGTGGCGAAGTCGAAGCGTCCGTGATCGAACCTTACACGAACAAACAGCATCATGGTTTCCTAGGACACAGCTACCTTGGCAGTTGGATCAACTTGGGAGCGGGAACCTGTAACAGTGATTTGAAGAATACGTACGGTAAAATCAACATCACTTACGGCAACGACAAAGTGGCGACGGGAATGCAGTTTCTGGGATGCTTTATCGGTGACTATTCCAAGACGGCGATCAACACCAGCATTTTCACCGGAAAGGTGATCGGGGTGTGTAGCATGATGTATGGCTTCGTTACGTCGAACGTGCCGAGCTACGTCAACTATGCACGACTTTTTGGCCAAACGTCGTTGTTGCCCGCTGACGTGATGATCAATACCCAAAAACGAATGTTTGCTCGTCGAAAGGTCGAGCAGCGAGAGTGCGATAAGCAGCTTATTCGTGACATGTACGCGTTGACGGCGGGTGAGCGTGCCGCGGATCCCGATTTGTTGTAACTGAACGTTTTGAACCGATGGTCGCAAAGT
Source organism: Rubripirellula amarantea (assembly GCF_007859865.1). Lineage (NCBI taxonomy): Bacteria > Pseudomonadati > Planctomycetota > Planctomycetia > Pirellulales > Pirellulaceae > Rubripirellula > Rubripirellula amarantea. The sequence goes on along the minus strand of NZ_SJPI01000001.1, from coordinate 298,251 downwards.
ACGTGGCTACCTTGGCGATCACCAACAGCCACCGAAAGTCTTGGCGACTGTTGTTTCCGATTTATTCCCCCATCCACCGTCTCTTTCTACCAGCGCAGTCTTAGGTGCAGATTCACGATGAACGAAGTTAAAGTTGGCATTGTTGGTGCGACCGGATACACCGCGATCGAAGTTGCACGTTTGTTGCAGTCGCACCCCAGTGCAAAGTTAGTGGCCGCGACAAGCCGAGCCGACGAAGGAAAACCGCTCGCCGAGATTCATCCGTCGTTGGCCGGTCGCTGTGATGTTCAAATCGAGACCTTTGATGCCTTGGCGATCGCCGAACAATGTGACGTGGTGATGTGCTGTCTGCCTCACGGCGCTTCGGCGGAAACCGTGCGTGAGCTTGCCAATGCGGGCACTCGCGTGATTGATTTCAGTGCCGACTTTCGTTTGTCCAGCGTTAAGGTCTACGAGAAATGGTACGGCGTGACTCACCCTTGGCCTGAAAAAATTGGTCAAGTTGTCTATGGGATGCCGGAATTTTTCGCCGACAAAATCCGCGACGCGAAGATCGTGGCCAATCCGGGTTGCTATCCCACGTCGGCGATCATGCCGCTTTCTCCATTGATCAAGGCTGGGTTGATCGAGACGAGTGACATTATCATCGACAGCAAAAGCGGGGTGAGTGGAGCAGGACGCAGTGCCAAAGTAGCGACGCTTTACTGTGAAACGAACGAATCGATCTCGGCCTACGGTGTGGGAACCCATCGCCATGGCCCCGAGATCGATGACCTCGTCAAACGGATTTCAGGTACGGCGGTTTCGACAATTTTTACTCCTCACTTAACGCCGATGGACCGTGGAATTCTTTCGACGATCTATGTGCGTCCACGTAACGCTGACGGGAAAAACAAACTCGCTTCGGCAGAGGACTGCTTTGCGTGTTGGCAGGCATGTTACGACGAAAGCCAGTTCGTTACGCCAGTTGAGCATTTGCCTGCGACTAAGCACGTCTCGGGCACTAACTACGTTCAAATGGCAGTCCGTCCCAGTGGCGATCGTTTGGTGCTGATTTGCGCGATCGACAACTTGGCGAAGGGGGCTAGTGGAGCTGCGATACAGAACATGAACGTGATGTTCGGGCTCGACGAATCCACGGGGCTCAAATAGCCGTCACCAACGCACGATCCGTTGCAAGGTCGTTTAGCAATTTGAACGGCTAAATTGTCGGCTGCGAAGCAGCCAGAATGCCTGTCGCAAAGCAGCGACGAAGGTTGGCGATTGGAGTACAATTCCCACGGCGGAATTTGCTTAGCTTGCCTTGTCTTTCTCTACAGTCGGTCGCTTTGATGGAATTTGATGAACACGGACCGACGTCGCCAAAAAATTGGCGTGATCAAGAGCGGGACAATCCCGGAATAAACGATCCCGGAATGGGTGATCCCGGACTGGGTAATCCCGGGATGAAGGGTTCGTTAGGCGATCGTTCTGAACAAGTTCCACTTCCAAACCCGTACGCGAAACCAGCTCAAGCGGACTGGCCACAGGGTCAGGATGGATCAAGCGACGCGAAATCAGACGTTTTAGGCAATCCTTACTTGTCGGGTTCATCGGCGTTCCTGTCACGCCGTCGATTGTGGACTCCATTTGCGATGGGCGTTGTCGCGCTAATGGTGTTCTTCGTATCCAGTTTAGTGATGGCTCTAGCAGCGGTCCTGGTTGTTCATGGCACGATTTCGATGGAGTTGCTGAGAGACCCTGAACAATTGATGTCGGTTTCTCGGTCGCGATTGGGATTACTGATCATGGTCGTTTTGCCGCAGTTTGCCTTGGTGACTCCGGCGGTGATCGCCGCGTTCCTGTCACCCACACCGATGCTACGTCGCTTATCGTTGGTTCGCGGTCATTGGCCGTTATGGGCATGGCTTGCTGCCGCCCTCGCGACTCCGCTTGTTGGATTGGCCTCGAGTCTGGTGGTCGGACTGTTTATGGATGAGAGTGAGAGCTTGAAGGAAATGAGCAGCATCTTTCGTGCTCACGGAGCATCAGGGTTCTTGATTCCGTTGGCATTGATGATCGGAGCAACCCCAGCGATTTGCGAAGAAATTTTGTTCCGCGGTTACATTCAAACACGCCTGACTGCGGCCCTGCATCCGGTCATAGGTATCTTGATCGCGTCATTCTTGTTCGCGGTCTTTCACCTCGATCTGGTGCACGTGGTGGCGGTTTTTCCGATGGGAGTTTTCCTGGGATTTGTTAGTTGGCGTAGCGGATCGCTGGTTCCCGCCATGTTGGGGCACTTTGTCAATAACGTAATCAGCGTGATCGCGGTGGTGCTTGCACCGGAGGGTGAAACCGATGTCTTGGGGGCACCTGCCTTAATGATTTCCTTGGGGATCATCTTGGCGGGTATCATGGGCATGGCGGCCACGATGGTTGCGGCAACCATGTACGGAAAACCACGGGATCCCGAAGGTCCCATAGAATTAAGCACAGCACCGTCGTCCACCGTTTTGAATCACGTCTAAATCCATTACGGGATTGTTGGAACACTTCAATATGTTGCCCTACCGTCTCGGATTCGATCACCCCGGTTACCTGTGGCTGTTATTGGCGGTGCCGGTTTTATGGTGGATCGGCTATTCATCGCTCGCTGCGCTCGGGAAATTGCGCCGCGTCCTTGCCCTCGGTTTTCGCACGGTCGTTTGGACAGCGATCGTGATGGCGCTTGCCGGCGTCCAATTGGTACGGACAAGTGACCGAGTTACCGTCATGTTCCTGCTCGATCAATCCGAGAGTATCCCGCAGGTGAAACGCCAAGCAATGCTCGACTACGTGATTCGCAATGTCCGCCGACATCGCGATCGTACTCGCGAAGACCGCGCTGGCATCATAGTTTTCGGACGTGACGCGGCTATCGAAATCCCACCTTTCGACGATGACATTCCAACGCTTCGCCGTTTGGAAAGTCTTACGGGGCGAGCCGATGCGACGAATTTAGAGTCAGCAATCAACTTGGCCAAAGCGTCCATGCCCGAAGACACTTCTCGGCGGATCGTGATCGTTACCGATGGCAACGAGAATGTGGGTGCAGCTAGAAGTTTGGCTGCTCGGGTCGCACGTAGTGGAATCGGGATCGATATCGTTCCTGTGATGATAGATGCGTCCAGCGAGGTGCTTGTCGAGAAGATTGATCTGCCTCAGAACATTCGCAAAGGGCAACCGTTTGAAGCTCGCATCGTGGTCAACAACTACACAGATGCCAATCAGAGCGAACCGGTCAAAGGAAAGTTACGGGTCAAGCAGCAAGTCGGCGGCGACGAAACTTTGCTGTTAGAAGAATCCATCACACTCGACCCCGGCAAAAACGTCTTTCCGCTGCGGCATCAAATTGAACAACCCGCCGCCTACGTGTACGACGCCGAGTTTATACCGGACTCCGAAAACGATGATGGCCTGCGGCAAAACAACAATGCCACGGCCTACACCTATGTCCGCGGCAAAGGACGAGTGTTGTTGATCGAGGAACGTTCGCGCATTGGTGAGTTTGATTTGATGATCGAAGCGCTTCGCGACGGAAATATCGAAGTGGTATCGCAGCCTAGCGACGAATTGTTTGGCTCGTTGGCAGAGTTGCAGGCCTATGACGCAGTGATCCTAGCGGGAGTACCGCGAGTGTCGGGTGACGCGACTGATCAGATCACTTCATTTAGCGATCAACAAATCGATATGCTTGTCAGCAACACGCAGCAACTCGGCGCCGGCTTGTTGATGATCGGTGGTCCGGAAGCTTTCGGCGCAGGCGGTTGGACCGGCACGAAGATCGAAGAGGCAATGCCTGTTGATTTCAAGATTAAGAACACGAAGATCCAGGCGGTTGGGGCACTCGCGTTGATCATGCACGCTAGTGAAATGGCCGAAGGAAACTATTGGCAAAAAGTGATTGCCAAGTCCGCGATTGAACAACTCGGCCCCGCTGATTATGCCGGTGTGGTTCACTGGACGATGCAGGGCGATAAATGGATGTGGGGCGGCAAGAATGGATTGTTAGAGGTTGGCGCCAATCGGCGAGCGATGCTTGCTGCCTTAGGACGGATGACACCTGGCGACATGCCGCAGTTTGATCCGGCGATGCGAATGGTGGTGGCCGGACTGACACGGACTCCCGCTTCGGTTAAGCACTGCATCATTATCAGTGATGGCGACCCGACCGCTCCTTCGCCAGCGACGGTGGGGTCGTTTAAGCAAAACAACATAACGATTAGCACCGTTGCGGTTGCTTCGCACGGTTTGACCGAAAGTCGGCGATTGCAGCAAATCGCGACGGCGACGGGCGGTAAGTACTACGCCGTCAGTAGTGGCAAAGCGTTACCGAGAATCTTTCAGCGAGAAGCTCGGCGGGTCGCCCGCCCATTGGTTTACGAACCGCCCGGTGGCGCGGTCCCGGAAGTTGTCTTTCCGCATCCGCTGCTCGACGGCGTTGACCGGGTGCTGCCTACGATCGAAGGTTTTGTGTTGACCCAAGCGAAGGAAAGCCCGCTTGCCCAGGTGTTGATCCAATCGCCTAAACCGGACGCACCCGAAAATGCGACAGTGCTCGCGGTCTGGACTTACGGTTTGGGGCGAACGGCAGTTCTCACCACCGACACCGGCGCCCGCTGGGCAGGTGGTTGGACGAAGTGGGATGGGTACGACAAGTTTTATACTCAGTTGGTTCGGTGGTTGATGCGACCTACCGGCGACACTGGCAAGTTCTCAATCGCAACTCAAGTACGTGACGGAGAGGTCCAGGTGGTCGTCAATGCACTTAGCACGGACGACACGTTCCTGAACTTCTTAGAAATGAATGCGACCGCGTTGGGGCCTGATCTAAAACCCATTGCCTTGCGGATGAAGCAAACCGCGCCAGGTCGCTATGTGGGATCCTTTCCGGGCGATCAAGCCGGCAGCTACTTTGTGAACGTGGTTCCCGGTGCCGGGGCCACACCGTTGACGACGGGGGTGACAGTGCCCTACAGCGAAGAATATCGCGTCCGTGAAACCAACGAAGCTCTGTTGAACTCACTAGCTTCTTTGAAACCTGAAGGAGGTGAACCCGGTATTGTGACCGTACCATTGCAATCCGAGCCTTCAGAGGACTTGATTGATTCGAATACGTTTCGAGGCGGTTTGCCGCTCGCACGAAGCATTCGTGACGCTTGGCCATGGTTCGTGCTATTGGGGTGTCTTGTATTCCTAGCCGACGTGTTCGTGCGGCGTGTATCCATTAGCTTGGCTTGGTTAGGGAAGTGGATCGCAAAACTTCGCGGGAAAGCAGATGCAACTTCTACCCAAAAAACCGAGAGGCTCGATGCGTTGCGGAAAAGCAAAGAGTCGTTGGGTGAGTCGCTCGAAAAACGTCGTGCGAGTGTCCGCTTTGAACCAACTCAAAACGACCGATCGGCAGATGATGTGAACCTGGAGCAACCCACTGCCTTAGACGTGACGAAGAATGAGGCCAAAGAGGTACCAGCAAGTGAACCCGACGCCAAGAGTTACACCGAACGATTGTTGGAAGCCAAACGCAAAGCGAAGAAACAGTAACCGCGCTGTTAACACTACAACCCTTACAAGTTATCGCCCAATCGGACGATGCCTTGGTGTTCGTGCTTAAGCATCTTTCTTCTGATTCACGAAAGCTTCATCGGGGTGCCTGGAGCGGGTTGGCCGAGGACAGTTGTGCCAGATCCTCCGATTACTGCTGTTGTTTTGGTAACGTCGCTTGATCCGCGCGTATTACGACGGATGGAAGCTTCTGTTTAATGCAGTCATCTTTGGCATGTGTATGTTTGTTTGTTCTGACGAAGATTCAAACAGCCAGCAGAGATTGCGATTGCCGATAGGTAATCGCCCAGTGCATGAAGCCAGACCCTGCTCGCTCTTTAGCAGCTAAGCGTGATGCAGAGCCGCAACGTTACACTACTTCGAAATCATGGATGGTTTCTTCAGATGTCACATTCTACTCGGCGAGCGCGACGCGCTCTTCGGGCAGCGCTCGGCGTTGCCCTGTCTGCATTCTCGGTCGGATTCACCGGCGATGCCCTTGCGGACGATAACCATTTTCAAGTCCCGTCAAGCCTTGCCGGTGACGTTGCCGTCGTGATGCCGACGAACTACGCCAGTCCCGGTGCATGGTTGCTTGACGAAGCGGTGGAAGACGTTAGCGAGACCGTTCCCGCTGCACCCAGCGTTGACAATGAACCCAATGCTAATGCTGAGGCAACCGATCAAAGCAGCGATGATTCAGTCGTAGCCGATGAAGACGCAGCAGAACTATCCGTCCCTCAAACCGATGACGAGAGCGTCGAGGATTCGGATGACGACGACGGTTCTCTAGAAGAACGCTTTGAAGAGTTCGAGGAACATCTTTCCGAACTTGAAGATTCGATCGACGAAGTGGCGGAAGTTGCAGGCAACAAATCGCTCGTTGTCAGCGGTTCCAGCAAGTCGACCATGAAAGTCAGCGGACGAGTTCACTTGGACGCATGGGGTTTCGATAACGACGAAGGCGTCACTCAATTTGCAGGCGGCGAAGACGAGGAGAACAGGCTTGGATTCCGACGTCTACGATTTGGGGTCGCCGGCAAAGTCAAAGATAACATGCTCTACAAAATAGAGATGGAATTCGCAGGCGGAAACGACAGCGAATTCCGAGACGCTTACATTGGTTGGACTGATTTGCCCGTGCTGCAGTTAGTCCTAGCCGGTAACCAAAAGCGTCCCTATGGATTGGATCACCTGAACAGTTCTCGCTACAACGTGTTCATTGAACGACCGTTCGTGATTGAAGCGTTCAACGAAGACGCGCGACGTCTCGGCTTGCAGTCCTACGGCGTTTCTGATGACCTGGCTTGGAACTGGCGTTACGGTGTGTTCAATCAACGCAACGTCCAAGATGAAGGCAACTACGTCGGCGACCACTTGCAACTCGAAGTTGCCGGACGTCTCGCGAACACCATTTGGTACGACGACATCAGTGGTGGCCGCGGGTACGCTCACTGGGCTGTTTCCGGTGCTCACGCCGACGTCAGCAAAGACGCACTTTCCGAAGCGAGATTTCGTACCCGTCCCGAAGCACGCACGGCCGGCACTCGATACTTTGACACCGGTCAGATTGCTGGAGCTGACTACTACAATTTGATCGGGCTCGAAGGTGTCGTTAACGTCGGCGCTCTGCAAATCGTTGGGGAGTATCAATCCAATTGGGTCGAACGCGACGGATTTGAGGATGTTCGACTTGATGGCGGATACGTGTACGCCAGCTATTTCTTGACGGGTGAACACATGCCTTGGGATCGCGAAAGCGGCACGATCGATCGGGTTACTCCGTTCCAGAATTTCTGGTTGGTTGACAAGTGCGATGGATGTCGCGAAGCAGGTTGGGGAGCCTGGCAGGTGGCTGCTCGTTATTCCCAAGCCGACTTCAGCGACGGCGACATCTTCGGCGGTGAAGGCGAAGCACTCACGGTTGGTTTGAACTGGCACTGGAATTCGAACGCTCGGATGCAGTTCAACTACGTTACCGGAAAGAGCGAAAACAGCACCGTGGGTAACCGTGCCGGTGCACCAATTGAAGGTAACTACGACATCTATGGCGCTCGCTTCATGATCGACTTCTGATCTTCCGCCGAGTTGCTATTCGACCCACCAAACACCCAACATTTGTTCAAGGTCCTATCATGAACCGTTTCCTATTATCTGCCGTTGCCTTCGTAACGCTGACGTTCTCCACCGTTCAAGTCCATTCCGTGCAAGCCGGCGGATGCCTTGGCGATCAATGCAACAAGGTTTGTTGCCCCAAGTGTGATTGCAAGTGTTACACCTGCAATCTTGACGCTAAAGTCGTCGATGCTGAAAAGCAGTGCTTCGAAGTTGAGCACGATGTTATCTGCATTCCCAAAGTTGTTTTTCCATGGCAACGCGGTAAGAAGGGCTGTAACCGTTGCGATTCGTGCGACGGCAGTGGTTGCAGCGCTTGTCACCACAACGGTGCGAAGATTCGCAAGGTCAAGAAGCTCAAGACCAAGAAGTACACTTGCCCCGAATGCGAATACACTTGGACCGCCAAGGAAACTGGGCCGGTATGTTCAAGCGGCGGAAACTGCGGTTGCGGTGTCAGTAGCTGTGACGGTGGTTGCGATGGAATGACTTACAGCGAAAGCTACTCAATTCCCCAACCGTTGCCCGCTCTTGAAGCTGCACCCCAGTATCAAGCAACGCCGTATCAGGCCTCGCCATATCAGGCAGCGCCGTATCAGGCACCTGAAAGCAACAACTATTCCGAAGAGTTGCCTTCGCCTAATCAGCAGTCGTCGTTGATGTCCGTTGAAGTCGACACCCTGTAGCCAGCGAGTGCTAGATCGCTTCCTGGCCGCGTTCGCCCGTTCGGATTCGGATGCAATCATCCATTGGGAGAACGAATATCTTGCCATCGCCGATCTCACCGTCATCACCGCTGCGTCCGCCGGCGGTGATGGCGGCCACTGTGGGTTCAACAAATTGTTCGTTGACGGCAATTTGAAGCTGGATCTTTCTTAGCAGATTCATGCCGACATCATGACCGCGAAACGACCCTGTCTGACCGCGTTGCCGTCCAAAGCCTTGGCAATCCAATACGGTCATTCGAACCACTTCGACGTCGCGAAGCGCCTCTTTGATGGAATCAAGCTTGCCCGGTTGGATGATGGCGATGATGAGCTTCACGTTGCAAGCCAGCGATGGGGAAGGGGAAAGACGGGTGCGGAATGCCGAGGCTACAATCGACAATTCTACTCCGTTTTTCAGTTCAGCTAAGCCCTGATGTTTTTCAGCTGTTTCCCAGCTGTTTCCCAGCTGTTATTCAGCGCTGGTGTGAATCAACGAAAAGAGCCGGTGACTACCAAGGCAATCACCGGCTCCGGATCATGGAAAAACCCGAGCCTGAGCAAGCGAGGCGGACGCCTACTCAGGTCGGGCTGCTTCTGGCCCAGGCAAGAGCCAAGAAGTTTCCAGTCTCCCCGAACTTAGAATGGTTCAATCAAAGAGTCGTCCCGAAGGAGCTCGAGATTTACAAACCCCGCCGAGCGCTTCGCCGCCCGATCAAGCAGACCGGACGACGAAGCAGCGGTGGGTAGATCAAAATCACACGCTAACAGCACCGCCAGCAATGGCGTCTGATGGGTAAGCGTGCATGCCGTGCTCGGAAACATCCAAGCCAGCTTGTTCTTCTTCTGGCGATACTCGAAGCATGCCTGCAGCCTTGAGAACTACGAACAGTGCTAACATCAAGCCGAAGGCCCAAACGCAGTACGATGCAGTTCCGATCAATTGAGTGACGAAGCTGGTGTCGCCGCTAGCGAGGTGCTTGTTGGGCAGAATTCCAAGAGCCATGCAGCCCCAGACACCGCACAGACCGTGTACCGGCCATGCACCCACTGGATCGTCGATCTTGGCCTTGTCGAGCATGATCACACCGAGCAAGACAAGAGCACCGGCGACGCCGCCAACAACGATTGACATGCCGTTGGTGAACGCGTCACAGCAAGCGGTGATTCCAACCAACCCGCCCAATGCACCGTTCAGGCTCATGGTCAAGTCAGGCTTGCCGAACATTCCCCAGCTAAGAATCGTTGAGATCAAGGCACCAGCAGCAGCAGCCAGCGTTGTGTTAACAGCAATCATGACGGTTGCGTCGATGTCGCCGGTTCCTTGGAACGCCAATTGGCTACCAGGGTTGAAGCCATACCACCCAACCCAAAGGATGAATACACCCAGGGCTGCGAACGTGATGTTGTGACCAGGCAGTGGCACGCTTTTGCCATCAGCCGAGAAGCGTCCGATGCGTGGGCCCAAGATGATTGCACCAGCCAAGCCAGCGAAACCACCAACGGCGTGTACCACAGCGGAACCAGCAAAGTCTTGGAAGCCCATTTCAGCAAGCCATCCGCCGCCCCATTTCCAGTAACCAGCGATCGGGTAGATCAAACCGGTCAACAGAGCGCTGTATACCAAGTAGGCAGTGAACTTCATGCGTCCGGCGACAGCACCAGAAACGATCGTTGCGGCAGTCGCAGCGAACACGGCTTGGAAGAACCAGTCAACTTGAGGGCTGAATGTACGCTCAACATCCGATGTCTCGTAAATTCCGGTTCCACCGAAACCAAAGTAACCATTGCCAGCGACAGATGGTTCCGCGTAGCTGTCTGGGTACATCAGGCCAAAGCCGATTGCGAAGAACAGCAATGCACCAACGGCAAGGTCCATCACGTTCTTCGACAGGATGTTGACGGTGTTCTTAGCCGAGTTCAAACCGGCTTCGACCATGGCGAATCCAGCCTGCATGAACAGAACTAGAACGGCACAAAAGAACAAGATCGCATTATCAAGGGCATAGCCAACGCCGAGATCCGCTTCTTCCACTGCTTCTTCTGCAGGAGCTTCAGCGACAGCCTCGGCAGCCGCTTCAACAGCCTCTTGGGCAAACACAGGGACGGAATCGAAGAAACCAAAACCAATCACTCCGGCCAGCACCAAGCTGGGGAGCACGAACTTTCGGAGCGAGGTCGCTCGGAAACACTCAACCATTGTTAATCCACCTTCTCGTAGGATGATCGACGATATTTTGCGGGGCCAAGCACCAATTGCTTGACGTTCACACGCACAACGCGAGCGTGTGCCAATGTCGGTCACCATCTACTCCTGCCCGGGCCATCTTTAAAATCGCTCGAGAGTGAAGGCGACGAGGGCCTTTCCCCCGCTGCTCGCGTTGATGGCATTGAAAGCAATCGGTAGGCCAAAGCCGTTAGCTCGCCGCTTGCTTCCGTGCGCAAGGTCTTTGATGTAAACGCTTTAAATAAAATTTGCGTTTTCCGTTTGCGCCGGTTTCTCAGGTTGGAATGCTTTGGCGTGCCTTGGTTGTGGGCATCGCCTGCTGAATGTGTTGGCAAACGTTGGTGGTCGGGTCGCATGTTGATTCGAACACCGAGCAGCAACGAAAAAAGGCGAGCCATGCGGCCCGCCTTTTCGTGGTTCATCAATAGGATTCCTGTTTAGAACAGGATAATTGTGTCGATGCCAAAGGTGGTTTGGCGTTCGGCCCCGTCTTCTAGCACTTGGAAGTCGGCTGCGGCGTAGTTGGCTTCACTGCCCTGAGCCCAGTCCCAGCGAATTTCGGGGCGGAACATCAAATTGGCGTGAGGTTTGACATTCATGCCCAACGTCAATGCGTAGATGTCAAAGTCGCCCGGTAAGTTGGCACCCGCAGTCGCGTTGTCGCCGTAAAGACCAACACTGTCGGCATTCACGTTCCACCATTCGAATCGAGCACCAAATCCAAGGCAGTCGCTGACTTGTTTGATCAGGTACTGGTTGATGCCGTAAGTTTCGCGAACTGTCGCACCGTTGTGATCTTCGGAATCAAGAATGTCCGCTTGGAAGATGTAGCTAAGGTCTTCGGTCAGTTGAATGTTGGCAACCGTTGACGACATGATGCCACGTTCGTCACCGCCAAAGTTATCAGCGAACCGACCACCCACGACTGTGGAAGTAACGTTGATGTCGTCGGTCAACTGGACCGAACCGCCGCCCAAGAACGCGTCGCCGTTGTCCTCGAAACCGCTGTCCCAACCAAGGACATAGCCGCCGAACAAGCTGATGTCGTCGGTCATAGCGTAGGTTGCAATCGCACCGGAGTGCGTGAACGGTTCGCTGTTGTACATCGTGTAGGCGTGGCTATAGAAGAAGTTGTCCGGAGCGGTGACGACTTCATAGCCAATGAGCGTGTAGAAGTGACCAAACTTGATGCTGAAGTCACCGTAACCCGCTTCGCCGTAGAGTTGCGGCAGAGCGTGACCGTAGGCTCCGTGGTCCCACTGGTTATCCCAGTGACCGTTGGCGATGCCAAACGCTTGAGTGTCTTGTGCGTCGATGCCGTAGACGTAGTCGATGCGACCGCCGAGGTCAAAACCATCGGATGTATCGATTGCCTTTTCGGCGTAGATCCATGCTTGGTGCAAGTTGTATTCGTGCTTGCGGCTGTTGAACAAGATTGTGTTCTTGTTGTGATAGCCCATCTGAACCCAACCACCGGCTTGGTAGTCACAGCAACCGCCAAGCAGTTGGAAGGGGTCGCCAAGGTCGCATTGTCCAATGCTGCCGCAGGACATCAGTCCGCCACCGCACTCGTCGTCGCAGCCTGAGTCGCCAAATCCATATCCGGCACCGCAACCACCGTCGCATCCGCCATCACAATCGCAGGCGGGGACCATGGATTCGCAGCCACATTCGGGTTCGCCGCAATCGCAATAGTTTACTAGTGACAAACCACTGCCAATGGAATCTGCTTCGAGGTTCACCGGCTGCAAGAATTCGGAGCTTGCTGGATGAACCAGCAACGGGTTTTGGGCGGCAGCGGTGCCAAGACCCAAATTGCCGTCACCAAAGCACAGTCCGCTGGCTCCGCAGATCGCTGCCATTAGGGCCATTTTGCTTAGTTTCATCGCGATTGACTCCCGTCCCTATCGACAGCCGTGTTTCACACGGCTGGGTCTTGTTGATTCGGATTGGTGACGAGAGCTATATCCTGAGCAAACTATGTCCAAGGAGCTTCGTCTGGGAGAGGTATCGGCCGCTAAGACCGGCAAACTTAACCACACCCGGAAAAGCAAGAGCACCTGAGTGACCGGAATGACTGTCAATTGGCAAGCTGTGCGGGTTATGAGAGGTGGGGCTTCAAGACGCCCGATGTCGCACCCAGGGCTGGCGTATCTAGAACACGGCGTTGCTGGCACGACCAAAGCATCGCGTTTCTTCAAAGAACCGTGCGCGCATAAAAAAACCGGCCGCTTTGGAAATTCCAAAGCGGCCGGCATGGGTTTGGCCGTGAACCCGTAGCACGGGTGGCTCTTGAACGTCGGGGATAACCGTTCGGCTCTCCCTCGCACGGATTCTTCCAGCCTCGGTTTACCGTATCTAAACCTTAGAAGGTGAAGATGGTGTCGATGCCGAAGGTCGTTTGATCTTCGCCGTCTTCAAGACCAGCAACTTGATCGTCATCCCAGTCGAAGCGAACTTCAGGACGAACGGTCACGTTGGCGTGAGGCTTGTAGTTCGCACCAAGAGTCAGAGCGTAAATGTCTGACTCTGCTGCCGAGAACACGCCTTCTTGGTTGTACCACTCGAAACGACCACCAACAGCCCAGCAATCGCTAAGCGTCTTGATCAGGTACTGGTTGATACCGAAGGTGTCGCGAACGGTTGCACCGCTAGCGTTTTCGGTGCTCAAGTAATCACTTTGCAGGATGTACTGAACGCTGTCCGAAACGGCGTAGTCAGCAACGATCGAGTGCATGTAGCCGTTTTCGACTCCAGCGTCTCCGTCGTCAAAGCGACCGAAGGTCGTAGCGTAGATCAGGGTCAAATCGTCGGTCAAACCGAGCGATGCACCACCCAAGAACGCGTCGCCATTGTCTTCGAAGCCGCTGTCCCAACCGAGTACGTATCCACCGAACAACGACAAGTCATCGCTGGCTTCGTACGTAGCCAAAGCACCGGTGTGGGTGAAAGGCTCGCTGTTGTACATGGTGTACGCGTGGCTGTAGAAGAAGTTACCGGTCGCTTGCACAACTTCCCATCCAATGATGGTGTAGAAGTGACCAACTTTGACCGAAAGGTCGCCGTAACCAGCTTCTAGGTACAACTGAGGCAAGGCGTGACCGTAGTCAGGACCGTTGTCCCAATCGTTGTCCCAGTGATCGTTGTCGATACCGAAAGATTGGGTATCTTGCGAGTCGGTACCGTATAAGTAGTCAATGCGACCACCGATGTCGAAACCGCAGCTCGTGTCGATCGCTTTTTCAGCGTACAACCATGCTTGGTGCAGTTGCAGCTCGTCAGGACGGCTGTTGAAAAGGGCATTGCCCTTGCTGTGGTATCCAAGCGAAACCCAACCACCAGCGGACCAGCCGCAGTGCTCGCCGAAGAGCGAGTAGGGATCGCCCAAGCAGCAATCGCCGGTTAGGCAATCAAGTGCTCCGCCGACGGGGCAACCGCCGCAGGAATCACATCCGCCGTCGCAGCCCATCTCGCAACCGCAAGAAGGAAGAGCGGCTTCGCAACCGCAAGCAGGCTCGCCGCAATCGCAGCTAGTTGCTTCGCAGCAAGATACCAATTGAATGTCGTTTGTCTGATCAGCAAACACGTTGCCAGCGTAAGTTCCGCAGGCGATTGCTGCGATCAGCGCCAATTTACTAAGCTTCATATGCTTTATTAACTCCCCAGTTATCCGTTTTGGGTGATCGTGCTAGGCACAATTGTATAAACGTGAATCCGAACGACCTTCAGCCGTCGGAATGTGAGAACGCTCTCACATTCGGTGGTTGAGGCCGGAGATCTCCGTCGTGGATTTCTCGTGACGTCCCGAACCACGTTCAGTCATCGAAGGTTTCTATCGGAGGCCACCTGGGGCGATGCCGCTGTTTCTATGAAAACTATTCGCAGAAGCATCGATCGCCACTCCACAAATGCATATCGGGAAAAGCGTACTGTTTCGTACGGTCGTTCTCTCTGTTCTTGTCGATTGGATCAGCGAATTTGCTCCAATCTGGTAAACTGTAGCGATTGCAAAAGTCTAGGGATTGATAGTTCCCGCTATGCATATTGCTAGGTTTGCGAGATCAACGTGCGCTGCTGATGAGTGACGTTTCAGTCGCCGACCTACCCCCTGAAGGCATCATCGGTCACACTTTGAGGCACCTTAGTTACCCCCGAACTCCCTTTGGAATTTTGCTGCGATGGCGTTTTGGCGCTCCAAGAAAAACAATCCCGAAACCCCGGCCCCCCCACCGGTGCCGGAGAACGCACCCGAAAAGGCAGACCCAGCCGTGGAACAGACCAATCCGTCTGTTTCATCGTTCGCTCAATCGAGTCCACAAGCTGATGCCGACGCAGCGACAGAGCTGAAAGCTGAACCGACGCCTGTGGCAAACCCAGCACCGGCGGCATCCCCAGTCCCGGCGGCCGCATCAACACCGGATGCCGACCCTGCACCCGAAAAAGCCAGTGGCGGTCTGTTTTCTAAGTTCCGAGGGGCGCTTTCAAAAACTCGCCAAGCGCTGAACACCGACATCCGTGACCTTTTCAAAGCGGAAGGCCGGTTGGTAGATGATGAGTTTCTGACCGATCTGTTCGAGCGATTGATCCGGACGGACATGGGTGTTGGCCCAGCCGAAGAAATTCGTGACCGCATTGGCAAAGACTATCGCGCTCGCGTTGTGCATCTCGAGGAAATTCTGGACACGATCACCTCGCAGACCACGGCGATGCTCGAGCAAAAGTCGACGGAGCTAACCCGTGCTGCTTCCGGTCCTACGGTGATCTTGGTGGTAGGAGTCAACGGAAGTGGAAAGACGACGTCGATCGGAAAGCTTGCCTATTACCTTCATCATGCTGGTAATAAAGTCGTTTTGGGCGCTGGCGATACGTTCCGAGCTGCTGCGGTCGAACAACTAACGGTCTGGGCCGGTCGAATCGGATGTGACATCGTGACCGGTAAGCACGAAGCTGATCCCGCCAGTGTCGCGTTTCAAACGGTCGATCGAGCCGTCGAAATGGGTGCAGACATAGCAATCATTGATACCGCCGGACGATTGCAGACTCAGTCGAACTTGATGCAGCAACTCGACAAAATCCGACGCGTCATCAGTAAGAAAATCGAAGATGCACCTCATGAAGTGTTGTTGGTGCTCGATGCGACCGCAGGGCAAAACGCAATCAGCCAAGCGCGAGGCTTCAGCGAAACCGCTGGTTGCTCTGGAATTGTATTGGCCAAGCTCGATGGATCAGCCAAAGGCGGCGTCATTTTACCCATCCAGGATCAGTTTCAGCTTCCCGTGAAGTTTGTAGGGCTCGGTGAGGGAATCGAAGACATTGCTAAATTTGATCCACAATCGTTCGCCAAAGCCCTGTTTCAGTAAGGGGCAAGCAGTGCGCCTTTGCGATCGAGTGCGAGAACTCAATCTGTCAAACCTTGCATGAGGTTTCCGGTTGCCGGCTAGATACCTGCCACCAATACAGGAATCGCGATTTTGAAGTGAAAGTCTTCGACGCGAATGGCCTGACACAACCGGAAGTTACTAGGCCAGAAGTTACTAGGCCAGAAGTTACTAGGCCAGAAGTTACTGGGGCGAAACCTAGTAGGCTGGAAGTTAGTAGGCAGGAATCCGGTAGGCCTGGATCTGGTAGGCCTGGATCTGGCGGATTGGACAGCTAACAGGACAGAGAAGTAGGACCACTGCATCACGGATTATCGTGCATGGCGATGCTTTGGGGATTCGCGGCCGTTCACTCATGAAGCCAACGAATTCGTGATTCGGCAACTAACAAACGCTTGATATCCCAACTGTCCGCTCGATAACGATTCGCTGTGAATCACCCAAGGACTCCGAGGACGCGGATTGTTTCACGGTGATAAAGCGGCGAACCATAGACAAGTTGCCGAACGCGTCGGTTTCACATTTGATCGTACGTGATTCTTGAAAAGTGACCTTCGAAATGGTCGCTTGCCGGTCTCCGAGCGCTATCTATCCTTCCTGTGTGCAAGACGGTCGATGCACACTTTCCAGGAAGGAAAGGCCAATCGAGCCCGCGATGGGATCGGTTCATGCTGCGGGATGCAGTAGGAAGCCTTTGTTTCGATGGAAGAAATACAATGAATCAATCTTTGGTGATCTTTTCGGTAGTGTTTGTCCTTGGCGTCGCAACCAATGCCGATGCAGGAGATTCGGTTCGATTCGATTTGCCGCCAACCGCAGTCGCGGAAACCCATTGCAATGACCCCTCGCTTATTACGGTGAAGTTGCGATTGTCTGCAATGATCGCCGATCCCAACATGCCGCAAGTCGATCAATGGTTGATGACTTGCCATCCGCGTGACTTGCAAATGGCTGTCGTGGACTATGCACCGAAGACTGCGACCGATAGTGACGTGACATCGCCGGTACAAGTTAAAGAGATAACGGAACGATCCGAATCGTTTGGTTTAGCTACCAATGGTGCTTATGGTCCAATTTCTAGTGCAAGCTTAGGCGCTGACAAAGGTAACAAGGACATCAACACGGTTGAGTTTGATCGGCAAGCACCGATGCAAGCCGTATCCGCCGCCGGCACCATTGATCGCGGGCGAGGTGTTTATTTCAAATTGAGGTGGACAGCCAAGCAAGTATTGGAAGGCGAAAAAGTGTTTGAGGTTACCTTCCGTGTGCCCTCGAATTGGCGAGGTGGATTGTTGGACGTTGCGGTTTCTGCGGATGCGAAGCAAATCAAGTATGGCGGGCTCGAAAAGAAAACCATCAACGTCGGTCAAGCTAGGTTTGCCGTCGCTACCTATCGCGAGGGTGACGACGATGCTCGGATACAGGCCTCACAGGTTGCCGAAGCGGAATATCAGTTGCGAATGATTGCCGAGCGGCATTCCGCGTTCAAGCCAGAACTCAATTCGTTTCCGGCAATACTTCGTCATGTTGCAGGCAAGTTGGACTTTGATCAACCTCAAGAAGATCGAAAGTGGTTGTCGCGTTTGTTGTCCGGTCGAGCCGATCCGCATTTGGACAAGCGGATCGCGAGTTTGCCCATGGCCGTTCGCATTGCAACGCTCGACTACGTTGATGCTCGCGATGACTTCCTTTGGCTTAGCCGAGAGGTCGAGATGCCTTCGATGGATCCGAGAGACGAGGTACTCGTCGCAACGCCCCATTCGGAAACGGGATTCGACGACTGAGTTCAGTTCAGAAACTGAGTTCGAAAAAGAAGCTCGAGGCGATTCGGTGTGAAAACTCGCGAGTCAGCGATTGAATTCCGCAAATCAGTTCAGTGATTCAAGTCAGCAATTCAGGCCAACGATACTCAGGGCATCAAAGCTACCAAACGAGAATCCAACATGAAGGAACACAGTCTCACATCAGCCATCGCTTGAAGCAGTACTTATCGCCTGAAGCAGTACTAGTTGTTGCTGAATCCAAAAGCAGCGACTGCATCGCGACCGAGTGGATTTCTTAAGAATTGGCGATGGCAATCGGCGCAAAGATCGTAGCTGCCCCGATGGTCAAGTTCGGGCTCATCATCGAGGTGATCGCAAGCGAGTCCCTCGAGAGCCTGATGGAGTTCGCTTAGCTGATCGATGTCATCGTCGATATCCAGCGTGACTTCGTCAGCCATTGAATGGATTTCAATTTGCACGACGTAACGTGGTTGTTCGTTCGTGTTGATCTGTCGCTTACAACGATCGCAGATGTAATGGATCATAGACAAGGCATCCCACCAGGGAAAATCTCACGGCGCGACCGACACGACGCACGGTCGAATAAAAGACAGATAAGAACGTCCTGAGATACCCTTATGGTAGTGACGGCTGCGCGGCACATGCAAGTCAAATAACCCGCACTTTCAAGATGTTGAGAAAGGGACTTGACATAGCAATCCCTTTGCGACTTCAACACGCCCGTGGACGTAGAACGGAATTGGGTCCGTTAGCAGTCGTGCGAGAGGAAATTCGCATCCGTCGCGATCAAACTTAGCTACTCGTTGGCGCTCGGCGGGACTCGTAATTCGACCATGAACGAGGGGGAAAAATCTTCGCCCAAAATTTCTGGATCTCGCGAATCGAGCGTCTTAAGAGTGATTTGATTGGCCTGAGCCAGTTCGATGACCTGATCCAACGTTTTCTTACGGTCGCTCAGCACGAGACATCGCCCATTGCTCGTAAGGTGTAATGGTAGCCCCTCGATCAGTGACTTAACAAACGACTCCTGCTTGTCGTTTGCCTCGCTCTGGGGAGTCGACGAAGAATCATAATGAACACGATTGGCGTCCGTGATGATCAAGTCAAATCGTTCTTCGCTAGCGATCGCTGAATACGCTTGGGAACTACTGGCTGGTCGCAAACGGGCGTCGATCTTGCCGTCGCTCACCAAGTTCGCCGCGTTGTATCGAGTGTTAGCGACGGCGGCGGGCTGGATGTCCGTAGCGACTACTTGCTTCGCACCATTAGAAAGACATAGCACTGATAGCAGCCCGGTACCGCTGCTGATTTCCAAGACTTTCCTGCCATCGGCAATTCGGTCTTTTGCGATCGCATCTCGGATCGGCGACATCGCAATCAGGTCGAGGCCGACGAATTCGTATTGGACCAGTTCCGCATGTTCGCCGTCCCCGAATTCAAATTCTTCGAGTGAATAAGATTGTTCAACGGCGTATGAGTAGTCCAGGTCGTCTCGATACGACACTCCACAACCCAGCACTGCAACAATAACGACGCCTAGAAAGGCAAGCATGATTTTCATGCATGCAGTTTACGGCATCCCAGGACGGGACACAAAGTGTCAAGTCGGTGCCAAAGTTGCCCAAGCGATTTCGATTGATGTGATGCCAACGCCCACGGGCCGCCGCAATCGACTTGCAACAAAGGTGCCATCACAAGAATGCCAAGTGTGGATTCCGGCACCTTTACGCACCACTTAGTTATCAACTGATCTCTAGCAGCTTATTCGATTGAGCTTCCCTATTCGATTGCTGCTACGCCTGTCGATTGCCGCTACGCTTGTCGATCGCCGCTACGCAATTTTCAATTGCCGCTACGCTTTTCGACTACCGCACTTTGCAGCGGAATCGCATGGTGGCTGATTCGCCAACTCGCAACTTATCAGTCAGCTTCCAAATCAGTTGCAACGATTGACCCTCGTTGACGACTGTTTCGAATTCAGCTCCGACGCTGCAGGTTTGACTCTCGGCAACGTACTCAAGTCGAGTGACCAAGTTATCGGTGATCAGAACCTGATCGACAGCGGAATCGCCTACATTCTCGATCCGGATCGCAAAGTTGATAAGCTCGCCTGGTAGAGCATCGTGCCGATCAGCAAGCTTGCATATTCGCAAGCGTCCCGCGTCTGGGAATTCATAGATCGTGAATCCTTCAACACTCTGGTCTCGCGTCAGCACTGGCGTTTTGAGATCTTGGATTTCAACCTCGACTGATTCGTCGATGGTCCAAGCGACTGCTGCGAGTGCGAGTTCTTCAAGCATCGCTTTTTGATCTTCTTGCAGAAGGCTGATTTGGTCGAACTTCATGCCGACAAGCAGTGCCAACACATCCGTTGCTTGCTCGATTTGGGCGATCCCTTCGACCGGAACACCGCGATTGCGTTCTCGCATCGCATCGAGACGGCGTGCAACATCGGCATGACCTAGTTCAATCGATTCACCGATCATCACGCCACCTTCTTCAATTTCAATGCGGTTGGTTCCCACGGGTAAATCGACACCTGCTAGTCCCACTGCATGTTCGCCGGCTCGTACGCCGGTGATCTTACGAACGGATTTGAATCGAGGCGCGTACACGCAAACTCGGTTGCTGGGGACAACTTCGATGTCGCCCGCTTCGGTCGTGTAGTGAACGATCGTGTCTTCGGGCTGCAAGCCATCGATGGATTCGTCCCGAAGCACACGAGCATCACCATGTTGATCGCCACCGTCGCATAGAAACTCTTGCGGGTCGACTCCGTAGACGTTCATCATTCCCGCAGAAGGTGCATAGCCATGAGGAATGACTTGGGCAGGAGCACAAGAACCGGATGCACAAGATCCCGAAGCACAGCATCCCGCGGTGCAACCACCGGAAACGCCGAACGACAAGTCTGGGGTCCCACAATCGGACGAGGGATAGTCGCCTACGTACTCGTAGTTCACTTGTTGAATGCCACTAGGTCCTTGCGTCGATGTTGAATGCGTCGAATCCGTTGGGCCTGGATAGCTGGGAGTCACGGGATGGACGGGCGAGCCGGGCATTCCAGATCCTGTACTGGTAGGCATCGCCGGTGCCTTGCCGCCGGGCATCCGGAAACCCGATGGGCTCGGTTTGTTTGAGGTGGCGCAGCCGATCATCAATCCGCAGACCAAGGCACCAATGGTTGCGACGCAACGTCGGTGTCCCGTCAATTTCATGCCTGCCCCGATGGGAGCAAGGAAAGCGTTGGCTTGATTCATGTTGGTTTTCAAGTTGGCGACTGGGGTCATGGCTGCGTGTGCAAGTTCACGGGAACGGAACCCACGGTGTGAGAGACCGATTCGGCCTGCATGATGGGCGCCCAGGCGGGTGAGCCGAAAAGGAAGCTAGGCATCAGCTCATGCGAGTGCGGTGGAGCTAGACTTCCCATGCGAAGGATCGCGACGGGGCGACCGAAACGATCGGCTACTTCTAACGCGTCTTGATACTCCCCGATGTCCATCGGACGCTCGGAAGCTGGCGTTTGTTCAAGCGCGACGGCTGATTGAGGATCTTCCAAGTAGATGACGCGTGTGACGAGTTGGCCCGCGATCGCTGCTCGTAAATCACTGTCATCGATTTGGACCGTGATCGGATAACGAGTGGCAAGCCCAGGTGGTGGGTAGGTCCGGTCGATGACTTCGATCGTGGGGTAAACTTCGGCACCTTCGCGACCGGGAATATCAGTGATCTTGAAACGGTAAACGCTTCCAACAATCAGGCCGGCTTGCAGGTTCTCTTCGGAGTCAAAGAATCCGCTTTGATTAGCAAGTGCGAACCTGGTGCCTTGGGGACCCTGGAAGGCGACCGGTTGGAAGTAACCAATCACGGGGCCTGGTCCGCGGCCTCGAAGACGTGCGCCGCCGACGAATCCCGGTGGCATGTCGCCATTGAGAATACGGTGTTGGCCACCGCTAGGACCAAGGAACTGCGATGGATCAGCAGCACTCGCTTGATTCGTCTGGTTCGTCATGCTCGATGCAGCGATGGCGAAGCCAAAGAGCGCGGTGGTGAGCAAGTGTCTTGAGGGGAGGAACATCTTCAATCCGGTTTTTCGACGCTCGTGGAGGACGCTTCGACTCGATCAAACAAAACGCGGTGCGATAGAGAACATCGACACCGCGTTTGTTGTTTCATAGTTCAGGCTTCAAGACCCACTACGGGTTGCAGTTCGGATCAACTCGCTGGCTGGCGTGTTGATAAAGACCACGTCCGTTAGGCACACCTGGATGAAAGTTCTGCTCGGTGATTTTCACGCGGCTGACTGGGTTGGGATAGCTGTATCCAGGTTGCAGTCGAACATTCATCTTTACGTCTTCCACAGGTCGTGGAATGTGCATTGGCGTATGGTTCTTGATCACATGCTTTTGAAGTCCGGCGGGAACACCCAATGGAATGTGAGGTGGTCCAGGCAAACCGATCGGAGTTCCCGACATGGGCATTCCGTACTGAGGAGCCGTTACACCGGCGATCATGCCAGGCAGTGATGGAGGAGCGGTGGCACATTGGCCGCCGTTCATTCCCGGGCCGCCGCAACCATCCGTCATCGCAGATGCGAAAGGTGCGGGGAGACCAGCGATTGGTGGCATCATCATGCCGCCCGCTGCGTATCCACCGGCTCCACCCATTTCGATATCCTTGTCACCCAAGCGGATGATGGCCAGGATCGAACCACGTCGGTCCGCTTCCACAATCGGGTCGATGCCTGGATCAAGACGCGTGCTGACAAGAGTGTCAATGCCCGCGAGTGCTGGTCCTTGGAAATCGGGATCTGGAAGGTAGATGACTTTGGTAACGAAGTTGCCAGTCAACACTTGGTCGAAGTCTTCTTCGGTGAATTGAACGGGTACCGAGTTGTGAGCCAGGTAGGCTCCAGTGCGAGGATTGGCATAGGCCAATTCAAGCGTTGGGTACAGTTCAACACCTTCGCGAGCTTGGATATTGGTAATCTTCAAGCGGTACAGGCCACCTTGAGGGAAGTTCTGACGAGCAGGAACCACAAGTGGATCGCTGTCGAACATGCCGCCACCGGTTGCGTCGTAACGAACCTGCATTCCTTCGGGAGTACCAAAAGTGACTTGTACGGTCGGTGCAACATGAGGCATCATCGCGCCCATGTCCATCACACCACCGCCTTGTGGGATCATGGCACCTTCGCCACCGCCCGCCATGCATCCGCCGCTGCCGCCGCATGCTCCGCCGCCGCAACTGCAGGTGTAGTTGACGAGGTCGATTTCGCCTTGGCCAGTGGATGCTTGGGTTCCCATCATAGGAAGCGGTGCACTTTGCATCGCTTCAAGGGGAGCTGCTCCAATGGCACCTGGGGGCATCGCGCCCATCGGGCCTGCTGAGCCCATCATTCCACCGGCTCCCATCATCATGCCGCCGCCAGGCATGCCACCGCTCATCGGGCCGCCCATCATCCCGGGGGCCATTGCTGGAGCTCCCATGATGCCGGGACCAGGACCACCGACGCCAGGGCCGGGCTCCATCATGCGTTGATCGGGTGGCAGGTTGTGGCGAACCGGCACACACCCGGTGGCGAATATCGCCGCGGCCGCCAGTAGCGACAAATGAGTGACGATTCGTTTCATCGTTTCCCCCGTTCCTTGGGTATCGTGGGCAAAAGCCCGTGGTTTCGTGGGCATCACGCTGGGACCACTCGTCCACAGACAAAATGCAAATGGGATAGGTGGGCGTGCCGTCATGGCAGCCACATTGTTTTTGGCTGGACTCGCCATAGGGATGATCTCTAGGATCGGATCATCGTTGGCAATGATTCATCCCACAGGGTTGTCCAAATGCAATCGAAAAGGTGTTACCAGACCGGCTGCTTGGTTGGTCATCGGCAAGTTGCCACCGGAATCTTTGAAAAAACCGTCACAACCGTCCCATGAAGTTTCATCGTTACATCCCCAACTGTGATCGCCACATCGTGAAACTCATGTTTCCGGGACGAAGCATCGAAGCTTCGCACCTATTGTTAATGACATTGCTGGTGTTGGTACCCACCCTGGAAACCACAGCTCAGCAAATATCTTCATCCACAACCGCCAACGTCCCCCGCGCGAGCGACACATCGGGGCTATTGGCCTCGGCTTCCGACGCAGGGGCCTCGCCTAGCCAAGACCAAGTCACAGGCTCAGGACAGCGCTTTGCCTCAGGAACAGACTTCGCCGCCGACTCCGCGTCGGGCGTTCCTGGTTCCACTTCAATGACCCCCAGCCTTGGGGCGATGAGTCCTGCTCCCGCGTCCTCTCAACCGCAGCCCGCCGAAACGCCATCGACTTCTTTGCAAGCTGAACGGCTGCTTCATCAAATCTTAGGGCACCTCGTCAACGGTCCAGCTTTTGACGCCAAGGTTCGTGAAACGGTTCACGCATCGAAACGAAAAGTCATCGGTGTTGGAACGTACGAACAGACCGGGGGCGGTTCGGGACGCTATCACATGCAGCTAACCATGCACGACGGCGACGGAAAACACCGTCTCGACCAAATTAACGATGGGCGTTTAGCGTGGACTCGCCAAGAAATCGCTGAAGCCATTACCTTGCGACGCGTTGATGTTGCTCGGCTCGACGAGTGGATCGCCGAAGACCAACGGTTATTAGGATTGCCGCCACGACTATTGGTCGGCGGTTGGGCAGAGATGCTCGTGTCGCTTGAACGTGACTATGACTTACGGCTCGACTCGGCAACGCTATCCGGCAACCCAGTGATGGTGATCGTGGGCGATCTGAATGCCCAGGCGAGGACGCGAATCCTCAACAGTTCAGGCAGCGATCGCTTGCCCGATCTTTATCCCAGCCGGGTCCAAGTGGCGATTGCCACGAAGAATGACACAGAAAGCAGCGTCGGAAAGTGGTTACCGATTCGTTGGGAATACCGTAGCGAACCTCGACAGATCACTTCGGAAGATGGGACCACTCGGATGACCAATGGCGCGCTGATTACGCTGATCGAACTCTATTCAATTCGACCGATCGAACCGCCGCCTGCGGATCGCTTTCGCTTTGACAATCAAGATGCCGATGTAATGTTCACCAACGAAACGGATCGGTACATGGAAAGCTATGGAGTCCGATTGACCGAACGGGAACGGATCCAACTGAGACGTTGATCGGCTGCTTTCTTCGGCTCGCTTGCTTCGCGGTTGAACCGGAAAGGCATCAAGCGGGGGAAATACAAACCGACTACAATCGAGACGAACTTCGCTACTCGTCTCATGAAAGTTTGTTTTGTCTAAGAGTTCTTCAACGCCCATGTCGTGGGCGCGATTGGTGCGTCTGCCCAACGTATTTACCGTTATCGCGGATGTCTCAGCAGCCTTCCTTTTGGTCGCCCATGGGCCGGAGCCGATTGGGCGATTGGTTTGTGTCGTGTTGGCCGGGATTTTGTTGTATTGGGCAGGGATGATTCTTAACGACGTGTTCGACGTCGAGAAGGACAAACGTGAACGATCGTCACGTCCGCTTGCTGCCGGCGAGATATCTATCGCTAATGCCCGAATTGCCGGCTTCGTTGCAATGCTCGGTGGCTGCGTGTTGGCGGGCGTGAGTGGTTATGTGGCCGACGACACCTATCCTAGTACTTGGTTGCCGGCCGCAATCGCAATCGTCTTATCGATGGCGATACTGTTGTACGACGGACCGTTGAAAAACACGCTGCTAGGACCGATCGCGATGGGGGCCTGTCGGGTCCTCAGTTTTCTTTTAGGTGCTTCGCCGTTGTTAGGAACCGTCGAAGGTTTCGAGATTCCCAAGTACCTTTTTGCCATTGCGATCGGCATGGGGACCTACATCATGGGACTGACCATGTTCGGCAGTCGCGAAGCCGATGAATCGGGCGCCGGGAGTCCTCCGCTTGCTGCAGGAACATTCGTCACGCTTTTGGGAGCCATCATGTTGGCCTTTGCGCCCCGGCTGGAAAGAGTGCCGGTTGGATGGCACGTGTCGACGCAGATGACCTTTCCGATCTTGATTGGATTGGTGGCCTTTCCCGTTGTCATTCGCGCCTATCGAGCGGTCAAAGACCCTACGCCGTTGAAGATACAAACGACGATGAAGATTGGAATCCTGACCATCATTCCCTTGGCCGCCTCATTTGCGTTTTTAGGTGCCGGTCAAGTTTGGGGATTAGTCATCTTCGCGTTGGTCGTTCCTGCGATGTTATTGTCAAAGCAATTCCATGTGACCTGATGCTGGCGGGATACCACACGGCTGGCTTGTTGTTGCACGATCCTGTGATCGCGATCGAAGAACTAGCGCACCTAGGATATCGTTGCGTTGCGATTCGTCCTCACGCTGCGGCGCTGCATCCGAAACATCCGTTGTTTTCGATCCAGTCGTTGCGGATTCAAGACGTGCTCGAGCGGACCTCGATGAAGTTGGTCTTAGATATCGACGGAGCATTTGTTGAACATCCGTTTCGATCAAGAGCATCCACACTGACCGATACCGAGGACGCAGCGGCAGAGCGAGCAAGAGAATGGATCCAGCAATGGGCAGTGGTGGCGAGGGAATGGTCTGCGATGCCATGCCTGACGTTTTCCAGCGGGCCAGCAAGACCCTATGCATTGGAAGAAGAGAACCTCGAGCACTTGTCGACACAATTGCATTCGTTATGCGAGTTGGTCGCCCCCGACGTGCACTTGGCCATTCGTCCCCGACATTTGGACCTTATCGATTCCGTTGCAAAGTTTGAGCGTTTGTTGCAGTGGCTTGATCCAAGTGTATTTGCGCGTTTGGGATTGGCCGCTGACGTGGGCGAAATGATCGCGGCGGGAGAAATTCCAATTGTCGATCGTTTGGAAAGGAACCTCGATCGGCTGGCTTGTGTCTACCTGTGCGATCGGCGGGCTGAGCCGGTTTCTCAGGATTCGGGCCGATCACGCGACATCAGGATCGGGCATGGAGAAGTCGCCGTCGATCGAATTGTGCAGTCATTGGCAAAAGTCGGATTCACCGGGCCTGGCATTGTACGCGTCGAGGGGTTCCCCGAGTTGGGTTTGCTGCCCGCTCAGGAGGCAATGGGGGTTTTCGAGTGATCAGCATTCTGGCCTAGGTCTGATTTGCCACTATGGGATATGCTGAAGGAGTCGTGAAACGCGTGAAACCGGAAAAACCAGAGGATCCATCACCAAATTGCTGGACCACCTTTACTGGACACCCCTATCATGAAGTTGGCGGAGGACGACGCGGGTCTGGGGACCCGGGTTGGTAAGTCTCCCAATTAATGGAGGGAGTAAACAACGTGTTTGAATCCAACCAAGACCCAGCCCACGAAGGAATAAGACCGAGCTAAGGGTTATGCCTATTTTGGTTACTTCGCCTTTGTTGCAACTTGGACCTATGGTGCAGTCTAGCATCGGCGTAGTGATCCTATGCGTCCTAATCGCAGCCGCATTTTATATCGTGGCAAGCTATCGGGACTATGTCGCTGGAGACCAGGAAGTGGCCTCCGACGCCCTCGCAAACTTGCGAGAAATGCACCGCAAAGGTGACATCACGGACGAAGAATTCCGAACTATACAAGCAAGAACCCAGCAACACTGCACGGGTTTGACTGACGATGCTCGGGGATCGGATGATGCAAAGCCATCAACCGAAACAGAGTCGCCGACCGAACCAAACGATCCACCTCGGTGAATCGTTAACTCCCATGGTCGGCAATCATCAACGGCCAAACGTTCCGTGTTACTGTTTGAAGGACAACCCTATCCGCCTGTCTGCCTCCCATCCATGTGGGCATGCAATCGGAAACCATAAACCGTTTTGAACCAACCACGATTGGCTCGAGCTTTCGAGGATACGGATGACTCATCTCTCATCTGATCATCTTTGGATGAGAGAAAGCATTCGAGCCGTGGCCCGAAACTTCATGATGCGTGACCTAACGCTTCACGTCGTTTCACTGACGAAGATTACCGCGACCGAGCGAAAGCTCAAGAACATGGTCGTGCTTTGCCAGCGAAGCGAAGTGATGCCGAAAGTCGCCCCAACCGGAGTCGTGTATGCCCTCGAAAGATAACCCAACCTCCCGCCGCGGAACCTCCTCCACCAAGAAGAACGCATTCTGTTCTTTCTGTCGTAAGAGTTATCGTGATGTGGGACCTCTCGTAGAAGGTCCTGGCGACGTCTACATCTGTAGCGAATGCATTGAGCTTTGCCAATCGATTCTCGATCAAGAAGAGCGTCGCCGTGGCCCAAGCAAGACCTTGTTTAATGAGATTCCCGCACCTCGGGAAATTGTTGCTCACCTTGACCAGTACGTGATCGGCCAAAATGCCGCGAAGCGTGTTCTGGCGGTCGCTGTTCACAATCACTACAAGCGATTGACCAGCGAATGGGAAGGTGAAGGCGAAGTCGAGATTGAGAAAAGCAACATTCTGCTGGCCGGTCCAACCGGTAGCGGGAAGACGTTGCTCGCTCGCTCACTCGCTCGTATGTTGAATGTGCCGTTTGCGATCGGTGATGCGACGACCTTGACCGAAGCTGGCTATGTCGGCGAAGACGTCGAGAACTTGTTGCTTAAGCTGCTCCATGCCGCTGATTTCGATGTCGAGGCCGCCCAACGCGGTATCCTCTACATTGACGAAGTGGACAAGATCGGTAAGACCAGTGCCAATGTTTCGATCACTCGAGATGTTTCAGGAGAAGGTGTCCAGCAGAGCCTATTGAAGATGCTCGAAGGCACCGTCGCCAACGTTCCACCGCAAGGTGGGCGAAAGCATCCCGAACAACAATACATTCAACTCGACACGAGCAACATTTTGTTCATCGTCGGGGGAACGTTTGTGGGAATCGAAGACATCATCCGCAAGCGTCTTGGGCACAAGACGCTCGGATTCGGCGGTGGACAAACGGTTCGCAACGATCAGTCCACGTCGGACTTGTTGGCCCAAGTTCAAACCGAAGACATCATGCAGTTCGGGTTGATTCCTGAATTGGTCGGACGTTTGCCAGTGGTCAGCTACTTGCAACCGCTCGATGAAGCCGGATTGGTTCAGGTAATGACTGAGCCTAAGAATTCGCTGATCAAGCAGTACCAAGCCTTGTTCGCGATGGAAAAGTGTGAACTTGTCTTCACAGACGAGGCACTTCACTTTGTCGCTCGCAAAGCACTCGATAAGGGTGTGGGAGCTCGCGGTCTCCGCGGGATCCTT
The DNA here is from genome assembly GCF_007859865.1 of Rubripirellula amarantea. Classification (NCBI taxonomy): domain Bacteria; kingdom Pseudomonadati; phylum Planctomycetota; class Planctomycetia; order Pirellulales; family Pirellulaceae; genus Rubripirellula; species Rubripirellula amarantea. The sequence goes on along the minus strand of NZ_SJPI01000001.1, from coordinate 269,275 downwards.
GAAGAGGTCATGTTGGACATCATGTACGACCTTCCTGACCAAGAAGAAGGCACCGTCTTCACCATCGACGAAAATGTCGTTGCCGGAAAGACAAAGCTCTTCCAAATGCCGACGACCAAAAGTGCTTAACGCCTAGTCGTTCAAATGTAGTCGAAACGCCGAAGTCACCCCTGTGGCTTCGGCGTTTTTCATGCGCCGACCGCATCCCATCACTCCCGCCATCCTTGCCCCGCGCGAAATATGGAGCATGGAACTGTTAATCAGGAGCATGGTCTGAGAACCAGGAACTGGTAATCAGGAACTGGTAATCAGGAACTGGTAATCAGGAACTGGTAATCAGGAACTGGTAATCAGGAACTGGGAATCAGGAACTGGGAATCAGGAACTGGGAATCACAAATAGTGCGTTCCTAATCATCGAGGGGCGGAAGATTGTTCTTGTGCTTCTCGTAGAAACGCGTGATGTCGAGTCCGCCTCGACGCTCCTCTTCCATCAACTTTATTCGTGACTCCAAGCGTTCGATCCGTCGAGCAAGTTGAGGAATCAAGTCACGGTTTTCATCGCGAGGTTTCGTCCGTGGAACTTTCGGGTAGCCCAGATGTCGCTGCATCGCAGCAAACAAGAACAATGGATCTTTGCGGCGATTGCCAAACGCAATCCTTCCTTCGCGAGTTCCAAACAGAAACGGCCCCTTGCCTTCGACCGGTTCTCCGGCAGCAATCAATTTGTCGCGATAGTCTTCGCTGGCGAGGAAAATTAGATCAGCGGTGTCGACGAGACCAATTTGTGCTCGCAACATCAAAATCCATTTCTTCCATGTCAGATCATAAATGGGATCGTTGCTAATGGCGGTGAGACCCTTGTCGTAATTGAGCCGGCTGCGGCACAAAACTTCAAAGTGATAGAAGAACAATCCTTGCGGCGACCCGCCGGCCGTTCGGTACTTGGCTTCTGCTTCAAGTGCCTGCAGTGCCGCCCCCATCGTGAATCGACCCGTTTCTTGTTCGGCCTGCGAAATCAGGTACGACTGGAAGGCCGTGAAATAGTGGGACAACCTAAGCATCGCCGGGGACATTAGCCCCGAGTGCTTCAACTCGGTCAGCATGTAGTCGATCGCGAGCGGCAAGTTGGTGGTCGTCAGCAGCTCGTATTTGATCTGTTCGAGCAGCTCCTGCATCGGAGCGTTCTCAGCTAAACGTTCGCGCAGCAATTGAAACAGGTAACCCTGTTCGATGTATTCGGACTGATCCAGTAGATTTGCCATGGCCGCATTGTACGCAGGGTTCATACGTTCTGGGGCCTGGTAGGGACGTCGCGAGATCTCGCAGGGCCTGGCTGAACCTCACTGGGAACGACACGGCAGCGTCCCGCACCGCCGTCACCGACGCGTTTGTTCGGTTGCGGTAACCAGCACGACACAATGTTCAGCCTGAACGTCGTGGAGTTCAGCCTGAACGTTGTGGATCAATAGGACGAGCTAGGAATACTGCCCAAACACGACGCAAGCGTTGTGTCCGCCAAATCCAAAGCTATTGCTCATCGCAATCTTAACGTTTGCTTGACGTGCTTCGTTAGGCACGTAATCCAGGTCGCATTCAGGGTCTGGCGTGTCGTAGTTGATCGTCGGGGCGATCAATCCGGTTTGCAAAGTTTTGCAAAGGATTACTGCTTCGATACCGCCGCTGGCACCAAGCGAGTGCCCCAGGGCGCCCTTCGTGCTGCTAATCGCGAGCTTCGGCGCATGATCGCCGAATACGTTCTTAATTGCTCGTGTTTCCGCCTTGTCGCCAAGCGGCGTGCTGGTGCCGTGAGCGTTGATGTAGTCGATCGATGTTGTATCGATGCCCGCATCTTCGATGGCTGCCTGCATCGCACGGGCTGCTCCCTTGCCTTCTGGATCGGGCGCCGTGATATGCCCTGCGTCGCTGGTCGTGCCGTAGCCGAGAACTTCGGCGTAAATTTTGGCTCCGCGAGCTTTGGCATGTTCAAGTTCTTCAAAAACCAACACTCCGCCGCCTTCGCCGAGGACGAATCCATCGCGATCGGCGTCAAACGGCCGGCTAGCCGACTTGGGATCATCGTTGCGGGTGGACAACGCCTTCATGTTCTGGAACGCAGCCAAGCCCATGTTGGTGATGGCCGCTTCGGTACCGCCGGTCAACATGAAGTCAGTTTCGCCCAAGCGGATACTTCGCATCGCATCGCCCATCGCATTGGTAGCACTGGCACAGGCTGTAGCGACGGCGTAGTTAGGGCCTTGCAGTCCATAAGTGATCGATAGGTTTCCGCCAGCAGCATTAACCATCATTTTGGGAACCGTGAACGGGCTCACTCGTTCTGGACCTTTGGTCAGCATACGTTCAATTTGAACTTCGATTTCGCCAAGCCCACCAATGCCGCTGCCTAGAACAACACCGCACTTATGTCGATCGACGGTAGTGAAGTCGATGCCGCAGTCTTTGATCGCTTGGGCGCCAGCATGAACAGCGAACTGAGTGAATCGGTCAAGCCGCTTTGCTTCGTGCGGGTCCACAACCTCAGTGACGTCGAATTCAGGAATATCACCGCCGAAGTGCACCTTGTAACGCTCGGTGTCGAGCATGGTCAGGTCGTGAATTCCGCTTTCGCCAGCAGTCAGCCGAGTCCAAAACGATTCAACTTCGCTGCCCAGTGGAGTGACGACGCCAACGCCGGTGATGACTACTCGGCGCAAGTTATTTGATTGAGTCTGCATCGCGTGATTGCTCGCGGTGTCCGATGTTTAAACGACGGTTGAGAACGCGGATAGCTTATCCGCATGACTTGAAAGACAAATGCCGCCCGTGAGATTTCGAGATCGCTTGAGCTCGAAGCTTACGGACGGCAACAACGTTGTCGAGGGTGGTGCAAAGATCATTGCCTCACCAAGGTGAGTTGCGCAAATCAATCGCCACCAATTCTTCGCGGCAGCGGCCGATCAGTCGTCTTCGCCTTTAGCCGATTCGATGAACTCGACTGCTTCACCGACCTTTTGGATCTTTTCAGCAGCTTCGTCAGGAATGCTGATATCGAACTCTTCTTCGAGTTCCATGACCAGTTCGACGGTGTCCAGAGAGTCCGCGCCTAGGTCGTTCACAAACGACGTTTCGCGGGTGATTTTGTCTTTATCAACGCCGAGTTGTTCGGAAACGATGTCGATTACGCGTTCTTCGATTGTAGCCATGAGCAATTCTTAAAGGATGGTCTGCGAAGCTTTTCGAGTGCCGAAAAGCTGTCAGGGATTCGCGGAAAACATAGGGGAAATAGGCGAAACGCGTCAATACACGCAATACGATCTGCGTTTCTTGCGGCTAAAGCTAGTTTAGCCCCGTTGGTCTTTGATGAGCCGTCGGTCTTAGAAAGAGCCGATGATTCTTAAGAGCCTGCCCGGGCGCCAGCGATTCGCATGGATGTTTCGATGAGCAAGTTTTAGCCGATCATGCCGCCATCGACGACTAGGGTTTGACCCGAAATGTAGCCAGCATCCTGGGATGCCAAAAACAGCACGGCGGCAGCCACATCTTCGGCTCGGCCAAGTTTTTTCGCTGGAATGCGTTTTTTCGCCTCTTCCAGCACCACATCGCCGAGTTCCTTGGTCATATCGCTCTCGATAAATCCAGGGGCAACCGCGTTGACGGTCACGCCACGGCTGATCAATTCTTTGCTAATCGTGCGAGTGAACCCGATCATGCCGGCCTTGGAAGCCGAGTAGTTTGCTTGGCCGGGGTTGCCGATCATGCCCGAGATCGAGGCCATGTTGATGATTCGGCCGTATTTCTTGCGACGCATGATCCCAGCGGCGGTGCGGCAGCATACGAAGCAACTGGTCAGGTTGGTCGCAATCACGGAATCCCATTCCTCGTCCGACATGCCTCGCATGAGCTTGTCACGGGTGATACCGGCGTTGTTGACCAGGATGTGCAATCCACCGTGCTTCTTGTTCGCTCCCTCAATCGCAGCGGCAGCGGCTTCGCGGTCGGTCACGTCGCAAGAAACCGCTTCGGCCTTGCCGCCTGCGGCTTCGATTTCCTTGACCGTATCGGCTAGCTTGTCGGCGTTGCGAGCCAAGCAAACCACGGTCGCTCCGTTCATGCCTAACGCGATGGCGACCGCTTTCCCAAGTCCCTGGGAAGCGCCGGTGACGATCGCGACTTGCCCGGACAGGTCCGTTTTGAGTTGAAGGTCCATGATGTTCTTAAGTTAGTGTGATTGATGTGGGCTGAAGTGCCGGTTCGCACCGGCCGTTTTTTTCAGAGTGTAGATCGCCAGCGTTTGCCGGCGCTACTCGACTACCCGTCGCCAAATCCATCAGCTTCGATTTTGCGATTAATGCGTTTCAATGTTCCTCGCAGAACGCGACCCGTGCCGACTTCTTCGAACTTGTCGAATCCGTCCTCCATCATCCTGCGAACGGAGGCTTCCCAAAGGACCGATCCAACGACTTGCCGAGATAGGAGATCGCGAATTTCGTCGGCGGACGTATGAGGAGCCGCATCGACATTGCTGTAAACCGGAATCCGAGTGTCTTGAATCGGCATCTCGGCGAGTGCAGCCTTGAGCGTCGCAACAGCCGGTTGCATCAACGAGGTGTGGAAAGCACCCGCAACGGCTAGCGGAATCACTTTCATCGCACCGGCTTGGGTTGCCGCCGGAATGAGTTTTTCGATAGCACTTTTGTGTCCTGACACGGCGATGTTGCCAGGGCAAAGCAAGTTGGCGGGTTGCAGGACTTCATCGCCATCGCGGCAGGATTGGCAAAGTTCTTCCACGGCTTCCAGCTCGAGCCCCAGTACGCTTGCCATGCCCGAGTCGACCGCGTCCGCGGCAGCCTGCATTGCTTGGCCGCGTTTTTGAACCAGTCGCAATGCGTCGGCGAAGTCGAGTCCCCCAGCGAAGCAAACCGCGGTGTATTCGCCCAAGCTAAGCCCCGCGGCTGCACCGATGCTCTTGATTCGATCAGGCTCCGTCTGCTCAAGCACTCGAGCGGCAGCCATTCCGACGGTGAACAGTGCCGGTTGGCTGTACTCGGTCGCGTTCAATTCCTCGGCAGGATCTTGATCGCAGATCGCTCGCAAGTCGTAGCCAAGCACCTCGTTCGCCTGGGCAAACAAGTCAGCGGCAATGGAATGTTCTTCGCAAAGCCAGCGGCCCATGCCGGAGGATTGTGCGCCTTGGCCGGGAAAGAGAATCGCAGATGAGTTCATGGGAAAAGAGATGAGTCCAGGCTTTGACCGCTGGCAGGCGTCTCAATCGAGTCATTATCTCAATCAAGGAACCTGACAGCCGCGAAAACCTGGACTCCAATGTGTTTGGGTCTTGTAGATTCCGAGGCAAGCAAGCAAAAAGCGTTACGCTTCTTGCGGCTCAACTACGGTGCGGCCTTGGTAATAGCCACATTTTGGGCATACCGTGTGCGTTGGCACAGCACTGCTGCACTGTGGGCAATAAGCGATCTGACGCTTTTTCACGTGGTCGTGGCTACGGCGTTTGCCAGTTCGGCTATTGGAGTGTTTACGTTTTGGGACAGCCATTGTCTGGGGTCCGAAGGGTCAGGGTGGGAAATGATTGGTTTCGAGCCACGTATCCTAGGAAGTGCTAAGCGATTTCGTCAACCACATCCCGGGACTAAATCGCAAACTTCCCTGGTCATTTCCGCCCCACCGCCATGCCGAGATTGATTCGACTTGCTGCTAGGTACGTGAATTGGACATTTCCCAACCCGGCCTGAGCTAAGTTCGCTTGAATTTCGTCTAGTGATCGAATGTATCCACCTCGGGTCCCCAAGTTCAGCTTGAGCGCCTCTAGGCTCTCTGACAAACTAGGTGCCGAGTTGCCGCGAAACAGGTCAATCACAATCAATCGACCGTTGGGAGCCGTTGCTGCGACGGCCTTGTCGATCAACTTTTTACCCTCCGCTTCGTCCAAGCATGAAATTCGCTGAGCCAGAATCACCAAATCGAATGACTCCGCTGGCAATTCCGCGTCTTCGGGCAGTGAAGTGATTGGCGAAAAACGTTCGCCTAGCTCAATCGACTCGGCGGTGGCGGTCGCTGCTTCGATCGCACCGGGGCCATCGACCGCCGTCAACGTTGATTCAGGATCCCGGTAGGACATCGCACAACTCCAAACTGCCGATCCGCACCCCAAATCCAGAATCCGCAGCCCCGCTGGTTCGTCCTGGCCGCCAATGTCCAGTATCTCAGCCGCCTGCATCGCTGATGCGGTATGCGACCACTGTGTGGCCGCTAAGTAATCATGCTGAGCCTGGTCGTCGATGTTTTCGCGATCAATCTTTCCTCTAACGAGGTCAGGTAAGTTCGACCAAGTGGAATCGCCCAAATCATCGTCGTACTGACAAAGCAGATGACCGGCGCGAGAAAGGGCGTGATCTTCGTCGTACTTTTCCACAATCCCGATCGACATCAGCCCATCAAGAAAAAGCTGCAGCGACGCCTCACTGAGGCTGAGATTGTCACGAAGTTGTTCCAGTGTCCGCTGACCCTCACGCAATTCGCCAATCAAGCCGATTTCGCGAGCTGACCGCAACAGGTGCGATGAAGCGTTGACCTGCATGAGGCCATGGTATTGGGCGAGAATTCGTTCTTGAGCGGATGACATGACGTTTTACCAATAGCGACAAAAAACCAAACCTTCAGGTTATCGCAACTGCCGTTGATGAGTAGGGCTGGTAGTCGCCGATCAGCATGAACCCGTGGTCAATAAGGCTGGTGGGAACGAGCCCTAGGTTGCCAAGCGGTGAACATGGAACTCCCCCGCTTCAAGCGATTCTCTCGCTAGGCCTTCGAGGTGATCATGGTGAGTGAACATGATCACCTGAGTCGACGCCGATAACTTCGAAAGCACTCGCAACGCGGCCGCCGAACGAACTTCGTCAAATCGTTGCAAGCAGTCATCAATAATCAACGGCATTGGTTTGCCGCTGTCGCAGCGATGTTTTAGCGAGGCTAATCGCAAGGCTAAATACAGGGCGTCGGCCGTCCCCGAACTCATTCCGCTGACGGGAACATCATCGCCGGAGGCTCGGCGACCGTGCAGAATTGGGACATCGCCTTCATTGGGATAGTCAACGTTAAGTCCCACATAAGCACCGCCGGTTAGTTCCCGAAAGTACGTCTCCGCGATCTGTAACACGGGTTCTTGGTTTTCGCTTCGATAATGCTCGATCGCACGATTCAAAATTGCACCCGCCAACTTCAAGCGTACGTAGGCTTCAACATCGCTGGAAAGCTGTCCGAGTTGCCCCGCGATCGCCTGCGAAATATCAGATGCCGTTTCGCCTCCATCCATTTGTTTCAGCAACTGGCCGATCGCACCAAGTCCTTCAATAGCAAGTTCGAGCTGATCAGAAATGCGTTTTCGGTCGCGATCCGTTTCGGCGAGATGATCTTCCAGAATTGCTGGTTGGACGTCGCCAATGCCTTCAATGAACCGTTCCAGATCCTCGCCACCTGCCAACCGCCGAAGGTCATTCTCGGTGGATCGGACTTGGGCGGCTGCGGTCTCACGCCGTCGCCATTGAGCCTCAATCGCTGGTAGCGCCTCTAGGCTTTCACTGCCGGACTCCTGCAGAAGCTCATCTCGCAGCACGAAATGACGCTGCATCGTTAAAGACTCTGCCTTCAGTTCCTGTTCGGCTTTGGCGATGTCCTCGCGCAGCCGATCCCGGGCGGCCGAGTCGATTGATTCTTGCTTGGACCGCTGATGAAGTTCTTGGATTAACGACGCGGCATGTTGCAAGAGAACACTGGTGTCGTCGCCTTCGGTCATGATCTTTACTTCGTCACCGTGGACCGCATGAACCGTACGAGCTGCTGATTTCAAGAACGCTTGCGTCTCGTTTTCAATGGAAGTCATCCGATGCAGCATGTCGTCTCGATCCTTCTTCAGATTACTTAGATCCTTGATCGAATCGAGCATCGCGATCACATCCTCGGGCGCAAGCGACGACTTAGCGGATGAGTCTCGACTCAAAGAATGCATGGCGACATCCCATTGTTCCTGCCAAGCCACTAAATCAGCTTCACGAGCATTGAGCGTGGTTTCCGCTTCCGACAATTCCGAAGTCCATCCCTCAATCTGTTGCATCGTTAATTTTCGCTGCTGAACCAGAGCGTCGTTCTGCTCGGCAATCAGGCTTGCCTTAGCATGTAGGTCCAGCAAGTTCGCCCCTTCCAAAGCATCGGCATTAAGTTTCAAAGCCATGGCCAATCTTTGAGTCGCGTCTTCGACCGAGGCTTCAAATCGCTTCAGGCTTGCCCGTTCGTCCTCCAGGGATTCAGCAAGCGCAACAAGTTTTTCGTGTTCGTCAATCCAGTCTCGCATCGCTTGCGGAGATCCCGGTGTGATCCCTTTTTCTGTCCAAACGATGTTCCAGTGTTCCTGGATGTTGGCTTGCAGTTCCTTTTGCTTGTCCCATTCGCTTTGCGCCTGCTGGACTTTGGCGGTCAACTTGCGGATCGTCGCCACCATGGTTTCCCGCTGGTGAACTTCCTTTTGGTGCATTCGAAGCTGATCGGCGATCTCATCCGCCCGACGCACCGCTTGCATGACGCTGTCGGTTTCGAAAGTGTCGACGCTAGCGTCGGTAAGCGAGGATTCATCTCGTTCCGCATGAACGAGTGTTTGTTTGTGAATCGCCGCAAGCATGCGATCTCGCACTTGTCGAGCCTTGTCCAAGTCACCCAGGGAAGGTAGGTGAGCTTTCGTTTCAATCGCTTCGTAGCCAGCTTCTTCGTCGGCAAGTTGCCGTTTTAGTTCTAAGACTCGACGTCTAGCGATTTCCGTCTCTTCGTCGATAGAGTTGATCCGGGCCGATGTTTGACTGACGATCGCAGGGTCCGGTAGTTCCATCGTGACGATCCGATCCAGTGATTGATCGAGTCGAAGTCGCGACCGAAAGACTTCGCAACGGTCCTCGAACCGCTGGACTTGAGATTGGGCTTCACGCAGATTTTCCACCATCGCCGAAGGCTGGCCGATTTGCGCAAGCACTTGCGACAACCCTTCAGCATGTGATTCCAAAGGCAAGGCTTCAAGTTCCTTACCGCAGGATTCGATTCGTTGCCGCAATCGTTCCACCTGCCGCCGTTTGTCTTCGCATCCCGTCACGACCCTCGCGTACTCACCCGCCAAGCGAACGATTTTCTTACGCTCGCTTTCATTGAGTTGGTATTGGTGGACCTGATCTTCAAGGTTCGATCGTTGTGAGTTGTCAGTCGATGATTGAGACGTGACTTTCGCAAGGTCCGCCAATTTCGCACGTAGGTCTCGCTCTTGGCTATGAAGCACATTGGACATGAATCCCTTGCGATCAGCCTCGGCCTTTTCCCGGACCGGCAGTTCCTTGATAAGCGTTTCGATCTCTCGACGATTATCGCGAATTGGCTTGTCCTCTTTCACCTCGCTTAGTTGTAGCCGCAGACGCGACAACGTGCTTTCAACACGCTCGATGTTGCTGGTTGCTATGCTCATCTCTGCTGCAAGATTCCGACGTCGATCGGTAAAGTCAGCGGACAAGATAGGTGTGCCAGCCACTTCAGAGAAATCCTTGGTCGCCTGATGCCACATTGGAATGATCGGCAAAGCTTCGATCTGCGCCAGAAGTCGAGCACGTCGATGTGACAATGTATCGGCTTCGCGTTTGAGTTCCTCGATTTCGGCTTGCTTGTCCGCCAATTCAGATTGCAGTCTCGCGTACTCTGCGGGTGGAACTTGAGCTTTCTTCAGATCCTCCTTCATCTGTTTGATAATCTTCAGCGTATCGGCAATGCGTGACTTTCCCAGTCGTTTGAAGATAGTCTCGTAGTCATGCTTGAGTTGCTCTTGGACCTTTTTAAGTTTGCCGAGTCCTGCTCCGGCTGCGAAGAGCATTTCGCCTAGTTCGCCCTGCCCTTGCAAAATCATCTCGCCACCGGCCACTAATTCTTCGTGGCTGATGGCGAACTGCGAGGCGAATGTCGTCGCATCAATTCCACCCAGCATTTCTTGCAACGATGCTTCGTTGATACTCGACTTGCCGTCGGCTCCGTCAAGCAATGTGTTCTTGTTGCCTTTGCGACGCACACAGTGCAAGCTTTGTTTTTCATCGCTAACGACGCCGCCGACTCGCAGCTTTTTCATGGTGTGGACGTAATCGTCGGGGGTTTGGCCGGGGAAGCCAAACAACCATGCATTGATAGCTCGCATCGACGTTGATTTGCCAGACTCATTCCGGCCGACAATCAAATGGAATTGATAAGGTTTGGCCGAAAGGTCGATGGTGACATCAGTCAGGTGGCCGTACGCGATCAGATCAAGACGTTCAATTTTCATTCGGATTCCGCTCCCTGCAATCGGCTCATCAATTCGCCGGCCGCTTGTTCGATCCACTCACCAACCTTAGCGTCGTCGCTTAAGTCGATTACGGCATCTTCACCACTGAGTTCCTTAGGCAGCTTGTGTAGCAGCAACGATAATTCTTCGCTGATCCAATCTGCGGCTGTGGAGGCTTGACTGCCTTGAGTTGCCTCGGGGTCATTTGGTTCTTCGTCGCAGGCTTCGATGTCGTCGAACAACATTCCCGATGCGCTAGTGACTGGTTTAGCGGTTTGAGTCTTGCTGGTGAGCTCATCGACGACCGCTGTGATGGAGGCTATCGCTGAGGGATCGATCGACGAAAAAGTTGAGTCTGTGGAACTGCGATCCGGGTGTTTAGATCGCAGCTTAAATTTTTCCATCCAAACTTGGCCGCCGCCAATCGAAATCGACGCAGCTCGCAAGGACGCTTCGATGGAGTCAAAGTCGCGAGAGAGTTTGGTGTGCAATTCAGAGCGACCCGTCATTTCGATTCGCGGAACCAACAAACGATCGTCAACTTCTTCGATTTTGGTTCTGAGCCATGATTCGTAATAATCCATCACGTCGTCAGTGTTTGAGTACGCCGATATGTCAATGGAACACTGTTCCCATCGCACAACGTCGAGAGGGTGGAACACTCGTTCGCCCGCACCTTGGGAATCCACTTCAAAGATCACGCACCCTTTGGCTTCCGGTTCGGTGATTTTTCGACCTTGAATGTTTCCGCTGAATACCACCGGTGCGGCGCCTTCGATCTGGTGCTCACCTCGTTTGTGGATATGTCCTAGGGCCCAATAGTCATAGCCAAAATCCGCCAACTGCTGCGGAGTGCATGGGGCATAAGAGATGTGACCATCGAGCCCAGTTAATCCTGTGTGCAGTACACCAAGATTGAATAAACCCGACCGTGCTTTGGGATAGTGCTTGACCAAGTCTCCTCGTTCGTGCTGCTTGCGGTACGAGCGGCCGTGAACTGCTACTCGGACATCACCCAAGTCAAATTCGCGAGAATCGACTTCCGTTTCACTCAACATCACCTCGCTGCCGTCGGGATTTTTAGGCAACCGCAGGTTCACAGTCATCTTGTTGAAGGCATCGTGGTTTCCCCGGATGATAACCATCGGGATGCCCGCTTTAATCAAGCGGGTTGCCTGAGAAACAAAGAACAGCCCCGTGTTTTGATCGGGCCAATCGCCATCGTAGAGATCGCCTGCGATTACAACCAAACGAACCTCTTGGGAAATCGCCAAGTCCACTAAGTTGGAAAGCGCTCGTCGAGTGGCGCCGCGAATCTGATCCACTGGCGCATCTTCATACTGAGCCAAATTTCGCAGCGGCGAATCGAGGTGAATGTCGGCTGAGTGAAGGATTTTTGGGTTGGGCATAGGGCGAAATGGTTTCTTCGATGTCGATTGATAGATCCAACAAGGTCTCTGCTCGGTCGGGCTTAACTGGGTTCAAGAACGGCGACGCAGACAACTTTCGTTTTGTTTTGACGACTAAACATACCAGTCATCCTGACCCAATTCCCATAACACCGTCTCGGGCTGAGTGGGGTCTTCCTGACTGCCTACCGCGTGGTAAATCAACGAGCCGGCCGTTTTGGTCTCGTATGATTTCTTCGTCGCTGGCGGAACTACCATGTAAAGGCCTTGTCGCGCACGTGTCATGGCGACGTACATCAAGCACATCGCTTCGGTCATCGACGCACACGTGGCGTCACCGAACGCTTTCTGCCAAGCCGGCGTTAGGAAGTGCCAGTTGTCGTGGCTGAGATAACGCGTCAAACCTTCTGGGGGTGACCCCAGCTTTTTCGACATCGCGATAGGCTTACCGCTGGCGCGAACTAAATCGCCATCCAATTGTGGCAGCACGACGGCGTCAAATTCTAGCCCTTTGGACTGGTGAACCGTCATCACTCGCACTTTGGCCGCTTGAGGACGCTCGACTCGCTTTTCGCGAACCAACCGTACAAAGTCGCGTAGTCGCGGGGCCACGTTGGATTGGTACGCCAAGGCCAATCGCGTTAGCTGCTTCAACCGAATGGTATCTCGCGAATCACACACCGGGGCGATTGTCGCAGCCAATGACTCAATTGCTTCAGCTATCCCGCGTTCTTCCACTAGGTTGCGAACGAAGTCTGGCCCAAACCCTTCCTGTTCGCTTAGCGGAGAACTGGACACGTGCAGTTCCCAACGGCCGTCACCTGGATGGTCGGCCATCATCAGCGCCGACAAAATCACTTCCACGGCTGCCGAATCTGTCAGCGGGTTGCCACCCTCTTGCGAAACGTCGACTCCCATTGCTTCAAGCAGAAGGATCATCTCGGCAACGCCGCGGTTCGTTCGAGTCAAGATTCCAATGCTGCGGTTAGGGGCGACCGCATTGATATGCCGGACGATTCGGGCGGCATCTTCAAAGCAAGTCATACGCTTTTCGGTTGCATCACCTTCGCACTTACGTGATGTCACAAATTGAACGTGTCCAGCTAAGTCCTTCCTTGCGGTAACGTGCACGGGAAAGTCTTTCGCAAATTTGTCGATTGCAAATGCCTCGTGATAGCCGCGGTCCGCCTTATTCGTTTTGTCGGCATGGGAAACGATCGGATGTTTCGACAGGCATCTGAAGATCGCGTTAACCCCATCCATAATCACGGGGCTGCTGCGGAAACTTTCGTTTTGCTTCTTTTCTTCCACGTCAGGCACCTCAATGGCGACCGCGTCAAAAATCTGGGCTACCCCGCCCCGCCATCCGTAGATCGCTTGTTTCGTGTCACCTACGCAAAAGAATGAACGAGGGATTTGACGAACCTCTTCGGTCGCATTGGGGTTCACTTCCTCGCGATCCGATGCACAAGCTATCGCGAGTGGCCGAAGTACTTGCCATTGAACGGGCGAGGTATCTTGGAACTCATCAAGCAACAGGTGATCGACCGCACCATCCATGCGAGAGGACACGGATTGTTCGTCCAACGCTGCAAACTGACTCGCCAAGCGAATCGCGACATCGTCAAATCCCAACGCTCGTGCACTCTGTTTGAGTGAGTCGATTTGGTAGTCGTAGTTATGCAGTACGCTTCCGGTTGCCTCGTTCTGCGCCCGCAGCAATCGTAGCGTTTCACTCTTAGCGATTTCGAAAAGTACGTCAAAAGCTTCGTCCAAACCGTCCGGGAAGACACTGCGACCAAGTTTGACTGGGTCACCACTCCTGCGAGCCTTGGCGATATTCGTAATCAGCGTTTCACCATGCAGGCAAGCGAACTGTCGAGCTTGCAAAGCATCGCCCATTTTTTCGAGTTTTGCCTTCAGCGTCTTTTGCTTCGGTTTGGCGGTCAGCAACAATCCAGCCGCCCGAGTGATCACTTCGTTCTCGGGCAATGCCGGCGCCGATAGTTTCTTCCAAGCCTCTTCGCCCGCTTGCCGTTGAATCGAATAAGCTGTTTCCACGACGCCAATCAATTCGCGAACCACCGAGCGTTTGACTTCACCGCGCCCTAGCATCGAAAGCAGAGCGATCGTTTCACTGCGATCAAGCGTTCCAATCACTTGATCGATCGCCCGTTCCCGCATCCAAACCTCTTCTATTTCATCGGTCAAACGCCACGCGGGAGGCAAATTGAGTTCGAACGGGAACGATCGAGCCGCCTGGGCGAACAACGCATCGAGGGTGCAAATACGTAAGCGGTGAATGTTTCGCATCAGGTTGTCGAGCAGCGACAAGCAAGAGCTTCTCGGGAGCGAGGGAATGTCGACCTGAGCTCGAAGCGATTGAAGTGCCTTGTCGTCGTCCTCGTCTGCTGCTTTGGCCAACGAAATCAATACGCGAGAGAGGATCTCCCCGGCTGCCTTACGTGTGAACGTCGTCGCAAGAATCGTTTCCGGAGCGGCTCCTTGAAGCAAGATTCGAAGCAGTCTTGCGGTTAGTTGGTAAGTCTTGCCGCTTCCCGCCGAAGCTCGCACGAGCGTCGGTTGTAGATGGCCGAGTCGGTCTTCGATGGCTTCGTTTTCAACCGTAACGTCTCGTTCATCAGCCCATTGAAGAAGTGTTTGATTGGGGTCTGGTTTCGATTTGCTCATTCGCCTTGCCCCCACACTTCATCTCGGTCAAGCATTCGGTCTGCGATGCCGGTCTGAAGAATCATGCTGTAGTCGTCGAAGTCAACGTGTTGGTCGGTCGGTTCAAATTCCTCGCGAAGCACACCCGATACACACCGACAGATAATTTCATCGGCCTCGTCTAATTGCTCTGGCGTAAACGTTGCCAGATTGATTTTTGTTTCCTCGTCTTTCTCGCTAACGTTGAAGTATCCCAGTTCGACGTTAGCGGGCGACGCATCCTTCCCAAGATCCAAATATGGAATCATCATCCGATACAGAGGCAATTGCAGGTCGATCCAAGTGGGAACACCATCAATCTTTTTGAAGTGTTTTTTCTCGGGTGAATGTCCATGCGTTTTGTAGTCCAAAATCGCCCAGCGTCCAGTTTGAGCATGAAAGTCGATGCGGTCGAAGCGTCCGCGGATTCCCATCTTTCCTTCGGGGACCGTGATGCACGCTCCCGCCGATTCGCTGACCGATGCTTCGGTTGCGTGGATGGTCCAGCCTTGTTCAATGCGTTGGGCTTGTTCAATGGCAACCGCCTTAAGCCGACGTTCAGCTTGCGTGACTTGCAACGTCACTGCCATCGACGTGTCCCCGCCATAGTAGCGATCAGCGTAAGCGTGTAAGTATTCCAACAAAGCCGCTTCAATTTTGGAAACGCTTGATTCGCCTTTGTAAGGCGAGTTGCCAAAGTCTTCTAACGCTCCGTGAACGAGATCACCGAATTGATTCGCCGCTAGTTCACGCCCTTCATCATCAAGTGGTTTGTATTTCAATACGTGGCGTATGTAAAAGCGATACGGACAGGTCAGGTAGTCGCGAAACGCCGTAACGCTCATGACCTTGACGATCGGATCGCTGGCCGATTTCCGTTCTTTGGAAAGGTCAAATTTTGGAATGGGCAGATGAGTAACGTCGGGTCCTTTGTCCCAGCTATGAACAACCTGTGCCAGTTCGCGTTTCCCCTCAAGCAAATTGCGGACACGTCGAGCGATGTCGGGTTTGGGAGCTGCGGCGATCAAACGACTTGGGGGTGTGGGCGAACCGTCGGCACCGTTTTTACCAACGATGAATCGCGTGTGCCGTCGCGTCGAAAGAACCAACTGCGCGGCGTAAATGTCACGAGCAAATCGTCGATCGTTGTCCGCCATTCGCAACATCGTGCGCAATGAACCTGGCAAGAACGGGTCGCTGGTCACCGCCGACGGGACGAACGGGTGATTAAATCCGATCACGGTCATCGCATCAGCGTCATCAAGAGCCAAATCCAGCCAACCGATGATCTCAATGTCATTGGCGTCGGGCGTGCCCACCACTCGCAGGTCGGCAAGTCGTACCGACATCATCTCCATCGCAATTCCCCCGGTCACGGTCAGGTCCAAGTCAGAATTGAGTGATGCAAACCTCTGCAAGAGTGTTTTCGCCGCGTGAGTAGCCATCGACGTGCGGTGCGATTGGTGCTCCGGTAGCGGCGATGGCACCGAGTCCAGCCAATCTGCGATCGTGCTACACCAGCCGCCGATCGTTTTGGTTGCTGACTTTCTACTCGCTGATTTTTTGCCTGCTGATGTTTTACCTAGGCCACCCCAAAACGGTTGAAGCCATTGGTCGACCCACTTCGCGACCTCGATCGCTACGGAGTGCCTGCTAATCGCAACCGTGGGAAGTTCGCCGTCGATGCGCGTAGGATAGTGATTCGCCAACAACCCGTCTAAGTTTTCGATCCACTTGGCGGAGTTTTCCAGTTCAAGCGACTGAGTAATCTGGTGAGCCACGTGGGAATGACGAACCAAAGCAGCCAACGTTCGCCACGTGCGAAGCTGCAAGTGAGCCGACGTCAAATCGAACAGCCTTCCGATTGAAGTCGAGGCAACGGTCCAACCGAGTCCACGAAAAGTGTGATGTCCCGATCCTCGAAGTTCCATTTCTACCGGCCCAACGTGAGTTTCGTCGGTGACGCCAATCACGACGCGTTGGCCGCTTTCTCGATGGCCCACGACTTTGATTTGTTCGTCAAGCGATTGAGCAACCGCGACCGCTTGGTCAGAAATATCGTCCGCAGGAACGAGGTGTTCATCGTTAAGTGGCAATTCGTGTTCGAGCCATCGCTCGGTGTGAACGCAGCCGAACTTGTCAAATCGATTGGCCATGCTTTTCGGCGCCGCCACCATCGCAATCACGTCCGCTTTGGCCACCTCCAACATCCGCAACAACAAATCGCTCATGTCGCTGGTTCCGATCAGCACGATGGTTTGATCGCAGCGGCATGATCGCTTTTGAATTGCATCGATCCGAGCATTGTCGGGATCGGCAAGCTGCACTCGTTCGAGTTCCGTTTCGTACTGGTGCGAAAGCGTCGCCAATAGTTCCCAGCGGCGTTTTTCTCCGTCGGTTTCTGCTTGACCGGCAACGTCGTCAAACGAAAGCATACTAGTGGAAAGCTCACCGTGCAGTCTGCGAATGGTGCCGGCGAGTTCCAACCAAGCGCCAACGGCATCTTCCGTTGGTAGGCTCGGCACCAAAACCTTTAGATCATCAGCATGCGTGTGACGCAGTACCCCCGCCCAGGCCAGCGTTTGTTCAAACTCTAATGCGGCTGGATAGTTAGGATGATAGAGCCGTTCAGGAAGCTCGCCGGTGGTAATGATGGTGGGTAGCTCTAGCATTAAGGATGCTGAAGCGGTCGCATCGAAGAGCAGCTTTTTCAAACGATTGGCGCCGCGAGCGGTTGGAAGAACGCACAGCACGTTTTCGAGCTCAACTCGATCATCGACTTGAAACCGACTGATCAAGGTTTGCACGGCCGCTGGCAACAAGGGAGCGTCCCAGCCCAAGTAAATCGTTTCACGTAAGTTTTGTTTCACGGTTCCCTACCGATCGAGTCTGCGAGTCGACTAACGTCAGCCTCAGGAGGACAACGTGCTTCCGGATTGATTTCTATCCAGGCAGAACAGTGTCGCCCAGCGCTTTGACACGTTTGGTCAAAAGCAGTAACAGTCTCTCAAATCGAGACGTATTCGGCTACGGACGCACGTGATTGCAGTTTCACTTGCGAAACCCCATTGCCGCAAACCATCGTGAAACTGCTCCTCTGATAAAATTTGCGGCTTGTATTGAATGAACAGGCAAAGTTTGCCGATAACAACGAATGAATGTCCACTCGAAAGGGCTCTGTACGCATGTTCGTGAGTGATTTCGAGGAACAATCCTAGCGCATGGAGGCGCAAGCTCGATGATCCTTTGGACGATAAAACTGATTGGCTTTGTGCGAAAGGCGATTGCGGGACGTAAGTACCCGTCGCAGCTCGCTTGGGCCGTCGCCTTTGGCGTGCTGCTGGGAATCGTTCCGCACGGCAACTTGCTCGCTGTCGCGATTCTTTTTGTGGTTCTGTCGCTTAGGCTTAACCATGCGATGGCAGCACTTACCGCCGTCGGTGTCTCGTTCTTGGCAACCAAGCTTGATCCGGTTTCGCACACACTTGGCGAAACCATGCTCAATCACGAAAAGATCTCGCCCATCGCGATGCAGGTTTGGGAATTTCCCATGGTGCCTTGGACGGATCTAAACAACACCGTCGTGCTAGGAAGTTTCACCATCGGCTTGGTCGCGTTGCTGCCGATTTTCTTGATCACGTATCCCGTTTTTAGGATGTTCGCACCCAAGGTCAATGCTCAAGACGAGACTGAGCAAGGTGACTTGGGCGAAGCAAAAGCAACCACAAAAAAACGTCGTCAGCGAAGTTCGTCCGACGAGATCACCTACGTCGATCACGGCCAGGTTGGTGTCCCATCGCCGCGACGCGATCAGCAAGACCAACCAAGTCCTCGCCCAACGCGATCTGAAAAGGCAGACGGCGAGCCGATTCATTTCGTTGAGATCCAACGGACCGATCCACCTGTGGGTATCGCTGCACCTGCTTCGCATAGTGACCACCGAAGCACGGTCGAAACTCGTATCGACGTCATCCGCGTCAAAGATTCCGCGGACGCCCACCAAAATTCATCTGACACATCTGCATCGCCAGTCGCGGATCGCAAGGTCGCCGACAATGAAGCTCAGCCGATGGACGAAGCACTGAACTATCTGCTTCGCCAATTGCGAGACTCGCAGCAAAGGAACGTAGCATGATTCGCTGGACATTCGTTTTGACACGGCTGATTGTCGTTGTCGCCATTGTTGTATTGTTGGGCTTCGGACTCGGTCCCGTTGCCAGCTATGTTACGGTTCGAGGAATCGAGCAAGCGACTGGCGCAAAAGCCGAGATTGCTAATACCAAGGTGGGCTTGTTCCCGCCTCGAGTGCAGTATCTCGATGTTCATATCGCTGATCCGCGTGACGACAAGGAAATGCGTGACGCCGTGGTTGCCGACTCGATCGAATTGGTCATCGATGGCCAAGCGTTGATGCAACGTCGCTGGGTTGCCAGTGATGGTCGCATCACGGGATTGAAGATTGGCACCCGTCGTGAGAGCTCGGGACACCTCGAAAAAGAGCCTGAGGAAGAAGTCGAAAGCACCGGTCCATCGATGCTCGATCGCTTGGTCGGCGATGCCAGTGACAAACTATCTGACACCGCCGATGCCGTTGTCGGTGATCTCGAAACCCTTCGCCGCAGCAAAGAAATCCGTGCTCGCTGGGAAACCGAATACGCGAACATGACGGACCGCGCTCGAGCCTTGGAACAAAGCATTCGCGAAATTCGTGATCGTGCTCGCGGCATCGACAATCCTCTTCGCGACTGGGAAGAATTGCAACGCACCCTCGCCGAAGCACGTGCCGCTCGTGATGAACTACTTCAAATTCGCACCACGATCGATGGACTGCCCGGGCAACTGCAGACGGACCTTGCTGCACTCGACGAAGCCAAGCGAATCGACATGGAAAAGGTTGACCGGTACGTTCCCGGCGATTTAACCGGTGCCGGCGAATTTGGCGTCGATATCATCGCCAGTTCAGTGCGAGATCAAATTGCTCAAGTGAAATCGTATCTCGATGGAGGTCGGACGCTTGCCAACTACACCATCGTCGCGCCAGAGACCGAGCGGACTCGTGGTGAAGATTACGATTTGAGTTCGGTTGCTCGTCCGAGTTTGATGGTCCGCCGATGTGAAATTGGTGGCACCATGCGAGCGGGCGGTGACATCTACGAAATGACCGGCGTGGTTGAAAATATGACGCCGAGCCCCGACCTGTTGGCCGAACCGACTCGAGCTCGTTTGAACTTAGATGGCCCTGATTCGATGCGAGTGGAGTACGTGCGTGATCGTCGAATGGGCAACGATGTTGACCTGATGACACTGCACTGGCCTGAAATGAATGCCAAGCCAATGAAACTTGGTAAGGGTGGTTCAGCGGTCGCCGTCAGTGGCGGCAAGCGAGAATTGTGGGTTCAAATTCGCACCGAAGGTGATGCCGTTGAAGGTCGGTTCGTCAGCAAACAAACGGGAGTACAACTTGACCTCAACGTAGCTGATAAGTTCGCCGGCAAGGCGGGTGTTGAATCGCTCCGCAACAGTCTTGCTGCAGTTGATCGCATTGAAGTCGACGCAAACTTTTCAGGTACCTGGAAAAAACTCGATCTGAATATGAACACCAACCTTGGCCAGATCTTGCGTCGGGCTGGCGAAGATGCGGTGGCCGATCAATTGCGTGCTTCGAAAGAGAAGTTGGCGGCCGAGGTGAACAAGGTTCACGCTGAGCAAACGATGGCACTTCGACAATGGCTCAGCGAACAGGCTGGCGAAGCCCGCACGTTATTAGCCAGTGCAGACGCTTCCATCGAAGAGATGCGAACAAAAGTGTTAAGCAAGGTTGGCAACACCGACGAGGTCGAAATGATCGGCAGTCGTCTGCGAAGTGCCGTGATGGGATCGCTACGTTAGTGTCGATCACCATCGCGACTAGCTTGCGAAGTCATTTAAAGATGACGCAGCAAAGCTGGGTCGATGTTGTGTTGGCATACTGCCATGGCAACAGTGCGCCGGCAATACTGCACCGGCAACACGACAATTCGTCCCTGCCCAAGCGTTGTCACGCCTCAGCTTGGCAAACGTTTTCTAACCGACCGATGCCGTCGATTTCTACGGCGCATTGGTCGCCCGGGGCTAGGAAGACGGGGGGATTCCTGGCTGCACCAACGCCTGGCGGTGTACCGGTGTAAATCAAATCACCGGCCTTCAAGGTGACAATCTGCGACAGGTGACTGATCAGCGTCGGGATGTCAAATATCAACTGAGCTGTGGTGCTGTCTTGAACCACGTCGCCATTGAGATGCATTCGCACTCGGACGTTGGCTGGGTCCGGGATCTCGTCCTTGGACACCAAGCACGGGCCCAGCGGAGCGAACGTATCAAACGACTTTCCCAGCAACCATTGACCACCGGGACGCCCTTTTTGCCAATCACGCGCTGACACGTCGTGGCCACACGTGAATCCAAATACGTGGTCCATTGCGTCGTTGACGTGGACGTGTCGACCTGACTTGCCGATCACCACTACCAATTCAGCTTCATAGTCAACTCGGTTTGCGACCTTTGGCAGGATGATCGCATCGCCGTGTCCCACCAAGGCGGTGTTGAACTTGCTAAACACAACTGGTTCGGTCGGGATATCCGACCCAGTCTCGATGGCGTGGTCGCGATAGTTCAACCCAATGCAAATGATTTTCTCGGGATTGGGAACCGGGGGCAACAAACGTTCGGGCATGGGCAGCCACGTATCGTTTGGTTCAACCTTGGTGGTATAGAACTGATCATCGGACAGATCGACCGGACAAATCCCGTGATCGGGATGGTAGATCGCGGTGCGAGGACCGTCGGTGGTTTGGAAACGACAAAGTTTCATGGCTAGACGTGGACACTTTCATTGTGCAGTTGCGAGTCGACTTCGTTGCTAACGATGACTCCGTAGTTAATCGCTCCGAGCCAGCCGCTCATGATGATTCCGACGCTGCCCGCGTGATACATGCCACCAATTTGCTGTGGCAGTTCTCGGCTGACACCCAAGCCTTCAAATTTGGTTCCAAAACTTGCGCCCATTTCATGTTGCGTATAGTGGTGGAACGTCTTCGGCGTGGCGGCTTCGGCGCGGTCTATCTTGTTGCGAACACCCGGGATGTATTTTTCAAGTGCATCGATGGTGGTTTCCACCAAGTCCGCTTTGCTGGCGATGTAATCTTCTTCGCTTAGATCCGCCCAGTCCGACCAATTGGCATTGGTGCTGCTAACGATTGCAAAGCGTTCTTTGGCTTTTTGAGGACGTGTGCGAGGATAATAGAAGCTAAACGTTCGGCTAGTGATGTCTCGCGAGAGCAACAAGTCGGTGCGAAACTCTTTAGCGGTACTCGTGAAGAACAGATCGCCCGAGGACTCATCGATCGTCTCCCCTTCTTTAAGTGCCATGTAGACCTGGGTGCTGCTGTTGTTCAATCGCACCTCTTGAGCCTTCTCGACAAAGCCGGGGTCGAGTACTTCTTTGCCCAGAAACTTAAGGACGGTCGTGCGCAAATTCGCGTTGCTGACCACGGCACGGCATCCGATCGTGCGACCGTTAACTTCGACGCCTGCGACGTGGCCATCTTTGACGACAATTTTTTCAACCGGGCAATTGATTCGAATGTCGACGTTGTTGGATTCGAGTTCTTTCTTCATGCGGGCGACCAAGTCTTCGGTGCCGCCTTCGTAAATGAAGACACCTTTGCTCATGAAGTTGCTGAAAACGATGCCGTAGGTAATCGCGGGGTCTTCGAGCGTGGACCCGTTCGCATAGGTGATCGGTTCCATTAGCAATCGCACCACATCATCGCGGCCGGGAAAGAACCGGTCAAACAATTGGCGAGTGGTGGTAGCTTGATCGTCGTAGAAGTTCATCCCACGAGCGGTGTCGAAGAACTCGTCAACGGTGTTCTTTTCAATACCAAAGTCGCTTGTCAGCAACCGCGTGAAGTCTTCGCGGTTGAAGGTTGTCGTCAGCGAGAATTGCGGGTTGTCGAAGCGAATGTTTTTAAGTTGAACGATTCGGTCGGCAATATCACGGTTCCAATAGCGACGACACGACTTGATCATGCCATGCGGAAATCCATGCAACGAGACGTCAAAGATATGACCACCGGGACGAAGAAACCAAGTCGCTAGTCCGCCGAGCTTGTAGTGTTGTTCGAGAAGTAGCACGCGATGACCAGCGCGGCCCAAAATATTGGCCGACGTCATGCCCGCCAAACCGCTTCCGATCACAACGACGTCGTATTGGTCAGAGGCACCTTTGAGAAAGTCTTTGGCCATGGGGAAATTGGTTTTTTGGTAGCAGGTTTCAGATGACAGGCAGAGGCAACTCGGTGAATCACAGGAATGCCGTGGCTCACACGGTGTCGCCCCGTGCCTACTTATAACGTTCCCAAATCGGGTTGCAGTTCTGCATAGATGCCAATTTGGTCCTCTTCGGGCGGCTTATCACCGTACAACATTAGGCTGCCCTCGCCGACCAGCCATCGTTCGTCCAACACTCGAATCGTTTGATCACCCGCGGCCGCGAACGTTTGTCCGCGAGGAATTCCGGTGCTGATGACGTCATGAGAGCCTCGGAAAATACGCACCTGATTCGGCGGCAAGGCGGTCGCCATTCGCTTGTTCCCGGATTCGGACGAGATCAATGCGGAAATTTTCCAGCGATCGTCGCGAGGGTCCTCCATCACTCGTAAAGTCACCAGCGACTCGCCTGGCGGCACCGGTACCGCACCAAACCAAGCTGGCTTGGCTGAGTTTCGCGGCCACACGGAACTATACGCCAAACGATACTTAAGAGGGGGGCTGCCGACTTCCGGTGTCGGGACGCGTATTCGGACGCGATAGGTCAGTGGTTGATCGCTGGGAGCTCTCGCTGCGGCAATTTGTCCTGCCTCGGTATCCGATAGGTATCCAGTTTCCGCTCGCAATCGTGCTAGTTCATCGGTCGCAGATCGCAATCGCGTGATCGAGGCAAACAGGCCCATCCCTAGCATCGCAATCGTCAGCAGGCCGATGTATTCTCGGAGCGATAACTGAAAACGAGCTTGATTCCGAACCGGTTCGCCCTCGTTGGTTTCAGTAATGTTGGCCTCACAGCACTGGTCGTCGCCATGTTCGGGCTCGCTATGTTTGGGCTCGCAGCGTGTTGCAAAGTGGCGAGTGGGTTCGGTAGGGGGCGGATTTTCGTTCACAAGACGATTGTAGCCCTGATGGCGAGTGGAAAATGATACCGATTCTTCAAAGCGAACCAACTTGGATAGCCGTCGATAAGCCAGCGGGGCTGCCTACCCAAGCACCACCACAATTCCCGTCGCTCGAAAATGCACTCAAGGATCAACTCAAAGATCAATTGGGTGAACACGCTCGCTATCTCGCAATGCCCCACCGCCTGGATGTGCCCGTTAGCGGAGTGATCCTGGTAGCACTGACCAAAAAGTCGGCTCGGCTGCTCAGCGAACAATTTCGGGCTCGCAAAGTTCTCAAAACTTACCAAGCTGTAGTTGCCGGAGACGCCACCCAGATCGATGCCCATTGGAAAGATTGGATTCGAAAGGTCGATCAGCAACCCCGCGTCGAGCGAGCGAGCGAATCCGATCCGGGAGCACAACTCGCCGAGACCCGAGTCACCCGAGCCGATTTCGATACGGTGACCCAGACCACGCGATTGACGCTAAATCCCCTCACCGGACGGATGCATCAACTGCGAGTGGGGGCGGCTTGGCGAGGGTTCCCCATCAATGGGGACGCGATTTACGGTCCGAGTTCGGATGCTGGGATCCCGATTGCCCTTCGTGCTGTCTCGATTGAGTTTCATGATCCCAGAAGCGGGAAGCGAGTTACGGTTTCAGCCGATCCCTTGGCTTAATCGCGTTGCCACCGGTGCCGCTAAGCGGTTATTCCAGTAAAGTTGGACGACAAAATTCCCTTCGCCTTTGGTCCCAAGTCATGCTCCGCATCGGTGCTGTTTCCTATCTGAACACCAAACCGCTGATTCATACCTTGCCGCAGCAACTCGGTGATCGCGGTGAGTTGACGTTGGACTTGCCCAGTCGGTTGGCCGACGATTTGGCTTCGGGCAAACTCGATGTGGCGTTGATTCCAATTGTCGAGTTTTTTCGTGGGAACGACTACGAAATTATTTCTGATGCGGCGATCGCTTGCCGCGGTCCGGTTTGGAGCGTTCGTTTGCTTAGCCGTGTTCCGGTTGAACAAATTAAGCGTTTGGCTTTGGATGAAGGCAGTCGCACCAGCGCCGCGATGGTGCGAATTCTGTTGAAGGAAATGCACGGACTGATGCCGGAAACGGTACCGATGACGATGGATCAATCGCCGGAGTCCGTTGACGCTGATGCAATCTTGATGATTGGCGACCGTGCAATGCACCCTGCTCGCGGGGTCTACCGAACGATCTGGGATCTTGGTGATCGTTGGTGCCGATGGACGGAAACTCCGTTTGTCTTCGCAGCCTGGGTCGCTCGCAAGGGATTCGACAAAAAAGGTGTCTCTCGATCCGACTTGGTTTCAATGTTGCAGGCTTCACGCGACAGCGGGCTAGAGAGTTTCGAGTCGATTGCAGACGTCGAGGCGGCCAAGCATGGGCTGACCAAAGAAGACGTTCACCGTTATTTTGCAGAGAACCTTCATTTCCATCTCGGGCGCGGCGAGCGTTTTGGGATGGAAAAGTTTCACCAAAAAGCGTTTCAAATGGGCTTCGTGCCCTCACCATCCCCTAGCGACAATCCCATCATGATTGCTACTTCGACTGATTCTGTTCGCCATATTTTGGACAAGGCTATTGAAGGTGAAAGACTCACGCCCGAAGAGGGTTTGGCTCTTTTGGAAAGTCACGACTTGGCCGCCATCGGTGCTGCGGCTGATAAGGTTTCGCGACGCATGCACCCCGAGGAATACCGCACCTACAACGTTGATCGGAACATCAACTACACCAACGTGTGCACCGCCGTTTGCAATTTCTGCGCGTTCTATCGTGGCCCCAAGAGCGACGAAGGTTACGTTTTGCCTCGCCAAGAATTGCTTGAGAAGGTTGGCGAGACAGTGGCCTTGGGCGGCGACCAAATTTTGATGCAAGGTGGTCTCCACCCCAAGTACAAACTCGATTGGTATGAAGAACTCTTACGCGACATCAAAACCGCGTATCCACAGGTCAACATTCACGGTTTTAGTCCACCCGAGTTGCACCATTTCACGAAGGTCAACAACCTCTCGATCGAGGAAGTGCTCACGCGATTGAAAGCTGCTGGTTTGGGCAGTATTCCTGGCGGTGGAGCCGAGATTCTGGTCGATCGAGTTCGAAGCGAAATCACGCGCGGCAAAGTGATGACTGACGATTGGCTCAACGTGATGCGAGTTTGGCACAGGTTAGGCGGCATCAGTACGGCGACGATGATGTTTGGTCACGTGGAAACGTTAGCCGAGCGAATCGAACACCTTGATCGTATTCGGTCGTTGCAGGATGAAACGGGGGGCTTCACGGCGTTTATCTGTTGGACATTCCAGCCTGATAACACCGAGATGGACAACATCTCGCCCAAGGGTGCCTTTGAGTATCTCAAGACACAAGCGGTTTCTCGTTTGTATCTCGACAACGTGCCGAGTATCCAAAGCAGTTGGGTCACTCAGGGGCTCAAGATTGGTCAGCTCGCGATGACATTTGGTGCCAACGACATGGGCAGTCTAATGATCGAAGAAAACGTTGTCGCCGAAGCCGGTACCGTTCACTTTCTTACGCTCGATCAGATCCGCGAAGCGATCACGGAACTAGGGTTTGTGCCCCGGCAACGTGATGTGTTCTACAACTTGGTTGATGAAGAACTCGAACAAAAAGCGATCTTGGCAAATCGAAACAAGACGCCTGAAAACTTGGTTCAGCTTGGTTGAGTTGCCACGGGCAACGAATGCGGCGCGATTGGTAGCGTTTACCTTGCCCCCGCCATGAATTTTTGCATGGGCGTTGGCAGCGGCGATTCGAAGGACAATGTTTCGCCAGTAACCGGGTGCACGAACTCAAGTGACTTGGCGTGCAACGCGATCCGTTTCTTTACCCAACCATCGTGGGTGGCCTTCTTCGGTTCGTACCGTTGGTCGCCCAGAACCGGATGCCCGGCTTCGGAAAGATGGACGCGGATTTGGTTTCGCTTGCCCGTTTCTAGGGTTAGTTCGACGTGGGTCGCATCGGACAATCGCTTCAGGACTCGATAGTGAGTGATTGCTCGTTCGGTGTCTTTCGATGGCCGAGTGCTGTACTGATCCAGGTTGTTACCTGTTGCGAGGTGCGAATCGAATGTTCCCTGGTCGTCAGGCATGACGCCCGCGACGATCGCAGAATAAAGACGCTTGGGTTTGCGTTGTTTGAATTGTTCGATCAACGCATCGGCGACTTCTTCCTGTTTCCCAAAAACCAGCAAGCCGCTAACCGCCCGATCGAGTCGGTGGACTAGGAATGCTTCTCGCTTGCGACGTGAATGGCTCAGGTAAAGTGAAACACGTTCGACTAGCGTGTTGCGGTCGTTGTAGTCGGTGGGGACGGTCAAGACGCTGGCGGCCTTTTCGACCACGATCAAATGCTCGTCCTCAAAGACGATGCTGAACGTTCGGTCTTCCCACGACTTCTTGTTCTCTTTGTAGCGTCTTGCATCGTCATAGGTCAGCGAGACGACGTCGCCTTCGGAAACCGATTGTCCGATCGAACGGCAAGGCTTGCCGTTGACCGAGACGCAGCCTTGATCGACCATCCCTTTGACTTGCGAACGGGAGGTTTCCGCGAGCTCACGAACGACCAAATCGAGCCGCCCTACGCGTGGAGCGTCTATGGTTATGGTTCGAGTCGTGATCGCCATTCAGGATGCTTTGCTAAGTAGATTGCCAGCGCACTGCCTACAGCAGGTGCTTGGCTTTGATTTCGAGATACTGGTTGACCAGTGGGGCCGTTAATTCATCGGGAAAGGCGTCCACGGTCAAGACACCACGATGTCCAAGGTCACGGATCACTTGGTCACGCCACAATAGAATGTCGGCGGCCGCAGCGGCTTTGTACATAGCAAAATCGTCTCCATCACCGACTTCACCAGGGCTATCGGCGGCGTCAAACATTTGGCGATCGCGAAGCAAGACCCCCAGTGGCAGATGTTGCCCGCTGATATTTCCCAAGTAATCCGCTACCGCACCCGCGTTGACTTCGTCAATTACATTTGTCGCCAACACTACCAAACTTCGTCGTTTGCAGTGAGTGGATAAATAAAGGAACGCTTGGTCATAGCGAGATTCCACCAACCGCGGGAACTGATCAAAGCCGGCCTGCAAAAGCCGGTTCATTTGGCTGCTGCCACCTCGAGGTGGAATGTATGAATGAATGGTGTCGGAAAAGCAAAGCAAACCGACGGAATCGCCCTGCGAAAGTGCGACGTACGCCATCATCAACATCGAATTGAGTGCGTGGTCAAGCAAGCTGTAACCGTCACGGCTATTGGTCATCATGCGGCCACAATCAAGCAAAAAGATGATGCGTTGACTCTGGTCGCTTTGAAATTGGCGTACCGTTAATTTCCGACGGCGTGCCGTGCTTCGCCAATCGATGTGGCGGTAGTTGTCGTCACGCGAATAATCACGGAGTCGTTCGAAGTCGCTGTCCTGGCCGATGCGGCGCGTCTTACGGACGCCGATCAGGCTCAGTCGATTCGTGCGAGCAAGTAACGCGTAGTCCGCAAGTTGCTTCATGTCCGGATAGACCTTCAGCGAGTCCTGGACTTCGATGCGGACGTGTCGAACCCACAAACGGCAAAGGCTGTTGAACTTGAGGTAGACGTGCTGAAGTTCGAACGATCCACGGCGTCCAGGCGTTAGCTTTCGTTTGGCTGACATCTGCGATCGAGGAGCCAATCGGAGCGCGTGCTCGCTCGGCGTGCAACTAAAATGTTCGGGCAGGTCGTCGCGAACCTCACCGACTAACGTCATTCCTGAGCGGTTTTCGATCGTCACTTCGCTATCGAATGGTACTCCTAAAGAGACCGTCCGAGCGATCGAGCGACTGGCTTGGATCCCGTAATTTGACTGGACATAGAGCAGCACCAGATCGGCGCTCGCTAGAAGCAGCAATGCAACATCGATCGCCGCGGTGACAACCAAGAAGTTCGGAGCAAAGATCGTGACGATGCAGCAGGCAACGGAAATCGTCAGCAAAACAATCCACCAAATCGAAGGGTAGATCTTCAGTTTCCAAGCCGACAATACCAGCGGCAGAGCAAGCAGAATCAGCAGCAGCCAAGGAAGTTGGACCTGCCATTGAAACTGGTTTTGCAGCGATTCGCGTAGAGATTCATTCATGAAGGGCGTCGTCAACAAAACGAGGCAAAAATGCCTCCGATTGATAAGGGCGTCGAAATGCGACACGCTCAGTGTAACGGCCAATTGCGGTTTACGCTTGGTGGCCGACTTAGCCGAGCCATGGTCTCAACGACCCAGCCATTCCTTAACCATTGAAATTCTTGCACTGAAACTATGGAACAGTCTTTTCTTGCCTACCTACGTGGTCGTTGTCGTTCGCTTCCCCAAGTTGCCGTTGGGATCGGTGATGATGCGGCTGTGATCGATTCTTCGAGTGGTCAAACCATCGCTTGTACCGACCAGATTATTGAAGGCGTTGATTTCGTATCGGGGGAACATTCTCTTCATGACGTTGGTTACAAGGCGATGGCCATCAACCTGAGTGATATTGCCGCGATGGGAGCAATTCCCAAGTCAGCGCTGGTGACGCTGTCGTTGCCCAAGTCCAATGCGACGCGGATTGCGGGCGATGTTTACGAAGGGATCCTCGAAGCGGCGACCGAGTTCCAAGTAGCGATCGCCGGTGGAGATATCTCGACTTACGACGGTCCACTTGCCATCAGTGTCACGCTGTTGGGAGAAGTGCCGACCGGATCCGCTTGGTTGCGCAGTGGAGCCCAGGTCGATGACGCGTTGTTAATCAGTGGCGCGGTGGGTGGGAGCCTACGAGGGCGACACTTGCGACCGAAGGCGCGGATTGAACTAGCCAATCGACTGCGTGAACTCGTGCAAGTAACCGCGGCGATTGATATCAGTGACGGATTGTCGCTGGATATGGATCGACTTCTCGCGAAGAGCGGCGTTGGTGTGGAACTTGACATCGACACGATTCCCATTCACGAAGACGCGATCGCCATGTCGGAAACGTCCGGACGTACGCCATTTGAGCATGCTTGGAGCGACGGCGAGGATTTTGAATTGATCGTTACGATGAGCCAAGCGGATGCGGATAAGCTTGCCGAAGAAGACCTAGGCGTGAAGTTGACCCAAATCGGCCGGACCACCAGTCGCACCGGATTGTGGAAACGAGAAAACGGACGCCACGAGCGTTTGGCGCCGCAGGGTTACGTGCACAAATAGGCTGCGTTCAAAAAGCAGGATACGGTCACAAAACCGTAAGCCTGAATCACGAGGCAGCCTGCTCTTTGGCGCTGACCTCTAACACGCCCTTCACCTTGGGCCAAAGAATCGCTGCTTCGATCAGCATCCAAGCTTCCAGAATCAAGGTTGCTGATCCCACAAAGATCACGACCCAATTTGGCGTTTCGGCATCTATCCACTTGGGCAGGTCGGTCAACATCGCCCAGGCAGGCACCGCGAGCATGAAAATCATCGGGATCACGATGAACCAAACCGGAATTCCACGTCGCCATAGGAAGAACGAGATCACCAAGAATGCAAGACCGGCAAGTAGCTGATTGGTGGCTCCGAACAACGGCCACAAGATCAGACCGCCTTTGCCCGCATAAGTTGACAACCACCAAGTTGCCCCGGCGATGCCACCTTCGGCTGCTTCGCCCGGATTCAATTCTGGTGAAATGTTTCCCGCGATTGCATCCGACAACGTAACGGGTGTGTTGGAAGCTGGTAGGGCCGCAATCACCAGCGCCAATAGCACTGCAAAAATCGTAGCGCCGTGTTTATTGGTTAGCCATGTGATCGGATTTGACGACACGTGAACGTCGGATGCTTCTTTTCCTCCCGCAAATGTGGCGGCAAGTTCCTGGACAACGTAGCGTTGCAGTCGGCAAGCGGTATCAAGGGTCGTGCCAGCGAAGGAGGCAACCAGGACGCCCATGATCGCGATGGCAATCTCAGCAGGAATCGAAATCGCCTTCAAGAAATTTGCCGAGCCGTCGACAAACGCACCGACTTTTGCACCCAGCCCACTAGCTGATGCCCACGTTGCGTAACGAGCATCAAACGCTTCTTTTCCGAACACCACGTCGCCTGCTGAATCAAGCGATCCTAGCCCGAGTCCGGCCACGCACGCCAAGATCACAAGCGTTGCCAAAAAACCTTCCGTCAACATTGATCCATAGCCAACGAACTGAGCGTCGGTTTCCGTGCGAATTTGCTTGCTCGAGGTTCCCGACGAAACAAGGCAATGAAAACCGCTGCAGGCACCACAGGCAATGGTGATGAACAAGAACGGAAGCACTGGCGGTGCGCCCTCGGGAGCCCAACGAACCATCGGAGCAACGATTTCGAGCGGGACGCGTTCGCCGCTTGGGGCGAGCCCACCGACCAAACCAGCGACAACCAATCCAATGACCACCAAGCCCAACGCCGTGATTAACTGCAGCGAATTGATGTAGTCACGGGGTTGCAACAGCAGCCACACGGGAAGCACGGATGCGACGTACGAATAGGCCAACAAGATCAACACCCACGTCAGAATCGACCAGCTCGCCATCCATTCGTTGAGCGTTCCCAGGAAACCCGAGTTGCCAAAGATCAGCGTCACGTACATCGTCGCCAACGCCAGCAGCGATGGGATCAACAACCCGGCACCTTTTCGATGCAGCCACGAACCAATCGCGACCGCGATTGGAATCTGAACTAAGCAGGGGATGATTGACGATGGGTATTGCTTGAAGACCGCAGCAATCACGAGGCCGAAAATCGCCAGCACAATGGTCAACGCCATGAACAGGATCAAAAGAAACAACAGCCGGACTCGTCGGTTGAGTACCCGACCGGCAACGTCGCCCACGGTTTGGCCGCGGCTGCGCATGGAAACGACCAACGCTCCGAAATCGTGAACCGCTCCGACGAAAACCGAGCCCAAAAGCACCCACACCAGCGCTGGTAGCCATCCCCACATCACGGCGATTGCGGGGCCGACAATTGGCCCCGTCCCAGCGATTGACGTGAAATGGTGCCCAAATAACACGCTGCGATCGGTAGGCACAAAATCGCAGTCATCGCTCAGTTCCACCGCTGGGGTAACACGTTCGGAATCAAGGCGGAAGATCGTGCGGGCCAGCCATTTTCCATAAGTGTGATAGGCGACGAAATAGCCAGCCATCGTGAGGGCAGCGATCAGCAGTGTTGTCATGAATTTTGTTCGGTTTCGACAATATTTAGTGCGATTTCCAAAGGCGGCTGTGGTCTACGTCAATCGTGGCCAGGTTCGTATACTGCCTTCAACTCGAATCATCAGTCTAACGAAGGAGCTTTCCGCCTGTGTCGGAACAAATAGAAAAAACGGTCATCATCGGAAGTGGTCCCGCCGGATGGTCAGCCGCCATCTACGCCGCACGAGCCAACTTGGATCCCGTGCTTTACGAGGGAACTTACAAGCCTGAAATGATTCCGCTGGGGCAATTGGCCTACACCACGGAAGTCGAAAACTTCGCTGGCTTCCCTGCTGGGAATATCCGAGCATTCGTGGAATCAGCCGTCGACAAGTCTCGCCATTACAATCTGCCGCCTGCGCCTGAAGGTCACGTCCGCGACGGACAACCACACTACGCCGTTCAGGGCGTTGAGTTAATGGAGCTGATGAAGCAACAGGCACTTAACTTTGGCACCCGCGTGGTCAGCGACGACATCGAAAGCGTTGATTTCTCGATGAGTGGCGTTCATACGCTCAAACCTGCCTCGGGTGACGCCATCAAGGCTCGCACCGTGATCATCGCAACGGGCGCTCGCGCAAATTACCTTGGTCTGCCTTCCGAAGAGGAATACAAGAACAAGGGTGTCAGTGCCTGTGCGGTTTGTGACGGAGCCTTGCCCACCTACCGAGCCAAGCCGTTGGCCGTGATTGGTGCAGGCGACTCGGCAGTCGAAGAAGCAACCTATTTGGCCAACTTGAAGGATGCCGCAACCATTTACATGGTCGTTCGCCGTCATGAAATGCGAGCCAGCAAGGTGATGCAAGATCGCGCGCTCAATCACCCCAAGATCGAGATCATTTGGAACCATGTGGTCGATGAAGTGGTCGGTGATGGGAAACTAGTCACCGGGTTGAAGCTCAAGAGCACCGTTGACGATGGTACTCGCGACCTCGCGGTGGGCGGCATGTTCGTTGCCATTGGTCATACGCCCAACACTGCGTTCTTGGGCGGTGCCATTGATATGAACGAGTCGGGTTACATCAAATGGACGAAGCCTTTCCGCACCAATACCAACGTCGAGGGCGTCTTTGCCGCTGGCGATGTTGCGGATGATTACTATCGCCAAGCGATCACTTCGGCTGGAACCGGTTGCATGGCAGCCTTGGACGCCGAACGCTACTTGGCGGAACAAGAATAGTCAGCAATAGAAAGGCATCCGTCGGTGCTAATTGGTCACCGCGTCTGGGGAAAATGCCGTAGCGAAAATGCCGTAACAACGTTTCGTTAGTTCCGGCCTACGGCATGGTTCGCGTTCAGCTATGATGTTGGCCGTTACGAATTCCCACCTTCGCACCCGGACGCGAATATGCCTCACCCGAGCCCTGCTGAATCCACTGTTGCCGTCAATCCTAAGGTCGAAGCCGACCGCAAGTTGCTTCGCGATGCTCAAGCCAACGGCAAGGTGCTGGGCACGTACGTGCGTCTATCAGGACCAGGCTGGCTGCAGAGCGCAATCACGCTCGGCGGTGGTTCACTAGCCGGTTCGTTGTTCCTGGGCGTGTTGGGTGGTACCAGCATGTTGTGGCTGCAAATCGTAGCCATCGTTTTAGGGGTCGTGATGCTTTCGGCGATCAGCTACGTCACGCTGTCCACCGGTCGTCGCCCCTTCGAGGCCATCAATCGCGAAATCAATCCAGCACTCGGATGGGGATGGCTGGTCGCGACCATCATGGCCAACATGATTTTCTGCATGCCGCAGTTCAGTCTGTGTTACGACTCGCTGGACAAGAACTTGTCGACACTCGGTGGCGGTGCTGGATTGGGGGGCGATGCGACAACAAAATGGATCGTCACCATCACTTTGTTGGTAGCGGCTGGGTTCGTCGTCCTGCTCAACACCCGCCAAGGTAAGGCCGCCAAGTTTTTCGACTTGTTCTTGAAAGCTCTTATCGGCATGGTGGTGATCTGCTTCTTCGGCGTTGCCATTTTGTTGTTCGGCAAGGGGCAAATCGACGTCGGGGCGGTATTTGCCGGAATGATTCCTGATTTCAGTCAATTTGCAAAACCGGCGGGTGACCTGCGTGGATTGGTCGATGGTTTATCCCCCACCGGCCAGGAATTCTGGACGGGGAAATTGATGGGCACTCAGCGTTCGGTCATGATTGCCGCGATCGCCACGGCGGTAGGGATCAACATGACGTTCCTGTTGCCTTATTCAATGCTGGCTCGAGGTTGGGACCGACCGTTTCGCGGTTTAGCCCGGTTCGACTTGTCGACCGGGATGGCGATTCCGTTTGTGTTGGTCACCAGTTGCGTCGTGATCGCGGCTGCGGCTTCGTTTCACAACAACATTGATGACCAGTTGGCTTCAACCAGTCTTGTTGAAATGCAGGAATCGCCCATCTATGAAGGAGTGAAGTCGAATCTTCTCGCTCGCGTTGATGCCGAACTTGGTGAAGCGAGTGCAGCGACGGATGAAACGCAAAAGCTAGAGATGATGGCTGCTCTTCCGGAAGCCGAGAAGCGAGTTGCCGCTGCTCTGGTTAAGCGAGATGCCTTTCAGCTCTCGCAGACTCTTTCGCCGTTGTTGGGCGAAGGCAAAGCGAAGTTGGTTTTCGGGTTGGGTGTGTTTGGGATGGGATTCTCGACCATCATCATCCTGATGCTAATCAACGGATACGCTTTTCGTGAGCTGTTCGGAAAGCCTGATAGCCAGGGCATCTTTGTCGCTGGGGTATTGGTGGCGGGTTTGTCCGGAGCAAGTTGGGTATGGCTCTGGACTGACGATGCGACGCGGTTTTGGCTTGCGATTTTTGCCAGTACGTTCGCGGTGATGCTGCTTCCGATTGCCTACTTCACGTTCTTCTTGATGATGAATAGTCATCGTATTCTCGGTGATGACAAACCGACGGGGGCACGTTTGTGGGGATGGAACATCATGATGGGGTTGGCCGTTCTGGGGGCTGTTGCCGCAGCGGGTGTGGCCATGTACGAAAAGGCGATGGATAAGGGTAATCCCGTCGCATTTTACGTGGTGATCGGTATCTTTGTCTTCTATTCGTTGGCCGTCGTGCTAGGGTTCTTCCTGCGTCGACCCACGAGTGTTTCTGCTTAAGTTCGCTCTCGTTTGTTTCCCAAGGATGACCGACATGACCGCTTGGATTTCGGTGGCTAACGCCCGTAAAGAAGAGGCAATCGCCCCTCGTGCTGAAGTTCGGGGTTGGGTACGAACCCGTCGTGATTCAAAGGGTGGGTTCAGTTTCATCGAGGTTAACGATGGGTCTTGCTTCGGCAATCTGCAAATCGTTGCGCCGGCGGAATTGGCGAACTATGAGTCAGAGATCCAGAAGTTGTCCGCAGGCTGCAGCATTGTCGCCACCGGAGAATTGGTCGCCTCGCCCGCGAAAGGTCAGGCGACCGAAATGCACGCGACCGAAGTTCGCGTGATTGGTTGGGCAGATCCCGAAACGTATCCCCTGCAAAAGAAACGTCACTCGTTCGAAAAGCTGCGCGAGTGGGCTCACCTGCGGCCTCGTACCAATACGTTTGGCGCGGTCGCTCGGGTGCGAAATCAAATTAGCCAATCGATTCACGACTTCTACCACGAGCGAGGGTTTCTGTACGTCAATACGCCAATCATTACCGCCAGCGATTGTGAAGGTGCCGGCGAAATGTTTCGCGTGACGTCTCTTGATTTGGAAATGCTCGCGAAGAAAGGCGGGCCGGTGAAGTATGAGTACGACTTCTTTCAAAAGCCGGCCTACTTGACCGTTAGCGGTCAACTCAACGGCGAAACGTACGCAACCGCGCTCGGACGAATTTACACGTTCGGCCCGACTTTTCGTGCTGAAAACAGCAACACGTCGCGACACTTGGCCGAGTTCTGGATGGTGGAGCCCGAAGCGGCGTTCTTTGATCTGAACGACAACATGCAATTGGCGGAAGACTTCTTAAAGCGAATCTTCACGGACTGTTTGAATCATTGCGAAGAGGATATGGCATTTTTTGATTCGATGATCGAAAAGGGCAAAGTGGATCAACTCAAAGCCGTGGTCGAAAAACCTTTCACCCACATGCCGTACACCGAAGCGATATCCATACTCGAATCAACAACGGAAAAGTTCGACTATCCGATTAGCTGGGGCACGGACCTGCAAGCCGAACACGAACGGTTCTTGACCGAAAAACATGTTGGCGGTCCTGTGATTTTGACGGACTATCCTTCGACGATCAAACCGTTCTACATGCGTGTTTCCGAGGACGGCAAAACGGTCGCGGCGATGGACGTGCTTGTGCCGGGGGTAGGAGAAATTATCGGTGGCTCTCAGCGGGAAGAGCGGCTTGATGTGTTGCAATCACGAATGGACGAAGCGGGGCTCAACCAAGACGATTATTGGTGGTACATCGACACGCGGAAGTATGGCACCGTTCCTCATGCGGGTTTTGGCCTCGGGCTTGAACGTGCGGTTCAATATGCGACCGGTATGGCGAACATACGCGATGTGATTCCGTTTCCTCGGACTCCTGGCAACGCTGACTTCTAAAATGTGCGTGTCACCCTATTCGATCATTGGTTTCCGATGAGTGCTGGAAGGCTCGCTCCATCACCTACCGGCGCTCAACATCTTGGCAATGCAAGGACTTTCCTGATTGCGTTTTGGGCGGCTCGGTCGACTGGCAAAAGGTTAGTTCTGCGAATCGAAGACGTTGATTCACCCCGAGTGAAGCCTTGGGCGATTGAGCAAGCGATTGAGGACCTTGCATGGTTGGGGATCGACTGGGACGAAGGGCCAGTGATCCAAACGCAGCGACTGAAGCTGTATGAGAACGCACTCGATCGATTGATTAACGGAGACCTGGTCTATCCTTGCACCTGCACTCGCAAGGACATCGAAGAGGCTGGCTCGGCACCCCATTTCGATCATGAGCCCGCCATTTACCCAGGAACCTGCTCTGGCTGGAGGAATGGCGATCCGATGCCCGATCAAGGTGCGTTTTGCTGGCGGTTCCGATTGGCGGACCATACGGTTGAATTTGATGATTTGGTTCTGGGGAAAAACCGATGTGTTCCCGCAGAAGATCTCGGCGACTTTCCTGTCACGCAAAAAAACGGCAGTCCGTCGTACCAATTGGCGGTGGTGGTCGACGACGCAGAAATGGGAATCACGGAAGTGGTTCGAGGCGACGACTTGGTTGCCAGCACATACCGACAGCTCGAACTTTTTCACGCCCTTGGATATCAGGCACCAACGTTCGCCCACGTTCCCCTGGTGGTCGGCACCGACGGACGCCGCTTGGCCAAGCGGCACGGCGACAGTCGCCTGAGTCACTACCGCGAAACAGGCATCAAACCGGAAGTCATCGTCGACTGGGCAATGCAAACGAGCGGACTCGATCCCGCAAGTTTCGATTGGTCAGACATGAACCGATCGCCGGTGATCGTCGATCGGTTCCCGCCTCCGGCTTAGCCGAGATCGCTGGTGGTCCAGGTTCCATCGACCAATCGCCAGGTTTCGCCGGTCGGGTTCTTGTCTTGTAGGACGACGGGGAGACGGCTTGCGCGAACGTTATCGAAGCTGGTGAGCTTGGCGAATCGCAAGAGTGATCCGGGAACGCCTACGGCGGTGAATCCGGGGTGCCCGGTCGCTGGATAGGGGCCGCCGTGATTCATCGCCGCACTAACGGCCACGCCCGTGGGCATCTTGTCGTTAAGGATACGGCCGACTTTCGGAGTCAGTTCAAATGCGACCGAGTCATAGGTGTCTTCGTCTCCGGATGCTGCTGAATAAATACATCCGGTCAGGTTTCCTTCAAGATTGGCAATCACTTCGCAGAGTTGTTTGACACTATCAGCGGTCACGATCAGCGATGCATTGCCAAACGCTTCCGTCTGGAAACCTTCGGGGTTGGACAGGAAGTCTTGGGCCGATGCGGTTAGCAACGTGTTCGAGTATGCACACCGCCCTGATTCCGGTTCGCCACCACCGGTAACCACTTTCGCTCCGAACTCCGTAAGTTTGGTGACGCTCGATGACAGACTCTTGGCAACTGCGGGCGACAGCAAGGTCCCCGCTGCGGATGAACTGAACTTTTCAGCCACTTCGCTGACGAACTTTTCGCTGTTGGCATCTTTGACCAGAAGCACGAGTCCGGGGTTGGTGCAGAATTGACCCGTTCCCATCAACACACTTGTCGCAAATTCGCCAACAATATCGTCGAACCTTTCAGCCAGCGCACCTGGTGTGATCACCACAGGATTCACGCTTGATAGTTCCAAGTAGATGGGCTTGCCCGCTTTGTCAGCCGCAGCCTTTAGCGTCAGGCCCGCGCCTCGTGAACCCGTATAGCCGGTCGCGCCGACACGGTGATCCGAGACAAGTTTTTCGCCATCGGCGTGACTGGTGCGATAGATCAGTTGCACGGTGGCGAGCGGTAAGCCGGTTTCCTTGAGCGCCTCGATGGCTTGCTCGGCGAATAGACGGGTGGTTTCCGGGTGAGAGCTATTGGCTTTGCCGATCACGGGATTTCCGGCTGCAATGGCAGCCGCAAAATCGCCGCCGGAAACACTTCCAAAAGCGAACGGAAAGTTATTGGGGCCGAACACGCAAACGGGACCGAGCTGTTCATACATGCTGCGGATGCCGGCTTTGGTATCGATCGTTGGCATGCACCAATTGCCCGTACGGCACGCCGCAGCGGCGGCGCGAAGTTGGTTGCTCGTTCGAGGCAGCTCAACATCGGCTAGCCGTGGACTCTTGCCCAATCCAGTTTCGCTAAAAGCGGCCTCGACCAATGCATCCTTGGCATCATCGATCCGATCCGCGTATCTTTCCAAAAACTCAGCGATCTTAGCGGCCGGCAGCTTGCGAAGTTGACGAGCGGCATCCGCAGCGGCATCAAGTGCTTCGTCGCAATCCTTCCACGAACTGACCGGAAACTCAGCTTCAAGTTTGGTGTTGCTGTTGGGATCGGTCGCTTGAAAAGTGCTAGCGACATCGGCATCACGCCAAGTGCCATTGATGAGAACAGGTCGAGTGGTTGCGGTGGCAGTCATATTGAATTTTGAATTAGGGAGAAGTCGGTGAGGTGGGATCGGGGAAGCCGAAATAGGATGCTTGCGACGCAAATCAACTCCCCGGTGGGGTATCAAGCAGGCTGGCTACTTCTGGATGACGGTATTGGACAATGTGCCAACGCCGCCGATCGTGATGTCAATCACATCGCCTCGTTCAAGCGTGAAATCGCTCGAGGGGACGATGCCGGTTCCCGTCATTAAAAACGCGCCGCCAGGAAACGTCATGTCTCGGCCCAGCCATCCCACAAGGTCGTCAAACGAACGAGCCATTTCCGAAGCCGCCGTTTGTTGATTGAATACAGTCTTGCCGTTGCGTGCTATTTTCAATTCGACGGTGATTTTAGATGCAGGCGGTAGTTCATTGTACAACGTGATCCAAGGCCCCAGACCCGCCGATTGGTCGTAGCACTTAGCTTGAGGCAGGTAGAGCGGGTTCTCGCCTTCGATGTCCCGAGACGACATGTCGTTGCCTACGGTCAGCCCGACGATTTTTAGCTCGGGCGATAGGACTAAGGTCACCTCGGGTTCAGGGACATTCCACGTTGCGTCCTCGCGAATCCGCAGTGGTTGACCATGTCCACTAACCCGATACGCAGGGGCTTTGAAGAATAACTCTGGGCGGTCGGCTTGATAAACCCGGTCGTAGCACGAAGCTGCGGCCTCGGATTCTTCCATGCGAGCGGTTTGGCTGCGTTTGTACGTGACGCCGGCTGCCCAGACCTCCTGGTTGTCGATCGGCGGCAGCAGCTTCACATCCGACAAAGCGATAGGGTCATCACAGGCTAGGGAATTTACCGTCGCGATTGGATTTTCAGTCGCCAGGATCTCAGCCAAGCTGCCAAGGTTGCCCAGTTGCAGTGGGAATACTTGGTCGTCGTCGACACGGCATACACGAACCGAGTCGGAAGCATCAAGGAATTTTGTTACGTTCATAGACGGTAGAATATCGCGAAAGCGACTGGTCCGAAATAAGCCTTCGACCTAACGATCACGGCTTCTCGTCTGTAAGTGATGTGAATCAATTGAATAAGAAATTTTGGCTTGCCGTTTTTGCGGCAATTATTGCCATCGCGATCGCGGCGATGGTCTTCTTGCCCCAGCGGCTCGATAACCCTGTTTTGCCGGTGGATGGCGGTGGACCGGCCGGGGGAAGCGATAGTACCGGCGAGATGCTCTCGTTGACGAGGACGGCACTCGCGGCGACCGAGAATTTAGAAGTCGTAGAGGCAGATACATCGTGGCAGCAACTCTATGTCGCGTCGCCTTCGGACGTCTCCATCGCCAAGAACCGGGCGCTCAACCGCGTTCTTTGGGTCGATACGTTGGCTGGCAAAGCAACGAATGCATCGCTCGATGATGCCGCTAAGAAAGCGGCACGATCCGAATTGCCCGACGCGATTGAGGCCGCGCGGACGGCGATCGATCAATACGCCAACCTCGTTGAGAATAGTGTGTTGGCAATATGGTTAAGGACCAGGATCGACATGCACGAGGCTTCGTTAATTCCGTCCATGACTAAATCGATGCGACGGGAGATTTTCGATGAGCTGTCGACGCTTGTTCAGGGCGACATGAAAGACGATCCCGCGTCTGCGATGCTCGGTGGTTCGCTAATCACACTGCTTGAACAAATGGAAGATCCCGTCGATGGTCTTCCTCGCGCCATTATTGCTGACGCGAGCAATTCAGTCGGAGCACTATCAGACGCCCATGACGACAATTTGTTCTTCGCACTTAAGGCAGCACGCCTAAAGATTGAAACTGAGCAAACGGACGCAGTTCCCTACGTGAAGCGAGTTCAAGAATTGACGCGAGCGATTGAGCCGTCGGTGGCATCGGAAACGCGTAAGCTAGGCCTGACGCCCGAGCAACTTGTTGACAACATCACGGAAGCTGTCGCGAACGGCGAATTCAGCGAAGCCGATAATCGAATGCTGTTGTGGTTCAACGTGCTCAATAGCAGTGAAATCGTAAAAACCGATCGGCGTCGCGCATCGCCTCACCCGTTGGATTTGTTGTCCTTCGACTCGCTGCGAACACTTTCGACGACGATGGCGGGAAAGTCGCCCATCGAGCGAGCACAACAGTCGCTTGCCTTTGAGTATCGTGAAGTCGATGCCGAAGGTTCAAGCAGCATTCAATCCACCATGCCATTGGATTTTGATCTTGATCTTGACGAAGACCTGGTCGTGATTCGTTCCGACAATCAAGTTGAACTATTGCAGAATGATTCCGAAGGGAATTTCCAGAGAGTCGGCTCCGTCGACGTTGGGTTTTCCCCTGCGGGGATCCTGTTCGCTGATTTGTTTATTGTCGACAGTAGCAGTCCAGAACGTTTGCGTAGTGGGATGGCATCGGTGGCGGGGCGACATGATACATTTATGTCGATGATCGTTTACGGTGAAGCCGGCGTAAAGCTTATTCGTGTCGACGGGCGAAGCGAAGCCACCGAGGAAAGCCGATTGTCGATCATCGACAAGGCGAGCGGTCTCGAAGGTCTATCTGGCGTAACCGCCGCAGTTGCAGGTGACCTGGAAGCCGATGGAGACTTAGACCTAGTGTTTGCAACGGAGTCCGATGGAGTTCGCATGTTTGTCAATCGTGGCAACCGTACGTTCACTGAACTGACGACCCGTGACGATGCATTTGGTCGCGATGATATGGTAACCTCGCTTGCGATTGCCGATGTCGATCGAGATCTTGATTTGGACATGGTCTCGACACACCGAAGTGGAAAAGTTGGGATGATCGAAAACTTACTGCATTTGCAATTTCGAGGACGCGTTCTTGAGCAGGTTGAACCTGTGGAAGGTGCGGATGCGATTTTCGTCGAAGATGTCGATGGAAATGTGTCGTGGGATCTGGTCATCGGCGGAAGAACCGGAATGGCGGTCGTGTTCACGCATACGGCTGACGCAGGCGCATGGACGGTCGATCGAGTGGAGTCCTTGGAAATGGATGCCAGTGGATTGCTGGTTGCCGATTTGGATAACGACTCGTGGTTCGAGGCCACCACGTCGTCGGGGCTGGTTCGCTTGGGACCGTGGGGATGTTACCCCGTTCCCGATTCAAACAATGAGCCGGTCGTTTCATGTATTGCGGACTTCGATGGAGACGGTGGCTTGGATGTCGCGACGACGGATGACGGATTGCAAATTGGTATCAATCGAACCGAGTCGGTCGGCCACTACCTCAACGTTCGTTTCAAAGGCATCGACGATAACGTCTCGGGGCGTGTGAATCATTTTGCTATCGGAAGTGTTTTGGAAATTCGATTTGGCCCGCACTACCGTGCTCGAATAATTAAGTCACCATCGACTCATTTTGGTATCGATGGTTTGGATGCTGCGAGCAGTGTTCGTGCTATCTTGCCGAACGGTTTAACGCAAACGATTCGCGATCCAGCAACAGATCAGATGGTTGAAGAGGAGCAGACGCTGAAGGGGTCGTGCCCTTACCTGTATGCGTGGGATGGTGAAAAGTATGCCTTCGTGACGGACTGCCTTTGGGCCGCGCCGCTAGGGTTGCAGGTTGCCGCAGGTGTTGTCGCGAAGGATCGGCCGTGGGAATACCTAAAGATCGACGGTGCGAACATTCAGCCGCAGGGCGATCACTATCAGTTCAGGATCACAGAAGAATTGTGGGAGGTCGCCTACTTCGATAAGGTCGCGATCCAGGCGGTTGATCATCCAGTCGGCGTTGATATCTGGACCAACGAAAAAGTCGGTCCCGGCGAGATCGCATCGCCAACGGTGTTCGCTTTCCAACGCGAGGATACGTTTGCAGTTCAGTCTGCTGTCGATACCGATGGCAATGACATAACGTCCCAGATCACGGACATTGATCGCAACTTCGTGCAGGGATTCGATCGCCGGCTTCGGCAAGGTCTTTGCCCGCCGCACTGGATTGATTTGGACTTCCGACACGCAAAGCTCGTCGACGGCAAGAAGACCTACTTGGTGTTGACCGGTTGGATTCTGCCGACGGACACTTCGCTGAATATCCAGATCGATCAGAATCCCGACCTCGATCCGATCGAGTTTCCATCCGTTTGGGTACCCGATGCATCCGTGGATGGCGGTTGGCGAAATGCGATACCCTTCACCGGATTTCCGGGCGGTAAGACCAAGACGATCGTGATTGATGTGACTGACGTGCTCAATCCGTTGGACCAACGTCTGCGCGTTCGTACTTCAGCACAAATTTATTGGGACGCTGCAGAACTCGCGGTCGCCAGGGACGACATTGAATTCGTTACCCACGACATGTCGCTTCAGCACGCGGAAGTGACCTTCCATGGTTTTTCAAAACGGATCAAGTCAAGTGATCGAGAACCAGAGGTCTACGATTACAATGAATCGATTGCAGCGTCACGTTGGCCACCGTTACGAGGCAAAATGACAGGGTTGGGCGAATGTACTGACCTGCTTCGGCAATGGGATGATGCAATGGTCGTCATGAGTGCTGGCGATGAGATTCGCTTGCAGTTCACAAAGCCAGAGCAGGACCCACCGCCGGGTTGGGTGCGTGATTTTGTGCTCCACTGCGTGGGCTGGGACAAGGATGCGGACCTGAACACGCTTGCAGGTCAAACGATCGGCCCCCTGCCCTACCGAGAGATGACTCAGTATCCACCATCGGTCACTCAAGCTCGCGAATCGGCGGGTCGAGTTGAATTGAATGCTGTTCATCGGTCAAGGGAACAGTCGTTTCGGCGGTTTTGGTACCGAGAAGCGGTGGCTCCCCCGATGTGGCAGCCTTAGTTTATGCCGATGGTCGATGCGATTTGTATCTCGCGACTAGCGGATAGGTAAAACCTTTTGGACGAATCCGACGTCTTAGTTATAGCTGACTCTTGTTTTTTCTTTGGAAGCCCCATTCATGTCCGTTGCTGAATCCCACGCTGAAACGACTGCGGTCAAGAAAAAGGCTCCCATCCGACCGGTTACGCCGCGGCTACGGATTGTTTTGTACGTCGTGCTGACACTTTTTGGTGTGTTGGCCGCCAACGGTTTGTACCTGACGTCAATCACTTGGCTTCAATACTTTACTGACGCGGTCTATGAGACTCATTTCTACCAATTCATGTTCTTGATCCACCTTGGACTAGGGCTGTTGTTGATCACACCCGTGGTGGGTTTCGGTGTGCTGCACATGATTCGCAGTCGGCACCGTCGAAATCGTCGAGCCGTCAGAATCGGGTACGCACTCTTCGCAATCTCGATCACCATCCTGGTCAGTGGGCTGTTGTTGATGCGAGTGGGTTCGTTCGCGATCACCAGTCCATCGACCCGCAACGTGGTCTACTGGGCCCACATCATTGCTCCGCTAGCGGCGATATGGCTTTACTGGCTGCACCGGTTGGTGGGACCGAGCATCAAATGGCACGTTGGTCGACGTGTATCCATTGCGATCGTTGGATTTGTTGCGTTGATGGTCAGCTTCCAGGCGTCCAACGGCACGGTCAGCCAGGGCATTGCACCGGCGAGTGGTGACAAGTACTTCAAACCGTCGCTCGCAAAAACGGCGACGGGCAAATTCATCGACGAGAAAACGCTCCACAACGACGCGTATTGCCTGCGATGTCATGAAGACATTTACAATTCGGCATTACACAGCGCTCACAAGCTCAGCAGCTTTAATAATCCCGCTTACCGTGCGTCGGTGCGAGAAACACGCAAGGTTGCTACGGAGCGAGCGGGCGATGTTCAGGCGTCTCGATGGTGCGCTGGTTGCCATGACCCGGTGCCATTCTTCGCGGGTAAGTTTGACGATCCCAACTACGACGATGTCAGTGATTCATCCGCGCACGCTGGAATCACATGCACGGTGTGCCATGCAATTCAGTCGGTTGATTCGAACATCGGTAATGCTGACTACACGATCGACGAACCGAAGCACTACCCGTTTGCCTA
This sequence comes from Rubripirellula amarantea, assembly GCF_007859865.1. Classification (NCBI taxonomy): domain Bacteria; kingdom Pseudomonadati; phylum Planctomycetota; class Planctomycetia; order Pirellulales; family Pirellulaceae; genus Rubripirellula; species Rubripirellula amarantea. The sequence continues at coordinate 224,406 of NZ_SJPI01000001.1, read as the reverse complement.
CAGCGACAATTCACTGCTTCAACAGCTCAATTCTTTGATGGTCAAAGCCAAGCCGGCTTATCACAAGCACGAAATGTTAAAGCCATTTCACAAAACAGCGGAATTTTGCAGCACTTGCCATAAGGTGTCGTTGCCGAATGAAGTGACGGACTACAAAGAATTCTTGCGAGGCCAGAATCATTACGACAGCTATTTGCTTTCGGGTGTTTCCGGCCACGGAGCCTCGAGTTTCTATTACCCGCCAAAAGCTCAAACCAATTGCAACGAATGCCACATGCCTGCGATGGCAAGCAATGACTTCGGGGCTCGCTACATGGAAAAGCTCGGTGAACTTGGAGTTCACGATCATGCCTTTCCCAGTGCAAATACAGCGATCGCATATTGGATGGGCGATGATGCCACGGTCGAGGCTCACCGGGCCTACCTGAAGGATACCGTGCGAGTTGATTTGTTCGGAATTCGCGAAGAGGGCACAATCAACGGAAACTTAGTTGCCCCGTTGAGTGATTCAGTCAGCGTCGTGGCTGGAGAAAACTATTTGATCGAAACAGTCCTTCGAACGATGAAGCTTGGACACCACTTCACCCAAGGCACTACCGATTCCAACGAAATTTGGGTCGAACTGACAGCGAAGCAAGGGGATACGATCATTGGCAAAAGCGGTCATCGAGATGATCGCGAAGCGGTTGATTCGTGGGCTCATTTTGTCAATACGTTCATGCTCGATCGAAACGGCAATCGCATCAACCGACGAAACGCCCAGGACATTTTTACGCCGCTCTATACGAATCAGTTTCCACCCGGGGCCGGGCAAACCCTTCACTACCGTCTTGCCATTCCCGAAGGAACCACAGAGCCGATCGAGGTTACTGCGAGATTGCTCTACCGAAAGTTTGATACGGAGTATCTCGACTACATCCGTCGCGACCGCGATCCCGAGCGAGACCTTTTGGATCTAGGACAACCGGGTGACCCGAACGATCTACCCATTGTCGAAATCAGCTCGGATTCGTTGGTGCTAAATATTAGCGATTCGACAACGGCGATTTCCGATTTGGAGGTTGCCGAAAAAGACAGTGACGGTTTCCCCACGTGGCAACGTTGGAATGACTATGGAATTGGGTTGCTGCTAAAGGGGAAAGCCGAGTTGAAGCAAGCTGCCGAGGCATTTCAACACGTCGCCGAACTGGGGCGTTTTGATGGACCGTTGAACCTAGCTCGCGTGCAATTTTCCGAAGGTGACTTAGACGGGGCAACGGAGTCGCTAAGTGTTGCGGCTACGATGGAACCTGCGCCGCCGTCTTGGACGCATTCGTGGCTCAGTGGCATCGTCAACCGACAACAAGGAAACTTGGAAGCTGCCGCTGATTCCTTGCGAGCGGTCTTGCAAACGAAAGTTCCCGAACGTGACTTTGATTTTTCACTGGACTATCGGGTTCGCAATGAACTAGGACTGACGCTAATTGACTTGGCGCAGCGAGCCGACGTGCAAGGCGATGATGAACGTGCGAAGTCACTTATGAACGAGGCCCGCAGCGAACTTCTAAGTGCCTTGGAAGTGGATTCCGAAAACGTGACCGCGCACGCCAACTTGGTCGAAGTCTATGCGTGGTTGGGCGATACGGAAAATGAACAGATTCACCGTAGGCTTCACAGTAAATACAAGCCCGATGACAATGCGGCTGAAGTAGCTCAGCCGGTGGCACGCCGTAAGTACCCGGCTGCCAATCATGCAGCCGAGGCGCTGGTGATCTACGATCTGCAACGTGACGAGTCAACGGCACCGCTTGCCCAATCCCGTTGACGATTGATCCGCTTCGTCGTCCTTTCTGTACAAACCGCCCCTCGTCTTTTTTGCTTCTATGACCTCATCGCCCCCACCCCAAGTTGATTCTGATCCTATTCACGACGAATCTGATGATGCGCAAAACGATGACATTATCGGAAAGGCGTTTCGTGGATCGCTAATCGTGATAATGCTGATGGGGCTTCCGCTGATTGGTTGGTTGGTCTACCTGAACATCAATCGAAAAATCGAGCAGTCGACGGAAGTTGAAGTCACGTTACCCGAGACGCGAAACCTTGACGAGTTTACGCTTCCTCAGGTTGAGTTGGTCAATACGACCGAAGACGCCGGTATTGATTTCGTTCACGAATCTGGTCGTGAAGGTGAGAAGTTGCTTCCCGAAACGATGGGAAGTGGCGTTGCCGTGTTGGACTACAACAATGACGGACACTCGGATTTGTTATTCGTTAATTCGGCACACTGGCCATGGAGCGAGACGAAGAACGAACCCGCCATTTGCAGACTCTATCAAGGCGATGGTAAGTTTGGATTTGATGATGTCACAGCCGATTCCGGTTTAGATATCTCGCTCTACGGGATGGGAGTCGCGGTGGGAGACATCGACAATGATGGTGATAGCGACGTGTTCCTGTCTGCGGTCGGAAAGAATCGACTGCTAAAGAATGATGGTGGCAAGTTCACGGACGTTACTGAACTCGCGGGTGTGGCGGGGACTGACGATGCCTGGAGCACCAGTTGTGGATTCTTTGATTACGACAACGATGGTCTGCTCGATTTGTTCGTTTGTAACTATGTGATGTGGAACCGCGACATTGATTTCTCGCAGAACTTTACGCTTGATGGCGAAAGCCGAGCCTATGGACCTCCGCGTGCGTTTTCGGGGACCTTTTCCTATCTCTATCACAATGAAGGTGATGGGAAATTTAAAGACGTTTCGAAGTCTGCTGGGATTGAAATTCGCAACGATGACACCGACGTTCCCCTTGGCAAGGCAATGGGGTTGGCCCCGGTCGACTTCAACGGTGATGGCTGGATGGACATCGTTGTAGCCAACGACACTGTTCGCAACTTTCTGTTCGAAAACAATAAAGACGGCACGTTCAGCGAAGTTGGGCGTTTGACTGGAATCGCGTTTGATCGTGCGACCGGAAACGCTCGCGGTGCGATGGGAATCGACACGGCAAGATTTCGAGATGACGGAACTTTGGCGATTGGAATTGGAAATTTCGCCAACGAAGCAAGCGCTTTGTACATGGCTCGTCCAGGAAAGAAACAATTTATCGACGCTGCGATGTACACCGGATTTGGTCCGCCAACGCGACAGGGATTGACGTTCGGGTTGTTCTTTTTCGACGTGGACCTGGATGGACGTCTCGACGTATTGGGGGCCAATGGGCACCTGGAAGACGAGATTTCCAAAACACAAGCGACGCAAACGTACGAGCAGGCCCCCCAGTTATTTTGGAACGCAGGAAAGGGATCCAAGAGTGAACTCGTCTTGGCAGACGCCGGCTGTGTCGGCGAGTCTTTCTGCGATCCAATCGTCGGACGCGGTGCTGCTTACGCTGACTTTGATGAGGACGGCGATTTGGATGTCGTGATTTCGACGAGCCATTCCAAACCCGTCCTTCTTCGCAACGACCAGACCACGGGGCACCATTTCTTGCGAATTAACTTGGAGGGGAAGACCTGCAATCGAGACGCGATTGGGGCAACGGTTCGGATCAAGATTGGTGATCGAGAGGTCTGGCGAACGGTCATGCCAACGCGTAGCTATCTGAGCCAATGCGAAAACACGGTGACGTTCGGTTTAGGAGAAACCACCGAGGTCAACGAGGTGATCGTGGACTGGCCGGGCGGCGATTCCGAAACGTTTGCTGTCGAGAAGGTGGACCAAACGATTTCGCTCGTCCAAGGTGGCTGACCAGTCTTTTAACCGGCGTTTTTATAAGCCTTGGAATGTTGCTCGCGAATCATCCGGAATTCCAACGGCTCGCTGGACGACAAGTGTATGTCGCGTTGTGGGAAAGCGATTGAGATACCGTGTTCTCTGAATTTCTGGTCAATGGATAGTCGAACTTGCGTCTCTACTGTCTTTCGCTGGACGACTGATCGAACGTTGATCCAAAAGTTGACTTGGAATTCCAAGGCATTGTCGCCAAATTCGTTGAACCAAACGAATGGCTTGGGTTCGCGGTGGACGTGTTCGTTCTCATCAGCAGCCTCCTGCAACAATTGCATCACAAGGTCGAGTGATGAACCGTAAGCAACTCCGATTTTGATGGACGTTCGAAGACGGTCGTCGGATCGGGTCAGGTTGACGACGTTGTTTTCTAGGAAACGGCTATTGGGAACAATAATGTCGAGGTTGTCACCCGAGCGAATCTGAGTGCTGCGGGCACCAATTTGAATCACGTTGCCATAGGTTCCATCGATCAAGATCAAGTCACCGGTCTTGATGGGCCGCTCGGCCAATAGAATCAAACCACTGATGAAGTTGTTAAGGATGTTTTGGCTTCCGAATCCAACGCCGATCGCGATAGCACCCCCGAGAAATGTGAAGGCGGTCAGGGGGACATTGGCGTATCGAAGTGCCGCCAGCGTGAAGCCTAGCAATAGAGCATAGAAGGTTAGCGATTGAATCGAATTGGCTGCAGCTTCGTCGATTCCCAGTCGAGGCAATCTGTTGCCGAGCAGCCGACTTAAGAAACGTGCAAGGAAATAGCTAAGCACAATGAATAACATGCAGCTTGCCGCACGGCCGACGGTAAGCGACGTATCGTTGACATTGGTGATCTCGTAATTCCAGATCCGTCGTAGGGATCCCCAAGCGTCGCTCATCCATTCCCCAACGCTTCGATTCGGTTCGCCTTCAATTTCGACACGCAGTCGTTCCAAAGCTCGTTTACCGCTATCGATCCCGATGATCGCTCGGGTGTGTAAGTCCGTTTGAGCAATTAGCGATGACGTCGCTCTTTCCATCCAGCGAGTCAATTCGGGTGAATTGGCGGCGCCTTCCTCGGACTGAGTTCCGATCGCAGAGATATTCGCTCTGGTTTCATCAAGCTTTAGCTCTCTCGCCCTTCGTTCTCTGGCAAACTGCTCAATTTGCCGCAGCGTCTCTTCGAGCCAAAGAGTTCGTTCTTGACGTGTGCATTGTCCGTTAGCGAGTCGGAATCGGCGATCCCAGTTGGCACGCATGATGGGAAGGCGTTCGATGCGCTGGTTGTTAACACTCTGTTCAACTTGAATGGTTTTCTGGGCAAGTTGCAGGGATTCGACTTTCTGCAGCATCTCAGCCGTCCGATTGACAGTCGAGTCGAGTTGTTGACGCGCCGACATCCAGCGGCGTTCCGCGTATTGCAACTCAATCTGAAGTTCGTCGGCTTTGCGGTTCAGTTCGACTTCACGTTCGTCGAGTTCTTTGTTCTTCTCTTCGATGATGTCCGTTGAAAAGACAACATGCGGCAGAATCAGTTCACGTTGCCGCAGGTCGATGTCAGCTTCTAGGGATCGCACGGCTTCGCTTGCCTCTTCGATTCCCAATTCTTGACGGCGGAGGACGAGGATCTCTTCCGCTAGGCGTAGTTCGCGAGATGCAATGTTTGTCTTGATGTCGGTCGCGTTCGTTTCGCCGAGTTGACGTAGTGTCTTGGCTCGCGAATCCACATTGAATCGAGCGCGTTCGACCGCTCCCCGTGCAGCGAGTAACGCTTCTTCCAGCGATTCTCGCTTGACCTTTCCGCTAGCGATGGAATCGTTCAGTCGGTCGAGCATCAAGATCGAGTATGGCGGTTCTTCGTTGAGCTTGCCGCTCGAAAGTTTGCTCAGTTGCGTTTCAAGCTCTACCTTCGTCGATTGAAGTTGCTGCATCGTTGCTGTGGCACTTCGTTGCTGAGCGATCGTCACTTCGATCATCTTCAGCAAGTCGATCTCGCTCGGCTCTCCGCTTGCGACGGAAGAGTCCGCCACGTCGGTGTTTTCTTTCTGGGCAATCGCGTTGCGCAGTTCAGACGAAATCGTTTCGTGTTTTGCTTCGGCTTCCGCTTTTGCCGACAGCTTGGGAGCCACTAGCTCAATCGCTGTTTCCTGATCGGCCGCTGATAAGCCCGGCAATGCGAAGAGCTGAAACGCAACCACACAACAGGCACAAAGAATTCGGGGCATCCTGCCAACCTTCGTCGAATCGACGGTTTCATTGAAAAATCAAGCCGCCGGTCCAAATCCATCATCCGGCGCACTGCCTAACGAATATCCTATAGCCCTGGTTTGGTCAACGGTCGATTCTTTGGTAGCAAATCACTAGCCTAGGAATCATCAAGCAATCGTTCTTCATCATTCGGAGTCCCCATGCAGCCGGTCGTTCAGATATCACTAGACTTGACTAACATTGGCGAAGCTATTGAAACGGCGCATATGGCAATTCGTGCTGGCGTGGATTGGTTGGAAGCGGGGACACCATTGATCTTGGCCGAAGGATTGCATGGTGTTAGAGCGCTGCGAGCAGAGTTTCCTGGTGTTCCAATCGTCGCCGACTTGAAGACCATGGACGGTGGATATCTTGAAGCCGAGATGATGGCCGGCGCTGGCGCGACCCACGTTGTGGTCATGGCTCGAGCGCACGAAGAAACGATTCGGTGTGTCGTTAAGGCCGGACGTGACTTCGGCGTGAAAGTCATGGGCGACAACATGGTCTCGCCCAACATGATAGACGGCGCGAAGTGGCTTGAAGATCTTGGTTGCGACTATGTCATCCACCACATTGGCTATGATGAACGTCGCGGCATTGCGGCACGCGGTGAACGAATGCCAAGTCCTCTCGATGATCTGCGGGAAGTTTGCCAAGCCGTCAAAGTTCCTGTTCAAGCCGTAGGAGGGCTAACGCTTGAACAAGCGATTGAATGTCCAAAGTACGGCGCACCCTTGGTCGTGCTCGGCGCTCCGTTGACAATTGACGCTGACTCATTCAAAACCGCCGACGGAAACCTCGAAGCATCGCTGCGGATGATTTGCAACGCTATTCATTCGCAAGGTGCGAATTAGAGCGTGATGATCGACGGGGCGTGGATTCGATTAGCGCTGCCTAATCGTTCTGCTGCTTGATTCGTTTGTCCTGCTGCCAACCTATCCATTTCTCATCCCAGTTTTCTGTGCCTGAAACTCAGCCATGACTGCACCAGCCGTTGTCAATTTTGCTCCTGAAAAGGGCTCCGTGGAAATTCGCGAAATCCAGCGACCGGTGATAGGCCCGGATGATGTACTCCTCGAAGTCGCCAATATCGGTGTATGCGGTAGTGATCTTCATCAATGGACCGCTGATCATTCTTGGCCAGTCAATTATCCGGTAGTTCTCGGGCACGAGTTCGCGGGCGTGATTGCCGAACTTGGTTCGAATGTCGAAGCATGGAAAGAGGGCGATCGAGTGGTCAGCGAAACAGCGGCCGTGATTGATCAAACCAATCCGATGTCGCGGCGCGGACTTTATAATCTTGATCCGACGCGTAAAGGGTTCGGCTACGGCGTTAACGGTGCAATGACTAAGTTCGTGAAGGTTCCTTCTCGAATTTTGCATGCAGTGCCTGACGCGTTGCCGTTTGAACACGCGTGCCTGACGGAACCGTGCTGTGTTGCGTACAACGCAGTGGTCAAGAATGCACGAATCGAACCGGGGGATCGGATCGTGGTGTTGGGGCCTGGCACGATCGGAATCCTATGTGCGGCCATGGCTCGCCTTTGCGGCGCAGAGGTCGCGTTGGTGGGCCTGGATTCCGACCGGCATCGATTGAAAATTGCTAAGCAATATGGGTGCGAAGCCATTGTTGGCGACGCAAAACCATGGGCAATTGAACGAGACGGGCTTGGGTGCGATGGGGTCATCGATGCCGCGGGTGCAAGCGTCACGCTCAAAATTGCGATCGACATAGTGCGACCAGCGGGATGGATATCCAAAGTGGGCTGGGGGCGAGACCCGCTTGGGTTTAGCCTGGATCCGTTGGTTCAAAAGAATGTTACGTTGCAAGGAAGTTTCAGTCACAACTGGCCGATTTGGGAACGTGTCATTGCACTTCTCGCCAGCGGCCAACTCGACGTCAGGCCCATCATTGGCGGTGTGTGGCCCATTACCCAGTGGCAAGAAGCGTTCGAGAAAATGCACAATGGAGAAGTCGTAAAATCAGTTTTGAAACCCCTGTGACCAAAGGCAGTTCACTTCTAGCCAGCTTTGTTCGTTAGCATGTTCGACTTCGTTTTTTGCCATGGCTGCTCCCTATTTCGGCGTGACGTCATTTATCCATCCACCTGCAATCAACGATTGGCGTCTACGTTAAACGACATGTCACAATGTAAGTCCACCGCGAAACCTAGCAGTACCCCCGAGGACGCAAGCCTCGTTGGAATCTACCCACCTTTTCTTTTTTAACTCAGCTTTGTCATGCCAAAACTCGCTGCCTTTCCTAAAGCCTACATGAATGCCCTCTGTAAGGACGGGACGATGGTAGTGTCTGAATGGATTGAGCTTGCTTCGACTCTCGATGTTCAGGGGCTCGAATGGTATGCGGGGTTTCTCGAAATGGCCGATCAGAAAAACTGGGCGCGGTTTCGTGCGGAGGTCGAAGATAATGGGATGGTAATTCCGATGATGTGTTGCTCGCCCGACTTCACTCATCCCGATGCAGCGTTTCGAGACAACGAGATTGCTAAGCAGAAGAAGTGGATTGATATGACGCACGCGCTCGGTGGAAGTTATTGCCGAGTGCTCAGTGGTCAACGTCGTCCAGAACTCTCAACGGATGAGGGCGTCAAGTTGGCGGCTGATTCGATCAAAGCTTGTTTACCCTACGCTCAACAGCATGGCATCACACTCATCATCGAAAATCACTACAAAGATGATTTTTGGGAATACCCCGAGTTCGCTCAAAAGGCTGATGTGTTCTGTCAGCTAGTCGAGTCGATCGAACATCCAAACTTTGGTGTTAATTACGATCCAAGCAACACCTATCTCGCGGGTGAAGATCCCATCGAGTTGCTGAAGCGGGTTTCCAATCGAGTGGTCACGATGCACGCCAGCGATCGTTATTTGAAGGAAGGAACGATCGAAGATTTGCGTCGTGAAGAAGCGGGGGCGACAGGTTATGCCAAGCGACTTAGTCATGGCGAAATTGGTAAGGGACTCAACGATTACGATGCCATCTTCTCGGAACTTGTTCGAGTTGGATTTGACGGATGGATCAGCATCGAAGATGGCGTCGATGGCATGGATCAACTTGCGCGTAGCGTCACTTTCCTAAAACGCAAGATTGCGCAGCACTGGCCTGCTTAAGGATTCGTAGCGATGGAAGGATAATGTGCCACTGGTTGCCGGCACTCAGTTCGCTATTTGAAGTTTTTTGAGCTATTGGATCGGCGTATCCCGGTGAATCAGTTAAAGCGTGTTCCGCGACTGGCGGCGATATTCACCCGGTGTCATACCTGTGGACTGGCGAAACACCTGCAGCAAATATTGAGCTGTGCTGAATCCTGTACGTACGGCGATTGGGGCGAGCCCCAAATCGGTATCTCGCAGCAAACTTTGGGCTTTTTCGATTCGTACGCGAATAATCTCTTCGTTGGGGGACCTTCCCAGCAGTCTTCGGCAGCCTCGTTCGAAGGAACTTCGCGAGATAGGAACCACTTCGAGGACTCCTTTGACCGTCAAGCCCTCGCAGGCACGCTGTCGAATTAAACGAATGGCATTTGCCAAATGCTCATCATCGATCGCGACAATGTCTGATGATTGACGAGTCTCAATGCAAATTGGCGGGAAAAGTTTGGGACGGCGAGGCGGCTTCTTTCCACGCATCATCGCGTCGAGGATTCTGGCGGATTCGTAGCCGATTTGTTCACCCGCAAATCGAACGCTGCTCATCGGAGGCGTGCTCATCGTTGCGATCGTTTCATCGTTTTCGACTCCAACGATCGCAACATCCTCTGGCACACGAATCGATGATCTTGAGCAGGCGTCAAGTAACCAGCAACCCAATTGGTCGGTGCAGGCCATGATCGCTGTTGGACGTGGCAACTTTCGCAACCAATGAATCAGTCGCTTTTGTTGTGCTTCCCATTGTTCAGGTTTCTCGGAACTGCCCGGTTGGTAAAGCACCGAACATTTCAACCCGCGGGCTTTCAGGTATTCGACAAAGCCATCGCGTCTTTCTACGAAGAATGGTTCTGTATCTAAGGCGAAGACGCCGAAGTGGCGAAATCCCCGTTCGAGAAAATGATCGGCAACCATTTGCGCGACCACCGTGTTGTTGATCCCAACAAAAGGAAACTTCGAACCCCGCCGGGTCGAACGCAGTTCAACCGTAGGTACTCCTGCACGATGAACCGCCGTCGCGATTGCAGCACTGCCGGACCGAGTGAGGATCCCATCACCGTCCCAGTTCTTAAGCCACACCGGAGGCTTGGATTCGAGGTCACGGACTTCGACAAACAGCGACCAAGGGCCATGTTCTTGAGCATAGCATTTCACACCCTGCAGCAGGTCGCGGCCATAGGTTCGCGACGTCTCAATTAGAAGGGCAACACGTCGCATGGGCAGAATCCGAACAGGGAACGAGTGACAATATACTGTAATTGAATTACGCAAATACGGAATGTGGTTCGCGGCGTCTCTCGTTAGAATCGACCCGTGTCAGTTCAACAACCACTCGGAGGATCCCATGCCAAAATCATCGCTCTCTCGAAGAGGATTCATTGGCACTTCGACACAATTAGGTGCCGCGGTGTTGGGAGGTTCGTTGTTTGGGCCTTCATTGCAAGATGGTTCGGCACGCACGTACGCGTCTGATCAATTGGCGAAGCCTCGTCACAAGGTAGAACGGATTGGCGTCGGGGCAATTGGATTGCGTTACCAGGGAAGCGTGATTGCGAATAAGGCCCAGTTGTATGGCGACATTGTCGCTGTCTGCGATGTGGATCGGCATGTGCGCGATCAAGCGAAGGCTGCGTTTGGCAGCACTCCGCATAGCAGTGAAGACTATCGTGATCTGCTCGCAAGAAAGGATGTCGATGTTGTTACGATCGGCAGTCCCGATCACTGGCACACGAAGATGGTCATCGATGCATGTCGAGCTGGCAAAGATGTTTACTGCGAAAAGCCACTGACACTGACGATCGACGAAGGCAAGCTGCTGACCGCGGTGGTCAAAGAAACCGGGCGTGTGGTTCAGGTTGGATCCTGGCAGCGTAGCGATGATCGGTTTCGCTTGGCCGTTGAAATGGTGCGAGCGGGCCGCATCGGAAACTTGAAGAAGGTCGAAGTTGTGCTGGGGAAAAATGCAACTAGCGGTTCATTTACACCTCGTACTCCTCCTTCCCACTTAAATTGGGACTTATGGCAAGGTCAGACACCGGACGTGCCCTACATCGAAGAACGCTCGCACTACACGTTCCGGTGGTGGTATGAGTATTCGGGCGGCCAGATGACCGACTGGGGAGCGCACCACATCGATATCGCGCAATGGGCGATTGATTCCTATCCGGTAGAGATCCATTCCAATGCAACGATGCCATCGGTCAACAATGGATACAACGTCGCGGTTGATTTTGACGTCAAGTATAAGTACGCCAATGGGGTAACGATGACCGTCAGCGACACTGGTGACAACGGCATTCTGTTCACGGGTGACGTGGGGCGAATGTTCGTCAATCGCGGTAAGATCACGGGTGCGCCCGTGGAAGCTTTGGGGGCAAATCCACTGAACCGCGAGGACTGGCAAGTGTATCAGCACGATAATCTTGAGCGTCCACCGCGGGCAGGGAAACTCGATGCGATCGTCAATCACATGGGCAATTTTTTTGATTGCGTTGCGAGTCGACAGACTCCCATTTCAGATGTCCAAAGCCAACATCGTAGCGTTAGCACTTGTCACTTGGGAAACATTTCAATGCATTTGAATCGGTCATTGAATTGGAACCCAGTCGATGAAACTTTTGACGGCGACGATGAAGCGAACGCCTTGCTAAGTCGCGAGCAGCGTAAGGGCTATGAAATCGCGTAAGACGAATTCTCGCCCGCACTGCAGGTGACAGTGCCCACCCTTATTCTCCTTTTCGATAGATCCAATCCAATGCAGCCACAAGTCTTAATCATCGTTGGTGATGCCAGCGAAACTCTCGATACCATGTACCCGTTTTACCGATTGATCGAATCGGGTTACCAGCCCGTGGTCGCTGCACCGGAAAAGCGGCGTTACCAAATGGTTCTTCATGAGGTGAAGCCGGGTTGGACAATCACTAAAGAATGGGAGGGCTACACCATCGAGGCCGACATCGCGTTTGCTGATATTGATCCGGAAGACTATCTGGGCATTTTCTTTTCAGGTGGTCGGGCTCCGGAGTACATTCGCGACGATCCGGACTTGATTCGCATCACAAAGTACTTCTTTGACAAGAACGCTCCGATCGCGAGCGTGTGCCATGGCGTCGAGATCCCGGCCCGAGCTGATCGTGTTCGTGGCCGAAAAATGGCAACGGTCGCAAAGTGCCAATTTGACCTGGAGGTATGCGGCGGAACTTATGTGAATGAACCCTGTGTGATCGACGGCAATTTAGTTTCCGGGCGAACGTTCCACGACAATGGCCATTTCGTCGGTCCTTGGATCAAACTGCTTGATGAAGCAAGGCAATGCTCCAAGGAGTAGACTGATTGCCTACCCTTCCATAGCTTCTTTACTCTGATTTGTCACGCACAGTCCATGAAACGTCGTCCATTGATCGCCTTGACGTTTGGGTTGCTCGGTTGCTTCGCGTTCGCGATTGCACCGAGTCGGCTCGCCGCAGAAGACACGCCATCGGTTTTTCAGCGCGACAACATCGTTGCTTGGTGCATTGTGCCCTTCGATTCAGAAAAGCGTGGACCCGCTCAGCGAGCGGATATGGTCCAGAAGCTAGGGATCACAAAGGTCGCCTACGATTGGCGAGAAGAGCATGTGCCACAATTCGAGCAAGAAATACTCGAGTACCAAAAACGCGGCATCGAGTTTTTCGCGTTTTGGAATGTGCATGAGGACGCGTTGAGACTCTTTGCAAAGTACGACTTGCATCCACAACTTTGGGTGATGCTGAAAGAGTCAGTTGGCGGCCAAGACGAGAAAGTGAAGCAGGCGGCCGAAGCTTTGCTACCTGTGATCGCCGACGCGGCCAAGATTGGCTGCAAAGTCGGGATCTACAACCATGGCGGCTGGGGTGGCGAGCCCGAAAATATGATTGCCGTATGCGAGTACCTTCGCGAAAATCACGCCGCGAATAACGTGGGTATTGTTTACAACCAGCATCATGGCCACAGCCACGTCGAACGATTTGCCCAGTCGATTGCGGCGATGGAACCCTACCTGCTCTGCTTGAACCTTAACGGCATGATGCCAGATGGCGACCAGCGTGGCATGAAAATTCAGACGCTTGGTCATGGTGATTTGGATTTGTCGCTGTTGAAAATCATCGCCAAATCAGGCTATCAGGGACCGATCGGAATCATTGGTCATACTCAAGACGATGTGGAACTCCGCTTGCGAGACAATCTAGACGGTCTCGAATGGCTTGCATCGCAGCTCAACGGTGAACCAGCCGCTGCAAAGCCTGAAGTTCGAGTTCCACTAGATCCAAACGTAACTCGATAACTTCATCAGCGACTCGCTGCTTAGTCAAAGCAAAGCCGTTTGGTCTATGACAACACGGCTACCGATAAGTGAACTGCACCGATGCCGACACATCTGAGTCACTAATCGCGCGTACCCAGCATGCGGAAAAGCCGAGTGGGAACTCATGGGTCGCCGTTACGTTTGCGGGAATGCTGAAGTCTTTGTACTTCACCCACAAACCGCTTCCATCGACGTCAATTTCAAAAGTGATCGTAACGGGGGTCGTTGAACGATGCGCTAGTTCAACGGACTTGTGTTCATAGCCGGTCATCAGGTAAGGGTCCGAAGGGATGCCAGCTTTGGCTTCGGAGTTCATCCACGGTCCGCCCCTGCCAACGGGTTTGCCAAACTTCCAGAGGTCGTCGACTCCGCCGAACCAAAGTCCGATCCCGAGTTGCTCGTCGCGAAAGACGTGGCCGTCGTTGGCTGCTTCCTGCCGGATGCCACTGAGCACAAGTAAACCGTTCCAACTGCAAAAATCGGTAATCCTTTTGCTGTGGCTGGACACCGGACGGATCTGATTCCATGCCGGTGGTGATCCGTTGCTTATAAGGGGCAGTTCGTAGAACGTACCGTGGATGTTAGCTAGATGACGTTCCGATTCGACTTCTCTTACCGCTCGCGGCCAACCCGAAGCAAAGGGTTGGTCATACGCGGAGTTACCCTTGGGAAGGCGGTATCGTTTGTTTTGTGACACAACGACAACGGAGGATTCGTCAACGGTGAACTCCGGTTCGACTCGTAGGTGCTTTTCTAGCTTTTGGTCGTAGGAATCAGACTCGAACTCAAAGTTGTGTTTTAAGAATTCGTAGGATCGGCTGTCGGACGCAATCACTCGCAAGTTGCGATTACGTTTGGCAGGATAAACGAGTGCGTGGATGGCACGAGTATCGTCAACGTTGGCAAGCCCGTCGAAGATTTGACCGCTGGATTGCGTCAATAGATTTGAAGTGGCGGCATTGGGATAAGATGATGTTTGGTGCAGGAAAACCGTTGCCATGCAATCACGGCTAGTTTGAAACCGCATCCAAACTGCGTCCAGTTCACGGGGGAGGATGACCGACGTGAATCCTTCGGCGGGAAGCGTCACCGAGCGAAAGTTGCGAAATTGCCCATCTCCATCGGCGTCGATTTGCATGGTGAACGTGACCGGCTGACCGCTGTCGAGATTAGCTTTTTTGTTAGGGGTGTTAAGAGTTGCACCATCGAGCGGATGAATTTTTAGATTCGATCCACTTGCTTTGATAAATGCCGTGTGAGGCATTCCGTAGGAGCCTGGAGTGTGCTGCGTATCGTTACGAGGGATCTGGACTACACCAGCGTCGAAGTCTCGCCGATACACTTGATCGTGAAAGTTCTCTCCCCATCGTACGTTCAAATCCGTTGGTTGCCATTGATCATCAAGGGTTGGGCTGCCGCGACGATCCACTGCCAAAAAGACTGTCACAGGCTGGTTCACTTCAAAGGCGTATTCCTGGCTTGGTTTGTGCCAATCACCTCGCCTCACCGTCACTCGCGGCAACGTCGCTAGTTTGTTCGAGATCGCCACAATTTCTTGTTGATCAGACGCCCGTGTTCCAAAGCCTTGACTGGTTCTGTGTTTACCGACGGCGAAGTGCACAATGCGTCGTTCAAAGCCATTCACCAAGAACGGGTCGGATGGCGTATTCGCTTTTACGTTGTCTTCAACCCACGGACCGCCATACGCATTTGCTGGTCCCCATGTTTTTAGGTCGTCGTAGGTTCCGAACCACGGTGCGCTTTGCGGTTGACCGGCCAGTGCGTTTCCTTGAATACTCGTTTCATCGGTGGCTAACACGAGCTGGCCGTTCCAGTTGCAAAAGTCGGGAATGTATCTCAGGTGGCTACCGATCGGTTTGATGCCTGCTGAATTCTTTGCCGAAAAAGTTGCGGGAAAGTCGTAGAACATACCGTGCATGTCCATCATCCAACGCCCTTCGGTGATTTCCCGAATGCGAGGCCATTCGGTATACCAACCATGACTTGCGTCGTTGCAATAAGCGGCTTTGGGAAGCAAGAACGTGTGCCAAACTCCGTCGTCGAGGACTTTCAACCGCACACTGCGTCGATCCCAACCCATCGTCCAAATGGGATCATCGCCATCACTTCCGCCAAGGATTCCCCGAGGGCCGGTAACCTCAGTGAACTGTCGTCTTTCGATGATCTTCCAATGGGCGCCGTCGAATTCCGCAAGCACGCCACGCTCCTCTTCGTGCTTTGCTTCGCCCCCAACCAAAAGTTGCTTGTAGTCACCCGCATGTAGCTCTCCGTTGTTGGATACAACAAGCCGACCCTGCGATGTATATCCACCTTTGCTGTGCCAACCGGGAACCGGCTTGGCAAAAAGCCGTTTCACCTCGAGCGTATGAACATTCGCTTCCCAGATCGAACCTTCCATGTCGATGTAGTAAACCATGTTGGTGGGATCGGTCAGGTGACGTGCAATCGCGGTGACTCGGATGGGCATCTTCGCGGGCGAAATGGTGCGAATGGATCCGTCCGAGTCGATTAAGTAGTGAGCGATTAAGAGCTGGTTGGATTCGTCGTGAATCATTCGGCCCGCTGGAGTTCCGCCGACACTCTCGGGATGAACCGTCATCGGCTTTGATAGGTCAGGATCAATCGAAAATAACTTGTGCTCGCTTCCCTTGGGCATATGAGGCGCGTAATTAACCATCCAGAGTTTGCCAGCCCAAGGCACGATGGCGCCGATGCCACATTCGTCGTGCCCAGCTTTGTAGTGAGCACCGTTTTGACTGTAGACGCCGTAAGTGGTTAGATGGGGATAAACGCCGCTGATCAGAATGTCCGTCCGGGGCATCGGCGGAGCTGAGGCCGGAATTTCGTTGCCGTTAACAGTGCCGACGTCAGCGGTACGTTCATGAGGCTCGACGCCATGAATTTGCGAGCTATTGAAGATTGCCAATAGCGCGATAGCGCTGAGGATTCGAAAAAGATTCATGGTTGTAATGCAATTTTTGTCAGCGGGTACGAAGCGTGTTAGTGTAACCGTCGACGTGTCACGGTTCTCGATTGGGACCGTTTTCAGGTGGGGGCGATTGACATTTGTTGACATTGCAAAGCCCCGACACTGTTGGGACGTGCGTGCGAGATTGGCACTTTGGCATCGAGCTTTGAACTACACTTGGTGAATCTAATCATACGTTTTCCAGTTCACGAATCTGAAATCTATCATGCCTCGTTTGTCTGTTTCCCGACGTGCTTTTAGTGCATTAGCAACGGCGGCAAGTGTAAACGCTTTGATGCCCGAAAGCGGCTTCGCGGCCGATGACTCTAAGCCGTTTGGGCTGAAGTACTTGGTCGGTTCTTGCATGTACGGTTACCAAGACGTCGCGAAGATTTTGCCCGAAGTTCGGAAGACGGGAGCGAATGCAATCGACATTTGGCCCAAAGTGCACGGCAACCAACGCGAACAGATGGATGACTTAGGGGAAGAGAAATTCGCTGCCCTGTTGCAGGACAACAATGTTCAGTTGGGCTGTATCACGCAGTACAAGCTGGGCCCGTTTGGGTTGCAAGATGAAATGCGAATGGCGTCGCGCTTTGGCTGTCAAACGATCGTTACCGGCGGAAGCGGTCCGGTTGGATTGACGGGTAGCGAGTTGAAATCTGCAGTGGCGATGTTCGTTGAACAATTGAAACCGCACCTAGCGATCGCTGAAGAGACGGGGGTGACGATTGCGATCGAGAATCATGGCAACAACCTGATTGATTCCCCCGATTCGTTGAAATGGTTGTCGGAACTGAGGCCGTCGAAACATTTGGGCATTGCATTAGCTCCTTACCACTTGCCGCAAGACGCAAAGCTACTCGCCGAATTGATTAAATCACTGGGCGATTCACTGGAGGTCTTTTACGCATGGCAACACGGGCTGGGCTGCACCCAGAAGTTGCCCAAAGAGCAAGAGCTTTTGCAGATGCCCGGTCGTGGCGATCTTGATTTCGATCCGATACTCCACTCGCTCAAAGATATTCGTTTCTCGGGATGGACTGAGATCTTTATGCATCCCGTACCGAGAGGTGTGCCCATTCTCGAAGCCACTGCGGACGTGACTTCCGAAATCAACCGAAGTCGCGCCTATTTGGAATCATTGTTGGCCGAGTAGTTTCTACGTTTGGAAGCATGTTGTTGGCGAAAGGTCTGACGGGGCGTTCGGACTGTTCCCGTGAGTTCGCCGCTGATGGTGTGTGAAATGTCGACCCTTCGATTACACTGCCCCGGTGCAAACGATTAAACTCTCGGTCAGTTTAGCTCACGAGTTTTTGTCCTCTGTCAATCATTTGGAATGCCAGTGAATCGATCTATAAGAAGCCGTCTACTTTTATCGCTGCTGAGTTGGTTGATGGTGACGTCGGTGTTTGCCGACGAGCCGTTGTTCCCGCAAGCACCGGGCGTGGTCTCGTACACGTATCGCAATGAATTTCCGAAAGATTTTGCAGGTACGCTCGATAAGATCGTTTCCTTAGGCATCACGGACATTGAGTTCTCGAATCTATTCGGCAAGACCGCGGCTGAAATTCGCGTAATGCTAGATGAACGAGGTATGCAGTGCTCGTCATTTGGTGTGAGCTACGTGGACTTACAGACCAAGACGAATGAAGTCGCTGCGAACGCTACCACTTTGGGCGCGTCGTTTGTCCGAGTTGCTTGGATCCCAAACCGTCAACCGTTCACGCTCGAGCTAGCCGAACAAACCACTCGAGAGTTCAACGAGATTGGGCGACGACTTAAGAATGAATTTGGCCTGACGTTCTGTTACCACAATCACGGTTACGAGTTCGCCAAACACGGCGACGGTACTCTGTTCGACGTATTGATGGCCCAAACCAATCCCAATGATGTGTTTGTGGAACTGGACATCCTGTGGGTTCAATTTCCGGGTGCGGATCCCGTGGAGATTCTTCAGAAGTACGGTTCTCGCATCAAGCTGATGCACCTGAAAGACCTTAAGAAAGGCGTCGTGGGAGATTTGTCAGGCAAGACCGCCGTCGAAAATGACGTCGCGCTCGGCGATGGTCAGATTGATATTCCCGCTGTCTTGGCTGCGGCAAAGAAGGCGGGAGTGGAGCATTACTACATCGAAGATGAAAGTCCCAGCATCGACGTTCAGGTTCCTAAATCGATTGCCTATTTAAAGTCGCTTTAAAGTTAAGTTCGTTTTGCCTTTGTCGTTGAGAATGAGATGAATACACGTCGCCAGTTTCTTCAGTCTTCAGCCGTGATCGCGGCACCGATGCTCGTTAACGCGAAAGCGTTTTCCGATGATTCGCCGAGTAATCGGATCAACGTTGCCTTCATTGGTACCGGCAATCAAGGCATGGGAATGCTTCGACGATTCCTGAATGCTGAACTTGGCAACGTGCTTGCTGTTTGCGATGTCAACGAAGGGAGTTACGGCTACAAGGAACCAGATCACTTCTATGGAGCAACGCCTGCAAAGCAACTCGTGGAAGCGAACAACGCAAAGCGATCCAAAAGCGGGGCTGCGGCTCAATGCCACGCTTATTCTGACTTTCGTGAAGTACTGCAGCGAGATGACATTGATGCGGTTGTGATCGTGGTCCCGGACCATTGGCACCGAGTGATCACTGTCATGGCTTTGGAGGCTGGCAAAGACGTTTACTGTGAAAAGCCCCTGACGTTTTCGGTCGCCGACGGGCGCGTCATGATCGATGCGGTAAGGAAGAACGATCGCATCCTTCAAACGGGCAGCCATGAGCGTAGCAATCCGATCAGCCAGTTCGTTTGTGAAGCGGCGAAGGCTGGCAAGATCGGAAAACTAACCAAGATCATTACCAAGGTTGGGTACAACAACAAAGTCGGGCCGGGACCCGGTTGGATGCCGATGCCGGTTCCCAAGAATTTG
Organism: Rubripirellula amarantea; assembly: GCF_007859865.1. Lineage (NCBI taxonomy): Bacteria > Pseudomonadati > Planctomycetota > Planctomycetia > Pirellulales > Pirellulaceae > Rubripirellula > Rubripirellula amarantea. The sequence continues at coordinate 205,012 of NZ_SJPI01000001.1, read as the reverse complement.
GACTACCGCACGTGGTTGGGTCCTGCACCTCAGCAACCTTATCATGAAGATCGGTGTCTCTATCGATTCCGATTCAACTATGACTATTCCGGGGGCCAGATCACCAATTTCGGAGCTCACTGCAACGACATGGCGCACTGGGGGATGGGACTCGATACCGGTGGGCCAACCGAGGTTGAGTGCCTGGATGCGAAGTTCCTACCCGAAGGCAGTCTGTTCAACACAGCGACGGAAACTCGCTTCCGCTGTAAGTATGCCAATGGAGTAGAGCTCCTGTGCGAAAGTGGCGAAGAACAAGTTCAAACGCGGTTTGAAGGAACCGATGGATGGCTGCAAACTGGGTATCGAGGCACCACGGCGTCGGATCCAAATTTGCTGGAAGGTTTGCCAGAGAAAACCAAGGGAGTGAACGATCCCCATTCTTCCCATCTGGCAAACTTCATCGACTGCGTTAAGTCTCGCAGCGAGCCTCGCGCACCAGTCGAAGTCGGTCATGCCTCCGCTGTGCTCTGCCACATCGCCAACGCGATGATTCGACTGTTTCCGCAAACAGGTCCGGGTCGCGTCGCGAAGTGGGACGCAGCGTCTGAACAGTTCGTGGGAGACGATCTGGCCAATCGCATGCTTGTGCGTGAGCAACGCGATCCATTCGCATGAAATGTTATTGACACGACGACACCCGTGAAAGGTTGCGATGGTAGTCACGGCAACCTAAAATTGGCGATTCGCAATGTTCTTTGAATCGCCCTGTCTTTTGCATCGCCCCGTCTTTTGAATTTACGTTCAGTGAATTCCTTCTCAACGACGATCGTCCCGATCGAATTCTTTATGAAACGATTTCTAAGTTGCTTACTTGTCGCGTCGCTTGCGGTCGGTTGTTCAGGTCGCTCGTCGTCGACATCTAGTTCTGGAAACCCATCTGAAACTAGCGGTGAACGGCCTTCGGTTGCTTATGTGACCAATTGCGTTGCGTCGTTTTGGGTGATTGCCAAAGCAGGCGTCGAAAAAGGGGGACAGGAATTCGATTCAGACGTCGAAGTCCTAATGCCCACCGAAGGGATTACCGACCAAACTCGCATGATCGAAGACTTGATCACAAAGGGGGTTGATGGAATTGCGATTACGGCGATTGACCCAGACAACCAAATCGACTTGCTCAATAAAGCCGCTCAGCACACTCACTTGATCACGCACGACAGTGACGCACCTGGATCTGATCGCGAATGTTACATCGGGATGGACAATTATTTGGCGGGACGTTTGTGTGGTGAACTTGTCAAAGAAGCGATGCCAGAAGGTGGAAAGGTTGCGCTGTTTATCGGTCGCATGGACCAAGACAATGCCCGTCGTCGCCGACAAGGTGTGATCGATGCAATGCTCGATCGTAGCGAGGATGCTTCTCGAATGGATCCACCAGATGCTGCAATCGTTGAAGGCAAATGGAACATCGTTGGCACGTACACTGATAAGACCAATTTCAGTGCCGCCAAAGCTAATGTTGAGGACGTGATGTCGCGGCACCCTGATATCCAAGGGATGGTTGGTTTGTTCGCGTACAATCCACCGCTGATTTTGGAAGCGTTAACGCAGGCTGACAAGCTCGGGAAGATTCAAGTCATCGCGTTTGATGAAGCCGATGAAACACTCGCCGGAATCCAGGCCGGGCACGTTTTTGGGACAGTGGTCCAGAACCCCTTTGAGTACGGAAGACAATCCGTTCGCGTTCTAGCGGGGCTTGCTCGTGGGCAATCGCTTGAAGAGCTAGGAATTCCCAATTCCAAATTCTTGAACATTCCCGCCGAGCAAATTCGCAAAGAGAATGTCGATCAGTATTGGGCGGACCTCAAGAAGACGCTCGGGCAAGAATAGCGATCGCGAACTTGAATACCGACCAGCCCGCCCGCCTTGAAGTCCGTCATCTGTCCAAGCGATTTGCTGGAGTGACGGCGCTTGACGATGTATCGCTCGCGTTTCGCGGTGGCGAAGTGCACGCTGTGATCGGCGAGAATGGTGCGGGCAAAAGCACACTGATGAAGATCATGGCCGGAGTACAACCGCCCGATCAAGGCGAGATTCTGTACGATGGAAAACCGGTAGAATTGGGAAGTGTGCAAGATGCGCTTTCCACCGGAGTTGCACTGATTCATCAAGAATTGAATCTTGCTGACAACTTGGACGTGGGCGCGAATATCTTTCTTGGACGGGAGCCTCGCAAATTCGGGTTGATTGATTTCGCTGAGATTACCAAACGCTCACGAGAGTTCTTGAACATGGTCGGTCTTGATGTCGATCCTGCGACGAAGGTCGGCGATCTGACCATTGGGCTGCAGCAGCTTGTCGAAATCGCCAAAGCGTTATCCACTCGCGCTCGTGTGCTGATCATGGATGAGCCAACGAGTAGTTTGTCGCAGCACGAAACCGACGCGTTGTTTGAAGTGGTCGAAAAGCTTCGGCGTGATAATGTGACGGTGATTTATATTTCTCACCGACTCAACGAAGTTTCAAGACTGGCTGACCGAGTCAGCTTTCTGCGTGATGGTCGTTTTGTCGGTTCGCTCGACAAGCATGAGATCAACCACGATGCGATGGTTCAAGGCATGGTGGGACGTGACATTTCGCAGTTCTACGCTCGCCGTGACCATGAAGTAGGTGACACGGTGTTAGAAGTCCGTGGGCTAAGAACCACTCGGTCACCGGAACATGAAGTCAACTTTGACGTTCGAGCTGGTGAAATGGTCGGTGTTGCGGGATTGGTGGGGGCCGGACGGTCCGAGATGCTTGCTGCGATTTTCGGAGTGGAACCAGCGATTTCGGGTAGCATTCGTATCGCCGGTAAAGACTTGGTGCTCGGGTCCTGCCGCGCAGCGATCAATGCGGGACTAGCTATGGTTCCCGAAGATCGAAAGCAGCAGGGCTTGATCTTAGCTTGGGGAACCCGGCAAAACGTTTCGCTGCCCGGGCTCGAAGCGAACAAGCGAGCGGGCATCGGAATCAATCTTTCGCAAGAACGAGAAACGTCTCGCCGCATGACTGCTGAAATGCGAATCAAAGCATCCGACGACTTTCAGCCCGTTGAAGACATGTCGGGTGGTAATCAGCAGAAGGTTGTGATTGGCAAATGGCTGGCCATGCAACCGAAGGTGCTTTTACTCGACGAACCGACCCGCGGCGTCGACATCGGTGCGAAGCAGGAAATCTATCGCTTGATGGAAGAGCTCGCAGAAAAAGGTGTTGCGATCCTATTTGTGTCAAGCGAACTTGAAGAGGTGCTTAGCATGTCCGACCGGGTGTTGGTCATGCATGAAGGCCAGTTGTCGGGCGAGCTGTCTCGCGATGAAGCCAGTGAAGAGTCGGTCATGCGTTTGGCGACGGGCATGAATCACACGTTGGCCGTTAACGAAGACTAAGAAAAAGTTCACGCACTTATGAAAAAAATCCTTGGCATTTTTGGCTTGCTCGTTTTCGTTTGCCTCATCACAGCCATGATGAGCGATCGGTTTCTTACGGAATACAACATCGAAAACCTAATCCGACGAAGTGCCTTGTTTGGCATTCTATCGATTGGAGCGGCGTTCGTGATCATCACCGGTGGCATTGATTTGTCCATCGGATCGATGGTGTGCCTCGTGGGATGTTTAACGCCATGGTTTTTGGTGGACTATGAATTGCCCGTCCCGGTCGTGCTGTTGCTGGTCACGCTGATTTCACTATCACTAGGGTTGTTCCATGGATTATTGATCACAAAGCTGCGGCTACAGCCTTTCATCGTGACGCTATGCGGGTTGCTGATTTACCGCGGTGCGACTCGTGGCATCGTTCAGGACCAGACTCAAGGGTTTCAGGGCGGGTACAAGTCCTTGCGGTGGCTTTCGCAGGGGAAGCTGGACCTGCCCGGAACCGACTTTGGAATCCCGATCCCGTGTTTGATTTTGGCTGGACTGGTTGTGCTAGCGGTAATCTTTCTGAACTACACGATTTATGGTCGCTACATGCTGGCGATCGGACAAAACGAAAAGGCAGCTCGTTACAGTGGCATCGCGACCGACCGTATCACGATCTTGGCCTATGTCATTTGCGGTTTGATGAGCGGTTTAGGCGGACTCCTCTGGGTGCTCGATATCGGCAGTGCCCAGCCAGTCGACTTTGGCAGTTTTTTCGAACTTTATGCGATTGCTGGCGCCGTGCTCGGCGGATGTAGCCTCCGAGGCGGGGAGGGAACAATGATCGGCGTTGTGATTGGGGCGGGGGTCATGCAGGTGCTCAAGAACACGATCACGCTGGTGGATTGGTTGCCGACGACCGTCGAATATGCGGTCATTGGACTCGTGATTTTGGGCGGCGTGACCATCGACGAATTGGTCAAACGCTATGCAGCCCGCCGAAAATCGACCTGATTCGCGGTTCCAGAACGGAAAGTCGCGATGTGAAGATACGACGCGAGCTTACCTCCGGGCCTCGATCACGTTAGACTTTCGCTATGAATAAGGAACAACAAACGCAAGAAGCGTCGTTTGACGACCTCGATCTTTCGCCCGTGATGCGTCGGGCCCTTAAGAAAGCAGGCTTTGAAAAGCCGTCGCCGATTCAGCACGCGCTCATTCCCTTGGCGCTTGATGGTCTTGATGTCATCGGCCAAGCTCGCACGGGTACCGGAAAAACCGCCGCCTTTTCCATTCCGATCTTGGAACAGCTCGATTCCTTAGAAGATTGTCGTGATCCGCAGGCGATCATCGTCGTGCCGACCCGCGAACTGGCCGATCAGGTCGGTGCTGAAGCCGCTAGGCTGGCGTATGGTGAGCCCACGGAAATTGCTGTTCTGGCCGGCGGTAAGAATATTACCCGTCAGCTTCGGCAACTGGAAAACGGCGTGCAAATTGTCGTCGGTACGCCAGGTCGCTTGCATGACCACCTGCAACGTAAATCACTTCGAACCAATAAGGTTTGGTGCGTGGTGCTCGATGAAGCTGATCGCATGCTTGATATCGGATTCCGCCCGCAAATTGAACGCATTCTGCGAAATTGCCCACGAGATCGACAAACGTTGCTGCTCTCGGCGACGCTACCCACCACGGTCCGCAGACTCGCTGAATCCTACATGGTCGAACCAGAGGTGATTGATTGCAGCAAGAATGAAATGGCTGTCGAGACCATCGAGCAGCACTATTTCACGGTCGATCAGAATAAGAAATCCGATCTGCTCGAAAAGTTATTGCACCGAGAAAAACCTTCTCAAGCGATCGTCTTTTGTCGGACCAAGCGCGGTACCGATCGACTATGTCGACAACTGAGTCACCAATTCGATGAATGCGGTAGCATGCACGGCGATATGCAGCAACGTGAGCGAGATCGAGTGCTGCAGCGGTTGCGTGATGGGAAGCTAAAGATACTGGTGGCAACCGATGTCGTCGGTCGTGGAATCGACATCAGCACGATCTCGCACATTATCAACTACGACGTCCCGCAAGATTGCGACGACTATGTCCACCGTGTCGGCCGTACGGGCCGAATGGGACGCGATGGTATCGCATTTACCTTTATCGTTCCTGGCGAAGGTGAATTCTTGACCAGCATCGAGCAGCGCATCAACAAGCAGCTTAAGCGTGACCAGATTGACGGATTTGAAGCAGCCCCTGTTCCCGTTGCTGTCGTGAAGGAAAAGGAAAAGCAGGTCCCCACCAAGCTCAATCCGATGCACCGAAAAGTAAAACGCCGCCGCTAGGTCGATACCGGCGGGTTCGGGAAACGATGTTGGAGGGTTAGCAAAACCCGTTTCGATAATTTTGCTTCGCAGCTATGTCCCTGCCTCATCATGCAAAGTGCACTGCTCGCAATTTTAAGCCGCAGGTTCGAAGCTGGTTTGAAATGTGGGACGAGGAGAAGCCTTTGACTGTGTCCTCTACGCTTACGCTTTAGCTTTCGCGTGCAACACTGCTGCGTAACCAAGCACATCGTCCTTGCTTTGGCAGTAGTTCAGGATCGGATCAAACGCGGACACATCGGTAGCCCGTCCTGCAATTTCCAAAAGCATAGGCACGATACGCTGAGCCGGAATATCAGCGGGCACAAGCGAAATTGCAACCTCGATGGCTTCGCGTTGACGCCCCACTCGATCAAGAAGGTCCACATAGGTTTCAATGCACGTCGTGCCGTGTTCGGCGACGTCCATGGTTCTCGCTTTGCGTTCAAACAGTTTCAGCCCTGCCTCGACGTTGTTTCCTAGCAAGACATCGTAGTATGCAGCGTAAGTTGGATAAAAATCCTTGAACGGCTCTTCGCCGGGATACTGGAATCGGTGATCTAGTTTCCGTCCGTAGACTGCTAATTCGCGAGCCTTTTCCCATTGCTCGGGAGTCTCTAAAACAGACGCAATCCGAACGGTTGCGGCTAGGTGAGTGGTATCAAGGTGGTACCCACTATCTTGCAGCAACCAGGGTCTTGATTGAACGATTTCAGCAAGCGATTCAGTAGTGCCGTCAGCTTTCAATGCTTTCGGGTTTTCTTGATCACGATTTTCCACGTCTGCCAATACAAGCGTTAACAACTCGCTGTAAAAGTGATCAAGCAGGCGTGCTGCCGCGGCGCTACGATCACTCTTGCTGCGGCTGACAAGTTGCTGCTCGAAAAGAGTGATGCTATTGCATGTGCCTTGATTTTCAAGAATCGCCTGAAATCCTCGTCCGACATCCACGCCTTCGTGCAGCAGCACCTGTAGCATTTCGTCGTAGTTCTCTTCGTTGATCTCAACCTTGTTGATCAGATCGCGAGCGAGTTGCAGGTCGGCTACCGGACGCAAATACATCCAACCTTCGCCGACATGACCATCTTCAATCAGCATCGCACCGGCCGCCCGGCAAGCATCAAGCAGTCCAGCTTCGAGTTGTCGTTCAATGGCATCTGAATTAGGCGAATCATGCTCGGTGACAATCAGCGGAAGACCAAGACGATGCCGAACACGCATCTTCATTGCCTCGAACATTTCCATCGCTCGCCGACTCTGGCGAAAATGCTCAATCGCCTGGTCAAGCATTTCATCAGGCTGGTCGCGATGGTCGTCGAGCGAAGCGAAGATTTCGGAAGGGGAAGAATCAGTTGAGGTATTCGTCATCAAAATATGGCTCTAAGTATCGGACTTGTCAGCGTAGAGTTTGAGCTGCTCGATCAATTGACGCAATTCCGCTGCGGCACTAGGAAGCAACACTTCGCAATGTTCTGCCACATCCGCAATGGGACCAAGCAGGTCGTCGCATTGCTGTTTGACCTCCAATGACCACTTTTTCGCGGCCCGTTTCTTCGCTTCGCAGAGTCTGAGGCGAGCTTCGGCTAATTTGACTCGTTTGACCGCTTCCGTAGCTGCCGGTCGGTCTTCGGCCCGAGGTGCAGACCGTTTTACAACAAGATCATCCTTGGCTTGCGTCAATTCGCGTTCGGCAAGTTGCGTTTGTCGACGCCAATAAGCGGGGCGATCACTGGAAAAGTATTCTTCCGCCCGGTGAACCATCATGCGAACTTCTTGGATCGCTTGTTCCCAATCGCTCGATAGACGAATCAGTCCAGCCTGGAAGGCTTCAAGGGATTCGATATTGCGGACATTGCTGCTGCTCACTGAGCTATCGCCCCAAGTAAGCGTCAATCTGCTCGGCTTTGCGAAGCAGATAAGGGACATGCTCTTCGGTCGTTTTAATCAATCGAGCAAGTTGCCGCATTTGCCCAGTGAACTCTTCGCTGAACTTACGTTGTTGCTCGTCCCGCCAAGTTTGCTCGAGTTGATTCATCTGAGTCGCTAGGCCCGTCGACTGCTGCTTCAATTCATCGGCGAAACGATGCAAATGGGCAGCGAATTGGCGCAGTTGTTCGGGGTCGACGATAGCTTGATTCATTGCGAATCGATCCTCAGAGGCTAGCTGTTAACGGGAGTCAATTTGGCAAGTTCTTCTTCGGCGATGATAAGTTGCTGACGATATCGTTTGGCCGTCAGCGTGATCCCCAAACGTTCAGCCGTTTCGCAAAGTAGTTTGAGTGCCAAGACTCGAGTGCGAACCGGCGCGATGACACTGCGCCGCAACGCGCAAGCTCGTAGTTTCACCATGGCGTCGAGTTCTTTCTTCATCGCAAGCAAGCACTTGCCTTGGATGAGATATGCCGCCGGTGAATGTTCGTCGTCTTGCAAAACCGATTCGAGTTCTTCGATTGAGTTCTCGTACATTCCAGCATCGTGCAAAGCCTCACCTAGCGCAAGCCGCAGGTGAACATGGCTCGGTTCACGACGGAGTCGTGCTCGACAAACTTCGATTCGTTGGCGAGCCCAGTCTTGCTGACACCGCTTAAGTTCGCGATCCGTCTCTGCCGTATCCAAACGACTCGCTAGATCGCTTACCTCACGAAGTTGCTGTAGCGAACGAGCCAGGATTGCTTCTTCAAGTTCCCAGACTAGTGATGCATCGTCGGGGAAAATCTGAATAGCTTGCTGAAGAACTCGTTTGGCTTCAATCGGCTTGTGTTCGGCACGATAGATTCTCGCCAATTCCAGGAATGACGACAAATCCGTGGGGTTGCTTTTGAGGTGATGTTCCAGTTCTTGCCGCCGGTGCAGTGCCACCTTGCGATCGGGTTCAGCCGGAGTTTTCTTCTGTTCGGGTTCGGCTTCGGGATCGACATGCTTTCGTTTCAAGTCGGAAACGCGAACCGTTTGCCAGTGTCCAGGCTTGCCAGCATGAGTCTCGGTTTTTCGGTCCCCATTGAACGACTCTTTAGGGTCGAGCTTGTCGACGGAGACTTTCGTTTCGGGGGGATCGATTGCGGACATGGTTGACCAAAGAGACCTGGTTGCCAGAAAGCGAACCGTGCTTCCTTATTGTGAACCAGTTGGCTGCCGACCGCAAACGCCTCAGCGTTTTTTTTGGCGTTGGCTAGAAATTTGTTGTCCGCTAGAGAACCGAGCGATAGAGTTCCGTAACTCGCTCTGATGTTAGCGAAACCGGGTTGAAAGTCCCCGTCCACTGTTGAAGAGCATCCTGAGCCATCGCTTCAATCGAAGATTCCTGGATATCTAACTGCGTCAGGGTCGTCGCCAAGCCAGCTAGTTCTAGCCAACGAGTCACCTGAGTTGCGAGGTATTCGGTCGCATCGGTTCGAGCGATACTCGGCGCGATCTCTTGCACAATTTCAGCATACCAATCCGCGTGCTCGCTCGCGTTCATCCGAATCACCGGTGGCAACATCATGCCAACCGCTTGTCCATGGGTGATGTTGTAACGGGCCGTTAACGGATTAGCCGTTGCGTGAGCGGCGCCGAGCATCGAGGTCTCGATCGCCATGCCAGCTAAACAAGCACCCAGTTGCATTTGGCCTCGAGCTTGCAGGTCTTTGGGATTCGATAGAACCTTGGGAAAGCCCTCTGCCAACATTCCAATCGCACGTTTGCTGAACGTGACGGACATCAGGTTTCGCCGCCGCGTAACAAAGGTTTCAAGAGCATGTGAAATGGCATCGATGCCAGTTAAGGCCGTCACTCGAGCAGGCTGAGTCATGGTGAGCACGGGGTCCAGGATGGCGACCTTGCATGCGGCACGGGCGTCTCCACAGGGCATCTTCACATGAGTCTTGGCGTCGCTGATCAACGCAAACGATTGAGCTTCACTGCCTGTGCCGGAAGTGGTGGGAATTGCGATCATCGGCAACAAGTCGCTGGTGGCTTTACCAACGCCGTGATAGTCATGAATCGTTCCGCCGCAGGAATAAACGAAGTTGATGCCCTTGCAACAATCCATACTCGACCCGCCACCGAGCCCGACCAACAAGTCTGGTTTGACGTCTGCCGCCTTGCGAACGCCTGCGTCAACCATGTCGGACGTAGGGTTCTCGGCAAAGTCATGAAACGATTCGACTCTCAATCCTGCATCGCGAAGGGAACCTACCGCCGCGGCATCGTGCCCGGCTTCCATGATTCCTCGATCACTGACGACCAACACGCAAGACGGACGGTAGGACGCTGCTAATTCACCGAGTCGAGAGATGGAGCCTTCACCGAAGATGATCCGTGTTCGCGGTTGAAAATCGAAAGGTTGCATCGGCAAGCGTTGGATCGTGGAGTAGAAAAGTGCAGTCACCAGAACATCGAAGAAGGCACCTTACCGGGCCGCGATCACAAAAGGAACACGGTATCGTTGGGATACCCGTCTCGGCGTCTGGTCCGCCAATGCATTCAGCGTCTCGGAAGGTACAAGTCCATCTGTTTCTCTTGGAAAATGCGGTACTTTACTCCATGCCGCCAAAGCTCGAAGTATGGCAGGAACGGATCCTCGACTGCCGATACTGACCTATAAATTGGCCACATCAAGTAGTCCCGCAGCATCGCATCGCAGGAAATGAAATAGTACGCCTGTCGCAAAGCGGCGGGTGCGGGACCAGCATCCATGCGTTCCAACAAGATCGAGACGTCTTGCTGCATCGTTGTCAAAAACAACGTTTTTTCTTCATCCAGCTTGGGATGCTTGGGCGGGATTCCTTCAAGGACGCGAACGCTCGGTATTGGATCGAGTACCGATGCTGTTTCCGCATCACCAACATTGTTTGCAAGCTCGGCGAGCTGCTCCATCCACTGAGTTGCCCAGGCCGACGCTTGCGCGACTGAAACTTCAGGAGGTTGCCTGACGACGAAGTAAGCGTCTCGGCCTCCCTGCGGCCGACGATCGTCGCCGGCTGCCGTGAACAATTGATCAAGTCGCTCTTCCAGTTGTATCCCGACTTCACGATCAAGGTGAGGCTCAAGGTCGCTAAAAATACCCTGCAGGCCTTTGCCGTCAGGGCGGAAGTTCTGGAACAATCCTATCAACGAATCAGCGTTGGCAGCATCATCCTCATCTGTCGAAGACGGATCTGCATTGAAGGGTGATTTCAGGTGAATTTGACGTATTAGTTCAGATGTACTCATGATGAAACAGCATATCGCCCCGGCAAGATCACCACAGCAGGCAGTGTTGCCCTGGTACCAGAAATCACTCAAAGCGGGCTATCGTGCTTCGTGTAGTCTACCGCGATGCTGGGGCAGTCACCGGAAAAACGCTGCCTATTCAGTCAGGCTGTTCAACCGTGAACTCTGCTTGGTCGACAATGGGCAATTCGGAATGATTCATTCCGCTCTCGTTGATTGAAACACTGCTGAACTCATCGACGACAAAAAGTTCTACCGTATCAAGAAGTGTGCCCTTTTCGAGTTGCACATTCTTCGCCGCAATCGTGTATTCAACCAACGACAAATAGTACCGACTTTGAGCCTCGCTCGTGCGACGCTGAGCGTCCAGCAGTTGTTCCAAATTCACTGGCAAGCCCGCTTCGCGGTTGGCTTCCAGTACGTTCAGTGCATCACTGGCGGCCAAGAATCGGTTCAGGTTCGTTTCCATCTGAACGTGCGCTCGGTCGCATTCGGCCACCACCGCGGCTAGGTCATGCAAGATCTGCCGCTCCTGCTCCATCAACAATGCCTTGGCTCGAGCGATTTCAAACTTCGCATGTCGGACGGCGGCGTGTGCTTGGCGAAAACCAATCGGCATCCGCAGTTCAAGATTGGCCTCGTATTCCTGGTATTCCAAGCTGCCGACTTCACTAAACGCACTGTCGTCGCCAGCCAAGCTTTGATCGAGGCCTCTGAGTCGGTAAATTGTCACCAGATCGAGCGAAGGCATCAAGTAATTCTTGGCGGCGAGCAACTCAAGCTCTTTTCGCTTCAATTCCAATCGCTGTTGGTGCAGTTCAGTTCGCATCTGAATGGCTTCGACCGAAATGGATTCCCAGTCAAAGATCAGCGGCGCATCGTGGGGTTCGTCAGCAGGCCGTAAAAGCATTGATTCGCTAATCGGTAGTCCGATCAACAATCTCAACCGTCGTTCAGCAGTCAACACGCCACCGACACCGGCAAATGTGCCACCGGTGGTCGAGTTGTTGACTTGGGTGCGTTGAACCAGTTTGCCGGCGACTGCATCTTGTACTTCGGACTCGAACCGAAAGTACTGCTCGCGGGCTAACGCTTCCGCAGCGCCCGTGCGTCGGTTGCTAGTCTTTTGAGCTTCGTAGCTTTGCCACGTCTGACGACTTCGATCAAGTGCATCGCGTTTGGAATCGAGGTCACGATAAGCGAAGTACAAGTCCCAATACGCATTGATGACGTTGCTGACGTAGTCTCGCGTTTGCTTGCGGAACTCGGCGGCTGTGATGTCGTTGTTGACCTTCGCGATCACGATCCCGTTGTAGACGCCCGGTTGAGCATCGGGACCTGCGATTCGATTAAACGACAACCCGCCGCCCTGCAGCAACGGTTGCCTAGCTTCGGCATGCAGTTGTGTCTGCCAAGCACTCGGGAATTCGTTTCCGGTCGCATTGTTAGCGTCGTAGTCGGTGACACTTCGAATTGCCAGTTGCGCGCCCGTGGCCGTACGTTTTGACAACTGGAACACATAGTCATGGGTGTCTTGTTTGAACGCATTCGCTCCGCCACCGAAAAAACGGTTGTTGAATTGTCGATCGTTGTTTTGCCATTTCCCGAGTGCATAAAACTGGGCATCAAATGCTGATAGCGCCGCTTCGACACTTGCCTGCGGATCTGTTTCCGCCAACGGACGAGTTTCGTTCGTTGCTAGATTCACTGGGGCTCTTAAGATCGTGCCCCCGAGATCGCGAAGTACCTGTGAATTCTGCATCGCAAGTTGAATTGCCTCGCTCAGTGACATTTCGCGGTAGGCGATGGTATCCAGGTCACTGGTTTTCAGCGTCAGTGGTGGTGCAGTGGTTTGCATGGGCTCGGCGGCGGGGGTGCCAGCATCCACATTGCACATCAAACTATCTAAGCAGGCGGTGTCATTCTTGATCGTGCTCTTGGTGTCTCGGTAGCTTCGGCATCCTATCGTCATGGTCGAACCAAGAACTACGATTCCTAGCGCACAGACCACCGCCAGCGTCCGCTCTGGGACACTTCTTTGCGATCGTGAGACATCGTGACGTTTTGACACGGGCTAAGAACGATTGGGAGGAAGCGAAGCAAAAGTGAAGTTTCACGGATGACGCCACGCATCGATGGCGTGAACCGGGCGCATTCGTGCACGTTCTCTTTTTTCGTACCGTCACCATGGCGCGGATCATTCGTTTCAATCAATTCGACCGGAATAACCGTAATAGTCCTCCCCAACTCGCCTATCCGCAGGAACATTCGGGCGTGAAACTGCATCCAACACACGCGTTTCGCCTCGTTGAAATGAGAGAATCAATGGGTTTCTAGGTAAACTAGAACGGAACCTCGCCCTGTTCCGTTCAATTCGTAAATCGCTCTCGGTCATGTCACAGTCCCGCATTCCCCCAACGGAACGTTCACTCGATGCCGAGCGAATTTGGCGAGAAGGCGAAGACTTGCTTGACCAGCTTGAACGAGGAAAGCTGAACGGGGACCAGCTTGACCAAACACGAGGATTCGACGAACTAGTTGTTCGCCTGCGGACGATTTGTGGGGCTCGGTTGACGACGATCGGACGAACTCACCGCGATTCCGAAGGCCGTTTTCAGATTGAGTCGCTTGGTCGCAGCGGAGTTTGCGTTGCCACTACCGATCCTGTTGACGCCAATTTCGAAATCGATCCGTCCTTGCACTGGATCGTCGAGCCAGAAGGCAAAGGCAAAGGCGAGATCTGTCGAACTACCCAGTCGCTTACCTCAAACGACTATGTTTTTATTGAACAGCGATTTGACGACTCGGTTGCATTGAACGTTCGCAAACCTGTGGCAGAACTTCAGCACGCACTTACCGGGCTCGCGATTCCGATACTGTTGCGAAGCGAACTCATTGCGGCACGAGACCGTGCATCCGAGTGCGAGCAGTTGTTTTCGGGAGGTTCCCCCACCGAAAGCTACCACGCCATCGCCGCAACGGTCGCACGGGTGAGCGGAGCCCCAAGAGCAACGTTGGTACTTCAATGCGGTAGTTCGCTGCGTGTAGTCGGGAGCTCTGCCGCTGCCAAAATTGATCAGGATGCCCGGACGATCCGCAGCATCAAACGTGTGGTAAGTAACGACGCGGACAAATCCGAATACATGAGTACCTTCGGGATTCTGGATTTGCGAGTTGTTGACTTGCAAGCCTGCGATGGTGGGTCTGATGGTGGGTCTTTCGCTTACGTTGTGTTGGAATGGTTCGCCGATTCGATCGAAAGCGATGAGCGTGCTGAGCCGGAGGTTGCGTTGTCGAAACTTGCTGTGGCCTTGCCTATGGTTTCGAGAGCCACAATGTTGGCGATGCGGCGAGAAGAGTCCACCGCCGGTTTGATCCAGCGGATGCGAACCAGCTTGAGTCCTGCTTTCCTTGCCGCTCTGCTGGCGACCTTCATCGTCGCTTGTGCAATTTTGTGCTGGTTGCCTGTTCCTTTTTCCATCGCTGTCAAAGGGAAAGTTGAACCCGTGGGTTTCGCATCGGTGTATGCACCGGATCAAGGACTCATCTCCGAAGTCTTCGTGGAAGATGGCGAGCGAGTTGTTGAAGGCACGCCGTTGATGCAATTGACGAGTCCCGCGTTGGAACTTGTCGATCAAGACACGCGGTCTCGATTGGCAGCCGCGCAAACTAAGCTGAGTTCGACGGTGGCGTCAAAACGCGATTCCCACTCTTTTGCGACCGCAGAAGCGGAAGTGCTGAAGGCCGAAATTAACGGTCTCAAGCAACAACTAAAGATCATCTCGAAGCAAAGAGATCGCCTGCTCTTGCGAAGTCCCATCGTGGGTGTCGTGGATCAATGGGACACGCGAAACTCGATGGTTGGCCGTCCCGTCACACACGGACATCATCTGATGGATCTTGTCAATGAAAACGACGGTTGGCGAGTGAAGTTGGAAGTTCCTGACCACGAGATCGGCTACCTGAGCGATTCATCGAAAGCAACCAATCGAACGCGAAGCTGCTCGTTCCGTGTGCTCTCGTCGCCAACGATTTCACACATCGGCAAATTAAGTGAGATCGCGTCCGCATCGAAGATAAACGAGCAAGGTGAATCCGTGGTCGAGGTGACGCTTGAAGTTGATGCCCAGTCCGCTGAATCTTTGCGTCCGGGTGCGGGTGTGATCGCGCGAGTCCCCTGCGATGAACGATCGGTTGCCTTTGTACTCTTTCGTGGCTTCGTCGAATGGTGGCGGACTTTGGTTTGGATTTAAGAATGAAAGTGATGTCGAACACAACCGTGAACATCGTGGCGGCCTTCGCCATGTCTTGGTTGTCGCACGCAGACACAGCGGCGATCGCCCAAGGTGATATTCAGCTTAAGTCCCTCTCGGTCGTTGCTATCGACACTGTTGATGTCCCGTCCATGCGAAGTGGGAAGATTGCTTCGCTCGATGTTAGGGAGGGCGATATCGTTCAAGCAGGCCAAGTGCTCGGCAAGCTTGACGATCGTGAAGCTATGATTGCGGTTGAACTCGCCAAGACAGAACTCGCTGTGGCCCAGGCAAGAACCATGGATCACTCGGGAATCGACTATGCGGAAGCGAAGCTAAAGGCCGATCGCCAACAATCTCGTCAGCAACAAATCTTGCGGCGAATTGCCGAGCAGCAGTCCGAGAACGAGACACGTATCCAGGCGGCGAGAAAAGCGGAAGCGGTAAGCAAGAACGAACTCGAACGAGCGATCCAATCCCGCAACTCCTATAGCGAGAGTGTTTCGCAATCGGAGATTGAAGGGCTAAGACTTGCATTTGAAAAGAGTCGACTCGAAACGAAGCAGGCAGAGTTCGAACAACGCGTCGCGGTTCTGCAAGCCCAGGCGGAAGTAGAGGCTGCCAAACGATTCGACGCAAATGTTGAACAATCGCAAACCGAAATCGCTGCGGCAAAGTCCGGGCAAGACATCCAGCGGTTGCAAAGCCTTGCTCGAAAACAGCAACTTGAACTGGCTCAAACTCGCCTTGATCAGCATCACTTCACAGCCCCATTCGCCGGGACGATCGTGGAACGCCACCAGCATTCCGGCGGTTGGGTGAATGCGGGTGATCCAGTGATGAAGCTCATTCGATTGGATCGTCTTCGGGTTGATGGCTACCTCGCTCTCGACGATCTTTCGTCGATTCAGTTGGGCGATGAGGTAGAGCTTGAAGTACAGGCGGGAACCCGGACGATTCAAAGAGTTGGCGAAGTGATATTTGTTGCCCCCACGGTGGACCCGGTCAACCAGGAAGTGCGAGTCTGGATCGAGTTTGACAATCAAGACTTTTCCGCTCGACCGGGAATGCAAGCCAATGTAGTTGGAACCCGTAAAGCGTCTGCGGCTAAAGGAACGCCGTGAACGGGATGAGTGCTAATCCTAAAGTCCGAGTTGACTTAGTACGCCGCCAAATCGAAATGGGGGATTCGTTGCGTTGGGTCGTCTATGATCCCATCGCGGGAAGCTATTTCCATTTTTCGCAAGAAGAGTACGACTTGTTGATGCTGGCTGATGGTACGCGAGACATCGCGGAGATTTATGCAAAGGTCAGCAGTCGATCTCCGGACCAAATCATCTCGAAACAATCGATTGCCAACTTTTTCCACCAAGTCAAAGTATGCCATTTGCTTGAAGGAGCCGGCGGTCAAACGGAAGTTGTTGCGTCGCCGTGGTGGTCACGATTACTGGCAGTTCGCTTTCCTGGTGTTTCGCCCGATCGCCTACTCGAGCGATTAGATTTTTTGACACCCTGTTTTTTCAGTCCTTGGTCGTGGCGCCTACTTTGGGTGCTCGGTCCGCTGGCACTATTGCTAACCTTCAGTCGACTTGACGTTTGGATGAAGGAAGTCGCAAATGCGACCCTGACCCCAACAACAAATTGGATTGTTGTTGCCATCGCGGTGTCCATAGCCAAGCTCGTACACGAGACTGCTCACGCGTTAGCATGCCGACACGTTCGATGCGATTGCCGCGAAGTCGGTGTGATGCTGCTGTGTGGAATCCCATGCATGTATGTTGATGTTTCCGATGCTTGGCTCCTGCGAAAAACACGCGATCGAATGTTGGTCTCAGCGGCTGGGATCCTGGCGGAATGCTGGATCGCAACACTTGCCACATTCTTCTGGTTGGCAACTGATAGCGGAGTGATCCATCACGTCAGCATCGTATTGATGCTGGTTTGCTCGGTTTCGACGCTGTTAATCAACGGTAATCCTTTGCTGCGTTATGACGGGTACTACCTGCTTTCCGACGCTACCGGCACGCCCAATCTTGCCAGCGAGTCTCGTCGTATCCTTCGTGGTTGGTTCGATCGTCGAAATCATTGGGGAGGCGAGGGTGTGGCAGGTGTGGCAATGGGGAGGGCAATACTAATGTCAATCTACGCTGCACTTAGCATGGCGTACCGAGTCGTTATCCTCGCGGTGATTGTGGGATTGCTCTATTCGGCTGCGAACTCGATTGGACTCGGCGCTGCCGTGGTGGGAGCAATCGCTTTGGGGCTGGCGTCCAAGTTGGTCAGGCTCCTAAGGCAGAACAGATCGCGAAATAGTGTCGCGAGTCCCTCGGGTTTGGCTCGGATTTCCTGGTTGCTGGGTGCTGCATGCATTGTTGCCGGTTGTCTAATACCGCTACCCCGCTTCGTAGTCGCGCCAGCTGACATTGTTGCAGCGGGATCACAGGACGTGTTCGTTTCGACAGCAGGTTACTTGACTGAAGATCTACGCCACGGTGCGACCGTCGCTGATGGGCAATCGCTTGTCCAACTCTATAATGGCGAGACTCAACGCAAACATGCGGAAGCGGTTTCTCAGCAGTCTGTCTGGCAAACTCGATTGCGAGTCTTCCAGCAAACACGGCATGTGAATTCGCAATGGAGCGAACAGATTCCCGCTATCGCAGAGTCGCTTCGCAGCAGTACCGACCGTGTTGATTTGTTGACGCGTCAGGCGTCATCGCTTGACGTGCGGTCGCCGGTGACGGGTGTGTTTTACCCACCACCTAGTCCGTCACCATCCATTTCAACTGTCTCGTATTCCTCGGATTCGACAAAGGTTCAAATGAAGAAGTCGTTCAAATCGGGAATGTGGCTTCCGGTCGGAACGGTGTTGGGATCCGTTGGGCACGCGCACGCTCGAGAAGCGGTTGCACTGGTTGATCAAAGCCAAGTTGCCTTGCTGCGTGACGGACAAGCAGCTTCATTGATACTGAAAGATCATGGCAAGCGAGCAGTGACTGGAATTGTCGTCGCCATTAGCCCATCGCCGGTAGAGCGTCATTCGAATGGACTGACATTAGACCCGCAATATCGCGTGAGGATCCGCATTGCAAACGGAGATAGAGTTCTTCCGGTGCATCGTAAGTCCAAGGTAGCAATCGAGGTGGACCGTGCATCCGTTTGGGATCGGATGAAAGCAGCCCTTCGCGAGTCCTTCGGCGGACGTTAGGGAACTGCTTCAAACAAGTTCTCGGGGGCCGTCGCCGGCCATAGGATCACTTGCCCATCGCGGCCTGCCGTCATCATGAGCCTGCCGTCGTCGGTGACATCAATCGCGGTCACGTCGCCACGGTGCTTTTGGAGTGAAAGGACTTCCCTACCTTCGTTCGATGTGACTTCCGCCTTACCGTTGACCAATCGGATCATCGAATCCCAGATTCTTGCAGAATCGTCACTCGATGCGCTGAAAACTCGCAAGCCGGAATCAATGGTTCCCAAAATTTTTACATCATCGATGTTGCCTGCATGGCCAGAAAACTCAATGGGGACGGAAGTGAGTTGTCGGAGTGAATCGTCACCGTTCTGGTTGTGATCATTGATGGCATACATGCGAACGAGATTGTCGGAGCCGCCTAGCACGACAAATTGCTCGTCATCGCTAAACGCGCCACACATGAAGTCGGCAGGACTCTCTTCGGTCCCGTCAGTTTGATTCAGATCAATGCGCCATTGAATACTCGAGTCGTCAGTGTCGATGACTTGAGCCAGCCCGTTGTCGCCAGCGATGAGTAACCGTTGCCCCGACGGGGATGTAGCTACGGCTCGCACGGCTCCGTTATTGTTTGCCAACCACTGACGAACAGGTTGTGTGGTGCCCATCGTCGGAGTCACTTTCCACTGCCGTGCCACTCCATCGTCGCCACCGGTCACTAGGTCGTAAGCAATCGTGTTCTCACGCGTGGGTTGTGCCAGAAACGAAAGCGTTCGAACGGGACCCAAGTGAGGACTCTCGATTTTGGCAACTGCTTTCCCGTTGGTAGCATCCCAAATCTTGACCGAACGACTGCCGGTCGCCACGTACTTTCCGTCGGGCGAAAAACAAGCGTGTGTCAAAGCAGCGTGCTCTCGATAGCTGCGAACAAGTTTGCCAGTGTCTAGTTCCCAGCGAAACGCACCCGATTTGTTCATCGTGATGCACTGACCTTGATTTGGCAAAACCATAGCCTGAGTCGTTTGGAGTTGTTTCGGTAGTCCAAGAACACGCTGAGGCCTGGTTGTCGACGTGATCGATGCAATGTCTTGCCAGACGCTCAAAGACGATTGCCCGGACGTTTCACGTCGAGACACAACAACTGTGCTGGCATCCGGAGCCATACGAGCGGCCATGATACGCTTCGATTGGCCCTGATCACCTTCGATCGCGTCCACAGCCCGATCTAGCTCCACTGAATTGCCTGTGCGAAGATTCCAAAGCGTTGCAACGGACGTCCGGGCGGTAAGCGTAGAAAGTTCACTGACGGTGACGGCGTAAGAATGCTCGGCGTCAAAGTGAACATCACGCAATCCTCCGTCGTGATCCAGTCGCCGAAGGGTTTGTTTGGTTTGCAAGTCGATTTCAGTAAGCTGGCCATCATCGCCGCCGATCCAAATCTGCTTCCCAGAAGGTGAAAACGTTGCCGTCGAAGCTCGGAAGCCACGAATGTTTTCGTAGGGTTTGCCGATCGCTTTCCCCGTTCTTGCGTCCCACAAAATTCCGAAGCCGATGGAGTCGATGGTGAACAATCTTGACTCATCGGGCGATATGTCCATCGCGGTGACGGCTTGATCATGTCCGACCATTCGAGCGAGGCGTCTCGGTTTAACCGCCCCGGTCGGGTCCACTTGCCAAAGAATCGTTTTGAAGTCTGGCGAACTCGATCCCGTCAGTAGCAGATTTCCCGATCGCGAGACCGCAATGGTTCCATTGAGTCCCGTTCCACGAATCTCTGACTTCTGGACACCTTTGGCCACGTCCCAGATGCGCACGGTTGCGTCGGCGCTGCCGATGAACAAGGCACTGGCGGCACGGTTGGTTTGCATTGACATCGCAACGAACGAAGTTCCTTCACTCAACGTTTGGTCTTTCAATTCGATTTCGTCGAAGAATGCCAATGTTGTTGGATCGATCGACAGTATCTTCGCGGAATGGTCGACACTAGCAGTGACGATTCGGCGACCATCGGGCGAAAAAGATGCGGACGAAATAGGAAACGCATGGGCAGGCTTCGTTCGAGATTGATCGGCCGCGTCGCCATCCGTTTCTTGCACCAACGTTTGAGCTACTGAATCGCTGACGTAGGTTTTCGCGTTCCAGTCCAAGACGTTGCCATCCGCTGACACCGACATGATCCGTTCGGGATCATCTTCTCGGAATGCCGCGCTCATGACCCAACCGCCGTGACCTCGATACTTGGTGAGAAGTTTCCCAGCAGCGACGTCCCAGCTTTTCATCGTGAAGTCATCCGATCCCGAAAGCAGTTTCGTACCAGAGTCATCAAAGTCCAACGTTTGAATCGTGTCGCGGTGAGCGAGTTTTGAATCGGATGGGTCGGCTGCCGAGGGAGCGATTGTCGAAACAAAAGAGCTGCTTCTCTCGATTTGAGGGTCCGATAGTCGCGTTCCTCGTTCGCTCTCGGTTCGGCGCTGCTTCGCTCGGGGCTTTTCATCGGTCATGGCCGAGACAGCTCGCTGAACTGCGTCTTCGTACTTGGTGTTAGTGAGTTTTCGAGGGTCCCAGAGAAGAAGTTCTCCATCGATATCACCCGACGCAGCCAGGGTGCCATCATCACGGATTGTGATGGCGGCGATTGGATGGTCATGTCCGGCAAACACGCCTTGTTGTTCAAACTTTAGCGGCGTTGTAAGAGTGACCTGCCAGACGGCTACTCGCCCCGCAGATTCAGACGACATGACCGCTGCAATCATCGCTTGTTCCGAGTCGCCAGTGACCGCCAGTGAGTCAACTGACGAGAGATGCCAAAGAGCCTTCTCCTCTGTTAATTCGATCCCACGACGATTGTCGAAGATCCGTACGGTGCGGTCTGATGAACTACTGACAAGCACATCGTTTCCAAGCCATTGCAGATCGTTCACTCGATCCGAATGCGACGAAAATGTTTGCTGCTCTTGGCCGTCGCTAATAAGCACAGTTCCGTCATCAAAGCCAACGGCAACCATATTCGAACGCTTAGCGATCGCAACACAAGTCGCTTTGCCAATTAAGTCAGCGGGAATAGGAATGAAACGCTTGCGCTGTTGACCATCGATCGACTTCGAAGGTTCAATGACAAACACTCGTCCATTGTCATCAAGGATCGCGACCGCGCGGCCATCCTTCGAGATCGAGGACTTCTTGACACCCGAATGCGTGTCAAACTCGGACTCTGCCCCGCTCGTTTGTTTCCAAAGCCAACGCCATTCCCAACCGTTCGCGTGTTGCGAATCCCTTAGGCTGTCGAGGATCTTTCTCGCGTTGGCGGTGTCGTTTCGTTCCAAGCTGGCTTTGGCCAAGGCAATCTTAGATATGTATTCTTCGTAACTAGCACGCTGTTCGGATTTTTCCGCGAGTGCTTTGGCTGCGATTGCCCGTTGCTTTTCTTCATCCGCAGTTCGACGTGCTTCTTTCTCACTTTCGGCCAAAATCTCAGCCCGCCGTTTTTGAGCCACGGCATCTTCCTTGGCCAATCTTTCTTGTTCGGCTGACATCCTGGCAGATTGTTCGGCCTGCTCGGCATTTTGTTTCGCAAGCACCGCTTCCTTCGTCGCTTCCACTTCGCGATCTCGAGCTTTGATTGCGTCACGTTTCGCACTTTCCTCACGATCTCGAGCTTCCAATGCAGCGTCTTTGGCTACCTTCTCTTGATCGCGGGCGGCGATTGCGTTTTGTTTTTCGGATCGAATCTTTAACCACGAAAACGTGCCGCCGACCAATATGAAAATTAACATCGCAGCCGCCACGCGTCGCATTAACTTCAGTCTTGTTACGCGAGACTCACGTTGCCAAACACCTTCTTGAAGCTTCTTGATGATCGGGCCATGACTTTCATTCTCGGCATCGACCAGTGAGAATCCGAGATCGAAGTCGCCCTTCGAATGTGCCGCCTCGGCGTGCATCAATTTGGCGTCTGCTAGACCCTCAATCGCATCCTGATTGCCCGGCCAAGATTCGATGGCTTCTTGAAATTTGAACGTTGCACGCGAGAACGTTTCGTAGGAGCCATTTTCGCTCGCAGCGAGAAGCAGAAGCCGTGCTTCGCGACTTCGTCGGATACTGTCAGCGTGCTCGAGATAGTCGCGTATGGCTTGTTGGAATTCAAGCACGCCGGCGTACCGATCCGATGGATCAGTCGCCATTGCCTTCAACGCAATATCCAATAGCTCCCCGCGCTTGTCCGGTGCTACTTCACGTATCGCATTGGATCGAACCGCATGCAGGCACTCTGTTACGTTGGCTGCGTGGTGAGGCGGTTTTCCTGTGATGACCATGAACAAGGTCGCTCCGAGCAGATATATGTCTGCAGCGGGACCGATTTTCGTGAGCGGTCCAATGGCCATTTCCGGCGCCATGAAGGCAGGCGTGCCACCAAGACCGGAAGTTGCCAAAATGGATTCTTGGCGTTCTTTAGGGTAGGACGACGTTGGAAGCGCGAGTCCCCAGTCCATGACCATGACAACGCCGTAGTCGCCCAGCATGATGTTCTCTGGCTTGATATCGCGATGCACAACGCCTCGATGGTGAGCAAGCGCGATCGCATCACAAACCTTTAGCAGCACTTCGATGTTGTGGGCGAGGTCGAAGGACTGGATCTTCTCGGACCAGGGGATCCCGTCGACCTTCTTCATCGAATAGAAGAGCTCACCGTTAGTCGTCACCGCAATATCATGAATGGGGACGATGTTAGGGTGATCAAGGTCACCGGTCACTTCGGCTTCGGACAAAAACTGCTGTCGCCGTTCCGATTCGACTTCTTCTAATCGCCCCGTTTGTTCAAGTCGTTTCTTACGGTCGCCAACAATCGGCTTGATGAGCTTTAGCGCGAGTAAGCGATCCAAAGACTTTTGACGAGCAACGTAAACGTCACCCATTCCGCCTTGGCCTAGCTTCTTGACCAGTTGGTAATCGCAATTGACCTGCGGGCTTGTGCGGGAATCGACGACATCACAGGTGCGAAGCCGACCAAACGCCTTGTCCGAAACGGTGCGTTCAATCGCCGGTGTTTGTTTCATCAAGCTCGAATCGAAAGCTTGGCTCGTTTGCGCGATGTGCATGCCGCTGTCCGATCCCCGCGACATGTCACCGATGTCCGCCGTTTCCATTCCTGAGGTTGGCGGGTCATCGGGTTTGCTCGATGCGAGACCTTTACCACGTACAACTCGCGTCTCGGAGATCTTCGTTTTATTGATGTCCTCACGATTTTCACTGAACGTCAGTTGCGTTGTTGCAGTCGTACTCGGCTCTGATGATCCCACAATCGATTGCCAAGCTTTCGCTTCGCTGGGGCCCAGTTCACGAGGGTTGATCGTTGCACCAATGTTCTCGCTCGTTAGGATCGACGGTGGAACGTCTACGGTTTGATCCAATTCCGAATTCGGCGGCATTGGGAACACGACGGTAGCGTCCAGTTCACCGGTTTTGGAATTCCCGATGTCCGGGGTAGTTTTCTCGATCGCTGGCAGCGTCTTGTCCAAGTCGTCGCCATCGTTGACGTCTTCGCCGTCGTTTGGCATATCATCGCCATTGTTATTAGGCATATTGGCGCCTCGCAAATCGACTGGCCGCGGTCAATCGTGAAGACGACACGCTGTTGGACGTGCTCTGGTTCATTTCTATTGCACCAAATTCGACCGAAACGTTGATCGGCTGACTGTCTTCCGATACTGCTGACTTCGTCTGGTCGGTTGTGTTATCCTCGCTAGATTGGTCTTCCTGACGATCGTCGTCCTTCAATTCGCGAAGTCTCAATAACCCTTCGTCGAGTTCGCTGTCCGGGATGGTTGCCTCGCCATCACGAACATTAACGCGCAAGATCGAACGCTCGTCACCTTCGCTAATGACGTACTCGATTTCGTAGGCACCGTCGGGCAACCGCGAGAACAAATCAGTTAGTTTGTCGCCATCAAGAATGTCTTTTGGGAGTTTCTGGGGGCGAGCAAGATCTTCGCCATCGGGATCTGGCGACAGCACTCGCAACTGAAGGAACTCTTCCGGAGTGACCGTGCTTGCGGTAGGGCTTTCCACAGTCTCAACGCTAGAAGACGTTACCTCGACGGAAGTCTCGGCCACAATCACGACCTCAGTCGTCTCAAGTTCAGGGATCACATCGCGCACGGGAACGAATGCCAAAGGAATCGTCAGGGCGGGGATGATGAAGGACGCGGTTCCCGATTCAAGTGCTGGACTTGTACCGATGCTAAGTTGCAGTTGAGTAAGGGGATTGTCAGTGCTCGAAAGCACACCGCCAACGGCTGTGTTGTTGACACCGTTCTGGTTGACCGTTGCCGCCTCACCCTCAGCCAAACTCTGAACCATAATGGACTCGTGATACCGTACGGCAAAACGCACATTGAAAGGGCTTGTCGCTGCATTGCGTCCATTCTCTTGGCTATTAAGGACATCTTGCTGCAAGTACAAATGGGTCAATTGGAGTTGGTTGGCGTTGGCCGAGGTGACAACCGGATCCAGTGGAGTGCCCGAAGCATTCTTAGCAATGTCAACGAAGTACCCGGTGTCAGCGGACAAACCGTCGATTTGTTGGAAGCGTCGTGGGTTGGAATCGCCCCAATCCACAACGACCGTTATTCCCCGTTCGCCCTGAGTCCCAATGTCGAACGTAAGAACTCCCGTCGCGTCGTTCTGCAAAGCCTGGGTCAGCACATTGACTTTGACCGAATTAGGATCGAAGAATGCGAATGAAGCAGCACTGGCATCGATAGGACGCTGGGTGAACTGGCGAGCCGTACCCTGTTGTTCGCCTGTGTATAGTTCTACGTTGTCGCCGACGGTGAGTTCATTCGTTCGGATCGAAATTGCTCGCTCAGTCGAATCAAGGGTAGGTTCATCTAAAGAGTTGCGCGTCATTGCGGACGTTAGCGACATGACATCCTTGAATCCATGGATCTGCACGTTGTCGTCGAGGATGACAGATGGAGCGATTAGGAATACGGAACCGTTCGCTGCTCCATTGGCGACCAATTCGGGGTCACCCTTCAAGTTCGAGTCTTGATCCGTATTGGCATGGTCAATGACACGAATGGCATTGGCTGCGGTAACACTGATCAAACCATTGCCGGTTTCAACAATGGAATCTAGGTGTTCATCAGAACTTGCCAAGCAAATCGAGTCTGATTCCACAATGGTTAGATCACCGGGGTTCGCCCCTGAGATCGATGCGACCAATTGATTGACGGTGGTTCGCAATTCAATCCCAGAATCGGTGTCATCGCTACGATTGAAAGATAGCAGTTTTAGGTCATCCGCAATCACTCGCTGATCCACGCTGGCCGCGTCTATGTGACGGATGTCATCACCCACTGTCAAAGTTACATCGGCTTCACCAAACGCGGAAATGTTGCCGACAAGCAAGTCACTGTTCAATCCGGTCAACGTGATCTGAATTTCGTTTTCATCGACATCGGTAGTCGAAATGGAACACGGATTGTTCGTGTTCATACCGGTAGCGTCGGGGCTTCCCAACCTGACGATCTCAGCTACCACCGTGCCTGTCGCAACGATATCAATTGAGCCAATCGATGTGCTGACTTCTTCCATAGTCAGAATGCCTTGGCCTAGCGAGCGAAGATTCACGTCGCCTGATGTGTTTTTCGCAGTCAGGAAGCTGACCTGATCTAGTTCCACAGCTCTCACGTTGCCGATGCCCGTGCCGGCAGTCAACACTACATTGACGGCAACAAGATCTGCTTCCAAATCGTCGAAGTTATCATTGATCGACGCACCCAATAGCTCGATGGTCCCGGTGGAAGCTTCGATTGATCCAATGTCAACGGTTCCGGTCGTGGTCAAGCTAACATCGCCGCCGCGTGCAATGATTTGATCAATGCGAACGTCGCTGCTGGCCACGATCTCGACCGAACCATTGCCCGATATCGCGTCCTCGATCACGAGACTATCGCTGCCTAAAGATACGAGCTGGATGTTTCCGGAAAGCGTCGCTGCGGTTAGAAAACGAACTTGGTCGATCTCGATCGTTTGTTCGCTACCGATGCCTTCCTCAGCCGTCAAATCAACTCGGCTAGCGAAGATATCAGCGACCTGGTCATTGGTTGCATCATCGATGCTTTTTCCATCTAAGCGAACGATTCCTTCTTGGCTATCAATCGAACCGACGAATATGTTCTCTTGCGATTGAATCGAAATGTTTCCCAAGGTCGATGAAACTTGAGAGGCTCGAACATCACCAACAGCAACGATCCGAATTGGTCCTTCGTTTGCGATGGTCTGAGTTACATCTAGTAACGAAGAACCCAACGAATTGATCTCAATTTCACCACTTGTCGTGGTTGCCGTGAGGACGCTGGCGCCATCAATCTCAATCGCACGTTGTTCGCCAATTCCCTGATCAGCAGTCAAGATTATATTTGTCGCGGTCAAGTCAGCATCAAGGTCGGCTTGCGCATCGTTGATGGATGTCGCCGTAAGTTCAATGGTTCCCGAAGACGCTTCGATCGAGCCGACAGTAATCAATCCGCCGGCAGTCAATCGCACATCGCCGTTATTCGCGGTCAGTTCATCGACGCGAAGATCGCTACGTGTCAAAAGCGACACTGAACCGTCGCCAGTCGTTCCCTTCTCAAGAACGAGGCCGTCGACACCAAGGGATTGCAATTGAATGTTTCCCTCTTGCGTAGTCGTGGTGAGGGATTTCGCTTGATCGACTTCGATGGTTTGATCATTTCCGATGCCTTGCACAGCATTGATGGTGATTCGCTGGGCAACCAAATCCGCAATTTCGTCGTCCATTGCATCATTCACTGCTAGCCCATCTAAGATGATCTCACCATCAAGCGATTGAATTTCTTCGATCGAGATACCACCAAGTGCGGTGAGCGAGACTTCGCCCCCCGCTGATTGAATATCGCGTGCGTACACGTCGCCAATGGCAGTGATCTCGACGGTGCCGTCACTCGCGTTGGATAGAGTCACATCGATTGGACCAAATCCTAGTGAATTGATCGCCACATTCCCAGTCACCGTACTTGCAACCAAAATGCTTGCGTCGTCAATCTCGATCGCCTGTTGATTTCCGATACCTTCTTCAGAATTCAGGACGACATTGGCCGCGGTTAAGTCCGCGTCAGTGTCGTTCTGCGCATCGTTGATTGAAAGGCTGGTAACTTCGATGGTTCCCGCCAGAGCTTCGATCGAACCGACGCCGGCAGAGCCGTCTGAAACCAGGGAAACGTCTCCGTTGGTCGCAGCTAAATGGTCCGTGCGAACGTCGCCAGCAATTTGTAGCCGTATCGAGCCATCACCGGACTTTCCGTTGGTGACCACAAGGGGATTCGTACCCAACGAAATCAGGTCGATGTTTCCGGTCGCCGTAACTGCAGAAAGCGAACTTGCTTGTTCGATTTCTATGGATCGAACGCTCCCAATACCTTCGGAAGCATCGAACTCAATTTGTCCCGCCACCACGTCAGCGATGTCATCGGTCGCCGCATCATCAATCGTGTTGCCGCAAAGGTTCACCAAGCCGTCGGTCGCTTCGATAGTACCGATGGAAAGAGAACCCAGTGATTTGAGCGTCACCCTACCGGCGGCAGAATCAATTTGTCGAGCAAACAGATCGCCGGCTGCGTTAATTTGAATCAAACCAGATCCCGCGTTTGTCTGAGTCACATCGAGCAACGAAGGGGTCAGCGAATCGACACGAATGTCCCCATTGTCCGTCGCAGAAATTAGCTCGGTCGCTTGATCAATCTCAACAATTCGTTGGTCTCCGATCCCATTGATTGCAGCCAGTGTAATTCTTGTCGCGGTTATATCCGTTAACTCGTCGCTCTCTGCATCGTTAATCGTTAGCCCGTCTAGCCAGACTTCACCGGCACTTGCGTTAAGGCGACTGATACTCAACTCTCCTGTCGCGCGAATGTTGGCGTCTCCGGATACAAGGTCGACCTGTGATACATCAACGTTGCCCTCTGCGATTAGTTCAAAGGAACCGTTCTGAAGCGCGACGTTGGTGAGATCGAGCAATTGGTCACCCAGCGACTCAATGAACACATTGCCTTGAGCAACCCGCATCGCAAGTTCGGAAACGCCTTCCAGTTCAATTCCTAGAGACCGGTTCATGCCTGTTTGGGTATCAATGTCCAGACGTGTTGCGAAGATATCCGTGGCTTGATCTGTCGCTGCGTCGATGAGCCTGTCGGACTGGAAACGCACAGTCGCTTGACGTGCATCCACTCGGCCAAGCGAAATCACCCCCGCCGCTACGATTTCAACTTCGGTGCCACCAACTACCAACGAATCAATGAACAAATCTCCTATAGCGTCGTTCAAATTGACGTTGCCAGCGACGGATAACTGACGAATCGAACCAATTTGATTATTGGTGTTTCTTAGGTTCAAGTCTTGGCTGATGACACCCTCGATGCTGCTAACCGTGATCGGCGATCCAGCAGCCTGATCGACTGTTCCGACAGGGCTTGTCAGTGCACCGAGTTTCAATGTCCCGTCAGATGCGGAAAGCGAACCGAGCGATACTTCAGACGCATTGGTTAAGACAAACGACTTGTCGGTGCCAGTATCGACAAGGTGACCGTCGATTGTGCTAATCGTCCCACCGCCACCATCGATTCGAATCAATCCAGCATCGGCCGTCGAAAGAGTTGCTGAACGAATGAGTTCAAAACGCTGGCCGCTGTGAATTGTGATATCGCCGTCAGTCGATGCGATGTCCGCGCCAACGATCACAACTTCAGACTTCAGACTTGTCGACAGTGCCGAATCGATGTCACCAAGTAGCGTGATTTGTTGATTTGATGTGAGGGAAACAAACTCGGCATCGATCGACGATTCGGTCCGAAGCAAAGACTCTACGTCGCGAACAATGAACTCGTTGTTGACGATTACTTCATTCCCTAGCAATCGCACCGCTGACGCAGATTCAATCGTAAGATTTTCGATGGTGCTTCCTGCTGTCTCATTCACTTCACCCAACCGAACTTCACCTTGCGGAAGTGTGATTTGAAAATCAATCGAGGACTGAGAAGCCGAAAGTGTTGCCGTTGAAAGGTTGAGCGAGCCGTTCCCGCGAATGGTTAGATCGTTGTCTAGAGTTAAGGTTCCTTCGATAGCCAACGGAGCATCCGCTTGTACGACGTACGTTGTAGCGGGATCTGAGATCGAGACGTTGCCCGTTAAACGAGTGTCCGTGTTACCGAAGCGGAACGTCGATGCGGGAGCCGACAGTTCGATGTTTTCAGTATCAACGCGAAGTCGACCAGCGTCCGGCGATAGAGAACGGATCGACTGGAGAGTGGTCGTGTCGGTTCCGCCAGATTCCGCCACTTGAACGTTAATCCCAGGCACGACACGCATCACAACGTCATCGTCACCATCGCCAAGGTCAATCGAAATTAGTTTGCTAGTGATGTCGTCTAGGTCCAGCGGATTAGTTTCAAATCCACTTCCGTCCGGATGGTTTGCAATAGGGATGGGATCGCCACCTTGGTCACGAAGAATTAGCTCGTCGTTGACGTTGATGGCTAGTTGAACGAAGTCTGCTGAATTGGTTCCCGAGATCAGCAGTTGCCCCAAAGGGTTAAGTTCCGCTGACGCGTTTAGCACCAGGCGTGGTTCGAGCACCCGCACCATGGGGACCCAAGTCGACTTCACGTTTGGCGGGACTCGACGAGGTTCTCGATGGCGTCGCCAAAACATGGCCTTTGTGCCAGTAATGAGTTCCTTCAGACGATTCTGTCCGGCACGATAACGCGACCCGCGAAGGAGCAACGGTTTGGGAGAGGAATTCGGCATGAATGCGAGCAAAACTCGGTGGAAAAGGTGTCGGAGGTGCACAGGTGACACCTGATAGTCATCTTAGTCCAAGTGTGAGGGTTTTCCGATTACGCGGTTCAGAAAAGCTGCACCGATTCCAGGGACCTTTGTCCCACCGGTTTTTCTGTTGTCCGACAGCCCTGCAGGTCGATCATTCCGATTGAAGCGGTTATGCCGCGGCAATTTTATGCCCGAATTGCGATCTGCTTCTCGGGCCTTCGCTCATTTTTCAGGTCTCTGTCTGTACCTCAGGCCCTCGCTAGCGAACAACCGTTTGCAAACGACCCTACGATCCACTCGCAGTGCTGCTATGTCATTAACCCGTCGCTACCCCTGTTCGGCAGTCGTTCGCCACGTCGTTTTGGTGACAATCATTGCAGCGAACATTTTTGCATTAGCAGCACCCAGCCATGGTCAGGATTCTCAATCATCCCGTGACGACCAACCAACCTTAGGGGAGTTAGTCGAGGACGACATGACCCTTCGTGATTTGATGCTAGATGAGTTCGAGGCCGAAGCGAATGCAGACGATCCACAGCGGCCGGAGCCAAAGCGACGTAACAATCGTGATCGAGCTTTAGAATCCGTAGATGATGAAGAGGATGAAGTATCAGCCTCGTTATCAGACATTGATGAAGACAATCAGCGCGACTCTCGCTCTTTGGATAAGCCAAATCGACACACGGGGTCTGTCGACGCCCTTCGGCGGTTGCAGCGTCCACTTCACGAGATTGCTGTCACGACAACGCTGGATGCTGAAACGGATGGCAAACGAAAGTTTGGTTCCAACTCCACTTCTTCGGTCGATACACCCGCTAGCGTCGCGGCGTCATTGATGAATCACAGCGAACCCGAATGGGTGATGTCGACGGGATCGACGTTCCCTATTTACTCTCGCCAAACCATTCGTTTTTGTCATCGACCCTTGTACTTCGAGGATCCGAACCTCGAACGTTGCGGCAAGGGATGGGGCTGTTTGCAAAATCCAGTCTCTGCAGTTCGCTTTCTTGGAGATGCGTTATTGCTGCCTTACCAAATGGTTCGTCAACGGCCTCAATGCGAAGTGTCCTCGTTGGGTGATTGTCGATGTGGCGAATCCTATCCGCATGACCGGGGAATCCACCATTTCTGCGATGGTGAATTCGACGGATGTGCGACGCTTGCCGAATTGGCTGTGATCAGCGGGTTTTCATTCCTGTTGCTTTAGCAGGCTAATCGTGTATTCGCGAGAGTTCTCGGTCGCGGACGAATGAGGAAAACTTTAGTTGATGGGAAGCTAGCGTAGCGTTGGCTTCCAATAGCGATTGCAACGGATGTACCACTTGTGACGCTTGTAACGATGGCACCTTTGACAGTTGGGCAAAGTGTCCGACGTGGCAAAAATGCAACGCTCGCAGCGTCAAATAAACAGGCCGGGAAAGATGGTGAATTTTCCCGGCTACCTGAGCCTCAAATTGTGACTTTTTGCGGGCTTTTCTTCACATTCGGCTTAACTCTTGCGTACTCTTGATTGTGGCGCTAGCTGTCTGCTTTGGCAGGATCTGCGCGCCCCTATTTGTTGCTCGATGTTCAAGATTCACGGATACTTGGACGCCCCCATCGAGCGACTGTCGAGCCATTCAAGGTGTATTTGCAAAATGATTCGTTTCACTAAGTCCAAACTGTTGCCAACCCTTTGCGCTGTGGGAATGTCGGCGGCGATGAATTGCGCGATCGGACCAGTTTCGTTGAGCCCTACCGCGCTCGGCCAAGATGCGTGTTGTTTTGAACCGACGTATCGCTTGCAGTGCGAAACGGTAATGCAACCACAAACCGTCCAGCGTATGCGTTTGTCTTTACAGACCGAATACGTTGACGAGCAAGTTACTAGCTACCGCCCTGTCTTGAAAACTCGCACTGAAGAACGTGAGTACCAGGTAGCTGTTCCCGTTACCGAGACGTCTTACCGAGAAGAACGCTTCACCGTTTGGAAGCCAGTCGTTGAGACTTCTTATCGTGACGAAACGGTTGAGCAAACCAGTTACGTTACGGAAACTGCCGAACGCGAAGAGCAATACACAACCTACAAGCCTGTCGTTGAGACGCAGTACTACCAACAACAGTACGCTGTACAGAGACCTGTGACGGAAACACAGATGTATGAACAGCGCTATGCGGTCCAGCGACCTGTCGTTGAAACTCAACTGCAAACTCAGCAGTACACGGCGATGCGTCCCGTCACAACCATGCAAAACCAAGTCTATGACGCGGGAGGCTATGTCGCTCAACAGACCGTGGTTCCGGGGCAAGTTCAATACGGCCTGCAGTACGTTCCCGGTGCGTACGCAACACCAGGACCACTTGGATTGTTTGCTCGCGTCCGTGGTGCCTATGCCGTCACACCTCAGGTCACTCCACCTACGGTTCAAACGCAGTACGCGTACCGGCCCAACTACATCACCCAGCAAGTTGCCAGCACCACCTACGTTCCGCAAACTCAGCAGGTTCAAGTGCCCGTGCAAACCACTCGCATGCAAACCGAAGTGGTGACTCAGCGCGTGCCAGTTTCAGTTCAGCGGATGCAGACCGAGATGGTCACGCAGAATGTCCCTGTGCAAACCACTCGCATGATTCCCACGACCGAAGTTCGCAAGGTTCCTTATGTCGTGACCAAGCCCGTGACCAAAACACTGACCCGTAAGGTTCCCGTGCAACAGCAGCGCTGGGTCACCGAAGAAAAAGTACGCAAAGTGCCTGTTCAATCCACGCGAGTGACCTATCAAACTCGCAAAGAACCGGTCCAGGTATCGTATTACGAGCAAGAAGCGATCGTTCAAACCGTTCGCAAACCGGTTACTCGTCAGGTCTATGTGCCTTACACCGAAACCATCATGGTTCCTCAGCAAGTGACGCAGAAGGTTCCGTTGTCTTACTACGACCCCTTCAGTCCAGCAATCGTAAGCGGCTATTCGTCGTTTGCTAACTCCGCACCCTACTCGTCCAGCATGGTGCCAATGTCGTCGACTCCGGTTGTTGAATCCTACTCGGCACCCGAAGTGAGCCAGCCGATTGATTCCATGGGCGAATCCGTCCTGCAAAGCCCTCGTACACTTGGCGATGTGCCAAGCACGCGGATGCAAAAGATTGAGATTGATCCACCGGTTTCATCGCAAGATACGCTCGATAGTTCTTCCGACGAAGACGAGAGCGATTTCTTCGAACTGCCTCAACCAGAACTCAACAGCCCTGAAGCTGATTCGCTTGATGATGCGGGTACCAAGGCCACCGAAGCCGGTTGGAAAATTCGTTGGATGCCACGCTTCGCCCGCGAAGTTTAAGCGATTGGAATCTGGCCGACTTCGTGTCGATATCTTTCTTACGAATGCTCAGGTGTGTGAAAACGCCTGAGCATTTTTTTGTCATGGTCTGCGTACGTATCCGTTTGTCGATCAACGACTTTGCACGGCTGCAGGTTCTGGCTTCACGCTGGCTAAATTTCGCTGGATCCAAGTTGGTGGTAGTACTCCCTTCGAAAGCGATGCCATAGGTAAGTCCAAAGTGGCAGGTTGATTAGCATGTTCATCGTGAAGAATGCAACTGCCACGCCCAGCACACCAAACCAAGCTCCCCACCACCAAATCAGCAGTCCGCTAGCGGTAGCGCAAGCGATGCCTGTCACAAGAAAGGGAGAACGTTGGTGGGCATGCATGTACAGACCTTGGTATTCCATCGCCATTGCGGCTGTCATGCCAAATGCCAAGCAGATGGTCGGAAGCGGTGTGAGCATGCGTGTGGCATACGGTGAGTTGAAATAGTACAGTGCCCAATCGAAAACGACGAACGTGATGCAGGTGGCCACCATCACCGACAAACCAATGGTGCTGACGCGATAGAACATGCGATCAAGCTCCTGGAACTCGCGTTTGGCGACCAATGTTCCCATCTTGGACATTCGGGTTCGCACCCATGCACCGCAGGCTCCATAGATCGCATTGAGCACCTGCCAAACAAGACCGAATTGCCCCGCAGCAACCGCATCTTGGTACACAAAGACGATGGGGCTCATCAGCGATGCAGAAAAATACGAGAACAGACCTCGAAAACCGATTCGCCATTGAAAGGGCCAAATGTCACGACGCCAATTCAACACGGGCCCCGTCGGTCTGCTCGAAACGGCGCGAAAGAACTTTCGGTAGGGAACGAAAATGAAGTAACACTCACATACCAACCTGACCACGGTTGCGATGACAGGAGTCCAAAGGGCAGCACCTAGAGGTATCGCTACCCAGACAGCCAGATTTCCCAGCACCGCGCGAACGAACTGCATCTTGTAAACGTTACGAACTTGATCGCAACCTTCCAGCACGATCAGTGTTGGCGATAGCGAAAATCCAATCGCTGACAAAATAGACAATGCGATCCATGGTGCTTTCCAATTCACAGCGTCGCTGTGCTCGTCTCGGGAAAACATGATCCAACCAACGACCAGGATTGTCAAAGCTAGGACAACCGTGACGGCCGCAAAACAAATCATTGAAGCACGGAACAAACTGGACAACCGTGATAGCGCATCCGCATCACCTTCGATAGATCCGTCGTCCGCGAGAGCGAGTTTTCCCCACTCGTGACTTGCGAAATTGATGATGACCTGAGGGAACCCCAGTTCAAAGAACATCTGCAGTGCTACCACGCCGCCAAACGTGTAAAAGTAGCCCTGAACCTCTTTGGTAAAGTAGGAGGCGATCATCAAGATCGTGATGGGGCCCGCAAGGAACTGCCAGCCTCGAGACGCGATCGCATAAAAAACCGCCCGATCAACCTCCATGCGGTTCAATAAACGACGCGGCCAAGATCGACGTTCCGAGGGTAGATCTGTCATGGCGAAGTCGAAATCGGCGGTCAATCACAGGAAGAGGAGCTTGAAGTGTACAGTACGCACCATCCATGAAAAAAGCTCACCGATAGAGCCGATGTCTTCGTGGCTTCCTCATTTTGATGGCCAAATCACGCAACCTTTCCCAAACGTTCCGGCTGATGTGCGTTGGCGGCGGCGTCTCGTCATGACTCGTCGGCGTTCCGCCTCGTTAGCCAAATAAACGCATTTTGATCAGTCGCCACACAAACAGCATCACTCCCATCAATCCCAACATGGCGATGCAGATCCAAAGCAGGATGGGCCCAATCGTAAGCAGGTTGAACGCAAACCATCCGTTATAGACTTTGTCCCAAAACACAATTGTCAGTAGTGTGCCGGCACACAAATAAGGACCAAAGGGCACGTGAGGGTCTCGCGTGATCACAAACTGAACCAGGACAATTACGATGGCAGCGAACGGGGCAAGGAAGAAGGCCGATAAAGAAGCTTGCCAACCAATGAAGGCTCCAATCATCGCCATAAGCGTGACATCACCAAAGCCCATCGCTTCCATGTTCATCGCCCAGGACGCAATGATGCGGATGGTCCAAACAATACCGCCGCCGACTGCCAAACCAACAAGCGACGAAAACAGACCGTACCAAGCATCGGTGCCACCAGAGCGATAGATGGCCGTGATGCCGATAAAGCCAATCAACCAAATGGCAGCGAGCCATTTCCAAAAACCATAGTGAAAGATTCCGTCGACAAGGTGCTTCACTGCCCTGCCAAATCCACGACGCCGGGCAACAGCCCAACTCCACCGACGATCTGCCAAGGCAAAGCACCAAGTGGTCCATATTGCCATCGCGATCCACCAATACTTCGCCGTCAAGTGATTGTTGGGGGCTGGGAACCAAGGTGAATCGAAGAGTGTGGGGAAAACGCTTACCGCGTTCCCACCAACCGGCAACGCCGTGGGCATGAATACATTGAGACTTACTGTTCCGATGATCAATCCAAGGATGGTGCCCGGAATGGTGATGATGTCGGGAATTGTCTTCTCGTCAAAGTCGATGAACGTCGCCGGTACCATCAATGCCAAGAGAATCGCATGAGCAAAGAAGATGATCGTCCCCCTTGTTTCAAACAAAACAAGAAAACGTGCGAAGCGCGCTGACGTGGGAAGCAATCCTCCATCGAGTGCTTCGAACTGGTACAGCAACGGCAATACGATTGCCATCGACAGCTCAATCAGCAGAGGTCGGATCCAAAAACCATTGCCATGGATGTGCGATTCTCGGCGCAGTCGCAACCAACCCAACAGCGGAATCCGGTCCAGCCAGGATCTCGGCGAAACTTTCGGGTCTTGGAATCGAGACAGAAACGCCTTTGATGCCCAAGGCGTGATTGGACGAGCGACGAAGTACGCGTAGCGATAGATAATGTGATTGGCCAAGGCACCAAGCAACAAGCCGATCACCACAAGCAGCGACATTCGCAGTTCTAACGGCATGGCCATCCAGGTAGCGATCACAGCAGTTCCAAACTGTACGGGCCAAAGTTCAATAAGTGGATTTGTGCACAGCACGAAGCGTTTCATCGGTCGCTCGCGGTAAGCACGCCAAGGGTAACGCTGTACCTCGCTTGCGGAAAGCCCGAACCTTCGTGTCGCGACAATCCTGATAACCGGCAAAGTTTAACGCGACTTTTCGGCCTGTGCGGCTTGCTCCGAAGATGACGAGTGATTTCTAGGTCGGGTTGTTCCAGCCGTGCGGGCCGATCCGTCGATAGGGGTTGAGAGGCTTCTTCGCAGCAATCCGTTGATCGGGTTTCTAGCGAAGATCAAGACGGTGATCGCACGTCGAGCGATCCAACCACCTCGAATCATCTAGCCCACGTGACCGTTTTATGAATGTTATCCAAGCGAAAACCCGCCCATCGTCTGACCATTCGGACCATCCGTCGCTACGCCAGCGTTTTCGTCACACGGCAAGAGTCGCTCTGGCAGGGTTGTTGATCGCCAATACGACGGGTTGCGGGATGCTTGACAAAGTATCGCCGGGGCCTCACGACACGAAGGCATCGTATCACGACAACTACGGATTGCGGATTGAGTATCCGCAAGTTCAAGAGTGTGCGACGGCGGCCAGTTTGTCTGCCGAACAATCGATCGAGCCGATGTCGCTTGAGGATCCTTCGCAGATGCCAGCACTCGAAATGACGTTGGAAGAAGCGATTAGCTTAGCGGTCCAGCAGAGTCCGGTTCTGCGGAACATCGGAGGGACAATCGTATCGTCTCCCTCAAGCACTCAAACGGTTTACAGCCCTGCGTTGATTGCCAATAGCGCCAGTCAAGGTACCGAGGCAGCTCTGGCTGCCTTCGACGCAGACTACACACAGGAATTATTCTGGAGTAGCACCGATCAACCTAACAACCGCGCCGCTGGTATTTTCGAACAGTTTACTCCCGATGCAACGGCAGGAAACAATGCGACGTTTAGCGGCGAGTTGTCCAAGCAAACGGCAACCGGTGCTAGGTTCTCTTTGCGACACGTGGTCAACTACGTCAACACGAACCGTCCCGGACGTCAGTTCACGAGCGACTTCGTTGGTTGGGTGGAAGCGGAATGGCGTCAACCTTTGATGCAAGGAAGTGGCGTCCTGTATAATCGCATCGCAGGGCCTGTGCCGACTTCTGGATATCGCACTCCCGGGCAATACAGCGGTGTGCTAATCGCTCGTATCAACGAAGATGTTGCCCTGGCCGACTTTGAAAACGGCGTGATCTCACTTGTCTCGGATGTCGAACAGGCATACTGGACCTTGGCTCAATCCTATCGCGTGCTCGACGCGACTGTAAAAGGACGTGAAGCGGCCCAACAAACATTCCAGTTTCAAGAAGTGAGATTGGAAGTGGGGGCGGGACGAAGCGATGAAGAAGCACAAGCTCGATCGCAGTACTATCAATTTCAAGCACAAGTCGAATCCGCTCTTGGCGGACCGACTGGACTGTACGCTTCCGAGCAAACACTACGTTACCTGATTGGACTTCCTGCTAACGATGGACGCTTAATCCGTCCGGTCACGCCACCAACCGATGCGCGTGTTGTCTACGATTGGGAAAGTGCCCTGTCGCAAGCCATTCAGCGACGGGTCGAAGTGCGTCGCCAGCGTTACAACGTCGAACGACGTGAGCTTGAACTTGTCGCAGCGAAGCTGAACTATCGTCCGCGATTGGACTTCCTAGCCTTGTATCGTTGGCGAGGTTTGGGTGACCATTTGATTGGCAACGACAACAACCCACCGTTGAACAACCTTTACGGGTCGATCACCGGCGGTGACTATCAAGAGGGTCAGGCCGGTATCGAGATGAGTTTCCCCGTTGGCTTTCGTTTGGCCGGCATTGCCATTGCCGAAGCGAAGTTGAACGTCAAACGAGAGCGTGCTTTGCTGTCCGAAACGGAACTGCGAATCAGTCATGACTTGTCGTCCGCCGCTCGTCAGGTGGCTTTGACGTACAAGTTGGTGGAAACAAATTTCGATCGTTACCAAGCTGACCTACATCAAGTCGAAGTGTTGCGTCGCCGCTATCGAGACGGGAACGATAACATCAACTTCCTTTTGCAAGCTCAACGACAAGTGGTCACCAGCGAAACCGCTTTTTACCAATCGCTGTTCGACTACAATTTGGCAATACGCGATCTGCACAGAGAGAAGGGCTCATTGTTAGCCTACAACCAGGTGCAAATGGCAGAGGGGCCATGGGAAGCGGGAGCAACCGCCGATGCCTATCAACAGGGGCGGTACTTAGAACCACGATTGAATCCGTCGGCCGTCGATGTTCCTCGACCGTTGACCTCTGGACCGTTTGATCCATCTGCTCCTCAGTCGACTGGCTACATCGAACAAGCGAGTGCGATTGACACTGGCATGTTAGATACTCAAGTCACGCCAAACCCGGCGGTTCAACCGGCCAACGAAAATGGTGAGGTCGACTCAGACAACGAAGACTCTGACGCTGTCAAAGATTTGAAAGACGATCTAGAGAGCGAAGATGGCGACGACCTTGCACGATTCCTCAATCCTCGAAACTGGAAGCGCTAGAAGATCCTACACTCTCGACCGGAAACCCGTTGTTCGGACTAAGAACGTTTCTGGTAGCACACTCGGTAAACCGGAATGCTGTACTTGCGACTTCGTCGTTCGAAGTGTGTCCGGTAATCCAGATCGTGTTCTGCTTCCATTTCCTCTTCGGGAATGGGAACGCCAAGGTTGGGAGCCAAGTCGGCAATCATTTCTACGGTGTCTTCGAAGTAGTCGAGCACATCGGTCCAAAAGTGGAGCCTTCCGCCGACGCGAATGGCATTGGAATAGTTTCGAATACTTTTCTCGTTGACGACACGACGCTTGCGATGTTTCTTTTTCCACCACGGGTCGGGGAAGTAAACATGCACGGCTTCTAAGCTTCCCGGTGCAATTCGATGTTCAAAAAGGGGCTCAGCGTTGCCCGATACCATCTTAGCGTTGCCAATCTCGCGAGCGCCCGCACGAACGAATCGGGCCGCGGAGTGAGTGGCGTATTTACCAATGATTTCGATCCCGAGGTAATTGTGAGCGGGATTGGCAACCGATTCCGTTGCCAGGAAAAGCCCCTTCCCAGATCCAATCTCGATTTCGAGCGGCTTGTCGTTCTCGAAGAGAGACTCGCTCGACAATTGGGCCGGAAGTTGCTCGACCTCGTAAAGTATCCCGCTAAGGTCAAATTCAGGTTTGGGAACACGGATCGTGTGTCGTGGCATAGGAAGTTCGAAATTGGCAACAAAATGGGCTGGAGAGCCGTCATCGTAACTGGCGCTGATTTCTCTACAATATGAGCCATGTCCTGTCCTCTCCGCATCTCCATTTACTCTTTATCTGTATGACCAAGTCCGAAGCCGATTTTGAAGGTTTCTCGATCGCATCCCTCGAAAGCCGGCGAGCCGACGATATGCAGCGTCTGATCGAGCGTTTTGGTGGTCAAGCTCATGTCAGTCCGTCGATGCGCGAGGTCCCGATCGAGCCAAATCGCGAAGCCATCGATTTTGCCAATCGCCTGATCACAGGCCAAATTGGCGTCGTGATTCTGATGACCGGAGTCGGCTTTCGCTACCTGCTAAAAGCGATTGAGCGTCACGTTGATCAGCAGAGGTTCCTGGACTCGCTTTCTGATATTACGACGGTTTGCCGAGGTCCTAAGCCGGCAGCGGCGATGAAAGAGGTCGGAATCACGCCAACCTACCGAGTTCCCGAGCCCAATACGTGGCGAGAGCTGCTGCAAACGATCGACGGAAACTTTTCCGTTGCCAACCAAACCGTAGGGCTGCAAGAGTACGGGGTCACTAACGCATCCTTGATCGCTGGTTTGGAAGCTCGAGGAGCTATCGTTGAACCAGTTCGCGTCTACGGCTGGGAATTTCCCGAAGACGTCGGCCCGCTTGAGCAGAATGTTCGCGCCATCGCCAACGGCGAACGTGACATGCTATTGCTGACCAGCGCTCACCAAATTGTCAACATGCTTCGCATGGCTGAGCAGTTGGGAATGACCGATCAACTTCGTGATGGTTTACACCGTACTGTGATTGCTTCCATCGGACCGACGACTTCGCAGATGCTCGAAGAATGTGACATCCACGTCGATCTAGAGCCCAGTCATCCGAAAATGGGGCACTTGGTCACCGAGTCCGCCGCGCGTGGCGTACCGATCATCAAGACCAAAAAGCGTATCACTGAAGCTTCTCCCGCTATTCCTTCATCAGCCAAGAACATGAATTCACACACGCATCCTTCCGATCAGAGTTTGTTCATGAAGGCTTGTCGTGGCGAAGCTACCGATCGCACACCGGTGTGGTTGATGCGACAAGCCGGACGCTACATGGCCGAGTATCGCGAGGTTCGTGCAAAGCAATCCTTTTTGGAATTGTGTGCCAATCCGATGCTTTGCAGCGAAATTATGTGCACGGCGGTCGACCGTTTGGGAGTCGATGCAGCGATCATTTTCTCGGACTTGCTTCCAATCCTTGTGCCACTTGGCTTTGATTTGGAATTCGTGGCGGGTGATGGGCCAGTCATTCACAACCCCATTCGTGAGGGCGGTGATTTGGCTCGAGTCAAGGATCTTGATCATCCCGAAGAGCTCGACTTTGTCTACGAAACAGTTCGACAAACTCGGAAGGACTTACCCGAGGGTATCCCACTGATCGGTTTCGCAGGCTCGCCATTCACTCTGGCAAGCTACGCGATTGAAGGAGGTGGTAGTCGACAATACACGAACACGAAGAAGCTCATGCACACGGATCGTGGTGCCTGGGATGCATTGATGGAAAAGCTTTCCTCCGCGATCACGATTTATCTGAATCATCAGATTGACGCCGGCGCTCAGTGCGTCCAGTTGTTCGATAGTTGGGCAGGCTGCTTGTCGCCGAGCGACTACATCAAATTTGTGTTGCCATGGATGAAGCAGATTATCGCTGGTATCACGCCGGGCATACCGG
This sequence comes from Rubripirellula amarantea, assembly GCF_007859865.1. Lineage (NCBI taxonomy): Bacteria > Pseudomonadati > Planctomycetota > Planctomycetia > Pirellulales > Pirellulaceae > Rubripirellula > Rubripirellula amarantea. The sequence continues at coordinate 163,425 of NZ_SJPI01000001.1, read as the reverse complement.
TGATTAATTTTGCAACGGGGAATCCTGAATTGCTTCCGCTGCTTCGCGGAGATCGCCGGACCGTCGTGGGCGTGGACTGGCGAATATCACTCGACCAAGCCTGGAACCGAATTGGGCACGACTGCAGTGTCCAAGGGAACTTAGATCCTTCAGTGTTGTTGGGGTCGCCCGATTCAATTCGTGAAGCTGTTGCGGATCTGCTCGGTCAAGCGGAAGACCGACCAGGACACATTTTCAACCTAGGGCATGGCGTGTTAAAAGAAACACCGGTTGAACATGTGATCGCGTTGGTCGAAGCAGTAAAGGAACTTTCTCAGCGTGGAACGCAGGACTCATAATGGCGCTTCGAATCGTATGTCCGTTTTGTCCGCTGAACTGCGATGATGTTGGAATCGCTGATGGGCAATTGCTCGATTCGCGCTGCTCTAAGCTGAGTAAGGAGTTTGCTGCAGCGGTAAGCGACGAAGTTGTGGCGCGTATTGACAACGATTCTGTTGCAATAGGGCAAGCGGAACAGGCCGCATTGAACCTACTAGAATCCCAAGATGGTGTGTCAGTCACGGTTCGATCCGCGACGCTACAGTTGTCGAAAACCCTTTCTCGACTTGCCATCAAGGCGACCACCTACGTGGACGGATCGCCCACGTCGCTCGCCTATCAGAATGTTGTTCGTCGAACAGGCGTGATTTCAGCTACTCTAGCCGATGTTCGACTGCACGCGGACCTGATCGTCATGCTGGGACAACCCGACGTGACAATGCCAAGATTTCGCGAAAAGATCGAGCGATCAAATGAGGACGTAAACGTCGTTTCGCTTCGTGATCCCAACGCCGGTTACATTGCCGAACTCGCGTCTTGTTTGATCCATGGTCAAGATTCCAAGGATGACTCGGTCGCGTCGTTAAGTACCCAAATTAAATCCGCTAAGTACATTGCGTTTGTAGTCGGCCCAGATGCTTTCAATAATGACGAAGCTTTGCCTAGCATCGAAATGTTGGTGGACGTAGTCTTGAAGCTCAATCAAGTGACCCAGGATCGATCGCAGCGCGCGGTGCTATTGTCGATGAATCCAGTTGCTACCCTTGCCTGTGTTCATGGCTGGAATACCAATCGGACGGTTTGTGTTGCAGTGGCGGATCAAAACGTGCCCAACGAAGTTACCGTCCGGATTGGATCGCCAAGTGATGATTCCGGTTGTTCCGACATTCAATTAGGAGGTCAAGACCTAGGGGTGGGTTTCGCAGGGATCTACTTGCCATCCTCGACCGCTGGGTTGCACTTTTCCGATGCGGTTATTCGAGGTGACGGAACCGTAACGTTACCGCTGCGACCGAGTCTCTCTTCACCTCTTCCCACGCCTTCGGATTGGCTCGTTAGGCTTGGGCTGGTGTTACAACCTTCAAAGACGCCTCAGGCATCTCACTGACCATTTTCGTTCTCACAGTCTTTGAAGAGTCGCCGTGACCCGTCCTCTGCTCTCGATCTGCGTTCCGACGTACTCACGTGCTGAGATGCTGGATACTTGTCTGGCAACGATCTTGCCACAACTCGAGCCGCTAGGTGACGAAGTCGAATGCGTGATTTGTGACAATGCTTCAACAGACGAAACGCCGGCGGTGGTGGAAAGATATTCCAGCCAATTTACGTGTGTGCGAGCTTATCGAAACGATTCGAACATTGGCATCATTGGGAATATTACAAAAGTCGCCTCAGTGCTGGCTCGCGGCGAATTCGTTTGGATGGTAGGAGACGACGATGGGTTAATTGCCGGGGCCGTCAAGCGAGTGCTACTATTTTTAAAGGAGAACCCAAGTCTTGATTTGGTCGCATTAAACGTCGGGTATCGTGCCGGTGATTTACGTCCGTCGGCGGACGCAGCGTGGGGTGGGATTCTCGCCGAACCAGAGAAATGTCAGCGACCACTGGGGCCGAGTGAAGTCATTGAATTTGAGAGTTTGCTGACGGGACCTTCGGCAGACTTAACCGCGATGTACTCGCTAGTGCTTAGGCAATCGCTATGGGCCAAAGAGTTTCCGGAACCTTACTTAGGACCCACCTTCGTCGACGTAAAGTCGACCTATCCGCATGCCTACATCATCGCAAAAACGCTGCCCGGAAGAGAGGCTGGGTTGATCCCGTCGCCCAGCGTGATGATTCATGAATTGAAAGGTGCGCAATACAGTTGGGCGAAATACATCGCCGTCACTGGCGTATTGCACTTCACATCATTGCTGAAAATGTATGAAGCTAGCGGAGTGCCCTCAAAGACCCTTGATCCGTACTACCGATACCAACTAACGGACCGCGGTATTGATTTGGGGTATCTGCTATGGGACCCCGAATCCGCCGGAGGTTGGCGAGAAGCGTTGTTGTTTGCATCGCAGATGCGTGGCTACCCGTGGTTGCTTTTCAAGGCGTTTTGCGTCGCGATGACAAACGCATCTGCGCCCAAACTTCTTTCAGCACCGTTCCGATTTGTTTTGTGGCTAAAGCAACGAAGCCACTAGCGGAATGCATTGATCGGCGAATCGCTTGCACTGTTCTGTTGTTAGAAGGGGATCACGTTGGCCTTGAGAAGCAAGAGTAGGAGCCAGTCGATCGATCAACAACGCAACGTGATCCGAGTTGTCAGCGGATAGTTGACGCTTCGAAGCAAGTCTTCGGATTCTGTGATCCTGATCCTTTTCAACTAGTTGGGAAGCAGATTCAGCAAGTTGAACTGCTTCAAGGCAATTGGAAGTCGATAATGACCATTGATCGTCGTCCGACTCGATCGCGGAAAAGAACGAACGGAGTGATGCCTCAAGCGGTCGAACGTCGCCCCACTGATTCGTCCTGGTTTGACCTTTAACCGATTGGAAGCCAGGCTCTTGCGAAAAATCCAACCAAGCTGAATCGCCTTCGTTGGATCCGCTCCCATTAATCTTGATCTTGCGAATGCGAAGTTTTGCTCGACGACTAAGCGAAACACTGATAGAAATGTCTTGTGTTTGACAAGTGATCACAGTGCATTGCGGAGTGTAGTCCACGCCCAGCAGTTCTAGGGAAAAGCCGTTGCCAAGTATGCGGCGCATGATCGACCAGCAATGCGGCAACATGTCGTGCGTCATCGGCGTATAGAAGTCACCGTGCTTGGTTTGTCCGTGTCGCACCTCGCACCACGGATCGTGCCAAACGATTTCAATTGATCTTATTGAAAGACCGGCGCAATCATCCGTGAATTCCTTAAGGTAACTAGCTTCATCGAGGACCAGGTTGGTTCCGAAGGCTACGTTCTTTAATTCTGCGAGTTGGACAAGCTTATTCGCATGATGAAGCGACAACGTGACTGGCTTCTCACAGAACGTCGGGACTGAGTGTTCCAGCAGCGTGGATACGGCTGGATAGTGTTCGGTCGGGGCATTGGCGACAATCGCTGCGTCAATGTTACAAACGATGGTCTCTAGGTCAGGTACGCATGTCACATAGTCCAAGGCGTTGTTCACGCACCACTTTTGTGCAGCGTCATTCCCATGCTTTGTAACCCAAAGAATTCGCTGTTCGTTGGAAAGGATGGGCTTTAGGACCGACACGATTTGTCGACCCCAGCGACCGCCACCGACGATCGCCACGGTTCGTGGGATGGGCCGTGACAATTTAAATCTCAAGCGTTCGTACTTCTGGCATCGGCATGATCAAGTTCGATTTCAAACCCCGTTCGCGAAGTTGTTCGGCAATCGGTTGAGCATAATGCCAAGCTAGCAGAAGAACGTACTCAGGCTGTTCGTCAACGATTCGTTGGTTATTGACGATTGGGATATGCTTGCCCGGAAGAAACTTCCCCAGCTTCAGCGAAGTAGGCTGTTCGCCGATGTAAGGCATCAAGTCAGGACCTATGCCGGCGAAATTAAGCAACGTGCTGCATCGTCCCGGGCAAGAATTGCCGATGATCTGATGTCCTTTGTCGTTGCAATCCATGAACAGTTTCAACAGGTCGTTTTTGAGCTTAATAGACTTTTGCTCAAACGCCTTGTAGTAAGCAGGGTCCGTCAGGGTAGCTTGTTCTTCGGCCAAGATCGCATCCACGCTCGGTTTGCGTTGATGTCCACGTCCTTTAGCGACATACACCCGAATGTTTCCGCCATACCGGCTCACTTTTTTCGCATCCACTACCGTAAAGTCGTAGTAGTCAAACAATGTGACGAGAGAACGCAATGAATAAGTTCGAAGATGTTCGTGGTAAATCGTATCGAACTGCATTCGTTCCATGACGGGAACGAGATAGTGATTTTCTAAAACGAAATAGCCGTCGTCTGCGACCAAAATCTCTAAACCTTGAAGCACGTCACCTAAGCTGGCCATGTGAGCGAAGACATTGGTCGCTGTCACGACTTTAGCTTGACCGTGATCTTCGACAATTTGCTTGGCAACGGTAGGATCAAAACAGGCTTGCATTGTTTCAATGCCTGCTTCGCGTGCGTACTTGGCGATTCCGGTCGGTTCCACGCCAACGACTCGCATACCGGCCTGCTTGAAATACGAGAGCAAAGTGCCATCGTTGCAGCCGACATCGACGCAGAGGCTGTTCTTTTTGGCCTCGATGTCTTTAACGATCTCCAGTGCCATCTCTTGTTGATAAGCCGCTAACTCTCGCGTGACACCCGTTCGGTACGGGTAGTCGTCGTGATAGACGACACTGCCGGGAACCACATAGTCCAATTGAGAAAGCGTGCACTTGGGGCACCAAACTTGACGCAATGGATAAAACGTTTCAGGCTCGTTGAGATCGTCTGCGGAGAGCAGCGTGTCGCAAAGTGGTTGGTGGCCTAGGTCGAGTACTAGCTCTAAACTCTCGTTCCCGCAAACTTGACAACAAGAGATCGGGCCGGGATCGAAGTTATGGTTGGGGCGCGATGGTGACACGGAATGAACGTTCTTCAGAAGAGATGAATGGATGAGTCAGTCGATACGTTTTTCAAAGCGATGAATCTGTTCAAGGGTAACTGCCGCTGCCGATTCGTGCTCACTGACTCGTCGATACCATGACAATGTTTCCTTGATTGTTTCTTCAAAGTTCCAAACGTTCCTCCAACCCAGCATGTGATTTGCCTTGTCAGCTACAAGACTAAGCAACTTAGCCTCATGCGGATTGTTGTTGGATGAGCAGTCTTTCCAACTACCCTTCCAGTGGTTGGTCATCGCATCGGCGAGTTCCGCAACGGTTCGGTTTGATTCGTTAGGAGGGCCGAAGTTAAATCCAGAGCAATAACCATCACAGTTTCCTGCGTCGCAAGATTCTAACTTCGCGGCCAATCGAAGGTAGCCATGCAGTGGCTCTAGGACATGTTGCCATGGCCTTCGTGACAACGGGTTTCTCACCGATATCGGCTGATCGGCGGTGATTGCGCGGATACAGTCGGGGACAATCCGGTCGACAGCATAATCTCCACCACCGATGACGTTTCCCGCTCGACCACTTGCAACGCGAATCCGTTTCTCGGAAAAAAAAGCCTGTTGATACGATGACGTTGCCAGCTCAGCCATTGCTTTACTGCAACTGTAGGGATCGATACCACCTAACGGATCATTTTCGCGGTAGCCATACATCCATTCTTTGTTCTGGTAGCACTTATCCGACGTCACCATCACGGCACTGCAGGCACTATCGTACGAACGCAAAGCCTCCAACACATTTACCGTGCCCATCGCATTAACGTTGAAGGTCTCAACGGGTTCATCGTAAGAACGACGAACTAGTGATTGAGCGGCTAAGTGAAAAACAAAGTCAGGGCGAAAGTCATGAATAGAAGCAGCCAAGCGGTCCGCATCGCGGATATCCCCGCGAACAGATTCGATGTCCTTATCGAGATCTAGTTGAGGATACAACGAAGGTTGAGATGGGGGATCAAGAGAATAGCCTTTGATCGTGGCTCCACATTCTCTCAGCCACGCTGAAAGCCAAGCACCTTTGAAGCCCGTATGCCCCGTAAGGAATACTCGCTTGCCGTTGTAGGTCTGTCGTATCATGTTAGCGTCTCACCAAACTTTCCATGGTGCGTCGCCTGAAGACCAGAGTTCGTTGAGGTGTTGGTACTCGCGGTAAGTATCCATTGCGAAGAAGAAGCCATCATGACGATAGGCCACCAATTCATTTTCCTTCGCTAAACGCTCGAGCGGTTCGCGTTCGAAAATACAATCGTCGCCATCAATCAAGTCGAGGACACGACGGTCGAGGACGAAGAAACCACAACTTGACCACGAATCACTTTGAGGTTTTTCGACAAACCGATTGACCATACCATCGGTGCGAAGATCGAGTTCACCGAATCGAGACATGGGACGTGTCGTACTGATCGTCGCCAACTTCCCATGCGATCGATGAAAAGCCACGAGCTTCTCGATGTTGATATCCGCAACACCGTCGCCGTAGGTCAACATGAAGGTGTCTTCGTCGATATAACGAGAGGCACGAAGCACGCGACCGCCCGTCATCGTAGGCAACCCCGTGTCAGCCAGAGTCACGGATATCGATTGTTCGCTGTGCTCACCGTGAAATTCGATCTCCTGCTCTTGACCGAGCGACAACGTAAAGTCGTTGTTCATTGCTTGATACTTCAGGAAATAGTCCTTGATCATTTGACCGCGGTAGCCAAGGCACAGCACAAAGTGATGGAACTCGAAGCGGGCGTACATCTTCATGATGTGCCACAGAATCGGTCGGCCGCCAATTTCAACCATCGGTTTGGGCCGGTACTCCGTCTCTTCACGAAGCCGCGTTCCTTGCCCGCCACAAAGAATCATGGTCTTCACGTATGGATGCTCCGTTGAGAGATGTTCATTCTTGACATCTCCATTGTAACTGCTGGCGATTCCAGCAGTAACCCAAGCGGCAGCACCCCCCTCAGATAGATGCCCAGTGGCCAAGGACCAATCATTGGCGTTTCAACTTGGCCGCGATTGGTTGCCTAGATCAGCGGCGGTTGTTGAGCAACAGCATCACGTAGTAGACCAAGGTCAGTACCGCTTGTAGCGTGGCGGCAACATAGGTCAACGCAGCAGCATTGAGGACTTTACTGATGTATTGCTCTTCGTTTCCGGCGATCATTCCTTGGGCCACGAGTTCACGCTTTGCTCGCGCACTTGCGTCGAACTCAACAGGAAGATTTACCAGTTGGAAAAACACCACAGCCGCGAACAAAATGACTCCGGCCCAAGCGACGGACGTCAATCCGAAACCTAATCCGGCCATCAGTAGAATCATGCCTGTGCCCGATCCAAAGTTAGCGGCTGGAACTGCAGCGTTTCGAATCATTAGCGGCGCGTAGTTATGGGCGTCCTGAAACGCATGTCCCGCTTCGTGGCAAGCTACGCCTAAGGCTGCCATGGATCGACCTGAATAAACGTCTGGACTTAAACGCAGCACTTTTGCACGCGGGTCATAGTGGTCACTCAGTTGACCAGGAACCTGTTCGATGCCGACCGAACTGAGGCCTCCATGATCAAGCATTTGCCGGGCAGCCTGGGCTCCGGACATTCGGGCCGGTATTTGGCTCATCTTCGAGAATGCGGATTTCACCTTCCATTGCGCGTAAAAGCCGAGCAACATGGGAGGAATCAGCAGTAAAAAGTACAAACCCATTTCAATTCCTAGCAACTATTTTGAACGCCAAAATGGCAGAACAGAGTCAAATCCAACTAAGTCTACGCAACTGCTGGGCCATTTGACCGAATTCGATTTCAAGAATTTTTCATCATGGCACGACCTAAAGCCTGTCTAATCTCTCTATTTCTGCGCAGGCATGACTCGCGGAATCAAGTTGGCTTGTCGCGAGCCAATTGGACTTGGTCAAGCTCAAGTTTACAGTGCTCTCAATCCACAAGTTCAACAGTCGATTCCATCGAAAGCACTAGCGAGAGATACGCTTGCAAGTTGATGGACGACAGGTCGGTCCAGCCGGGTGAGGTTGATTGATTGAAGCAACACGCAACGCCTTATGCAGCGGGCGGTGGTGCAATTCGTCTCACGAGGTCGTCATCTCGAAAGGACGTTCATCCGTCAAGAGTAGCAGGCGGTTGTTTTGAGGTTTCCATTCTTAGCGGCTCTCGTTCCGATCGGCTATCGCCGCTTCAACACTCACCGAAATCTTGCGAAAGCAGTGAGTTTCCCCATCGCTCAGGCTCTTGTGTCATAATCGTAACTCTCCCTCGCTCGTGAAATCGGGCTCTGTTGAGCCCGTGGCAATCCAGCAAGTGCTGTCGCTATCCCAGATGCTCTGGTGTGACCTGTTGTTTGGTTGTGATCGAGAAGAGGCTTAGCGGTTGAGGTGATTCGCAATACTTACGAAAGGATTTGTGTATTGTGCGTATGTTTCTTGTTTGCACTTTTTGATGGTTGTGACTCTTATGCTTCGTTCGTTGTTGCTTGTTGGTGTTCTGTTGATAGCCGGTTCGGCGAGTGCCGCCCGTCCCAATTTCATAATTATCTTCTGTGACGATCTAGGTTATGGTGACTTAAGTTGTTATGGACATCCAACCATCAGCACGCCGCATCTTGATCGCATGGCAACGGAAGGAATGCGGGCCACTCAATTCTATGTTGCAGCAAGTGTTTGCACGCCGAGTCGGGCGGGGCTACTGACCGGTCGCTATCCGATCCGTTCAGGCATGTGGGGCAACCGTCGCGTTCTCTTTCCCGACTCGATTGGCGGACTGCCCGATCACGAAGTCACCATTGCGGAAACGCTTCAGGGGGCAGGATACAAAACGGCGATGGTGGGCAAATGGCACCTCGGACATCGCAAGGAGTTCTTGCCGACAAACCACGGGTTCGACTCTTACTATGGAATTCCGTATAGCAATGACATGGACAGGGTTGGGACGACTGACCCCCAGAAAAAGGGGCGCCAAGTTTTTCTTGATCCTGATTGGAATGACTTTCATGTTCCCTTGATGGAAGGAACGGTCAAAGAAGGTTGCCGCGAGATCGAGCGGCCTGCCAACCAATCAACCATTACCCGTCGCTACACCGAGCGGACCATCGAGCTAATCGATTCCATGGATAGCGAAGTACCGTTCTTTCTTTATCTCGCTCACTCGTTGCCACATGTGCCCCTGTTTCGCAGCGATGAGTTTGCCGGGCATTCACAATCGGGATTGTACGGGGATGTGATTGAAGAGATCGACGATGGTGTTGGGCGAATACTACAAACGCTTCGCGATCGCGACTTGGCCGAAAATACATTGGTCGTGTTTACGAGCGACAATGGTCCTTGGCTAACGTTTGCCGACCACGGTGGGTCGGCTGGTCCGTTGCGAAACGGCAAGGGAACGACTTTCGATGGCGGCATGCGAGTGCCAGGGATATTTTGGATGCCCGGCACCGTGCCAGCGAATCGGATCGACTCGGGGGTGACCAGTACTTTGGATCTGTTGCCGACGTTTGCGGCAATGGCCGGTGCAACGCTTCCTGGTAATTTGTCGCTTGATGGATACGATCAATCGGCGTGGTTGAAAGGCGAAGATAAGTCGGCTCGCGATTCGATGTTCTTTTATCGCGACAACCGATTGATGGCGATTCGCTACAAGAACCACAAAGCGCACTTCATTACTCAGGACAGTTATGTGCCTGGTGCGAGTGCACCTCATTTCCATGATCCGCCGCTGTTGTACGACTTGTCAACGGACTTGCGCGAACAGCACGATCTTTCGAAACGCCAACCGGCTGTGCTAGAGCAAATCCGCAAAGTCCGGCAGGATCATGAGGCTGCGATGGTTCCAGCCGAAAGCATTCTCGATATGAAATAATCGAGGGCGATTGCAGTTAGTCTCGAGATGAAGGCGTGATGGAAAGCTCGAGAGATTCTTCCCCACGCCGTACCTTGATGGTGACTTCTTCACCGATCTTCAGGGCTTCAATGGCATACGTGTAATCGTAGATGTCCTCGATCGTCTTTCCAGCAACCTCGATGATGACGTCGCCGCCTTTGATGCCTGCTTTGGCAGCGGGACCTTCTCCTGCAACACCACTGAGTTTTAGCCCCTTGATGTCGCCCGCCGCATAATCGGGGATCGTTCCAAGGTACGCCGTTAAGCGAGCGCGTGGAACGTTTTCATCACTGGCTTCACCCTGTTCAAGTTTGAAGACGGGAGATTCCTTTGCGATGAGGAATCCGCGAGTCAGTAATCCAAAAAGCTTGGCTATGTCGGCCACGCCTTCGTAATTTAGTTTGTCCGGAGTGTCACGAGGTGTGTGGTAGTCTTCGTGAGCACCCGTGAATCCCGACAATATGGGGACCTCGCGGCTAACAAAGGCCGAAGCGTCAGTCGGCAATCTTGTGCTCGTCTTGTCGAGTTCAAGTTCCAACCCAATTGGAACATTGCGGCGATTGACTTCGCCAGCGAACCCGGGTGACGATCCAATTCCCTGCACAATCAATTTCTCGCGAAGTCTTCCTACCATGTCGAGGTTCAAGTAAACCGCGACCGCGGGAGTCAGTGGTTTTGCATCAGTGGACATTCCATGAGCCGCAGCGATCGCTTCTGCTTGTTCGTCGATCTCTGCTTGGGGAGCATTCGGATAGAGTTCGTAGAAGCGATCTACGAAGGCTTGCGATCCGAACAATCCGAGTTCCTCGCCGCTCCAACCTGCGACAATCAAGTCTCGTTCCGCGCTGATCCGCCCGGCGTTCTTTTCCGACGCAACGTATTGAGCGATCTCGAGCATGGCTGCCACTCCCGATGCATTGTCATCGGCACCCATGTGAATCGAATCGCGTTCGTCTTCGCGGGCGAGCGAATTGCTGCTTCCGCCGCGACCCAAGTGGTCGACGTGAGCACCCAGCATCACAACTGGCTTATCGATAGATGGCGCGTCTCCGGCGGGCAAACGAGCAATCACGTTTCGTCCCACGCCACGATTGCGTTTGATCTGAATTTCACCGGATAGCTTGAGTTCGGTTAATGGAAAACCCATCATCAACGAACCATCATCAAGCTTGGTTTGCAAGTCTTTTAAGGTCTGTTCCGATCCCTCTAGCATCTTTTCGGCTATTGCATTGGTGACCGAAATCGCTGCGAGGCTGGTTCCGGCATCGGAGGCTCCTTTATCGAAACGAATCAGTTGTTCTTTGACTTTGCTGTTAGGTCCGGCAACGAAGATGATCCCTTTCGCACCCATGTCGCGAGCGATCGTAGCCTTTCGTCGTGGTGATCCGTAGCGTGCCATCTTTTGACGAACTTCGGGTGTGATGTCTTGAGGTAGATCGCGAAACACCAACACCCATTGTTCAGCAACATTTAGGTGCACGTAGCTGTCATATTCATCGACGCCTTCACTAGCAGGAACCTGCATCCCGTAGCCAGCGAACACAATCCCAGTGGGATCAATCTTTCCATCCACCGAGAAAGCAATAGGACGCCAATCATGATCCAACTTTAATGACTGTTCACCCAACGAAAGCGAGTTCGAATCTCCCAACACCGATCCGGCGGGGAATTCGAAGTTTTGAAAGTACGTTCCGTTTTCACCTGCAGGTAAAAAACCAAGGCTCTCTAGGTAAGCTGCTACGTATCCAGTAGCTCGTTTCTCACCAGGCGTTCCGGTAAGCCGTCCACCCAGGTCAGGACGGGTGAGGTAATCAACGTGCCGCATCACGTCGGTGGGTGCGAACTCGGGCTTCGACGATTGGGCTGAAGCGATTGCCGCTTCGCGATCTTCTGTTCGGGTATCGTCGCTGTTGGTTAGGCCGAGCTTTTCTAGAGCCGCTTCATGGTTCCAATCTGCCATGTAGATTTGCGATTGCTTCTTTTCATTTCGATTCGATGTCCATGACAGGTGTGTGCCATCGGGTAGAAATACCGGCAGCCCGTCAAAGCCGTCGGTGTAGGTCACTCGAACCGGTTCGCCTTGGCCGTCAGCCCTGACAAGATAGAGCTCGAAGTTAGCGAAGCCATGTTTGTTGGTTGTAAAGATTAGGTACTCACCGCTAGGGTGAAAGTACGGAGCCCAACTCATCGCGCCAATGTCGGTTAGACGAGTCACATCGGTGCCATCGGTTTTCATCGAATACACTTCCGCGGTGGCACCATTTTCAGCAAATCGCCGCCAACAAATGCGAGATCCATCAGCGGAGAAAAACGGTCCGCCGTCGTAGCCCGGTTCATCGGTTAAGCGTCGAACGTCACTGCCATCGGCGTTCATGATGTAGAGATCAATCATGAATGCCGGGTCAACTTCAAAGAGTTTCTTCTCGCGGTCAGTAAGTTCGCGTGAATAGGCTTCTCGGTTGGATGCGAACACGATCTGTTTGCCATCAGGACTGTAGCTGGCTTCAGCGTCGTAGCCTCGCGCGTTGGTCAAACGGGTCAGCGAACCATCGGCCATATCTTTCGCGTAGAGTTCGAAAGACGGATCGTAGTCCCAAGCGTATCGTCGTTGCTTGCCCGATTCGCGTAGCTCGATTTCTTCGTTTTGCTTAGCGATCGCTTCGGTGTCTTCGTGGGTGCTGGCGAACAAAATGCGATCCCCTGACGGATGGATCCATGCGCACGTCGTTTTGCCGTCGCCGGTGGACACGCGTTCGATGTCACCGGTTTGCAGGTCAGAAAGATAGATCTGATAAAACGGGTTCGCTGCATCGCGTTCGCTTTGGAACACCATTCGGTTTCCATCGCTACTGAAATAGCCTTCACCCGCCCTCCGGCCTTCAAACGTGATTTGCCGTCGCTTGCTAATCAGCTCGCTTTCTTGCGATTGGGCCAGAATAGCGGCTTCTTGTTTGGACTTTTCAGCCGCAACGTCGGGACTATCGCCTCGCAATAGCGACATGCTTGCGATTGAAAGCAGGATCAGTCCAGCAGTGCGAATAATCATCTTCGGTCCATCAGAATCGGAATGGGAGGCAGAATCGGAATGGGAGGGCGAGACAGTAGCTCATTGATTCTATCGGATGGGCCAAGTTTTTCCGATGTCAGGTCGGGGGCGAAAGCCCGTGAGCACCACGTAAGCAAATCAGGCCCTCGCTCCAGCGGGCAAATAGCTCTTTGCGTTCGGCTTCCTGATTGAACACTCGAATGGTGTTGATGTTGTGGCGAATGTCGTCGCGCACCAGTCCAAATAGTTCGTCATAGACGGGGTCCGGCTCTGGAGCATCGTCATCAACTTCTAAGCGGACGCGAGCCGTTGCTTCAAAGCGAAATACTTGAAGCCAGCCGGGTCGCTGAACGGCAACACAGCGAACGTTCTTTAGCTTCGCTGTTTGACCAAAGTATCCGTTTTCGCTGAGTGAGCGACGGATCGCCATCTCCATTTCTCGATCGCCACACCAGTCGTTCCAGCGTTCTTGCAGGTGCTTTAGAAAAGACAACATAGGACGGCATCGGTTGAAGGAAAGCAATCAGTCGTTGACTTATTATCGCTCCAAGGCAAACCGCGTCCCTAAGATCTGTCACACTCAAAGCCTAAAGAGCTAAGTCGAAGTCACCGGTTAGGTCACGATAGACGCAGTGAATGTGATTGGCTGGATTACCCATTGCATCGGGCTGCGTGTTGATGAACTCAATCAAGAAGCTCTTACCGCGAACTCGGTAGTAGTGACCAATGCCTGGCTTCTTTGCCCCGGCCCATGCGAAATGCACGTTGTTCCAACCATCGCTTTCGATGATCTTGCGGCGGTCATCTGCGGCGCTATCGGCAACTGCGCCAACATAGACTTCGATCAAATCCTTCAAGGTTTTCTGCTGGTCTTTATCGAGTTGGTCAAACGGGATGCCTTCTGGATCGCCGACGCTCGGTTGCGCTTCACCGGCAAACCGAATCTCTTGAGGTGCTGTTTCGTCGATGACGGCAGTTGCCAATTGAGATTCAGTCAGCGATTGCACAATCTTGAACGCATACTCTTCTTCGTCACGTAAGACACGTGTTCCTTTACCGAGCACCGTTTCACCTTCCGGCGCGACCACATCATTCATGATGATCGCAGGATTCGTTGCGAAGAACTGCGGTGTACTGTCAACGATATTGCCGTCGCGACATACGAAGTTGAGCGAAAGGTGGTGACCTTCGAAGCTGAGACCCCAAACGCCCTGGTTTGATGGGGTACCAAACACGGTGACATAGTAGAGGTTGTGATCGCGTGGCCATGTGCGTCCTTCACCTTCGAGGATACGCAGCGTGCGCTCGAGTGTCATGATCTTGTTGGTTTTGTCGTAGCCGGCTTCGCTAAGTGCGGCTCGAACGAGTCGAAGTGCAGCGGTGCGTTGAGCATCATCCATCTCGCCAAGGGTGAGGCCCTTGCGGTCCTTCATCGGGATGAAGTGCCAGCCGACTCGCTTAGGTGAATCGTAGGGCATCGTCGCTTTGGCGGATTGAGTCTCATCTAGCGAAGCTAAGAAGTTTTCCGCAAACGTCTGCATTTGCACCGCCGGTGGGTCGCTGACCTTCATGGCAACAGCAACGAGGCAGGCGAGAGCTAATCCAGCGGGCAGCAAATAACGGAATGAGGTAGGCATCTTGGTCGGTGGGCTAAGGGTTATAGGCGGGGCAGGCGTCAGGCCTGAATCGCAAATCTTATCCCAGCATACCTAAAAACGTCTAGCCAAACCTGACTTCTTCGGTTGGTGGCACGCCAGAATCTGTGCGGGCCGCGTAGAGCTTCAATTTCTGCAAGATTGCGAGGGACGCAAAGGCAGGGTTGGTGGTCGAGTAACGCTTCCACAAACGACCAGGTTCGCGAGTGAGCCGAAAGAACCATTCCAAGCCGTTTCTTTGCATCCAAGCTGGGGCTTGCTCAAGCATGCCAGCATGGAATGCGAATGCGGCACCGACGGCAATCAAGGGCATTCGAACACGATCTCGCATCTCATAAGCGAAGACCTCCTGTCGCGGGCAGCCCAGTCCAACGAAACACATGCCGGCGCCACTGGCGTTAATCTCGGCAGCCAGTTCATCGCGTTCTTGCTCGTTGAGCGTGCGGAACCGCGACGCCTTGCGACCCGCTATCTTCAATCCAGGGAACTTCTCACAAAGACGTTCAGCAAACTGGTCGAGCATTTCTTCGGTGGCACCAAATAAATACACCGGAACATCGTCCTCTTTGGCGGCCGCTTCACACAGCCGCAACGTCAGTTCGGGGCCATAAACTCGATCATTCAAATCGCAACCATGCAATCGGTTGAGAGCCCATCGGACGGGCTGGCCATCAGGGCAAACAAGGTCGAACT
Organism: Rubripirellula amarantea; assembly: GCF_007859865.1. Lineage (NCBI taxonomy): Bacteria > Pseudomonadati > Planctomycetota > Planctomycetia > Pirellulales > Pirellulaceae > Rubripirellula > Rubripirellula amarantea. Next base: position 148,227 of record NZ_SJPI01000001.1, on the reverse strand, counting down.
GGTTAAGGCGATACTTATGCGCTTTGTCACTAACGCCAGTCATAACACCGTGAACGGCGAGCGCGGTCACGGCCATCGGAGATCGCGAGCGGCCTGCTTCGATCACTTTGGCGACGGCTGCTTCGTAATCGATCGCATTGACGCCGATGCCTAAGACATTTCGTTTGCCAAGATCTAACATGATATTTCACTTAATTTGGCCAGGACATTACTGGCTCAGGTACTTCATTGGAAGGAAGGTGACTGGGCGAGTTGGCCCGTTGAAGTTGCGATGTTGTTTCCGGTGGCACGAGAGTGGCCAAGTTGTGCGGCATCGGGGTCAACCGCCGGGTCAAATGTGCGTAGCGCATCGATCATGCAACGGACATCAAACTGTGTTGAATAAAGTTCCAGTGCCCAACGAACAATCGCCAACTTGTCTCGGCGCTGCATTTTCATGCCAGGGAAGTAAGCCAAGTCGCTGTCGTCTTCGCGACCCATGAAGTCGGGAGGATGCAACAGTAGCGACGGTGCCGTGCCGGTGACTTTGCATAGCCAAAGCGCCGTGCGAAAATAAGACTTTGCTGCCAACGTCGAAAAGCTGGCTAAAAAGGTAAAGTAGCTGAAGTGAATTGGAGTGCGAGTAAACGGCATCACGGTTACCGGCATTTCCCACAAGCTATGACCGGCAATGTTTCGTTCGAACGGATGGTTGGGATGGCGAAGTGAATCGAACCCGCCGTAAAGCTTCTTGGCTCTTTCCTTTTCTGCACCCTGCAGATCGGTTTTCATCAGAAACACCGCGCGAGCGATCGGCGCAATCGAGGTCGGGAAAATCGAGGCGTCGTAAACGTAATCATTTCGAGAAAGAACACTCAAGACTTCGTCCGGGCAACTAAAGCCTGGACCGCGAAACCCAAGCGGTCGACGTCCCGTGACTTCACGAATCCGAGCATCGGTGACCTCGATCTCGTCAGCGATTTCCGATGATTCCATGGTATGCATCCATGGCAAATGATTGAGCGAATGATTGGCTGGTTCCCAGCGAGGCATGCGATCAAACGATTTGATGGCAACGCAGTCCTCGTCTTCTACTAGGTCGCGTCCCACCGTGAACACGGTGAGCGGTAAGTTGAGTTCCCCGAGCATCTCAACAATCCGATCGATGACGATCGGAAGGTAACCCGGGCGTGTTTGCCAATCTGGATTTCCCGCGGCTCGCAGGTAGGCCCACTTGTTGTCCAAGTCCATTGATAGACTTGCAACCGATCGAGATTGAGACTTCGCGGTAGGGGACGCATTGTTCACGCTTGCGTCTCGGTTTGGGGTGACTTTTGGTGATGCAATACGCTTTGTATCGCCCTGATCCCACCCGAAGCGGCCCAGTCTGGTGTTCGCTGATCAACCGATTGGCGACACGTGTATCGCATGCATGCGATCGCGTCATCAGATTCGCTGAAGTAACTCTCCAATGCCAATGCTAGTGATCCGTCTTGCATCGGATCATAAGTCCAGCCGTTCTTTCCCGATTGAATCAGCGTCGTCACGGCTTGGGAGTGAATACTGCCAATGACGGGGACTCCTGCATGCAGGGCTTCATTGACAACTAGCATCCATTCGTCAGCAAGCGTCGGTGCAATCATGGCGCCACATCTAAGCATCCAGACTGCTAGATCGTTGGCGGGCACGTTGCCAAGTACTTTGACCTTGAGGTTAGGAAGATCATGACCATCGCCAGCAGCGAAAGATTCAAGCTTGCCTCTTAATGGTCCGTCACCCGCGAAAATAACTTCGATCTGTCGGTGTGAACGCCTTCGGCAATAATCTTCGAGTTGGGTTAGTAGTCGGCAAACGCCTTTGCGCTCGTTCAGTTGGCCGACGACGAGTAGTCGATAGCGAGAGCTTTCTTCGTCGCGTTCCACAGGTCCGTCATAAATTGTTCGGTCGTCTGCCGCGTAAGGCAGATGAAAGAGGCGCTTGCTTGGAACACCGAATTCACTCAAGTATTCCCTGCACGATGGACCGTTGTACGTGACCGCGTCAGCCGACTTGAGCAGTTGTTTGCGAAGTTGGCGGCGCAGGAGTCCGCGTCCCTGTTCGGTTCGTTGGCTCATGTAGGTGCATAAGACAAGTTTCGATTCGGGGTGTCGGCGGCAATACATCGCCGCCCCCGCGGATCGGGCACCTAATTCAAGAGACATCACTACATCTGGTTTCAATTCCCGTAGGCGTGACATCGTGTCGTACGGGAAGTGGACGTAGAGCTGATCGTCGAAACCAGCGGTCCGATGTCGCCATCGTCGGCGAAACGTCCAAGAGTTTTGAACCGTCACGTTTAGACCGGACCAGTCCGGTTGAAAATCACGGTTAGGTTCTATGGGGGTGCTAAGCAGGATTTGAAAATCACGCACACGCCTAGCAATCGACTGCAATACCCGAACTTGGTACAGCGGGATGTAGTGCGTCAAAAAGACAACGCGTGCATCAATGATTGCATGCGACTCGTGTTGAGTCGATCGCAAGTGCTGCTGCTCAGTCAACGTCACGTTTTACTCGCTCCCGCGACCGGTCATGGGAACCACGACCGTCTTGGCAATCAAGCGTAAGTCTTCCAATATGCTAACTTGCTCGAGGTAACGCAGGTCCAATCGCATCCAATCGTCGAACGTTTCGACCTTGTCCTTTTCCACCTGCCAATAGCAAGTCATTCCTGGACGCACGTCTAACCGGCGTCGGTGCCATGGCACGCAGGCGCGGCTTTCGTGCCACGGAAGTGGACGAGGACCTACCAATGACATATCACCAATCAAGACATTCCAAAGCTGTGGAAGTTCGTCGATACAAGTCTTGCGAAGAAACTGCCCAACTTTGGTGACTCGCGGGTCGTGTGAAATCTTGAATGCCGGTCCATCACGGTGGCTTTGCGAACGCAGTTCCGCCTGTGAGGCTTCCGCGTTGATCACCATCGTGCGCAACTTGAAGATCGTGAACGGCTTTCCGCGAAGTCCTTCTCGGGTTTGCGTGAATATCGGCGACCCACCGTCCTGGCGACGAATCGCGTACATAGCCGCCAGCACCACGGGACCGGTAAGGATCAAGCCGACACTGGCGCCGACAATGTCGAGCGTCCGTTTAGCGGCCATTCGAATTGCCGGTCGACCCACGATCGGATCTTCCGTCGTAACTTCCACTTCACCCGCAACGGGTAACCATCGCGAGTTTTGGTCATCGCCACGCCGGCGTCCCGAGGCGACGAGATCTTCGTCGAAACTGCTCATGCCATCGCCAGGCGAGTCCTGGTCTTCATCAGGACTGAAGCCATCCGGGTCATGGACCTTAAGCTTCATTGTGATTTGCAGGCCGTGCTTGTGAGCCAACTGGGTCAATCGATCCATTACGGATCGTCCACCCATCTCCGGTGTATCAACTAGTAGGATTCCATAGCGGTCCTTGCCGATAAACCCTTTTTGGTCGGTCATGCGCAGGTTGCGATGCAGCATTCGAACCAACATGCGACTGCGACGTTTACGGTGCTGAGTTCCGTCAAGTTCCAACATGATGACGCAAAACGGGAACGAACGACGAGTCGCTCGAATTCGCTCTCTTGCGACTTCGCGATTGAACTGCGTTGCTGTTAACAGCAACGGGTCGCGGTAGCTGAGCCGAGGTAATCGCTCAGCCCAATCGGTGATCAATGCTCCTAGCACGTCTCGTTAAACCTTTTTCACCCTCTCCGCACAAAACCCTTTGCGACGGAACGGATACTGTAATGAATGGACCATCATCTTGAGGGTCAATGGTGTAATACAAAGCTGCAAATGAATTGGTCAACACATCTATCGGGTGCGTCGGCAGTCATCAATTATTCCTGCGACCAAAGCGTGTTCACCCTGGTGAACTTGCATTGGCCATCAACAATCACTGATTTCTACCTTGGCATAGACACCCACTCGTCTTGTTTCTTTTCGCCTTTAACAACTGGTCCAGGCTTACTCGAGGAATGCACGGTCAAATCGTGCCTCGCTTGATCAGCTTGGGCAAATTCTCGTTCAGCACTAGTGAGTGCATCGCGGTTCGTTCTCTTAGGTGGAGTGACGAAATAGTCATTGTCGTCCTCGCCGTAATGACGAGCTCGTTGTTCCGGTGCGGTGGAAACCTCTTGGGCGTCTCTGGTGGCAATCGGGTTGTCGCGGATGAGAGCCTGAAGCACGCCAATGCAGAACCCAAGCATCATGCCGACAACGCCAAGTGCTAAGCGAGGTGGTCCAACCTTCTTGAGGTTAAGCGAAGCGTTTTGGATCACCGATACGTCGGACATCTCTTGCTTGTCCAATTCATGGGTCACGCGAGATGATTCCAAGCTTTTGGCGTGAGCTAAGAAGTTTTCTTCGGCGATGTCGGCCGTCCAGCTGAGTTCTGCCAACTTGATGGCATCTTCGTTGAGACGCCGCAGGTCAGCCTTAGCTTGTTCCATGCTCGCCTGCAGTGATTCCAGTCGGCTTTTCAGTCCAGCGTTTTCGGCGAACGCGGTTTGGAATTCTGATTCAAGCTTGATTCGAATCGGGTTGAGTGCTTCGGTCGTTTGCTCTCGCTCGTCGCCAGCGGCGTCGACGATTTGGTTTCCTTGGTTGATCTTCTGTTGCAGAATTTTATAGCGAGGGTGGTTGGAAGTTACCTTGGACAGCTTTTCGCCATCTTCCATCTGGGCTTCGTACAGATAGGTTCGCATTCCAAACGCAGCCTCGTTTGCAACACGGCTAACTTCCATCGGCACCCATTCTTGAACTTGAGCGAGCTGTTGTTTCAATGCGGCGGTGCGGCTTTGCGACTCGGCGTAGCTGCTTTCAGCTTGGTCGAGCGCCAATTCCAATTCGATGATTCGTTCGCCGAGTGCCTTTTCGGACGACTCCGAACTGAGCCAGCCCATTTGACCACGAGCTTCCTGCAGAGCCTTTCTGGCATTCAACGCGGCGCTCTGGCTAGCCTTGGTTTGCTTTTCGAAGAAATCGAGTGAGCCGTTGGAACGGTGGGCTTCAACATGGTAGGCGCCGTATTCGTCCATGAACGCTTGAACGATTTGTTGGGCCAAAAGAGGATCGCTGCCCTTTGCCGTCACCGAGACTGTGTAGCTGTCTTTAGGAACGTTGATTGAGACGGACTTCAGTACCTTCTTGACGGCCTCTTCGTGAGCAATTTGATGTTCGTACTTAATGCGTTCGTCGTTCTCTTCCACATCGGCCGACGATTCGTTTGCGATTCGAGTCAGGCGTTCGACCCAATTGCGAGGGTGATTGATGGCTCGTGCACCAACGGTACGTACGACCCGGTCGGCAATCTCGCGGCTGTTGAGCATCTGCGAGATCGACATCACTTCCGACGTGCGACTCTCCTGCAAAGAAACCGAACGGGTAGGCTCGGTCGTCGGATCGATCGAAACGGCACCCCGTCCAAGGCGAACGTAGAACATTCCATCGCTGGAATATTGATTGGGCCAAGCAACTAAGATCGCTGCGACCGCGATGGCAACCAATAACGTCGTGACAAGCACGCTCGGCAAGCGTCGAGATACTGATCGAATCAGATCGGCCGGGGTAAGGGTGGCCCAAGATTCAGATGATCTCGAATCTCCCGTTCGATTTTCACGCGAAGGTCGCGGTTGGCTAGATTGGTCGTTGCGATCCATGACTTAACTCGTTCTGGATGAAATGTTCAGCGACGGGAGCACGACCTAAACCGCCTAGGCTGTGCAAGAACCGTTTAGTCGCCCGATTGCTATGGAGAGCTTCCAAAGTAATCAGCGTGTCAGGAATTCGCATTGCTCCGCCTCAATCGCAGACCATTTTGTCAGTAAGTTGTAGTCTGGACGAGCGGCAAATTGGTGGGATTAGGAGGAATTTTCTGATTATGCACTACGGTGGCCCTGAGAGGCGTCTTAGCGGGGGAATGGACGGTATTAGGAATCACGGTGATGCGATGCAAGCCTGCAGTCACTAACTGTCCACTGACCTTGATCGGAGGCCACCCTGAAGGTTTGTTCGTAAGATTACCCCTGATTCTCGAGGCGCCGCAGGGGTAGGGTGTCATCCAGAATCCAACCGGTTCTACTGCATCTTGCGCCCTTGCTCATCCTTTCGTTTTGACCTGCTATCGAGGAAATTGTTTGTGAACCTGCATCGAATTCCAGAGCCCGCACCCATTGATGCTCGTGCTGATGCTGCGGCGTACCACGAAATGGACCATTCGTTGGTGAACCAGCAGTTCGTGGACGACTTGTTTAAAAATGGAAAGGTTGGACCACGGGTGATGGACATTGGATGTGGTCCGGCTGACATCCCCATCCGCATTGGCAAACGTCTTTCCGAATCGGAGTACGGATATGCGGCCGCACCCTGGCAGATCATGGCGATCGACAACGAAGTCGAAATGCTCGAAATCGCAAAGATGGAAATTGAGATTGCGGGTTTGGCCGATCGAATCACGCTTCAGTTCGGGGACGTAACCGCCTTTGACATCTATGACGATGGGTTTGCTGACACCGTCGTTTCAAACACGCTCGTGCACCATTGTTCCGAACCAGCCCAGGCAATTGCTGAACTGGTGAGAGTTACCGCTCCGGGTGGGCGTATGTTTATTCGCGATCTGGTTCGGCCTTCAACGCATGAAGAAATTGAACGGTTGGTTGGTTTGCACGGCGAAGGCGAATCCGAATACGCTCAGCAGTTGCTTCGTCAATCATTGCTCGCGTCGTTATCGCTTCAAGAAACCGAGGAAATCATCAGGGGGCTTGGCGTGGAGGTTCACTGCGTTCAAATGACGTCGGATCGGCATTGGACGATTGATTGGAAACGACCGGAGTAGGCAATGCGGACCTATCTGCAATTATTGGACGAAGTACTTCACCACGGACTTGATCGCGACGACCGCACTGGTGTGGGCACGCGAGGTCTGTTTGGCCGGCAAATGCGGTTTGACCTTAGCGAAGGATTTCCTTTGCTGACGACGAAGAAGCTGCACGTTCGGTCGATCATTTACGAGTTGTTGTGGTTTCTTCGAGGAGACACCAACATCAAGTGGCTTAAAGAGAACGGAGTTTCGATTTGGGACGAGTGGGCCGACGAAGATGGTGAGCTTGGGCCTGTCTATGGCCGGCAATGGCGATCTTGGCAGTCACACAAGGCTGGCCAAACGATTGACCAGATCGCGTGGGTGCAGGACGAAATTCGCAAGAATCCGCAATCGCGCCGGTTAATCGTATCGGCGTGGAATGTTGCCGATGTGCCTGATATGGCGCTGCCACCTTGCCATCTGCTATTTCAGTTTTACGTGGCGGGGGATCGGCTTTCCTGTCAGCTCTATCAACGCAGTGCAGATATGTTCCTTGGCGTTCCCTTTAACATCGCCAGCTACGCGTTGCTGACGATGATGATGGCCAAGGTAACGGGACTCAAGCCAGGGGAGTTCGTTCATACCTTGGGCGACCTGCATCTATACCGCAATCATTTCGACCAAGCCAAAGAGCAGCTTTCGCGTCATCCGCGTCCATTGCCTCAGATCCAGATACGTTCGTCACCCGAGTCGATTGACCAGTTTCAGTTCGATGATTTTACGCTGGTTGATTACGACCCCCACCCTGCAATTAAAGCTCCGGTGGCGGTGTGAGTGACAAGGTGTCTTCAGTGGGGGCTTTGACTGCAATCGTGGCCATGACTCCGGCTGGGGTGATCGGGCTAAACGGTGATATGCCGTGGCGTTTGAGCAGTGATCTGCGGCGATTCAAGAAATTGACCCTCGGTGGCGTTTTGATCATGGGGCGGAAAACGTATGACTCAATTGGTCGTCCGCTCCCAGGTCGGCAAACGGTCGTCATCACTCGCCAGGACGAGTGGTCCGCTGACGGGGTGCATCGTGCTAAAAGTCCCGAAGAAGCCCTGGAGGTTGCCGCGGAACTGGCCGGATCAGCCAAGAACGGAGCGTATGTGGTGGGTGGAGCCGAGATTTACCGGCAGTTGATGCCTTCATGTGAAAAGGTATTCCTGACGCGAGTGCTTTCGCAGGTGCAGGGCGATACCCATTTGGATCTTGACCTCAGTGGCTTTGATATCGTCGAGCAGACCCGAATTCCGGCGTCGGACAGAGACGATGTGCCAACGGAATTCGTGAAACTTCGACGAAAAAAGAGTGTTCGGCACTGATCGGGACATTCTTCTGAGAATTCATTCCAATTCCTTGGTCGTTACCACTTGAGCAAAAAGGGGGCCGAGCGGTATATTCCGGGATTCTTGCCCAGAGCTTTGTGACTAGAAGCGAGCGTTTGGACAAGATTTTGGTTGAAAACCAGGCCTCACTTTGTCGGGGTGCTGATCCAACTGCGGCAATGGATCGTCGGTAAAGTCTCGAAAAACACATGGTTTTGCGAGTGCTTTCTCTCTGACGATTCCCTCCCGAAATGATTTTGACACTGATTGTCTACCTGTACACACTTCATTCCACCGTTTGAACTCGGAGTCTGGTTATGCCCCGTTTGATGGGCGTCGATATCCCAAACGACAAACAGATCCAATACTCACTAACTTATCTTTATGGGCTCGGACTACCGTCCGCTCGTGAAGTATGTGAGAAGTTGGGCATTGACCCAAAGCGACCTGCTTCCGACGTCAACGAAGACGAACTCGGTCGTATCGCTGCATTGCTCGAGCGTGACTACACGGTCGAAGGCCCGTTGCGTCGCCAAGTCGCACAGAACATTTCACGACTGCGAGAAATCAAGTCGTACCGTGGAATGCGTCACCGTGTTGGCTTGCCCGTTCGCGGACAACGCACCAAGACAAACTCACGTACCCGTAAAGGCCCGCGTAAAACCGTTGCCGGCAAGAAGGGCGTGAAGGATCTTCGCTAGTTCGAAGACCTCAATTGGCAACTCGTGGTGCCGTCACCGCGAGTTTCTGGACCTCACACACAATCACTATCCAACGAATTTGCAGAGAACTTTGCCGTGGCAAAGACCAACAAAAAGAAACGCGTCCGTCGCAACGTCTCCAGCGGCGTTGCTCACATTCACGCAACGTTCAATAACACGACCGTGACCATCACTGATCCCAAGGGCGATACGCTTTGCTGGGCCAGTGCTGGAACGAGCGGGTTCAAGGGTAGTCGTAAGAGCACCCCTTTCGCCGGTCAGTGTGCTGCACAGCAAGCTGCTGAAAAGGCTCAGAAATTCGGCATGCGTGATGTTGAAGTGAAGGTTAAGGGCCCAGGTTCGGGCCGCGAGAGTGCTATCACTTCGTTGCAGGCCGCTGGTTTGAATGTGAAGTTGATCGAGGAAGTAACCCCGATTCCTCACAACGGATGCCGCCCTCGTAAAAAGCGTCGCGTCTAATCGGCCGATGGTTTGCTCACTCATCGATTTCTCGTTGGGTGGCAGTGATGAAACTCAAACGGCAACTGCGGCCCGCACCGACGTTGCCGATTTTCGCAAGTGACCTTCCCGCTTCATTTGCACCCCCTACCAATAATCCTACAACATCTGTTCCCAGAACTGAGGTTTTATGACGATGCACATTCGTTGGCGAGGCATGGAACTTCCAAGCAATTTGGAAGTTGATCGTGATACCCTGACATCCAGCTACGGTAAGTTCACCGCTGAACCTTTCGAGCGCGGCTTTGGTGCAAGCGTTGGTAATAGTCTTCGTCGCGTGCTCTTGAGCAGCCTGATGGGAAGTGCCGTCACGCAGATCAAGATTCGCGGTGCTCAGCATGAATTCACCTCGATCCCGGGTGTCGTAGAAGACGTTACGCAGATCGTTTTGAACGTGAAGAGCCTTGTTGTGCGCAATCACAGCGAAGCGACTCGCGTGATCACGATCGAAAGCAACAAGGCCGGTGTCATCACCGGAGCCGACGTGCAAACCGATTCTGATGTTGAAGTCATCAACAAAGATCACGTCATTGCAACGCTGACCGCCGATGTGGATTTCATGGTCGAAATGGTCGTCGAGAACGGTCGCGGTTATGTGCCAAGCACCGAGCACAGCACCGTTGATCACGAAATCGGAATCATTCCAATCGACGCCGTGTTCAGTCCTATCACTCGAGTTCGATACGAAGTTGAAGAGACTCGAGTTGGTCAGAAGACGAACTACGACCGATTGAATTTAGAGATCTGGACCGACGGTAGCGTCAGCCCCGAGCTTTCACTTGTCGAAGCAGCGAAGATCCTTCGCAAGCACCTCAATCCTTTCGTGCAATACCGCGAGCTTGGACCGAGCATTTTCTCGGCCGCACGTGGCGGTGCCGGTTCGCCTGAGGCACAGCTTGAGGCGAAGTTGAACATGACGCTCGCTGACATGCGATTGTCGGTGCGTGCAAATAACTGTCTCGAAAGTGAGAACATTCAAACTGTGCGTGACTTGGTGCAACGCACCGAAGATTCGCTCTTGGAAGTTCGCAACTTCGGCGACACGACGCTCAATGAAGTCCGGGAAAAGCTTAGCCAGTACGGCTTGCACCTCGGAATGAGAGTTCCTAACCAGCCAATGTTTTAATTTGGCAACCGACGTATTTGAACGTCGGTTCCTTAACTTCGATCAGACTGTTGATCGAATTTTCAGTAACAACTTTATAGCCCCCTGATAACGTCATGCGTCACCGACGACGAGGCCGGACCCTCGGCCGCAGCCCAAGCCACCGCAAGGCTATGCTTAAGAACCTTGCCAGCGCTCTGTTTTTGACCGAGCGTGATGCCACTTACGACGACAATGCGCCTAAAGCACCCGGTCGAATCACGACCACGCTTCATAAGGCGAAGGAAGTCCGTCCTTTGGTCGAGAAGTGCATTACGATTGCCAAGAAGACATTGCCAAACGTGGAAGAGGCTCGCAAGTACGAGACCAAAGCCGACCGTGGCAGCGATGCTTACAAGCAGTGGCGTAAGAGCGATGATTGGCAAAAGTGGTCCGCCGCTCGTGCACCCGTCGTCGCCGCTCGACGCCGTGTCATTCAGCTCATTGGTGACAAGGAAGCAGCCAAGATTCTTTTCGATACCATCGCTGAACGCTTTGCGGATCGACCAGGCGGATACACTCGCGTGTTGAAGTTGGCGATGCCACGACTTGGTGACAATGGTCCACGAGCGATCCTTGAACTGGTTGGTAAGAATGATCGAGTGAAGCGCAAGGCCGAAAAGCCATCGTTCGATGACGCCCCAGCCACAAAGAGCGAAGAGCCTGCGGCTGAAGCAGAAGCCTAGGTTTCGCTTTCTACAGACAATTGAAAAAGCCACCCATGGTCCGATGGGTGGCTTTTTTTGTTTCGTCGCGACATCGGTTCTGTCACATGAGAACATCACGCAGCGAATTGGCAGGTGATCTTAGTGCCCGTTAAGCTTCACCAGCCAAGTTACCTCTTACGCTCGCAGTCCACGCGACCTTCGCCAAGCTTTGAGCTGCTGCTGCATCCCGATTTCATCGGTCAGCTTGGACCACGTCGAAGCGGCTTCGGCGAGTGCATTCTTAGCGGGTTGGTCTTGATACAAACACGCTCGAACCGCATGGTCGATCGCTTGGTAGTAGCTTGGTGCGTTGAGCACTGTTAGTCCTGGCAGCGTCAAAGGCTGAGCCAGTATCCGATCTCGGGTTGCCGCGTATTCAAAACCATCGGATGATTCCGACGAGGCGATTCTTGGCGTGTTAGGGAACACGGCGGGCAACTCACGTCGCGAGTTACCACTGCTCTCGCCGCCTGTGATCCAGCTAATGAAAGTCTTGGACGAGGCTGTTTGTCGGCAACTTGCCGAAATTGCTAAAACGGGCGTCATCGCATCGAACAGCACGCTAAAGTGCTCGCTTGAACTTGTCGCTCTTAGCGCTTCCTCTACATCGTCGGTAATTTTATCGTCCACGCGCCGTGGCAGTGCGGTTACGTCAAGCGCCGATGAATTACTCGACTGACTGTCAATCGGATAACTAATCCCGCCGCGAAGTTCACCACCAGCAACCATCGCTGTGATTTCGGATGGGCTTAGGTCTTTTATTTCGTACCGGTCATGGGTCTGTTTCATTTGTTCCAGCACGGCCACGTAGTCATCACCGGTGATGAGTGGGTCGAAGTTGTTTTGGTCGAACAACCAACGATCGACTATGTTTCCACAACGCCATAGGAACATCATGCCAGCCCAGCCTTCGGAAGTAGGCTCGGCAGCTTTACCCTTCCAGGTTTCTGTCACTGCTTTGTCGTAGCCCTGCCAAGATTGAATACTGGCGACTGAATCGACTGACATCACAACCGGAAGGGTGGGACCCAGTGGGATGCAATGGACTTCGCCAGCGTACTGGGTGAGGCCATTTCGAATAGCAGGCAGCATTGCATTGACTGCATCGAGTGTGGAATCGTCTTTGAATGAATCAACCCCGCCGGCAGCCACCAAATCCGGGATGGCGAAATGCGGAACCCACAAGATGTCGCTTTTCTTTGCCGCTTCAAGTAGCTGGTCTACGTCAAACGAGTCTAACCGACTGCCCTTTCCCATCACTTCGATGGTCAAGGGTTGTTCGGACACCGCCGCCCAGCCGCGCCGGATGACGTCGGCGGTTGAATCATCTGCCACCATCAAAATCCGTAACGGCACCGTAGAGCTAGTCGGCGGGATTTTAGTTTCGGACTGCTCGGGCGTGGTTGGTTGAGGGCAGCCTACCATCAGCCCGCAGGAAGCTGCTGCGGTAACCGTCAGCCAGTTTCGGCGATTAAGTCTGGGGATGTTTCCTGGCGGGAACGCGGCTTGGTCGTTGTCTTTCGCAACAGGGGGCTTCTGGTGAAGATTCGATAACACGGGAAGTCACTGCGGGTTCGAATTGAAAGGTCGAGTAGATTCGCGACGGCAAAGTTTTGCGACGAGATTGAGTGCTCATCGCTACAGTGCAACGGTAATACGCACTATAGTGTCTGCCAGTTCTCGCGATGCGAATTCGCTGTTTTGAATCGCTTAGAATCAGTCGTTCAAGTGTGAGTCTTAACTAGGCCTTCACGTTTCGTTTTACTTCCCCATCGCCACGCAAGATTAATCTATTCTTATGAGTTACTACCTCGGCATCGACATTGGGACCAGCGGCACCAAAACGCTTTTGATTGACGTTAGCGGCAAGGTGATTGCAGAAGCGAATGCCGAGTATCCGCTTGAACAACCCAAGCCAGGTTGGACTCAGCAAGATCCGGAACACTGGTGGAAAGCGACTGTGTCGACGGTTCGCGAAGTGATGAAGGCCAGCAAGGTTAAGCCGGAGGCTGTCAAAGCGATCGGATTGAGCGGGCAAATGCATGGGTCGGTTTTCCTGGACAAGGACGATAACGTGATCCGCCCTGCTCTGCTTTGGAACGACCAACGCACTGCGGCTCAGTGTGAAGAGATCACGGCTAAAGCCGGAGGTCGGAACGCGTTGATCAAGTTGGTTGCCAACCCAGCCTTGACGGGCTTTCAAGCTCCCAAGATTCTTTGGTTGCGAGACAACGAAAAACGCAACTTCGATCGTCTCGCGAAAGTGTTGCTTCCCAAGGACGAGATCAGGCGTCGCCTAACGGGCGATTACGTTACCGAAGTTAGCGATGCCAGCGGCACGCTCTTGCTTGATGTGGTAAAGCGAAAGTGGTCTACCAAACTGCTCAGCAAAATCGAACTCGATGCCGCCTTGCTGCCTCGAGTGGTTGAAAGCGATGAAGTCACCGGCACGCTCACTAGCCAAGCTGCGAAACAGCTTGGATTGACTACCGATTGCAAGGTCGTCGGGGGTGCCGGCGATTGCGCCGCTGGAGCGGTCGGAAATGGCGTCGTCAAATCCGGCGTGCTCAGTACCTCGATCGGTACCAGCGGAGTCATGTTCGTTCACAGCGACGAGCCTCAATACGATGCAGCAGGTCGGCTTCATACGTTCTGCCATGCAGTGAACGGCAAGTGGCACATGATGGGTGTGAACCTCACTAGTGGCGGTGCCTTGCAATGGTGGGTTGATTCGGTTGTTCAAGGTCTAGCTGGGATTCCCGAAAAGTCTCGTTACGAGGCGGCGACTCGGGAAGCCGAAAAGGTTGCCGCAGGAAGCAACGGTTTACTGTTCTTGCCATACCTCAATGGCGAACGTACACCGCACGCTGACCCGAACGCACGAGGTAGTTTTGTGGGACTCAACACAACGCATACTCGCGGGCATCTGACTCGATGTGTGATGGAAGGAATCACTTTCGCGCTTCGGGACAGTTTAGCAATCATCGAATCGCTTGACGTGCCGGTTAAGCAGGTGCGAGCTTCAGGTGGCGGAAGCAAGAATCCAATGTGGCGACAAATGCAAGCCGATGTATTTGGGAAGAAAATCACCACGTTGGAGGTCGAGCAAGGTCCCGCGTTCGGCGTGGCTCTGCTTGCGGCCGTAGGTGATGGTGCCTATCGCAACGTCGAGGCAGCCTGCAAAGCTACGATCAAAGTGGCTGATGAAACGAAACCCGACCGTTCGGCAGTAAAACGATATGACGAGCTTTTCCCCATTTATCGCGACCTGTATGCAAGTCTGAAGGATTCGATGAACAAGCTCGCTGATATTCAGGGTCGGTAGGATAAGACTCGGTAGGTCAGGCTCGGTAGGTCAGGCTCGCTGGTTCGGTATCGCTAACTCAAGCGAGGGTCGGGCTAGCTAGCACCGCGATAGATAACGCGTGCTTGATTCCAGAGGTCTTGGAATGTGCACGCTGTAAGCATTCGATCTTCGTTGCCTATTCATAGTCCCATTTCATCACCCACGGATCATCGTAGTCCTGCTGCATTTTCTTGAGCTTCGCTTGGTAGAGCTCCAGAATGTCTTGATGCCCGGGGCTCGTCGCAAGATTGGTCGTCTCATCGGGGTCACGGGCAATGTCAAAAAGTTCGAACTCGGGTCGGTGAACGTATTCGCCGACGGTTTTGTTGCCGTAAGGAGCGTCCTGACCCTTGGCGAGTTGAGCTTGCCAGCTACTAGCCGACCATAGATCCGAAGCAAACGGGTAAGGAAGAGGGTGCGCGATGTTCCAGATTAACTTGTACTTGGCATCCCGAATCACTCGCATCGGGTAGTACATTTGGATCTCGTGAAACGTGTGAGACGCGAAAATTTGTTCGTGATGATCGTCATCAGGATTTGCCAAGCAGTGCATCCACGACTTGCCGTGGTATTGGTCAAACGGCATGCCGCCATTGCGGTTTTCGGCAACGGCCTCGTCACGTTCGTTCCAGAATTTCTTGACGTTCAATGGGTTCTTAGGGGCGTTCGCTTCGGTATCTAGGCCACCTGCGAAATCAAGCAAGGTAGGCGTGATATCGATGTGACTGATCAAAGCATCGGATTCAACACCTCGTTGGAATTGATAGGGATCCCGAACCACCATCGGAACTCGTAGCCCACCTTCGTAAACCGTTGTCTTACCACCGGCGAACGCCATTCCGTGATCAGCGGTGAATACGATCATCGTTTTGTCAAAAAGTTCAGCGTCCTTGAGAATCTTGATCAAGCGAGCAACACCCTGGTCCACGCGCGCACACGATTGGTAGTACTGCGCAAGCTCTTCTCTTGTCTCGGGGGTGTCCGGTAAGAACGCAGGCACAATCACGTCCTCGGGATTGAAGAACACCTCTTCAATCTCGGGGTACGATTTGCGGTTGGGTTTGTTACCAAACAAATCAGGCTTTAGTTCAGACTTAGAAGTCTTGTCGATCCCACCACCGCGATGGGGATCCGATGTGGCAAAGTAAAAGAAGAACGGTCGATCGTCGTCGGTTTCAGTCAAAAACGCTCGGCTGGTCTCGGCCATTTCTACCGGGCTTCTTGAATTGGCATTGAGTACCGTTTCGTAGTGATAGACCGATTCCGGAGCGACGTGGTACTTTCCTATTCGGCCCGTTCGGTAGCCTGCACGCTCCATCACTCGTGGCAGGGCTAGTCTTGCAACATCATGGAACGATGCAAATTTGTGGTAGTGATGTTCGTGCCCAAATTGACCGTTTCGGTGATTGTGCAATCCACTCATCACAACGCTTCGAGAAGCACTACACGACGCGGTGGTGGCAAAGGCGTTTCGGAAAATCAATCCATCGGCGGCTACTGCATCTATCGCCGGCGTCACGGCAGCTTTGTCTCCGTAACATCCTAGTGTCGGGCTTTCGTCATCCGTGATGATAAAAAGCACATTGCGTTCGGCTGCCGAAAGTGGATGAAATTCACCGGCGATGGAAAAGAACAGAACAAGGAGGGTAGCGCAAAGCCAGAACGGGCGTTTCATGGAGCGACTCGGAAGGATCGGCAGATCGGGTTGGGAGCAAACCGCTATCGTAACTCAGCCGTGATTGGCTGTGCAGCTTTGTCATCGAGCTTGGCCAATTTTCGCTAGTTCGAGTCGGCCCGGTATTCGTATGAGCGAACGAGGTGGGGTACAATTCCGATTGGCTTCTTTCCTCATTCTCTAAAGTAAAAACGTATCCATGCGATTTCTTGCCTGTTTTCTGTTTGCGGTAACCGCCTTTTCAATTTCAGCGCAAACGTTCGCGCAAGACAAGCTGAGGGTGCTGATCATTGACGGTCAAAACAATCACGTGCGTTGGCCCAAAACAACCATGATGATGAAGTCGTTTCTTGAAGACAGTGGCCGGTTTACCGTTGATATTGCGAGAACTCAATTCACGTGGAAAGGCGGAGATTTATTGAAAGAGTTTCCGTTGGAAGACGGCAAGGAATACCAAGATCTACCAGAGCCAAAATCCGATCCTGATTTTAAGCCTGAATTCGCAAACTACGACGTCGTGCTGAGCAATTTTGGATGGAAAGCAGCTCCGTGGCCCCAAGAAACTCAGGACGCGCTGGAAGAGTATGTTGCCGGTGGTGGCGGAATGGTCATTGTTCATGCCGCGGACAATTCGTTTGGCCAATGGGAAGAGTTCAATAAGATGATCGGTCTCGGTGGCTGGGATGGACGCAATGAGAAGTCAGGCCCCTATGTCTACTACGACGAGGACGGCAAGATCGTCCGTGACGAGTCGGCGGGAAGCGGTGGGTCGCACGGTCCGCAACACGAATACCAAATTGTTATTCGCGATCCGGACCACCCGATCACCAAGGGTTTGCCTCGCGCGTGGATGCATGCCAAGGATGAACTCTATCAGCAGCTTCGCGGACCAGCCAATAACATGTCGATCTTGGCAACCGCCTACGCCGATCCTCAAATGAAGGGAACGGGCCGTCACGAGCCCATGTTGATGACGATCGACTACAAACAAGGCCGAATCTTTCATACTCCTATGGGTGACAATGATGGGTCGATGGAGTGTGTTGGATTCATCACCACGTTGGTGCGTGGCACCGAGTGGGCAGCGACCGGAAAGGTCACGCTCACCGACACACCAGAGGATTTCCCAACCAGCACCGACGTGAAGGTTCGCAAGTTTGAGACAGCGGTCGCTAATTGATTCAGTTTTTGAATTGATTGTGTTGTAAAAACCCGTCGCGTTGTTTTGTTCCTTTTGGGAGGCTTCTCAACGCGTTAGGCTTATGAGTTCTGGTCGCCGAACCTCCAGCTCATCTAGCCTTTTCATGCACTGCTCTTCCATCTCGCGATTCGCCAAGGCTTTAGTCTTAATGGCGTGTCTGCTTTGCCCGGTTGTTTCTAACGCCGCTGACAAACTTGTCGATCATTTTCCCGAAGCAGCCAAAGCGGTTGCATGGCTTGCCACGCGGACATCGAACTGATCCGCGAGGCGGACTCGGAAATGATGAAGCAGATCATGGTGATGGGACCTACCATGGGTGATCCAGCGGGGTGCGTTGTTTGTCATAACGGCGATCCCACCGAGCGTGAGGATAAAGACAAGGCTCATGGTGGGGACAACTTTTATGCGGATCCTGGTAGTCCTTGGATCAACGAAAATACATGCGGCAAGTGCCACCAAGATCAGGTACGCGTGCAGTGGCAAAGTTTGATGATGACCGAGGCCGGGAAAATTCAAGGTGTCTGTTGGGCGTTTGGATCACTCACCGGGTACAACCATAAGTGGGCCAACTACGCGGTCGAGAATCCGAGTGATCCTAAATCTCGTTTAGGGAATGATCAGTATCGCGCCTATATGGAACGGCTTACTGAAATTGAACCTGATGTCTTTGTTTCTAAGCACGAAGCCCTGCCCGACGCATTGACCAAAGATGAGTTGGATCAATTGCATGATGATCCCACGAAGGCGGCTTTCACTTACATTCGGCAGGAGTGTCAACGCTGTCATCATGCTGTGAAGGGGAGGCAAGCGCGAGGTGACTTTCGCGGTATGGGATGCTCGTCGTGTCACGCTCCTTATAGCAATGAGGGTTTCTACGAAGGTGCTGATGCAAGTGTGCCAAAGGATGAAACTGGACACATGCTTGTCCACTCGCTGCAGGGTACCCGCGAAGCCAAAGTCACCGTTCACGACAAAACGTATTCGGGCATTCCCGTCGAGACTTGTACAACGTGCCATGACCGCGGTAAACGTATCGGTGTGTCATTTCAAGGCTTAATGGAATCGCCCTACGTTTCTCCCTTCGCAGCCGATGGTGGAAATCAACCTGCACTCCATACCAAGCACTACATCGCGATGGAGCAGGACGTTCACTATCAACTTGGGATGACATGCCAGGATTGTCACACGTCAACAGGCATTCATGGCGATGGGTTTCTAGCTGCCGCCAATTTGGCGGCGGTTGCAATTGAGTGTTCGGATTGCCATGGCACTCCGGATGTCTACCCTTGGGATCTGCCGCTCGGTTTCATGGACGAGTTCGAGATGGAGCCCGCCAAAGGAAGTCCTCGAGGAACCACGAAAATTGGGTTGCCTCACGTTAGCCAAGGCACGGCTTACGATCCCAAAGATGGATTTCTTATCACGGCTCGTGGGAATCCCTACGAAAATGTGGTTCGCGATGGAAATGAAATCATTGTTCACACCGCCGCTGGCAAAGACATTCGAATGAAGCCACTGAAAACGCTCATCGAAGAGGGCGAAGTAAGCCAACGCGGCGTGGTGTCCATGAAAGGAGTTACCAAGCACCTCGATCGCATGGAGTGCTACACGTGCCATGCATCCTGGACTCCGCAGTGCTATGGCTGCCATGTCAAAATTGATTATTCGCAGAAAGACAAGTGCCCTGAATGCCAAGACTCAAAAGAGAACTTTGACTGGGTCGCAGCCGGTCGCAAACACATGGAACCCGAACACGCTGCCGACCGCGGTGAATCCGACTATGACACAATCATTCCGGGTAAGATTAGCGAACAGCGTTCGTATCTTCGTTGGGAAGAACCGATGCTAGGGGTCAACGGCGAAGGCCGAGTCACACCGCTCGCACCAGGGTGTCAGCCTTCCGTGACGATCATTGGCCAAGACGGCAAGCCAATCCTGCTGAACCATATCTTTAAAACGGAAGCGGGCGTCGAAGGAGGTGGCGACGAAGGGCAATTGGCAATCGACATGAGTCCCGTCCAACCACACACCACGACAACGGAGGCGAGGACGTGCGAGTCATGTCATGCATCGGCGAAAGCGCTAGGTCTTGGCATCGGATCCACGCGACCGTGGAATGAACAGCACACAGTCGACCTTGAAACAATCGACGGCGAAATTTTGCCAAAGCGAACTCAACCTCAAATGGAAGCGATCGAGAATTTGGACCATGACTGGTCTCAGATTGTCGATAAGGAGGGCAATCAACTCGCTACCGTGGGACATCACTTCAAGTTGTCGCGATCGTTCAACAAAGAAGAAATCGAACATATTTCTCGTGAAGGCACCTGCATCGCTTGCCACCAAAGCATCCCTGAAGAATCATTGGCGGTCAGTTTTCTGCATCACGTTGCGCAATACACGGGGCAACTTCCCAAGACGAGTCGTCAACATGATTCGTTGGTCAATAAGATCTTGCTTAGCAGCGCATGGGCGCAAGTCGGTGGTGCCTTTGTATTAGGGATGTTGACGATTGGCGTGTTTGGACGCTACGGCCGTCGCCTGCGAAAAAAGTAGCTAGCCTGCAAAACCGTTAGCTTCGGTACATCGGTATCAAGTTCGCGATGGTGTACCGATGTCGGATCAATCGGAATGAAAAGGCGAATTGAAAACGCCGATGCCTGAGGAGACTGCGTTTCGCGATTCCGAAACGCTGCATGCAAATCAACTTGGACTGGAACTGGCAAGGATGCTGGACCTTTCATCTTTCGAGATCTTTAGCCGTCGTGATGTATTGCGGTCCGCCGCAGTTGCAGGCCTATTGCCATTTGGGCTAGGTAACAACGATCGCAAAATTCCGGATTGTCCGCTTGAACCGGTCTACAACAAAAGATTCAAGACGCTCGTCGCCATCATTGAAGCTCAAATTGACACGCTGTGGTGCGGCCACCAGGGCGACAATGCTTGCGAGGTGGCCCGCGAAATTCTTGTCTACGCAAGCCATTTGCCCAAGCGTCTACAGCATGGTATTGCCGTGGCGTTGTTGTGGCTCGACGTCTACAGCGTCAAACACGTCGGTCATCGGCTGCACAATCTTTGTAGTCGCGACGTCCGCAAGCTGCTTAATCAGGGTGAACATCGTCGCTGCAAGAGTGATCCGCCACGAATGGAATGGTGCGAAGACCATTTATTGCACACGGCGGTGGCCGGCATCGCCATGCTGGGACGACTAGTCATTCACTCTCGTGAGCCCGCGCGAAAGTTGATCGGGCTTGGTTGGTCTGATGAATGTGGAAATCCAGACAATCTAGTGACGGTTGCCGCGCCACCGTTGGCTGATTTGTCGACCCACTATGACGTTGTCATCGTCGGTAGCGGTGCTGGTGGTGCTACGGTGGCCAACCGACTCACCGCTCGTGGGTTGCAGGTGCTGATCCTTGATGTCGGTGATTTCGTCAGCCCTGATGCACTGATTCAACGCACGCCACAAGCCGATGGGTCATTTCGTTTGTCGCCACCCCGAAGCGATGAAGTGCTTTACAAACTTTACAAAGATGCCGCGGGGCAGATCGCCGGAGGCCTCGGCAATGTAAAGTCGAAATTAGAACTGATCATTCCGTCCAAACGTAAAAAGATTCCGCCAAAGCAAACCGTCAATGTGGCGCAGGCCGAGGTGTTTGGTGGTGGCCCTTATGTGAACAATGCGATTCATTTGCCCATCCCTGAATCTGCGTATCAAAAGTGGGGTGAGCGTCAGCCTGCGAATACCCCCTACGAGCAGTTCAGCAACCTGATGGGATCTATCTGCAACGAGCTAGGCGTTAACACGTTAGTCACTGAAACACAAACTAGCGATCGTAGCCAACGGTTTGCTGAAGGTTGCGAAGCACTTGGTGAAGAGTGCCAGCCGCTTCCCGTCGCAATTCGTAAAGAGTGCCGCGGTTGCGGTAGCGACAACTCGGTCGACAGTTTTGGTGATCACATCGGTGGGATTCATCCGTATTCTCCTGTGGGAGCCAATAGCTTTCTTACCCAAGCGATGCATAATCCGGCGCCCGCCAATGTTTCGTATCGAACTCGCGCTCACAAACTCCGCATCCGACGCGACGAATCGGGTGAACTAAAGGTGGATGGAGTCGACGTTACTCGAGTTGAAGAGGGTGGCTGCCGAATCAATGCGACCATCACCGCCAATCATTATGTCGTGGCCGCCGGTGTGGGTGCGACAACTCGATTGGCAAGCCAGAGTTTGGCTACTGCGGGCCTTCGAAATCGTGAGCTTGGCAAACGTCTCACCGCGAACATCGGCACCGCGCTCTATGCGATGTATGATAAGCCGATTTGGCCATCCGGCAGCGGGCGGCCCGAGCCAGGCGTGACGCAGTGCTTCCTCGTAGACCGTCGCTACATCGAGGAAGACGGAAAGATGGTCGAGGAACCGGCGCTAGAAAACTGGTTCCACTTCCCGGGAACGGTAGCACTTGCGTTAACGGGTTGGTTCCAAGAATTTGCTTGCGTGATGCGGAAGTTCAATCACCTTTCCATGTCGGGAATTGTGATTCCGACCGAAGTTCGCTGTAGCAATTACGTGGATTCCTGCGGCAGTTTTCATCTGGAATTTGATCAGGCGGAGTTTGAGCTATTGCTGCGTGGCATGCGACGAGTGGCGAGGATCTATTTTGCCGCCGCCAAGCCAGATGACGGTGTGTCGCTTTACTTGCCGACGAAGTCACTACTGATGCGAAACGGAAATCCAGCTCGGATTCGTAACATGGACGATTTTGAGTGGGCACTTTGCGAAATCCGCAAGCGAGGTCCCGCGTTCGTCAACTTGCTAACCACGCACCCGCAAGGTGGGGCATGTCTGGGTGACGTCGTTGACACGACGACCTTCCGCTTGAAAACGGATTGCGGCGAATCCATTCAGAACATGACGATCGCCGACGCATCGTTGTTTCCGCAGGGATGTGAAATCAATCCGCAATTGACCGTGAAGGCGCTTTGCACACTTGCCAGCGAGCAAGTATTGAAGTCAGCCTTGCCAGAAAACAAAGCGGCTTGAATCGGTAACCACACTTCGCTCGTACAGCACCGATAACTAAGACAAGTTATCGCTGGCGAACTTCGACAAACGGAGGACGCCAACTTGGGGCGAGCGAGGCGTCGTCAACGTTGACACCGGCTTCGACTTCACCATGGTGATTAAACAGCGGGTGATCTGGCATCGAGCGAAGCGAAGCAAGCGATACAAAATCGACGCGGCCGTCTTCGTAAAGCACGTTGATTCCTGTCCCACCATGTCCAATCGACTCACTGAAGTTTGCTTCGGTTGGGTTACCTGCAAGTGGGGCATCCGAAAGGACCGCGAACGAGGCGCGAGATTCAAACCGTGGTGGAGCAAACTTATCTTTGTCGATCACACCGAGCGTGTAAGCATAGTGACCGCCAGCGTATTCCTGAAACATACGCAACTGATCGACGGGGGCTTCGCGAAGTTCATTCACCGAAGGCAATTCGTTGATCTCGGCAAAACGATAGTCCTTACTTCCAGGTGCATCGAGCGACGGACACCATCGGACCGCAGGATCAGGCAGCAGTCCCGCGTCGGCCAGTCGGACTGCGTAAACACCCGCGAATGCTTCGGGACCTTTCTCGGCGACCGCAGGCAAGCGTGACTGTTCACTTTGAACGACAAATTGAGTGATGGCCACGCCGATGTTTCGCAGTTGTTCGTGGCATGCGACCCGACGAGCTTCGAAGCGATCTTGAAGGATCGCCGGAATCAAGAGTGCCAGCAGAACCGCCGCCGCCATCGATAACGCGGCCACGTCGATCCAGTGCATCGACCGGTTGCGTGGAACACGATGCTCGGGCGTCATGGGGTGGAACGTCGAGTAGTTCCCACCAGATGAATTATCCGAGCCCAGTGAGTTCCCGGCACCCGACCAGTTCCCAGAGTTCGACGAGGGTGTCACGTGGCCCTGAGGGGTTTGGTTGACTTGATCGGGATCAAACCAGAATTCGTCGAGCGAATGAACTTCATCGTCGGCGGTATCGTCAGCCACTGGCATCGGTGGCAATGCATCAAGCGTTCGCTGGACCAAATCGCTTGGGGCTGGCTCGATAGGCTCGGTGTGATCTTCAAGCTTACGCAGCGACCGCTCGATTTCAACCAGTTGCCGTCTCGCTTCGGCATCCTCCTTCAGCCATGCCTCAACACGTTCCATCTCATGAGGCTCGAGGGCCCCTAGCAGATATCCGAGAAGATCTTCGTGCATGGCTGGACAGGGTCAAATGGCACATGGGTCGACGGACGAGAAAACTCACGCCGTAGATATCATCAGGAATTGATGACTACCAATACTTACGCGAGAGCTCTGCGGGCGGTTCGAATTGGCGATCCGAATCTAAAGAGCCCCAGTGAATAATATGAATATCTTCACTATAGCTACGCATACGATCGTTTTGAGCAGAAAGCGTCTGATGGCCGTGCTGCCAAAAGTCGCAGGTCCGATCGAGCGGAAGGCTATTGAGAATCGCCCGAATCGTGCGATTCTTCCCACATCAGACCCAATCGGCCCACTGCAGCGTGCAATCGGCTTTTCACCGTTCCGACAGGAATCCCCAGCGTTTCGGCAGCTTCGCGGTACTTCATTCCCTGGTAGTAGACCAAGTGAACGACTTGTTTGAGCGATTCGCCGAGCGTGTCCACCGAATCGTGAACCCAACGACTGTCTTCGTGTTCAGCGGCCACGTCGAGAGGGTCTGGGCAATCGCCGACCAGCTTTTCAGACCAGTTTCCGCTTCGATCATCCTGCTCGCCCTTAGAGGTTCGGTCGAGGCTGACCATGCGATGCCGTTTATTTCGGCGTTGGATGTCAATTGCCTGGTTCGTCGCAATCGCGTAAAGCCAAGGGCGGAACCGGCGAGAGCAATCAAACTGCTGGCACTTCAAGTGAATCTGCAAAAAGGTCCCTTGAAAAGCATCTTCAGCCAATTCCGCGTCCCCAATGTAGCGTCGCAGGTAGCTGTAGATCTCTCTTTCATAGCGACTCATCAAAACCCCATAAATCGCTCGGTCACCAGATTCGCGATACTGGATCATCAGGCTTTCATCGCTGAGGTCGCTTTGCAAATTCGCAGTGGAGGCTGCCGTTTGGATCGCATTCATGAGAAGTTTGGAGGCAAGCGGAAGTAAATTTAGAAATGAGTTGAAAAGAAAGAGATAAGCTAGGACGCGTAAAAACGCGAGATAAACGCACGCGTAAGTCGTATCAGAGGAGAATTATCTTCCTCTAAAGTCAATTCCTGTGTCCTGAGCTTCCAGTATCCCAGAAATTAACAATTCGTCAAAACGTCTTTGGCTAAATATGGATGCCAATCCCCTCACTAGAGCCGTATGGAGCTATGGGGAAAGGAGGGCTACAACCGCCGGTGCCACTAAAGCAACTGCGTCGCGGACTAGTCCAACGCCTCAAACACGAGTTTCATTTTGGCTAATCCAGCTCAACCATCGGATTCGTTTAAACCGGGCGCGTACCGTTGGTGTCAGACGGGTGACATCAATGCCTTCTTTGGATTGATGCTCGATAACATCGCGGGCCTGATTCTGATGGTCGGCATCCTGACGTTTGGATTCGGCTTTCCGATCGAGTTTGCGGTGTCGGCGATGGTCCCCGGAACAGCCTTGGGAGTGCTCGTCGGCGACCTGATGTTTTTCTACTTGGCCTTTCGCCTAGCAAAGCAAACCGGCAATCAGGAAGTCACCGCGATGCCGTTGGGCTTAGATACCCCATCGACCTTCGGGATCACCGCACTCGTCCTTGGGGCATCGTTCAAGCAAGGCCAGGCAATGGGCCTTGAAGATATCGAAGCTGCCTACCGTACGTGGCACATTGGAATCTGGTGCATTGTATTAACCGGGCTGCTGAAGTTTGCACTCGCGCCATTCACCGAGTGGGTGCGAACCATCATTCCGCGTGCCGGGTTACTCGGATCGCTTGCCGCGATCGCGCTCGTGCTGATTAGCTTTTTGCCACTAACGGAAATCCTGGGACATCCGTTGCCAGGCATGCTCGCACTCGTAATCGTTTTAACGACCTTGATCGCAAGGGTTCCGTTGCCGGGCAACGTTCCGGGAACCTTGGGTGCGTTAATTGTCTCGGGAACCGTTTACTACTTGATGTGTGCTGTTCCAGGTAATGCCTATCATTTCCCTGAACCTCTGGTCGTTGAGTGGTTTCCCACACGATGGCTGGAAGCATGGCAGTTTGGTTGGCTGAGCCATTTTAGCGATGCGCTGCCTTACCTCCCCATTGCGATGCCGTTTGCGATCGCTACGGTTGTTGGAGGCATTGATTGCACAGAAAGTGCTGCTTCGGCGGGCGACGCGTACGACACTCGAACGGTGATCGGCATTGAAGGATTCGCAACGTTGATTGCGGGGTTATCTGGCGGCGTGATCCAAACAACACCTTACATCGGACATCCTGCTTATAAGGCGATGGGAGGCCGTGCGGGCTACACATTAGCGACCGCTCTTGTAGTCGGATCCGCAGGGCTAGTCGGGTACTTTGCCTACTTGAACGCTTACATCCCGGCGCCTGCGGTGTATCCCATTTTGGTTTTCGTTGGCCTGGAAATCACGGCGCAAAGTTTCATTGCAACCCCTCGGCGCCACTACGCCGCGGTGGCGATTGCTTGTTTGCCGGCGCTGGCATTCTTAGCCATCAATATCCCCAATCGAATTTTTAACGACCAAGCACTTCGGGACGCAGGGCTATCGGCCACTACGCTTGCGGATGGTTTGCTAATGGGGAATCTAAGTACAATCAATATGCTTAGCAGTGGCTTCATCCTGACCAGTTTGCTTTGGTCGTGGGCACTGGCGTCCGCGATCGATCGAAAGTTAGACGTCGCGGCCAAAGTGTTCCTATTGGCTGCTGCTTTTACGATCGTTGGGGCGATGCATTCTCCGCTGGATGGCAGTCGGTTGTTTCTGCCGATAGGGCCCGAAGGATGGGGCGATATTGTGCTGAGCGCCGAGTATCGCCCTGCTGTTTTTGAATTCTTCTTTGCCTACCTAGCGTCGGCAGCGGTGCTCTTCGGGTGGTCGCGATGGGTTCCTAGTGTCGACCCTGGTTCATGACGCTTGCCACAAAAGAAGGCCGCAGTTCCGAATCGATGTCGAGATGGAAATCGGTCAACGAAGCTGCTGATTCAAACCACGCAAACACTCCTGGCCCCCAACTGCTTTGCCCCACTCCTACAGCACCATGTTGCTGTAGTTTTTTTACAAGCGTGGTAACGTTTTCACCGTTGTAGGCACCGCCTTGGACTTCGGCGAATAGCATTCCACTTAACCGGTTGTAGGTCGTCACGGCGGTTGTAAACCCTTCGAAGTCACCGCGAGATGCTGATGGAATCAGATTCTGCGATAAACAATTTTGCAACTCGCAAATGTGTCGCTCGTCAGCGTCCGGCAACTTGGCAAACATATCGCTCTCGATGGTTCCGCTAACGGGATCATTGGGAGTCGGGGGCAGATAAAAGGCGACGCGCCACTGCGGGGGAAGCGGAATGCGGTTTACCACTGGATTGAGCGAACGACCGTCGGTCGGTTCCTCATGGATCAGGCCGCCTTGGAAGTATCCATGCACACCGACTGCGGATCGCTTTCCTCGGTCAGCGATTTGAACGGCGAGTTGCTCCTGACTGACATCTAGATTGGCAAATTGGCAAAGCCCTTCGGCGATCGACAGGCTAAGTTGGGTACCACTGCCCAGTCCTTGGTGTTTCCGGGATGTGTCGTTCTGGACGGTAACTCGACAATTGGGCAAGTCCTTGGATCCGGCAATTCTCGCTACTCGCTGCGCGATGGGGACGGCTCGGGAAGAAAACTGCGTGTCGATGCTCCAGGATTCAGCCGGCGACACGGTGACCTTTGTTTGCGGAGTATCGATCATCACACCGACTCCCCCAAAGGGCGATGACGCTCGCAGCAATCCAAAGTGAAGCCTTGAACCAGTCACGATTTGGATAGGACGCAGAGGCGATTTAGTTGCAGTGGTTGGCGGCAAGTCGCTCATTAATGGTTTGCACAAGAAATTCAAAAGCGGCATGTTCGTCAGAACCCGCGGTTTTGTCGACCAGTGGACGCAGGCGAGAGAGCTGGTCTTGGAGTTCGTCCGCGGCGATCAAATGAGTTCGCGTTGCCAGAATCGCAGCTTCGATTACCGCATGTTTGGCGCGGTTGAAGCCGAAAAATGGACGAACTACACCCGAATCCACAATCCGGCACTTTAATGTCGCTCGGAGATTGTCTTCTGCAATCGTGTCAATGTCGACGACGAAATAGCGGTGACAATCCCGTAGTCGGAACAGTCCAGTTGTTTCGAGCGGCTGGACGAGTGACTGCATCTCTTCAACAGTCAATGCATCCACGGCGGCTTTTGCGAACAGCATCACGTTGTCGGTCACGTGAACAACGGCTTTACGCTGCTGAATCAAATTTTGGTAAGTCCGTGAACTCTTAAACGGACGCAGCGTGATTTGGGTGAACGCTTCGTCGACGGTCGGACCCATCGGAGCAACGTTGACGACGCCATCGTTATTCAAACTGGTAACGATCGATTCCAATATCATGCGGTTTCCTGCCGAGAGAACGATAGTCTTGCCGCGTTTAGATCGATGGGGTTGGTTACACGGCAACGGCTCATGTTGGCAAAGTTTTCCAACAACCTTGCGCCGTCTTCCGACAAAATTGACTCGGGATGAAATTGAACTCCAAGTAACGGGCGTTGGCGATGCCGCACGGCCATAATGATCCCGTCGTCGCTTGTTGCGGTAACTTGAAGGCAATCCGGCACACTTGTCGGATCAATCGCGAGCGAATGGTAGCGTCCCACTTGGGTTGGGTTTGAGCAGCCCGCAAACAAACCTTCTGTGTTGTGAGTCACCAAGCTCGCGATCCCGTGCATCGGAGGAACCTCGATGATTCGTCCGCCCATTGCTAACCCGATGGCCTGATGCCCCAAACAAACACCAAGGATTGGAACCGCCGAGTCGAAGTGCCGAATCACATCGATGCTGCAACCAGCATCTTCGGGCCGTTTCGGCCCAGGAGAAATGACGATGGCGTCGGGGTTCAAACGGCGACATCCCTCGACATCGATTTGATCGCTGCGAACGACCTGGGTCGCTACGCCAAGACAGCGGAAGTAGCGAGCTAGGTTGTGAACGAACGAATCGTAATTATCGAGTAGAAGAATCAACTGAGGAAACGCGGCGGTATACAGCCACCGGCCTTTAACGTCGGGGTTTGGCGAACTTGATCTTTTCAATCAGTTTGACCACTTGGTCGCCATCTTTGTACCCCGAGACTGCCGTTATTGCCTCAATTACATATTGATATCGAAGTTGATAATCAGTGTCGATTTCCAGTTCGGGACCATCGCCGTCATCGCCCGCTGGTGCCGTTGAGCCGATCAGCGAGACAACGTTTCCGCGTAGTTTGTCGAAGTCAACGCCTAGGTCAATTTCGTTGAGTGCCATTCCGGTTAGTTTTCCATCACCATCGGCTCGCAACCGCAATTTGAGCGGTAGATCAGTGATGTCAGCAGCACCCGCGCCACCAGCTAGCGGCATTCGCACGCTGAAGTCGCCTTCCTGCTCGACGATTTTGAACGTCATCACAAAGAAGATCAGTAGCAAGAAAACGATGTCGATCATGCTCGTCATGTTCAACTCGTTCTTTTCTTTGTCTTTACCGCCTCGAATCTTCATGATCGATCCTCCTTTACCCGCAGAGCAAAGTTTTCGAGTTTCTGCTCCTGAGCCACGCGAATGACCTCTTGAACGGCACCTGCGGCGGCGTCTTTATGAGCGCGGATAACAACGTTGGCGTCGGAAACAGATTTGCCTTCGGCCTTAATCACACTGATCTCTTGCCCCAGGCCCAAACGAAGCGTCTCTGGCGTGTAATCGTCCCCGCCCAAATAGATTGCACCGTCTTGGGCAACGTGCAAGATGATTGGGAACTCCAACGGTGCCTCTGGCGGTTTGACCAATTGGCTGCTGGGCAACTTTACCTTGTCATTGGATTCGGTCTGCGCGAAATTGATCAACACCATGAAGAAGGCAATCAACTGAAACGTCATGTCAATCATTGGCGTTAGGTCGCCTTCAGCTAGATCGACGTTTGTTTTTTTGACGCGCATGAATTTGGAATCAACAAAGAAAAGGGGGTGGGCATCACTTCACAGTGCCACTGTTTTGGATTTCGAATCCGAGGTACCTGGTGGTATTGGGGCACCTGGTGGTATTGGGGCACCGGCTACGATTTCCTAGCACCTGCTACTTTTTTGCACCCTGGGGTTGAACATCTTCGAATCGGCTCATCAAGTCTTCACTCGTGACACCCACTTCTAATAGTAATCTCGACACTCGATTTCGAAGAATGTTGTAGGCCGCGATTGCGGGAATCGCGACGGCCAAACCGACCAACGTCGTGAACAAAGCCGTCGAAATACCAGCAGCCAAGTCCGATGGCTTCGGCGTCGATCCGCCGGTTGCAATCACCTGGAACGACGAGATCATCCCCTGGACCGTGCCGAACAATCCGATCATGGGTGACAGGTTTCCAATCAATGCCATGTAAGAGAGGCGGTGTTCAAGCTTCATGCTTTCTTCCTCGCCAACTTCTTGCATGCCTTCAAGGGCCTTGTTGTACCCACGTGAGAGTTTGGCAAGTCCAGCAGAGAGTACTTGGCCTAGCACGGACTCATCGGTGCGAGCCATGTCGTATGCCCCCTGGAAATCCTTCTCATTGAGTCGTTCTTCGAAGCTATCTACGAGCTCTTGGGGGCAAAGCGTATCGCGGCGAGCAGCCAAAACATTCATCACGAACAGCGAAACCAGACAGACCGACAGAGCCAAGAAGATGAAAACGTACCCGTATCCGAGCGATTCGATCGTCCAGGATAGCAAGTTCTGCTTTTTGGCTGGTGTCGCAGGTGCGGCTCCACCCGCCGGGGCCGCGCTCTCGGCAGCGGGGGCCGGGTCCGCAACGGCGGCGGGTTCAGGATCGTCAGCGAACTCGGCGGCCGCGTCGTCTTGAGCAAGCGACAACGTTGGGGAACCGACACAAACGAATAACCCGATTAGGATCATCCCAACACGTAGCAGGTCAAACAGGGAACCACGGGCGATGGACATCAACGGGACTCTCCACAAGAGATGGTTTAACGAGAAGACTTCGAAAGCGAGTTTTAGAGGGTTGGAATCAACCCTTCTCGAAACGCTTGGTAATTTGATTTGGTTAGTCTAGCGAGGAATCCGGAATCATGTTGCCGCCAAAGGTGATCATGTCGCCATCGAAAAAGTGAAGCGGCTGTTCTACTTGGCACCCGGATAGCGTTGTTGTAATTCCTGGCGTGCCTCGGCCGCTCGCTCAGGCTTTCCTACTTTGGGCCACAATTCAATCAACCTCAGCAGTGATTCCGCGTGGGCATCGGGAAGTGCTGAGTACATCAGGTGCGTGTGCAAGTATGCAAAAACAGCTCCGTCATTATCGCCGCTTGCTTCGTAGCAAGCGCCCGCAGCGTTGTAAACGCGAGCCGCCATTTCAATGTCTGTCGGACTAAGTTCGGTGATCAATGTTTTCACCAACGCCAAGCCTTCGGAGGATTCACCTTTTTGAGAAAGTGCGACCGCTTTGCCCGCCTTGGACAAAATTTGCAACCGCGTCGTCGCGGGGGTTTGTGCGTTGAGGCCAATGATGGGCTCGAACTGTTCAAGGGCTTTATCGCTTTCACCCGATTTTAAAAACACCATGCCCGCCAAATAGCGAGATTCAATCTTCGTATCAGGTGATGGAGCCTTCGAGAGTGAACCGTAGTATCGCAACGCGGTTTGGGGATCGCCCAAGGCCAAGGCTAAGTCGCCAAGCAATTTGGCAGCGTCAAAGAAGTGATAGGACTGGCTATGTTTCTTCGCAAAGCTAAGCATCATCTTTGCCGCGGCATCCTTGGGCCCCTTGCCAGCTAATGCCAGTTTGGCCTGCGACATAGCGGTGTAGAACATGTAATCCGCTTCGATTGCGTCTCGTTTGATCTTGTCCAGGTCGACTGTCTTGAGTTGCTCGAGGGCCTGTTCGTATTGGCCGTCCAAGGCAAACTCTCGGCCTTTGGTCAAGCCAGACGGATCGCCGTCGAACAAGATTTTTTCGACGTCGCTGGCCATGAAGTTCTGGGCGTTGCTGCCCTTTTTGATCTGCACACCCTTGGCGCTGATCTGAGTCACCGTGCCAGCAATGTTCTTCCCAGACGTGTCGTAAAGGCGATCTTGTTGACCGGAAGCCACACCCGAGAAGCCAATCGCGAAAACAACGAACGAACCAAACAGGGCGATCGGGAAAGGACGATTCATGAATGCAGCAGAAATGGAGAGAAGAGAGGCTTCGATTGGTGGAACGGTTCAGCGTTAGCCGGCGACAACCCGGTGACATCCATAGTCGACAACGCACTAAACCAGATACATTCAAATCATAATGTATCGACCGACATTGAATGAACCGCTTGCACCGGGAACACTAGTTTTTCTTCTGGGCATCGAGACCCTTGGCTGGTTCACCACTGGCCTGTTGGATCTGTTTCAGCAGGGCATCAAACTTCGCGCGCTGTTCGTTCCCCCCAAGGTCAGGGTACAACGCGGCAACCATGGTGATGTCACCGGAAGATTTCTTGATGATGTCGTTATTTTTTAAAGCTTTCCCCCAAAGGAACCGGCAAAGTGCCAAGTGATACCGAGCGTCGAAGAACGTGTCTCGGAATTTCTCGTTCCCCATGGTCTGTTTGCTGATCTTTCCCCAGCCCCAAATCACATTGTTGCCCTTGGCATCGGGTTTGGCTCCGTTGAGAGCTTTCGCATACGACTTGGGAGCGAACTTGGGTGGCAGCGTTGCCGCCCATTGTTCGTAAGCAGTCGCTGCTTCGATTTGTGCATCAATCATCGTTGGCATGGTCTTCAGCAATCCTTCAAATGAATTGATCGAAGCCGAGTATTGCCCTAGCAAGCGTTGCGCTCGCCCCATTTGAAAGATCACCGACGGTGATGACTTTTCTTCGCCACTAATTTTTTCGAACGTGCTGAGAGCTGCCGTCATGAGTTCTGCAGCATTACCGATCGCCTTCGTTTCGCCCGGATTCATCGTCGATTCACCCAGTTGCATGAGCGTTTGGCCGATCCAAAGCAACGTCGCGTTGTCCTGGGTAGTTCCCGCGACTTGTTCCAAGAAGACTCGGAATGCTTTGATTAGCTTTGCCTTTTTCGCTGGTGCGGCCGTGTCGAGTTGCTCGCGGATGCTTCGGGCTAACCGCAGGTAGATGCCCTCGAGTTTCTTAGACGCGTCTTCCCCTTTCACGCTATCGCGAAGGTTATCCATGGTCCCGCCAGCTCGCTTGAGCAAGTTGTCCAAATTGGCGCCATCGGACGTCATGAGCTGGACTACGACTTGTAGTTCAGTGCCGTACAAATCACTTGCGAATGA
Organism: Rubripirellula amarantea; assembly: GCF_007859865.1. Taxonomy (NCBI): domain Bacteria; kingdom Pseudomonadati; phylum Planctomycetota; class Planctomycetia; order Pirellulales; family Pirellulaceae; genus Rubripirellula; species Rubripirellula amarantea. Next base: position 115,234 of record NZ_SJPI01000001.1, on the reverse strand, counting down.
GTCGTCGGAATTGCCGAGCTTGCTGATCAAGGTAAGCGGACCGTATTTCGAATTCGAAAGCGCCGCTTCGGCTTCGGTAGATTCGTCGAGTCGTAAGTGAATTTTTGCGAGAGTAAGTCCAGCGCTCATGACTCGTTCATCCGCCAATCCTTCGGCGACGTCATCGAGTCCCGCCTTCAAGTCGTCACGAGCTTGCTGCATCAAGTTCGTTGCGGCGTCATTTTCACCAGCTTGCAGTTTTCCAATCGCGTCGGCCCAAAGATATTGGCCAAGCAATCGTCGAAGGCTCGCCTGAGCAGGCCCGCTGTCCATTTCTAAAATCAGCTCGCGGGCTTCGTCCCAGCGTTCACCTTTCAACGCCAGTTTGACGCGGATTTCTTTCGCGTTGGCCGCCTGAGGATCGTCTGGCCAAGTCTTCGAAAGGTAATCACCGAACGATGATATGGTGGAAACGAGGAATTCATTGTCGTCGTCGTCTCTCAGAAGCATCTGCAAAGCGTTAAGCGAGATGACTCCGCCATTGAGTCCGGTTTCCGAGCTCGGAGCATTCTTAGCGAGAAACATTCCCACCACTGACGCTTCGCGGTATCGCCCTTCGCGATACAGAAATAGCGTTAGGATCTGCCTCGCTTGATTGACGAGGTTGGCATCACTTTTCACGCTAATCATCGTCAATCCCTGACGCAAAATTTGGATGCCGATGGACTGCGTTTCTTCGAGTTGATCTTGCAGCGACTCCTTTTGACCGGGGTCTTGTTCGGCATCAATGGACGCGATCAATGCTTCGGAGGCTCGGTAGATCTGCAAAGACTTCTCCAAAGCGTCCTCGAAGTCTTTTGGCGGTTCGGCCGTGGGGAGCTGCTTTTCGTCCGCCAACTTGTCGATGCCTAAATCGGAAAGCAGCTTGGTTGCTGTTTCCAAATGATCACCGGCAACTTTGGATGCTGCGACCAGCAATTGCCGACCTTCGCTTTCGGCTTTTTTGCGTTCGGGGCCTTTTAAGTTCGCTTCGTCTTTGGATTTCGCGAGGAAAGCCTTTGCCAAGTCGACCTGTAGCTCCGCAAACCCAGGAAGGCGTCTTTCATCTGGGCGGGCAGTCTTAAGCATCTGCTCGCCACGGGTGATAGCTTCGTCGTAGGCCGGTGGCGATTGGCTCATCGATAATCGAACCATACCGCTAGTCGCTCCGAATTTTGCTTCACGCAGTTGCGGTGCGTCGACGGTGTCGAGCATTCGCATGTAGCTTTCCAAAGCCGGGGCGGGTTGGCCAAGCATCTCTTGAATTTGTCCACGTCGCAGTAGTGCGATTGCGCCTTGGACATAGTCGCTGTATTTTTCGCTCAGGTCCGTGAAGCTTACCAGTGCTTTTTCGAGTTGGGCCTTGGCTTGCTTACCTGGATCGGGATAGGTCTTTGCGGCATAGATTAACGCTTCCCCCGAGTTCATCATCGCTTCAAGGAACTCGCCCTTGTACTGATCGCGGCGTGCCGCCTCTTCCGGATTCGACTGGGCGTCAATTTTGGCACCCCGCATTTCTTTTAGCTTCGCACGCAACGATTCGACGATTTGTTCGAAGGTGGCGGCCGCTCCTTCGTAGGATTCCCTTGCCAACGCGCGTTTCTGATCATCGGGTTCGCCAATCATCAACTGAGCGGCCCGAATCATTTGAATTTTGCCCAGTTGAAGCCGGGCTTCGGACTGACGAGGGCTGTCTCCCTCTGCCAAAAACTTCTTCAGCGAGTCTTCGGCCTTCTGGAAGTATTCGTCTCGATCCGTCGTGCTGCGGGATGCGAATGCGGCGTCAATGAACGTTTGCGAGCGTTCGAGTTCACGCGCCTTGAGGTACTCGAAATCGACCCCCGGGAATTCGTCGAGTCGATCGAGATAAGCGATTGCGGTGTCGTAGTAGTTGGCCGCTCGCAATCGTTTGACGAAATCTTCCGCCGGTTCGCCACCAGCGTGTGCGTTAAGCAGAGTTCCGATCGTGACGAAGCTCCATGCGAGCAGGGCCTGCGGACGCGGTGAAGAAAGGTGAGTTCGCATCAGTTCTCGTCAGGAAAGTGTGTGCGTGAAAGGGAACGCAGGCGGTGTTCATTCGAGGGGCCAAAGTTGCCGAAACTACCCAATCGTCTCGAATCGTTTTGGGGACGCTTTTCCGCTAAACTGCATATAGCCAAAGTCGTGAACATTTTGACTAACAACATTTTAGTTCAACATGCCGCTCTGGACGAACTGGGGATCGGCAACGAACCGACATTGGCAACGAACAACGTCGACATGCGATTTTTCTATGGTAACCGAGATCGAACCTTCCGGGACGCTTCGTCGTTTAGATTCGGGCTGTCTTGTCCCTAAATTACGAGTCCAGGCAGTCACGTTCAACCAAGGTCCCACCCACTAGCGTAGACTCTGCGTCTATTTCGCTGATCTTATTTTCTTTATCCATCACTCCCACGCCGTGGGCCAATCAAACTCTTTCGTTAGCAAACCGCCTGACGGCGAGCTGGCTTAAGATTGACACCGTCGCGAACCTGACATGCGAATTCCGTCACAACTCAACGACGACAACCTGTATCGACGCGGGACCAAGCGTCCGAGGCCCGTTGATGCTTATCGCCGCATTGTTCGAATGTGCTTGGCTCTGGTTCTTGTCTTTGTCGTGATGAACGCTGCATCACGAGAAGCGATCTATCGCCCTTTCTTTGGCTCGCCCGATAAGTCTGGTTTCGAGCCAAACCAGGAAACACTACGACGCTTCGATCAAACTTCCGTTTTAGGCGAGGACGCGGCTTCAGGCAAAGGTGTGGCGGCGCAGCGAGACAAGCAGGTGGGGGCTTCGAAACGCGACCGTGAAATGGCGGACGCCATCACAGGACAAATGTCACCGAAGGATCAAGTGGTTTGGGGGATATGGCTGACTGGACTTCAAAAAGGTCAAACGGATTCGCAACCGCCATTGGCTTCAATAAGTCTTGCCGATGCGTTGGCTTCGTTCGATCAAGTCGTTGCTTCTACTTCCAGCGTTCAAGACGACTCAGATAATGATGCAGACGACGCAAATGACGAAGGGAAAACAACTGCCAGGTGGCAGCAAACGATTGGTCGAATCGGAGGCGAAAATGCTCTTTCGGCTTTTGCCGCCGATGATCTGACGCGACTCGATGTGCTTCGCGAGGCGATCGCGGACGCTGCTCAGCAACGCGTAGTCGATGGCAGCGTGTGGCGATCATCCGACCGTGACGCGATCCGATTGCGTCTGGCTCAGTGGAAGCGAAATCAGCCGCTTCGAGGTGGGCAGTCAGCGGTCTCGGTAGGCGTTTTGCCGCTGTTGCAGCAGCCAGTTGTCTTTCTTGGTCGAGTAGTTGTTGTCAGTGGTCGAGTGGCACGCAGTGAGAGGATCGTTGCGTCGGATGGCTTGCCCGAGTATTGGCAATTGTGGATTCGTCCCGACGATGGTGCGGATCGTCCGATCGTTGCGATCGTCGGTGATGTACCCGCCGACATTGCACGCATCTCGTCTGACGCCATACTCGAAGCGGGGCCAGCCGTTTCGATTCAGGGCCATTTCTTGAAACGGCTTGCCTATCGTTCAACATTAGGCGCCGATCTTGCACCCGTGATCGTGGGCAGGTTGCCAGTTCATGTAACGAATGTCGATGACGAGTTAGTCGGTCGATCTTCGACTCAGCCGAGCAGCGTCAGCGCGGGATTGGTGTTGGCGATCGCGTTTGCGGTAGGAGTGATATTGGCGGGCGTCATCATGTGGCGAACTCATGTGCTGGCTGTTCGCACACGCAGCCTTCGCAACCGACACCGGGTATCACCGGTTGATCTGTCCTCTATGGAAACGAATGAGTCATGATAGGTCATCGAAACTGCCAACCTGTTTTGCTGACGCTGTTGTTTTCGATAGCGTTGATTCATGTGCCGTCGCCCGCACTCGGCCAACCAGCAACTGGGCAACCAGCAACTGAGCAACCAGCATCCGGGCAACCAGCATCCGGGCAACCAGCATCCGGGCAACTAGCATCTGGGCAACTTGCAAGCGACCAACCAGCATCCGAACATTCGGGGCTCAACTTAGTGGCGGGGTTTGACTTAAGTCGAGTTGAAGATTCGTTCCTAAACATGCAGCAGGATGACGGTGCGGAACTGGCAAAGTTGATCTACAAGCTGCAGAAGATTAACGAAGAAACTTTGTCCTCACGCGCCACCAAGACGCTCTCGGATTCAAGCATCGGCGACCTCTTACGCAGTGATGGGGTCATCGAGAGCACTCAGACGTTTGAGATCCCTCAATCGCTTCACGAACTGCTTGGCTTTGAATCCCTGTCGGCGATTTTGGTGTCGGTGGAATCCGTGCCGAGTGAAGCAAGTGCGGGAGAACCAACGAACGCCGAAACGCAGGACCACACCACTGGGCAGCGGGTGCAAGTGTTTTGTGCTCCCCTGCCCCGTGAAGCCGTCGCGGGCGATCGAGTTTCGTTCGTCGGAATGACATTGACGTCTCAGTCGCCATGGGCGATTGCGGCACCATCGATGCGATGGTTCCCCAGTCAAGCGTCGTCATCGAGTTGGCAATGGTTGGCTAATCAAGACTTTGACATCAGCCTGTTACCGGAACTTGCCTCGCGGGATCGGAAAGATTTAGTTCCGCAGGACAGCGATGCGTTTTACGGGCTGCTCGCCATTACCAGTAAGAAAGCCGGCCAAGGTTTTCCGAAGCCCACCGCAGTGGCGCCGATTGAGCTTTTGCAGCGATCACGAGAGAACGTGGGCGAATACGTTTCGATGGAATTGGAATCGGTCCAGATAACGCGAGTCGCAGTCGAGAGTCCTGCACGTCGCAATGAAATCGGCTCGGATCACTATTATCAAATTGACGCGTTCGGCGATTTGGGAAACGTGGTGATCCAAATCGAAACGGGCGGTACCGACGTTTCGGGAAAGACCGCTGTATTTGAAAATCGCTATCCGGTTTCACTTGTTACCACCGAGTTACCTGAGTTCTTGCGTCGCGAAATGGAGAAGCGGGATGGTTCGGGGGCAATCATTTCAGACGTTGCAATGCGAATTCGCGTGGATGGTTTCTTCTTTCGATTGTGGAGCTACGCCAGCGACTATATGAAGCAATTCGGCGACGCCCAGCAATTTGGCCCGCTTGTGGTGGTGGCCCAAATTGAGAACCTGGAACCAACGACTGCTGATCCTGTTGGCGTTCGATTGATTGGCTGGCTCGCTGCTGCTGCAATCGCTTTAGGGATCGTTGCCATTTGGGTCTGGAGCCGATTTACTGCGGCCGAGGATCGTGAAGTTCGCAACAAGCGACGAGAACAATCGAGCAAGACGATTGACATTCCTGATTCCTGAGACGCTATGTTGCAGTCGTTCTCGTAAGGTCACCTGTGGTAAGTCATCTCGCTGGTTGCCTAGCCAAGAGCCGCTCAGGTTCTGTCGCTTCCAAGAGATCGCTCCGCTGCTTTGAGCGATCGTAAAAAGTTGTGTTGGGTTGGGCTCTTGACCTGCATTGGGAACCCGCGACGATACCACTTTGATAGAAATAGAGGGCAAATTTCATGTTCAGCTATTTGACCCTTATCCCCATTCGATCCGTTCGATAATTCCCGAGGCAACTGCGATGCGAAGAGCAAAAATTACGATCATTGGCGCTGGCAATGTTGGAGCCACTTGTGCTCACTGGTGTGCAGCCGCTGAACTCGGTGACATTGTCTTGCTCGATATTCCGCAAACGGAAGACATGCCAAGCGGAAAAGCACTCGATTTGATGCAATCGTCTCCGATCATGGGCTTTGATTCAAATATCGTTGGTACCACGTCCTACGATGATGCAGCCGACAGCGATGTGATCGTGGTCACCGCCGGGATACCTCGCAAACCAGGCATGAGCCGCGATGATTTGTTGGGCACCAATGCGAAGATCATCACGGCGGTTGGTGAACAAATCAAAGCTACTTCACCCAACGCAGTGGTGATTGTGGTCAGCAACCCGCTCGACGCGATGGTTCAGCAGATGGCCAAGGTCACGGGATTCGAAAAATCGAAAGTTATCGGACAAGCTGGCGTTCTGGATACCGCCCGGTATCGCACGTTCTTGGCGATGGAATTGGGAGTCAGCGTTGAAGACATTAGCGCTTTGTTGATGGGTGGCCATGGTGACACGATGGTGCCGATTCCTAGTTGCACCAGCGTCGGCGGCATTCCCGTCACCCAGTTGATCGATTCGGCTCGTTTGGACGAAATCGTCGACCGTACTCGCAAGGGTGGTGCGGAAATCGTTTCGTTGTTGAAGACCGGATCGGCTTACTACGCTCCCGCAGCGGCATGTGCCCAAATGGTCGAGGCCATTGTGAAGGACAAAAAGCGTGTCATTCCCGTCGCGGCTTATTGCGATGGCGTTTACGGAGTCGACGGCTTCTACGTGGGTGTGCCGGTAATCTTGGGTAGCGGTGGGGTTGAAAAGGTCATTGAGTTAAGCCTGACGGATTCGGAAACCGCGGCATTCCAAAACAGCGTCGAGGCGGTCAAGAGCTTGGTAGCAACGATGGACGGGCTGTTGTCGGCCTAGTAACAGGCGAATACGCCGAGATTTGGCACCTCACGTCAACGATGGTTTTTTCAACGTTGACATTTGAGGTCGATTCCTCGTAGCTTTTCAGCATCGCGAGCGAGTTTCCCACCTCGCACGCGATGAGCAACCCGCACGTGAAGGTAGATGCTGGGTTACGTCGCATGGATGGTTCGTCTCGAATTCGCCTCCACAAGCAAGTTTCTCGCCATGACCCGTTTCAACCCAGTTTCTTGGCACGTCAACGAGTCAAAGTACGTTGGCGCCGCACCTAAAGAATCAAAGTCCGTCGGGAACCACGTTGGCCGTCAGCCGTCCGTGTTCATGAATCCGGGAACTCGTAGTCGGCGACAGGTGTTCACTCCGCTTCATTACACGCCAAGCTACAAGTATCCGTTAATTGTCTGGCTGCACAGCAATGGGCATAACGAACGCCAGGTCAATGATGTGATGCCACACATCAGTCTTCGCAATTTCCTGGCGTTGGGCGTTCAGGGAAACCGAGCGGTGGATTCGGGCGGGACACGTTTTGACTGGCACGAATCGCCAGGCGGAATCGGGATTGCTCACGATTCGGTGGCCATCGCCATTGACGAAATTCGGGATCGCTACAGCGTTCACCCCCAAAGGATTGTCTTGGCGGGGTACGGTGCGGGTGGGACGATGGCACTTCGTCTGGCAATGCGATCACCGGGGCAATTTGCAGCCGCCGTTTCGCTGGGCGGACGAATGCCACAAGGGGCTATTCGCGATTTCCAGGGGTTGCGTCAACGTCGATTGCCTATGCTTTGGCAATGGGCGCGTGACAATGCTCAATACACCGACGACAATCTAAAACACGATTTTAAGTTGGCGATGACCATCGGCAGCAGCGTTGAAGTTCGGCAATATCCCGGGCCTGACGAGATGGACACGGTGGTAATGTCGGACCTCAATGACTGGATCATGCGTCGTGTAGTGCTTGAAGAGGCTTCACCGAGCGAATACGTTGACACAATACCGGTTCCGTATTCCGCGAATTAATCGTGGTTGAAGTGAACTACGGTTCCCGCCCTTCCTAGCTCGCCCACCAGGCATCTTATGTCTTCTGAAGATTCGGCCGCTGACGATCCGACGTCTGATCCCTTGGCACCCCAGGACGTGACTGAGATATCTCGTGTGCGGAAAATACTGATTGTTGATGATGACCAAGAAATCGTTGAATCAGTCCGTTACGCACTTGAAGGCGAAGGCTACGAAGTATCAGTCGCTCGCGATGGCAACCAGGGCTTAGCACTCGCGGAAAGCGAAAGTCCCGATTTGATGGTGCTTGATATGATGATGCCCAAACGTAGCGGCTTTTTGGTTCTCGAAAAGCTGCGGCGTCTTCGCGATGAACCATTGCCCGTCATCATGATCACCGGTAATGAGGGCAGTCGTCACCAAGCCTACGCCGAGTTGCTGGGCGTTAGTGATTACATTCGCAAGCCTTTCCCGATGGATCGCTTGATTGAAGCCGTCAACCGATTGCTGAGCTAACCAATGAACGACGATTCCACGTCGCGTCGAATCTTGGTTTACGCAGCAGTGACAGGGGCTTTGGGAGTGCTGATCGGAGCTTTTGGAGCTCACGGTTTGCCAGATTTTTTGGCTCGACAAGGTGTCGATCCTGAAACACTGACTAAGCGATTGGCCCAATTCGACACCGGTGCACGGTATCACTTGGTTCACGCGACTGCTTTATTTGCGCTGGCGTCACTGGGATTTGGCAGTCCTGAGTCGAGACGTTGGGCCGCCCGATTTTTCCTCGCGGGAATCATTCTCTTTAGCGGCAGTTTGTACTTGTTGGTGTTTACCGGCATCACCAAGTTCGGCATGGTCACTCCGCTGGGCGGGCTGTCTTGGATTATCGGCTGGGCGACTCTTGCCGTTGTTTCCCGTAAGTCGAAGCATCTCTAAGACGGGCACTACTCAGGCCGTCAACGATCGAATACGGTGGAGCAAGTAAGTGTCGTCGCCCGAACAACTAGCCACCTGAGCAGATGACTGAAGCAGCCGAAATCAGCCTGACCATCCCGTATCCCTGGACGCGGCGTCATTTGCTTGACCTCGAAAGCCTCAGTGGCGACGAAATTCGCACGTTGCTTGACGTCGCTGATCAACTCAAGCAGGCTACCGGCGGATGTCGGAACAAAATTTCGCTACTGGCTGGCAAGACCTGTGCGAATCTGTTTTTCGAGAACAGCACTCGGACACGAAACAGCTTCTCGTTGGCTGCCAAACGTCTTGGTGCCGATACCGTCGAATTTAGTAGCGCCGGTTCTAGCACCGCGAAGGGCGAAACCTTTGTCGACACGGCGAAAACCATTCAGGCGATGGGAGTCGACTGGGTCGTCACTCGGCATTGCACACCCGGCACACCTCACTTGCTTGCCCGCGAACTGGAGTGCTGCGTACTCAATGCAGGCGACGGACCTCACGACCATCCAACGCAAGGGTTGCTCGACATCCTGACCATTCGACAGCACCGAGGTCGAATCGAGGGGCTAACGGTGGCATTGGTGGGCGACATCGCGCACAGCCGAACCGCACGTGCCAACATCTGGGGGCTGAGTAAGCTCGGCGCTCACGTGATTGTTTGTGGTCCGCCAACTTTGGTGTCGGAACGCTGGGGAGAACTCGGTTTCGAAGTGGCACACAACTTGGACGAAATTTTGCCGCGATGTGATGTACTGAACCTGTTGCGGATCCAATTCGAGCGTCAGTCGGCACGCCCCTTTCCGAGTGTTCACGAGTACGCGAATTTGTATGCGATGAATGTTGAACGGATGGCGAAAGCCAAAAGCGACATCCTGATCATGGCTCCGGGGCCGATCAATCGCGGGGTGGAGATCACGCCGGAAGTTGCCGATGGTCCGCATAGCGTCATCTTGGAACAAGTCACTAACGGAATCGCCGTTCGAATGGCTGCACTTTACCTTACCGCCAACGCGCCAATCTCATGAGTGAATCTCTTTTGATTACCGGCGGTCGCTTGATAGACCCTGCCAACCAGATTGATCGCGTCGCAAGCATTTTGCTGGTCGACGGGATGGTTGCCTCGATCGACCCGAAGGACGTTTCCGCGGATGTGCGAACGATCGACGCGACGGGCAAGATCGTTTCGCCTGGCTTTATCGACTTGGGTGTTGAGTTTCGCGAGCCGGGTTTTGAAGAGGATGAAACGATCGCCTCGGGGTCTGCCGCAGCTTTGGCCGGTGGGTTCACCTCGGTTTTGTGTTGCAGTAGCACTCAGCCGTGCATTGATTCGCCTGGAGCGGTTGAATTCGTTCGGCAAAAAGCAGTGCAAGCCGGTGGCGTTCGAGTGCACGTCATCGGCTGTCTTAGTAAGAACCGCGATGGCGATCAATTGGCCGAGTTGGGACTTCTGTATGAAGCCGGAGCCGTTGCTTACTCCGATGCTCCGCGACCGATTACCAACGATGCACTGCTCAAACGCGCCCTAGAATACGCGCGGATGTTCAACTTGCCGATCATCAATCGTCCCAACGTGATGTCGTTGTCCAAAGGCGGCGTGATGCACGATGGTCAAGTTGCTTTGGTGCTAGGTTTGACGGGGTTGCCTACCGAAGCGGAAGACTTAGCCGTCGCTCGAGACGTCCGCATTGCGGAAGCGACCGGCGGAAGGCTGCACATCGGCCCTGTCAGTACGATGGGCGCGGTCGACTTGATTCGTCGCGTGAAGGATCGTGGTATCCCGATCACCGCGTCCGTTTGTCCGCACAGTTTATGCCTGGACGACAGCGAACTTCGATCCTTTGACGCGCGGTTCAAGGTGCATCCACCGCTGCGATCACGTCGTCACATCGAAACCCTTCAAGCTGCCGTTGCCGATGGTACCATCGACGCAATCCAAAGCGGGCACATGCCGCGTGCACGCGAGAAAAAGATGAACGACTTGGACGTATCACCCTTTGGTTCGGCTTCCCTCGAAACCACTCTTTCGACTGTCGCAACGTTCATGTTGTCGGTAAGCGATATGAATTGGTCGAAGGTCATTTCCCGACTCTCGACTGCGCCGGCAAGAATTGCGGGCGTTCAAGGCGGATGTCTGTCTGTCGGGACCATCGCCGACGTGACGATTATTGATCCTGATGTAAAGTGGACAGTGCGAGGGACCGACTTCCGTTCCCGCTGCCCGAGCACGCCCCTGGACGGTCACGAATTGACCGCACGCGTTGTCATGACGATCGTGGGCGGAAAAGTTTGCTTTGATCATTCCTAGGCGGAAAGTAATCATGAATACAACGAACGTAGACGACATTCCTAACCCATCGCCGAGCCAATTGGCCGAGTTGCCTCGCCAAATGGGATTTGTACCTTCGGTGGCGTCTTCCCCCCAAACGCTCACCCCGACGCAGATCGATCAGTACAACGAGTTGGGCTACCTGATGCCGCTTGAAGGACTTGATCAGACGGAAGCACGCGAGACGCGCGCGTTTTTCGATGGGGTGCTTGCCGCTTTCATTGAGCTCGGACGCACGAGCTATTCAATCAACACTGCCCACCTACGATTCGCGAGAATTTACGAGCTTGTTCAGCATCCGCGAATTGTCGATGCAGTTGCCGACCTGCTGGGACCCAACGTGGTTTGTTGGGGATCGCACTTCTTTTGCAAGATGCCTCATGACGGCAAGCGAGTGCCATGGCATCAGGACAGCACTTATTGGCCGCTGAGTCCCACCAAGACGGTGACGGTATGGTTGGCGATTGACGACGCGGACTCAGACAATGCAAACATGAAGTTCATTCCGCGTTCGCATCTGCACGGGCTGATTGACTACGATGAAACTCAAGATGCCGATACGGTCCTGAATTTAGCGGTTAAGAATCCAGAGTCATACGGCGATGGCGAAGTCGACGACGCTTTGAAAGCGGGGCAGTTTTCGATGCACTCCGACTTGCTGCTGCACGGCTCGGAAGCCAACGAATCGGACCGACGACGTTGCGGTTTGACGATTCGTTACGCGGCTGCGGATGTGACGACTTGGTATGACTGGCACAAAAAAGGCTTCGTCGTTCGTGGCGAGAACGTTGGCGGGCACTGGGCAAACCCACCCGTACCCAACCATTGATTTGCGGCTACGGCGTCAGCGGGTGCTCGCGAGCGCCTTCGGCTTCCTCAATTGGCCAAGTGACACGGTCAGGACTTTCGTATGGTCCGATCTCGTCCACCGGGATTGCTTGAAAGCCAAGTTGAAATGCGGGGCTATCGCTCGGTAAGCGATAGTCGTCATTCGTCCGATCCGCGAATTTGGGATCGGCAATGATGCTGTTTTGATCAAACCCCAGCGATTGCCAGCTAGCCCACTCGCTCATGGGTTCCATCTCAACCAGTTCGATGTCGCGAACAAAGAGGTTACCTTGGGATTGTCCCCAGTCGATGCGGACGCGGTAGGCTTCTCCCATCCGTTCGTTCCATCCTTTCTCGCCTTCAGCGGGAATGCGAATGATCGTCTCTTTCGTTTCCCACTGACGAGAAACATTGACTTCCGAAGGAAATTGCCCCCAGAAGTGAGCCGGCATTCCGTCTTTGGCCGGAACGTAGCTCTGGACCAAGAGGTTGGCTTTGGAAGCTTCGGTGTCTGACCGCATGGTTGCTCGCAAGCGATAAGACGCACCCGAGCGAAGAGGCAAAGAATCGCTTGCAATGATGGGGTAGTTGTCTCGAGCTTTACTCGAATCGTAGCCTGCTCCGATACGCAATACTTGATCGCCGTTGTCGTCCACTAACTCGGCTGATGATGTTGACGTCTGAATCTGCCAATTCCATTGATCGGGTAATGCACCAAGATTGCCCTTCAATGTCGGGTTGGCGATAAGGTTCTTCGATTTCTGGCGGCCTAATGCGTGATGCCCAGTGGTGACCTCTCGGCCATCATGCCAGTAAAGGTTTTTGTCGACTTCATTCCGCGTCGGTGAAAACGCAGTGATCTTCATTGCCTTGGCGTCCTCGTTCTTCCAGGCGATGATATTGGAGCGAAAGACATTTCCGCTGACGACCCACTTCTGTTCGTCGGCGATGTCCTTGGGATGAACGTCCATTCCTCTCATGTTCTTCCATGCGGGAAGTCCAACAACCGATTCATAGCCCGCGACCATCTCGTCGTAGTGTTCTGCCCACCGCCCTTCACCGGCTTTCCACCCGTTGAACTCCCACTGCTGGTCTGCATTGTCCGCAAAGATGTTTCCTTCGATTCGGTTATCTCTGGCACTGTGCCCGTGAAGACCCGATCGACCGCATCGAGCAACGATGTTCCCGATCACGTCGACACCGCCGGTGTTGTCGTCCAAGTAGATACCGAAGGCGAAGTACGGCGAACTCCATTTGCTGCCATCCCAACCGTAGCCTAAAACATCGTGTATGAGGTTGTGCTTTAAGGTCGTTCCTCGCGATGAGATCCAGTTACGGCCGCCGGTGTATGTCGCACCAACATCTTCGGTTTCCAATGCCAAGTGACGCATGTGGTTTTTTTCAATTTGGTGTTTGTTTCCCCAGAACATCACGGCGAACCGTGGCATGTCGTGAATCAAACAATGGGACACCTGATGGCCCACGCCGCTTAGCATCACTCCCACACCTTGCTTGTGAAAGACTCCGGCGTGATGGATGTAGCAATTGTCAACGCGATGTCCGGGGGATGTGAGTGTCTTGATGTCGCCGCCGGAAACTTGCACACCATGGGAGCCAGTAAACGAGATGTCGCAGCCCACGACCTCGCACTGGGTTCCGTTCTTGATCGAAATTCCGCTGCCGTGGTAATCACCCACGGAGCGAACGACGCTGGCGACGACTCGGCAGCGCTTAGCCTCCGTCATTGCGACTGCGTTTCCTTCGGCACACTCGAGCGTTAAACCGCGAAGTTCAATGTCGTGAGCGTCTTTGTTGATCCGAACGATAACGCGGGTCGTTGGCACCAAGACCGAAGATTTAGTATTGCGCGGCGGTTTGAAGAACAATCGTTTTTCGCGTGAGTCAAAATGCCATTCTCCTTCGGTGTCTAGGTCTTCCAAAGCGCCTTGAAAGTAATAGCGATCGCCTGGTCGAATCGCGTAACTCGCATCCTGCGTTGTTGTGATTCGATTGGTTTCCTGCTCGGCGGTGGCAACTGGCATGATGTCGTTCCACCAATTGTATCGGGCAAAAATGAAGACACTTACATCTTCAGGATGCGCCCACGATCGCCAGTCTTCCGATTTGGTAACGAACGACCTTTTACTGTCTTCGTCTCTGTCGCTGTACTTGTTGATGAGTTCCCCATCGACATACGCCCAGCCTGCACCATAAGGATTTTCGGAATCGAAGTTGGGGTAGCGAGCCAACCATTGACGTTGTCCGTCGTAAAGTAGTTGTTTGATCGCGAGGTTACCCAATGACGACACGTCCGCTTGGTAAATTCCATCACGCCATGGTTTCCAACCGTCGACCTTGACGCCACCTGTAATAACGGGGGTTTCATTTTCGAACGCTTGCCACGTTGTATTCGAATCTTCAACGCCAAGATCCATCCCTTGCGGCAAAAAGTACCTTCCCGATCGTAACCAAATGGTGTCCGTTGCGGACGATTTTCTGGCCATGTCACGCGCATGAATTAGCGACGCAAACGGTTGGTCTATGCTCCCGTTGTTTTCGTCGCTTCCTGCGTTGGATACGTAGAAATCGGCCGCGGCAACGTTGCCAACCTTGCAGAGCAGCAGTGAGAACCCGACTGCGGCCAGAAGGCCGAGCGCGTAGCGGTAAGAGGCAGAGGTTTTGATCGTCATGAATGAAGCAGTTGGTGAAGTGAACTTAGCGTTTGCCTGAGTAGGCAGCGACATCTTTGGCGGCTTTGGTAGGTTCGCCGGGTTTCGCCAGGAAACCAAGGTCGGTAAACCAATCGAGAAAACGGTCGGGCCATGTTGCGAAGGGGCCGCCGGTTCGAGGACGAATGGATCCGCCGTGGCCACCATGAGCGTAGATGTGCATTTCCAAGTTGGGAACGCCGGCTTTTAGCATGGGTGAAAAGTACTCGTCGGCCCAGATCGCGTGAACTTTGTCATCTGAACCAGCGCAAACAATGAAGCTTGGAGGGCAATTCTTCGGAATGCTCGTTTCAGGATTTCGCGTGAACGGTGTCGGACCTGGGTACACCAATCCGACGAAATCAGGTCGCGGAGAAACATTCGCAAGCGGATCGCTGTTGTCTGCGTGTGCCTCTTGAAACTCGTCAAAGAACAATGCTGTGGGTGCGGATAGTTCGGCACCTGCTGAAAAGCCGACCACGCCAATCTTTGCGGGATCCAGTTGCCATTCTTCCGCGTGAGCCCGCACGATGCGGATTGCTTGAAACGTATCGTTCACCGCATCGGTCGTCGGTTCGTAACCATCTACCCGCAATCGATTTCGCAGCACAATGGTCGACACGCCATGCTCGGCGAAGAATGGCACCAGATCGTAACCTTCTGGACCGACCCACAGTATCTTGTGTCCGCCGCCCGGAGCGACGATCACGGCCGCGCCATTGTTTTGGCGATTCTCTGCGAGGTGGACTTCGATGGTCGGGTTGTGGATGTTGAGTGTGTTAAGAAGGCGGTCATACTTGCCAGTGGTGTTGTATTTTTCAGCTTCGTGGATTCGCTCTTGATTCAATAGCGGTGAATCCGGTGAATAGAGCGAAAGTACTTGTCCGCCTGGCAGAACCGCATCCGGCACGAAGGGGCCGTCCGCAGGCGTGCGAGCGGGATTGGAATCTTGCGCCACGACCAGCGTGGTGGTGAACGCGAGCAACAGTGCGACCAGTGACTTCATAGCAAACCAAACATCGAGTGATTGAACGAGCAAAGTGAGTGAATGAGCCTAAGGAAACCGAACTGACAGTTCCACCGGCCTCCTAACGACTGGCGTCATTCTAGTCTGACCGCTACGGTGCCAACAGCTTTGCGGTCGCAAGTCTCAGCGTTTCTAAACTGGTTGGCGATACTTCCCGGTAGGTCGATGTGCCCGCGTCCGCCACGTTCGTCTTAGCGACGTCGGCATCGAACTTTACGTAAGTGCGTACGAAACGTTGCATCTGATCTCGCGACCATCCGCGTTTCACTTTCAACAAGTTTAAGTATTCGATCAGTTGTTGCGCTTCGCGATAGGCTTTTAAGCGAATTGAGTGTCGGATCGTCGTATTGCCAGACTCGTCCTGGTCAAAAATGAACAGTCCCAACTGGTCGGCTCTTGCCATCGCGTCTCCTGATTTGTTGATTGTTTGCCAAGGAACGACACCGGTAGCACCGTGTTGCCAAGCATCAAGTGCCCACGCAACGGTGTTGCGGTTGGATTGGTGTACATGATTGGTCGTTCCATAAATCCAAGTTTCAACCGAATCGCTTTTCATTCGATCCGTCACGAGACGTCGATAGTTTTGAAAGGCCCATGATGAAACGATCCATAAGTCGGAACGACCGTCCAACTGGCCACGACAAAACTCTGGGCGAGATAGATCAATGCGAAAATCAATCTTGACCGTGTCATTGTTCAGCCGACCTTGGTCGGATAGTTGGCCAAAGTAACCGAGCGCTCGGTAGTCCCAGAAACTGCTCGGCTCATCGAATATCCATGGTGCTTTGGTCGCTTCGTTGAGTGAGCCCTTGTTGTTGAAATAAATTTGGAACCCGGTTTTGGTCCAGTCTTGTTTCGTTGCCAACGTTTCGAAATCACGAAGCATGTTGACAAAGGTTTGCGAGTATTCGGGGTGTTCACTGAATGCTTCAAATGCGTCAGGGTTGCCATTGAAATAGGCGCGACAATTCAGAGGCCAGCTTTCGTGAAACGTTAAGTAGAACCCAGGAGCCGGAATTGGGCCGCGGTGCCCGTCTTGGAATAGTGTTCCGTCCAAGTACGGTCCGAACGCTTCAGCAAAGTCGTCCCAATAGCCATGCGTTGAACCCGGTGGAATATTGTCGTAACGCCGATTGTCCATTCGCTTCCCCGACTTCAATCGCATGTCGAGATTGCTTTTTCTTGCACCCGGTGCAGCGGTGTGATGCGAGTAATGAAGGATGTTGGCGTGGACGCGGTGATCGTAGGCGATGTATTGCAGTTCGTTGTACTGGTCGACCGAGTCGGGCAACCCGTACCCATTCATTTCGCAAGCGAACGAGGCGGTCTTGGGTAGCGCAAAGGGCATCACTTCGATTTCAATAGGAATTTTTCGTCCGTCGGAGATCGTAATTTCACCCAGATGTAATCCGGCGACGCAGTCGAACGGGATGAAGAGATCCGCTACAACGACTTGGTCTTGTTGGGGATGTAGTTCGATCGTGTCATCAAGGGGCAAAAGCGGATCGGGGATCATACGTCCATCCGTTGGCACGTAAACGCTTTGCGATAGATCGATTCGAGCCCTCGCCAACGGTCCGGCCATCGAAACGTCGACACCAACGTGCCCTTGTCCACGCAATAAAACTTGGAACCCAATCACTTCGCCCGCAGCCGCGATCAGGTGGACTTGTTGACCATCGAAGAGTGAATTGTTAATTCGGTAGTCGTCAGGTAGTTCACCGATCGGCTTACCCTCAGCATCAAACTTGTCTGTGATCGGAATCACACCAACACCTTGAACGACTGGTGTCTGCCTTGGTCGCGTCATAACCCGAGGCGTATCAATCGGCAGCGTTTGGAAAATTTGGCTTTGCACTTTGGCCGGCTGTGATCGATGTCCCGTCCGACTCACGGCAACGACACTGATTTCGTGCGTCGAGTCGTCGGTAATTGGTAAAGGCAAATCTCGCAGATGAATGAACTGTTGACTGCCGTGTTCAATCCAAGGAATGTTGTGACGGGCAAGGGGTGTTTGATCGATCGTCACCTCGTAGGCAAAACCATGTTGCGGTGCGACCAGTGAAAACAGTGCTGATTCGCGATCCATCTGCGTGACTTGCAACTGGGAAGGGGGCAAGGGAACAGTTCCATCGTCGTCTTCCACTTCGACCATTAGGTAGGGACGCTTGGCCGATTGCTCGCGCGAGAAAATGGTGGGATTGCGGGTGTAGTCGGCTTCGTGTTCGTGAATGGCTAGGCCATAAGCAGCGTCGATCGCCATCGCATGAACCATATCAACGGGTACATCCCAGTGGTACGACCCGTCAATCAATCTCGTATCGCAGGCATGCACCATCGTGAAGGCATTCCCGCCGATGACCGCTGGCAGTTTTCCGCCCGGGTAACCCCAACCCGTGAAAGGGGCGGCTCCCGAGGTTACACCACAGGAACGTCTTTCATTCCAGGGTGAAGCGATCGTGGATATAGACACGCCTGAGATTTCCTTGGCTCCTTGGCTGCAAACCAATGTCGCTTTCGTCACTCGTCGTCCGCGAATGGCTGATGTGTCAAAGCTCATGACAACAATGTGTTGGTTGCCCTTGATTCGCATTCGACCCTGCGAACCAGCATTTAATTTCCATTCCCCGTCAACCAAAACGACCGAGTTGTCTTGGGTCACTGGCAAGGCAAAAGGGGTAGCCGCGAGGCACTGGGCGGCCAGAGACCAAAGCAATGCAAAGGCGATTTGGCACTTCATAAACGGCGGACTAAAAGCTAGAAGGAGCGGGACTGGTGGAAATCTGAGCCGTCAGCTATTTTCCCACGCAACGGCCAAGCGGATCGTCTGCATAGGGCAGAAATCCTGGCGGTTCATCGCACCACAATCTATCACAGAAGACAATCATGCTCGCGAAAGACATCAAAACCGGCACCGTCGTCGTGCACGAGGGCAACCCCGTGGTGATCAAGGGAATCTCGGTCCAATCTCCCTCGGCCCGCGGAGCCGCTACGTTGTACAAGTTTCGCGCCCGCAATCTGTTGACCAAAAACAAAGTCGACATCACGCTCAAAGGTACCGATAACCTCGACGAAGCTGATTTTTACCTTCGCGAGGTGCAGATGCTTTACACCGACGCGACTCATGTGTTCCTGATGGACAAAGAGGATTTTCAACAATTCGAAATCGCGATCGAAGACGTGGAAGAGGAACTGCCCTATGTCACCGAAGGCTTGGAAGGCATGCGAGCGATGATTTACAACGATGGTTGTGTGGGGCTCGACTTGCCGGCGTCCGTGGAATTGACGATCACTCAATGCGATCCTGGTGTCAAAGGCAACTCGGCAACCTCTCGAACGAAGCCTGCCACCTTGGAAACCGGACTGGTCGTGCATGTTCCTGAGTACATTAAAGAAGGTGAACGGCTGAAGATCGACACTCGCACGGGTGAATTCCTTTCGCGAGCCTAAGCGAGCGAGCCGTAGTGGTCCCTGGTGTCGATCTCGAGTTTTTGAAATCTACTCTCGATCCAAGGTTTGATCTCGGATCATGCCATCAAGCACCAGTCGATTTGCAACCTGGGCCTCGAAGTCATCGGACTCTCTTTGCCCCTAGTTTGCTAAGTCGTCATGTTGGTCGTCGGCTACCGTTTGCCGTTATAACCCGCATCAGCGGTTTGATTGATGTGGGGGAGAGTACCGGAAGGTCCTTCTGCGCGAATTGACTATCGAATTGATGTCACGTGCGCCGATCCAGGAGGCGGGTTCGTTCTGTTGAAGTGCGAACCCGTCACTCGTGTTGATGCCTGGAAAAGACCTATGAGCGTTTCAAACCAAGGAAGTGCCGAACGGCGCCAATCCCAGTCGCCTGGTCGATTTGTCCAGACGGCCCAGTCCGTCCCGTCAGGGCGATCTGCGATGCGACCGCGATCGGGTCAGCAAGGTCGCTTAGTGGGACGTAGTCCCTACGCGACGTCATCGACCGATGAAGCCACCGCCGCAAATGCCGTTACCGCCGACGCGTCGATAAGACAGATGGCCAATTCGGTGGCGAGGTTGATGAGCGAAACGGCGCATGACCTGCGGTCCCCGCTTACCACCATTCGCGAATCAGTGCGTTTGGTGCAGATGGGTGAAATGGGCGGACTGCATCCGGATCAAGAGAGCATGTTAGAAGCGGCGATTGATCAATGCGATTGCATGTCGCAAATGATTGACGAGATGGTCCAACTTGAACGCTTGCGTACGGGTGCTCCGCGTGCGAATCGCGTTTGGATTCCGCTCGACAAGATTCGTAGCGCCGTGGATGAAACACTTCGTCCCTGGACGGTGCCTCGCAACATTGAATTGCTCTGGGATGTGATCGCCGATCCTGCGGTACGTGTTTACGCCGATGCATCGATGATCCGCCGATTGATCGTCAACTTGGTTGTCAACGCAATCCGTGTTTCGCATCAAGGGCAATGTGTCTTGGTGCGTTTCGTTCGATCGCGTGATGGTGAAATGATCGAATGTGGCGTCATCGATCAAGGCCGAGGCATGAGTGCTGCGGAATTGAAGTCATTGGCTTCGGACAATGGACTTGCGTCGCCGTCGGGTGAAGGACTGGGGCTGACTATCTCTCGTCAATTGGCGGCGGTGCATTTTTCGTCGCTTCATTTACGATCTCGTCCCGGCGATGGCACGGAAGTTAGTTTCCAGCTTCCCGCATCGGGGCCACGTTCCGTTGCGTCGGCGTGGGTACGTTGGCGTCTGGGATTGCAGCTCTCGCGAACGAAACCACGCCGCGTCTCGACAAGCGAGGTGGTTGCTGATCATCCTGCGCCTGTGATGCCAGTTCCGCGATCATCGGTTGCATCATCAGGCCACGTGGAACTGAATCACAACGCATCGAAACCTCGCTATCCTGACCAAGTCAGCGCGGTGGTGGTTAGCCTTGGAGCCGCCGTATCGATCGACGCGACGCGGGAATTTCAATCGAGTCTGCAGAGCCAATTGCAGATGTTTGAATTGGCTTACAAGATTGACCAACGACGCTGGGTCGTGTTGCTTGACGCCGACCCTACGGCCGCCGAGGCCAAGATCGTAGCGATCGGTGACGCTATCAACCAAAAAACAGGCGGTGTTCGGACGACGTGGTCACGTCCGCAAGCAATCCGGTTGGACCGACGCCGTGCGGTAGCTCGAATCAGCGATTTGCTTGTAAGAGAAGAGCTTGCTGCTTCGAGATCAAAACGAGTGGTCGATCGAAACGAAGTGCGACTCGGCACGGCACCGATTGCTCACTCGCAAGTCGCTACTGACCGCTTGGATGTTGAAGTTCAGCGTTTGGCAAGTCAAATGCGACTGCAATCGAGTCGCTTGCAAGAGCAAGCCCGAAATGTTCGACACGGCATGCAGTAGAGTGATTGCAACGTCAATCGACGACCATCGCCAGCCTTGTTTGACTCGCGTTGGCCTAGCAAACTCAATGGCCTAGCAAACTCACCTGCTCTGGTAGCAGCGTAAGAAAAGCCGGTGTGAAAACAGCCAAGTGATGACATGGTTCATCATCGAGCACTTAGCAGTTGAGCAGCTCACGTCTTTCACTTCGCCAAGCCCTGCTTTTTGACAAGGCTATGCAAAGTGAGGAAGTGCGAAGTTCGTTCGGCGCGACCAACTAAGGTGCTAGGACGCGGTTGCCTTCTTGCACGTTATCTCGCTGAATCTTGTACATGTCCGAGATATCAGTTGGAATGCGTCGCCGATTGATAATGGATTCTGGTTCAAAGTCATCGGCACGAACGGCTGATCCAAGTGGCGTGGTCAGCGTGTCATCAATCGTCTTGAGGTAGGCTTCGAGTTTCCATGCTGGAATGATCGTGATGCCGTATTCGCCTGCAAGTTCTTTGGCACGACCGAACGCAGCCGCCGCCTCAGCATCATCGCCTTCGAGTGTTGCTGATGACGATACTTCGGGAGCTTCACCAACGACGAGGAAGCGGATGGTCGCGTCGAGTGTCCCGGTGACTTCGCCAGTCGGTGACACTTCTGCGGCTACGACTCCACCAGCAGCCTTGATTTGGCCCTTGATGTCTTCATTATCCGGACGTCCGTCGTTGTTGATGTCGATTTCACCAGCGAGGGCGATCTTGACCCGGCGACCAGGAGCCCAGAATGGTGAGTAAATCTTATCACCCGGAATGATTGGGTTTCTGATTTCGGGCAACGCGACCACACGAGCCAATGCCAAGTGCGGGCCCTGGACCTTGATCACTTGAATACTTGCCTTAAGGTCGGCGTCTTGCAGTCGGGTTTCATCGCCGTCAATCACACCAAAGGTCACGTTGGGACGAAGAGCGTCGGCCGAGCCGAGATTAATGGTGACAAGCTTGCCGCCCGAGTTGACGAACCGAATCAAGCCTTGAGCGGTTTCAAAGCGATCGTTCTGCAGGACGTTGATCTTCTTCTTTTGCGTGTCGATCGTTCCTGAGAGGAGTTCTGTTTTCGCTTCAAGAACCGACTTTTCGTCCGTCGCTTTCTTTCGGAAGCCGTTGAACTCTTGAACAACCTTGCTGAGTTTATCTTTCGTTTCTTCTTTTTCTTGGTTCATCCGAGCGCGGTCTTCGGCAAACGCATCACTAAGCGTGGCAACTTTTTTGTTGGCTTGGTCCGCCTTCTGTTCCGCCAGATCTTTCGACTTCTTGGCGTTGTCAATTTCAGCCTCGGCGTCGACGCGAATTTGAGTCGCCTCTGTGCGAGCCATTGCATACTGCGCGTTGCGGTCACGGATGGCCGTCAACAGGAACTCTGGCAATCGGTGGTAGTTGCGATCTTCCGGCGGCACTTCGGCTCCCAGTACGCTCATGTCGGTAGCGAACTGACTTTCGAGCAATTGCATGTCCGGGTCATCCGACGAGTTGGACTTCATTTCGTCGATCTGGGCCTGGGTAAATGAACCCACGCCAAGCATGGCTTTGAGCCGAGTTAGCTTGCTTTCCATCGCACGAACTTGGCTACTGGTCGTCTGCATGCGGCTGCTGGCTGTTTCAGCCTCGGTCGAGAGCGTGCTGCCCCATCGCCAGAGGAAGAAATTAAGCGCCAACGAGAGCACAAGGAAAATCATGCAGGCAATTAAACTGCCTCGAATGACGGAGTCGTCGCGAGCCACCATGGTCGTTATTTTCGCGGGTTAGAAGAGCGAGAAGGCCGAAATACGCAAATTTGGGCATAGAGACCGCAAACCGGTCGTCAATACACCTTATTTACTGTTTAGGTTCATTCTACCGCCTAAGCCAGGAAAATCTGCGACTCGATGCCGGGATTCCACAGCATTTGCCGGTTATCGGCATCATTCGGTGAATGTGGGGCAATCGACGTGTCGTTGGCAACAGTTCTCGGGCTGACGAAACCTTCCCCCGGATCGTTGGTTAAACTAATCGTTGGTTAAACTAAGAGGATCAACAATCTAGGGTCGGGGAATTTACCTCAGCCCTATCCTACCTCCATCACCCCGTTTTCGCTCGGAATTCAATCCAAAGCCATGATTCGCCGCCGTCACCCGCGAAATCTCTCGCCTGCTAAGTCCATCCGATTGTCCCGCCACGCTTTCACGCTGCTTGAACTACTGCTCGTCTTGGCGATTTTGGTCGTCATCGGCGGTATTGTCACCGTCAACATTGGTGGGGCCAATACCGAGGCGAAGGTCAACGCCACCAAAGCTCAACTCAATAGTCTTAAAAGCAATATTGAGATGTACCAGATTCGAATGAGCGGTCTTCCCGAATCGCTTGAAGCCCTCCGCGACGGGCCAAGCGACGCCGCTAAGAAAGCGAAGTGGGTCGCGCCCATCATCGATACGATTCCGACGGACGCTTGGGAAAACGCCCTTGAGTACAGCGTCAATGGAAACTCGTATGAGATCCGCAGTGGCGGAATCGATGGTCAAGCCAACACGGATGATGACATTGTGGTTGAAGGCTCCTGAGCCACTATGTCCTCGCTTGCTGCTGATCGTTCCCCGCACTTCTCCGAGATGCCGCGGCGCGGATTTACGTTACTCGAATTGCTGCTGACGCTCGCGGTGTTGGCGGCAATTGCTTCGATAGCGATTCCCGGCGCATCGATGCTGCTGGGCGATCGACAACTTGTGCGAGCTGGCAACCAACTGCAAATCGAGATGACTCGCATGCGAGTCGACGCGATGCGGCAAGGTCGTGTGATGATGATCGAGGGGATGATCGATGGAAACAAACTCCGCACACGCCCCTACTTTTCCCAATCAGATGCGACCGAAGGTATCACTTCGGGGGGCACACAAACGAGTCTGTTGACCGGTGCCGACCAGGCAACTGCGGTCGCTATGGTGGTTGACGAAACAGCTACCAAAGAAATCGAGCTCGACGGCGACACGTTAGTCCAGTCCGTTTCGGTCGTGTCGGCGGCTCGCGGTTTTGAAATTGAACAGGCCACGCAGGGGGATCGTGGGGACGGTTGGTCATCACCCATTTTGTTTTACCCCGATGGAACAACGAGCACCGCTGCTATTGTGATCGCGCACTCTACCCTCGGTCGTGTCGTGGTGAAGTTACGAGGCATCACCGGCGATGTCACGGTCAGCGAGGTGGTGCCATGATCATGACACCGAAAGCTCGAAGGTCTGGTTTTTCGCTGCTTGAAATTCTGCTGGCGCTTGCAATCCTGGGTGGCTCGCTCGCGATCTTGAGTCGCATTGTCGAAACCGGCACCAGCGCCGCGATCGAATCTCGCTGTTTGGCTCAGGCTCGCTTGGTTTGCCAATCGAAGCTTTCCGAAGTGCTGCTTGATGCGGCCAGCGGTTTGGATCCTCAAACAGAAATCAGTGTACCTATCGCGTCGTTCGATTCGACTTCGACGACGCCAATGAACTATTCCGTGGAAGTGGCTCAGGGCCCGATGGACGGCATTCTGATCGTTCGCGTCAGCGTTGCGGTTCAAACAGCCGATGGTATCGGCACCTTAGCAAACTACTCGCTGTCTCGATGGATCGTCGATTCGTCACTTGGGCTCGAACAAGCCGAGGCGGACGAAGCTGCGGCGTTGGAAGCTAGTGCTGAAGCGATGCCCGGTGAAGGTGGTGCCCCATTATGAGAAGGCGTTTTAATTTTTCGCCCTTGGCGTTCACCCTGCTCGAAGTCGTGCTCACGCTCGCGATGTCGGTGGTGTTGATGGTCTTGGTGGGCGGTGCCATCCAGTTCTATGGCCGCGATATGGTGATCCGAGATATGGACGTGCGGCAAACTCAATTAGCCGCCTCGCTGATCCAGATGATCGAAGACGACCTGCGGGCGACCATGCACAGCGAGCCAGCCGACATGGAACCACTTGAGACACTGCTTGCGGCCACCGCCGGTCAATCGAGCCAGGGTGGTGAAGAGGATCTTTCGGCCGCGGGCATTGAGAGCGAAGACGACGCGATGATCACCACCGAAGTTTCGAGTAGCGGTTTAGAAACGAGCACGTCAGTGCTTGAGACACCTGGATTGATAGGCAGTCAATTTCAAATTCAGGTGGATTTAAGTCGCTTGCCTCGATTGGAAGAGTACACGCAGATGCTCGATCCGAATGCGGGAAACCTAGACGATGTGCCCAGTGACTTAAAAACGGTCGCCTACTTCGTTCAATCTGCCGGTGCCATTGCTGGCGTCCAAGATCCGTTAAACGATTTGTCGGTCGAAGGCGAAGCGATCAAAACGGACGGTTCAGGCGGACTCGTGCGCCGCTCACTTGACCGAGCCGCGACCGTGTATGCCGCGAACAATGGCTCGCTGTCGTTGCTTAGTGCCTCGGGGGATCTGCTCGCACCAGAGGTGACCTCTATTGAGTTTCAATATTGGGATGGCATCACGTGGTTGCAATCGTGGAGTAGCGATGAATACGGCGAATTACCGATGGCCGTGAAGGTGCAATTAACGATGTCTGATGTTCTGTCCACTGACGAGAACGCGACTCGGGTGTTTTCGCATGTGGTTCGGCTGCCGATGGCTCGGCCAGTCGAAGAAGAGGAAGACGAAGAACTTAGTGAGGCGGGACTATGAAGCGCCGAAATGGGTTTTTCTTGGTCATAGTCTTGATCGTGATCGCTGTCGCGACGATGGCCGTCTATTCGTTCACCGAATTGATGATCGCCCAGGATGATGCAGCGTACCTGGCCGGTGACGTCGTTCAAGCTCGCGTCGCAACCGAATCGGCGGGCGAGGCAATCCGTGTCATGCTGGCTCAACCACCTTCGTCCCGCTTGGACTTTGGCGGAACCTACAACAACGCTCAGATGTTTCAAGCGGTGTCGGTAAACGGTGCGACCGGAACCGACGACTCGTGCAACTTTTCAATCATTGCACCATCCTTAGATGCGAATGGCTCTTATGCCGGAATTCGTTTCGGGTTGCAAAACGAATCCGCGCGGCTGAACGTCAATGCACTTCCGATTCTAGAGAAGAACTCCGAGGCACTAACGCCAGCGTTGTTGCTCGCGGGCGAAGAAGCCAATGAAGTTGATACCGACAACATTGCGGTTTCGCTGCTGATGGCCTTGCCGAGTATGACAACCGAGGTTGCCGAGGCGATTTTGGATTGGGTTGACGAAGACGAAGATACTCGCGATTCGGGTGCTGAGTCTGACTACTACGAAACTTTGACGACGCCTTATTCAGCCGCCAATGGTCCGTTGCGTAGCGTGGATGAATTGTTGCTGGTTCGCGGCGTCACCCCTACGCTGCTTTTCGGCGCTGACATGAACCGCAACGGCGTGCTCGATGCAGATGAACAGCAGCGTTTTGGCGTCACGATTGATACCCCCGGTGCGCTGGGCTGGTCTTCGTATCTGACGGTGCATGGTGCCGAAGCCAGCAAGACCGTGGACGGAAATCCTCGCGTCAACGTCAACGAAAGCGACTTGGAATTGTTGTACGAGAATTTGCAGGCCACCAACCTTGGCGAAATCTACACGACGTTTATCGTCGCCTATCGTATCGCTGGCGTGTCCACTTCTGCGTCTGCCATTGCGTCCGCCGCCGCTGATGCGCCCGAAGAGGATTCTGCGGCGGTGAGCGGTGCTCAAGGACGCGACGGAGGAATCTGGACACCTGATTTGATTGAGCAAATGGATCTGTCGGGTGGTGGTGGCACTGATTTAACTCAGGTTTTGGACCTGATCGATGCCGAGGTTGTCATTGGCGAAGGTGACAGTGCAACCGTTTATCAGTCACCCTTTGCCGGAGATCCGGTGTCCATGTCTGTTTATATGGCGGATTTGATGGACTCAGTGACTACTCAAGACTCGGCGGTGATGCCCGGTCGAATTAACCTGAATGAATGCCCGGCCGAATTGCTCTACGGAATTCCGCTGCTGAGTGAGGAAGCGGTCGCGGCAATCCTTGAACAGCGCGATCCTCTCTCGGATGATCCGGGGCGACGATTCGAAACATGGCCGTTGGCCGAAGGACTGATCACTATTGATGAAATGCGTTCTCTTACGCCGCTGTTGTGCGGTGGAGGTGATGTCTATCGAGCTCAGATCATTGGTTACTTTGATCAGACCGGAGCATCCCATCGAGTGGAAGCCATAGTGGATGCAACGACCGTGAATCCAAAAATCGTATCCTGGCGAGATCTCAGCCACTTGGGCCGAGGTTTCGATCTATCAGTCTTGGGCAGTCGTGCTGCGGCATCCTTGCAATAGCGAAGACGTGACAAAGTCAAAAGAAACAGACAATGAAAAAAATAGCAATCGATTGGGATGAAACCGAACTGCGACTTGTCGTGGGCGATGTCCGTGGTTCGAGTGTGCGCATTACCGATGTTGCCATCATCGCACTGGAAACCGGCGCAATGGCCAAGGATGTTGCCACGGTGTTGCGTGAACATGTTTCGGAAAATGGCCTTCAAAATGTCGAAGCGCTGGTCGCGATCGGTCGAGGCAAGGCCGAACTTCGCGAAATGAAGTTGCCACCGGTGCCCAACGAGGAATTGCCCGACATGGTGCGGTTCCAAGCGATTCGTAGCTTCGCTTCCGCAGGTGATTCCGCGACCGTGGATTTTCTGGTTACCGATCGTACCGACACCAGCATCGAAATGATCGCCGCTGCAATTGGCCCCAACAAGCTGAATGAAATTCGCAAGTGCTGTGAGTCGGCGGGACTGTTACCCAAGCGAATTGCCCTTCGCCCCCTTTCCACCGCCGCACTGTATTTAACTCGCGTGGGCAACGACCCCAAGGCGAATATTGTATTGGTGGACCTGCTTGCAGATGACGCCGAGATTGTAATTGCAAAGAACGGCAAGGTTATCTTTGTTCGAACCGTTCGAATGCCCAAGGGTACCGATGCCAGAAACCGCGCCTTGTCGGGAGAGCTCAAGCGTTCCTTAGTGGCATGCGGTGCCGATGCGCGACCTGACAAAGTTGTCTTGTGGGGCAAACCATCCGTTCACGTCGGCGATCAACAAATTCTTGCCGAGGCCTGCAACGCCACCGTTGAGATCGTTGATCCCTTTGATCTTGTTGATGTCGATAAGAAGACAGCAAAAGAGTTGCCTGACCACGTGGGGCGTCTGGCTCCGTTGGTTGGAATGTTGGCGGCCGATGGAGGTCACCCGGAACGATTAATCGACTTTCTTAATCCACGGCAACGACCCGAGGAGCCGCCGCAGAAATGGAAGAACGCTTTGTTGATAGGCGTTCCTGCTGCCGCCGCGCTATTATTGGCGTATCTGGTTTACAGCAAATTCAGCTCGCTCGATCAGCAAATCGCTGAGCTGAAGTCCACCAACGCCTCCATGAAGTCGAGCGTCGATCAAGCGGTCGAGAGCGTAGGCAAGACAGAACAAATAGATCAGTTTCTAGACGGTAACGTGCAATGGCTAGACGAGTTGAAACGACTGGCCGATCAGATGCCGCCATCGAACGAAATGATAGTGCGTTCAATCTCGGCCACGGCTGACCAACGTGAAGGAGGCGGCAAGTTGCAAGTCACCGGAGCCGTCGTCAGTCCAAGTGTGATTGACGATTTTGAACAGGCCCTTCGCGATGGTGCCCATGAAGTCATTGGTGACGGTGCGAGCGAAGAAAAGAAAGATACAACGTACCGCTGGGGCTTTAGCGAGTCGATCCAAGTCGGTCCCGAATCGCTTCGCAATCAACGTTACGAACGCATTTTGACCGCATTGGCGAAGCAGTCCGAAACTCAATCCGATTCCGACGCGGAGGCAGACTCGGACTCGAAGGCAGATTCCGATTCAGATTCAGGCTCAAACTCAGACTCGAATGCAGACTCGAATGCAGACTCGAAATCCGAAACCACGGCTGATGCAGATCGTGAATCAGAAGTCACACCAACGCAGGAGCAGCAATCATGACTCAGCGTGAACGCTTACTTTCAATGTTGGTTGGCGGCCTCTTAATCGCCGCGGTCGTCTGGTGGGGCATGGGCAAGTATCGCTCGGCGCTGAAACTGCGAACCAATGAGATCACACGTTTGGAGCAGCAACAAACCAAGATCAACGAACAACGCAAACAAGGCGAACTAGCCAATCGTCAAATGGGCGAATACATGGTGCGATCCTTGCCTGGGAATGCCGAAACGGCTCGAAGTCGGTATCAGCAGTGGTTGTTGTCGATCATGGAGAAGAACGAACTAAGCGAACGTAGTGTTGATCCCACTTCATCGCGTTCCATGGGCGGGCTCTATCGCCAGTTTGCCTTTCGTGTCCAAGGCAAAGCACGCACGGACAATTTGGTCGATTTGCTTTACGACTTTTACTCCAAAGACTACTTGCACCGCATTCGAGACTTGTCGATTCGTCCGAGTCGAACAGGTGACTATGTCGTTGAGATGGCGATTGATGCCATCGCTCTGAATGCCGCACCTGCTGATTTACCCGAACCTACTGAAAAATCCTGGCAAGTCGACAAAGACTTGGCGGAGTATCGCGATTCAATTTTGAACCGTAACTTTTTTCAACCGCCTAACCAAGCGCCCGCCTATGCGGGGAGTCCACGAGTCGAAGCGGTTGTGGGCCGCAAGACGACATTGCCGTTGGTGTTCAAAGACCCCGAGGGTCAAAATCTTACGTACAAGATTATTTCTGCACCTGAAGACGTGGTTTCCATCAATGATCGAAATGGAACTCTGGAAATAGACAACGCTGAAAAAGGTTCCTTTGAAGTGCTTGTCAGTGTCTCGGACGATGGTTTGCCTGCTCGATCGACCGAACAAAAGTTGATCGTCAATGTCGTTGATCCTCCTCCGCCACCGAAACCTGAACCACCGAAATTGAAATTCGATGACGCCAAGCAAACGGTTCTGACGGGATTGGTGCAAAGCGGCGACGAATGGCGGGCATGGATGCGAGTGAGAACTCGTGATAAAACGTTGAAGCTTCGTGTTGGCGATTCATTTGAGATCGGCAGCATTAAAGGAACGGTCGTGGATCTAAACGCTCGTTTCGCCAAGATTGAAGTCGACGGACAACAATACGAATTGCGGTCCAATGGAAACTTGTTTGAAGTCACCAAGGCAAAGCCCGAACCTTTGGAAACGCCGGCGACCGAAAGCGAGTCTGCATCCGAACAGGAATCCGACTCCGATGCCTCGACGGCCATTCAGGCTTCACCGTCTGGAAATGGTGAATCACCTGAAGTCACTCCGTAGTCCCAAACCGATTTCTTCATGCCCCCCGGTTCCCGCACCAACGATTGGCAAGCCTTGGTCAAAGATCCCGTCTCTAGTTCCGAGATCAAGTGCCACTCGGTCTCGGTGATCTTCGACGGGGGGATGAAAGCGGTCGATCAGGTCGACCTAACAGCGAAAGCAGGAAATGTGCTTTCGCTCGTTGGTCCGAGTGGATGTGGTAAGACAACCATCCTTCGTCTGATAGCAGGGGTGCAGAGGCCAACTCAAGGAAGCGTGGTGATCGATCCACCGGCAGCGAGTCAAAATGGCGAGGTGGGGTTTGTGTTCCAGCAACCCGCTTTGCTGAAGTGGCGAACGGCGATTGAGAATGTCCTGCTGCCGTTGGAGCTAATGCCGCATTCGATCTCGAAAAGAGATCGAGTTGAACGGGCTGAAGCGATACTCGAACAGGTAGGACTTTCCAACGCAGCGCACCGATTTCCCCACCAGCTTTCCGGGGGAATGCAGATGAGAGTGTCAATTGCCCGAGCCTTAGTGACACGCCCTTGTCTGCTATTACTCGACGAACCGTTCGCGTCGCTCGACGACATGTTGCGAAATCAATTGGGCGAATTGTTCTTGTCGCTTTGGCACTCACAACGTTTTACTGCGGTAATGGTCACGCATAATATCGCGGAAGCCGTGATGTTGTCGCACGAGATTGCCGTGATGCGGACTGGGCGTTTAGAAGTTGTCATTGAGAACGATCTGCCTTGGCCTCGCACGGATCAGTCGCGTCGGTCGCTTGAATTCGGTGCAATGTACGGACGTGTGAGCGACGCGTTGCGAGGAAGCAGTTCATGAGTTCGCAGCCTATGAACTCAAAAGAACGCCGAAACGGTTTGCGTCGCGGATTGGGTAATGTGATTGCCGTGATTAGCGTTGCCGCGGTGGCGTTGCTAGTTTGGGAAGCTGTGGTTTGGTGGTGGGAACTGCCGCGTGCGCTACTGCCAACGCCGAGAGCTTGCGTTGCGGCAGGTATTGAACATCGCGAAGCCTTGTTTCGGGCGATCATCGCTACGGGAATCGCTGCGGTTGCGGGATTGCTGATGGCCACCGTCATAGGTTCAGCGATTTCGTTGGTGTTTAGTCAATCCGAGAGGCTTCGTGCCGCATTCTTTCCTTACGTTGTCCTGTTGCAAACAGTACCGATTGTTGCGATCGCTCCCCTTCTGATCATCTGGAGCGGGTACACATTTCGTACGGTGGTGATCGTCACGGTAATCGTGTGTTTGTTTCCCATTGTCAATAGTGTCACCGCGGGTCTTACTCGCATTGAACGAAGTGCTGGCGAACTGTTCGATCTATATCGTGTTGGACGCCTTCGACGATTGTTGAAGTTGCAGATCCCTTCGGCGATCTCGGATTTGATCGTGGGGGTCAAGACGAGTAGTGGGCTTGCTGTGATTGGTGCAATCGTTGCTGAGTTCTTTGTAGGCAACGGGACTGACTATGACGGATTGGGGACACTAATGACCGGATGGCAGGCAATGGTCAAGACAGATGCATTGATTGCTGCCTTGTTCTTTTCGGCGGTGCTAGGCTTGTCTCTTTTCGGTGCCACTCATTTCATTGGCAAAGTGTTTTTGCGACGATGGACTATCGTTTAGCGAGAGCTAGTCAACTGCCTAGGAGAACTCATGATGCCGCGTCACCTTGCCATCGGCGATGTTCACGGTTGTTTAGACGCATTGTTAGCTTTGGTCGATTTCGTCGGCATTCGCGATGACGATGTGGTCGTGACTTTAGGCGATTACGTGGACCGAGGTCCCGATACGTGCGGGGTGCTGGATTGGTTGATCAAGTTTGATCAGACACACGGCCTTGTGCCGCTGCGTGGCAATCATGAGATCATGATGTTGGAAGCTCGCAATGACGACTACGGCAAGGTGCGATGGGGAAAGTTTGGCGGGATCCAGGCTCTTGAATCGTATGAAGATCGGGAAGGAAATGTCACTGATTTGAGTGACATTCCCGATAGTCATTGGCGTTTTCTGCTCAATCGTTTGTTGCCGTACTATGAAACGCAGTCTCATATCTTTGTCCACGCGAGTGTTGATCCTAGCGAGCCGATGACCGAGCAATCTGACCACATGCTGTTTTGGCACCAGTACTCGAAGTCGTTTCCCGGTCATGTTTCTGGCAAGACCGTTGTCTGCGGCCACACTTCTCAATCCTCTGGTATTCCCATCACCAATGGCCACGCCATTTGCATCGACACGGCTGCATGCAGAGGAGGATGGTTGACTTGCCTGGACGTTGAATCCGGGACCCTATGGCAAGCCAACCAAGCATCGGAAACTCGTCAAATGAACGTCAGCGAGCTTGGTTGATCGCTTCACTGGTTTATCGAACGCCCCGATGCGAACTTCTTTGGGAGCGCCTCGTCAGTTCATCCTGGCGGGATTGTCAGGCTAGGCAGGTTGAATCGCTCGACGTTCATCGGTCATGATTACGTTGAAGTTCGATCCTTTAGAAGAGTGAAGTTCCCATGTTCCCCCAAATCTATCACTTCCGCTGGGTTAGCATTCTCGCGGTTCTAACATTGCTAGGTTGTTCATCGAGCTCGCAAGAGTCCGTCGGTTCAACGGCTAGCAGACCGGTGGGGGACACTCCCGCGAATATCAAAGTCGCCGTGCAGTTGAATTGGTACCCGGAAGCCGAACATGGTGGCATTTACCAAGCTGTCGCTGATGGAACCTATGAAAAAGCCGGGTTCGATGTCGATGTTCGATCGGGCGGACGAGCAACACCGGTGGCTCCCGAACTGCAGCTTGGCCGAGTTCAGTTTGCCATGGCGAATGCAGACGATGTGGTTCTATTCCGACGCGAAGGCATGGACATTGTGGCTGTCATGGCCGTAATGCAAGATAGCCCACGATGCATCTTGGTGCGTGAGGACAGCGGTGTGAAAGATTTCGGCGACTTAGCGGGCATGACCTTGCAGCGTCAAACGGGCCGGCTGTTTCTAGAGTACATGCGATCGAAAGGGATTCTGGACCAGGTCCAAGAAGTGCCTTACTACAACAGCGTTGCCTCGATGGTGGCGGATCCTAAAATCGCAATCCAAGCGTATTCGTTTGCGGAACCGCTGCTCGCTCGTGAGCAGGGAATGAAGGTGCGAACCCTGATGGTTAGCGACTTGGGTTGGAATCCATATTCGAGTGTGTTGATCACAACTGGAAAACTGATTCGAGAAGACCCGCAACTCGTCGCGTCGTTCGTTGAAGCAACACGCGACGGATGGCGGAACTACCTGCGAGATCCCAAAGCGGGCAACGCCGCGATTCTAAAGGCGAACAAGCACGGAATGACTCCGGCAGCCCTCGAATTCGGTAGCGCTGAACTTAGACCGCTAGCAGTACCCGCCGGTATGGATGAAGCCGACGTGGGAACCATGAGCTTGAAACGCTGGCAGGAACTTGTTGATCAAATGGAAGAACTCGAGCCAGGGCGTCCTTCGGTCGTCAAAGCCGAAGACTGCTTTACGCTCGATTTCTTATAAGTTCAGCGGTACTTGAATTAACTATGCGGCTTGTCGGCGTTCGGTAGTAGGCCCGATATGTTGACCGAGAGTCTCGATTTCAAGCTTCAATAGCTCTTTGACGATTTTTTTGGCGGTGGGGCGTTTGGCAGGGTCGTCATCGACCAATGATTCAACGACGGTAGCTACTGGTTCAAGAACGGATTGGCTAACCGGTTCTATCTGCGTTAGCCACTGCCACAATATTTTCCCGAGGGAATACATGTCCATGGCTGGGATGGCAGCGTGTTGTCCGGACAAAGATTCGGGAGCGGAATACGCCGGTGTACCTCGGTAGCTACCACCCGTAATCGTGTGCACGCGGGCAGCGAACCCAAGGTCCAAAACGGTGACGTGACCGCGGGGGCCGACAAGAATATTACTCGGCTTAACATCACCGTGAACCCAGCCCGCGCCGTGTAGAGCCTGCAAGCCCTGGGCAGCTTGGCGGACCATCCACAGCGCAACAGGTAGTTTTTTGGCGGGCGACTGCTCAAGATGCGATTGCATCGTGACACCATCGATCTTAGGCATCACGAGGTACGGTGTTTGGGACTCCGTTGACGCATCCAAGACGGCGATCAAGTTGGGGTGCATGACAGCCGACGCAGAAGCAACGAAATTAGTGATCTGGCGTTTAGCTTCGACCGATGCGTCCGACGTTTGGCGAATCACATAGTCAAAACGAGGTGAGCCACTCGCATCAGCAGGTTGTGCAAGCGATAGCTGCGACCACGACCCAGAGTGCAACGCTTGGCCTACTCGCCAAATGCCCACGATCGGAAGTTCTTGCGAAGCGGCTGGATGATGAAGCGACGGTGAAACTCTCAGGGGTGTCGATTGCCGGGATGAAACATCTTTCACGAGCGATTTTCCTCATCATTCACAGGCGGCATCTGTATTGTCGCAACGAAACTTGTCACGGCACTCAACCGCTAACAACATCGACGCAATCGGGCCACGATGCGAATTCCTTACGACTGTCATGGCACACTTCGCCAAACTAACCCAATCGGAATTCTCGCCGCACGAAGCTGTTATGATCCTGACAACCGGTAAACTTTATCATGACGTCGATTCCCGGCGATTCGATATCGCAGAATACGGCGAACCAGCCCCAGGATTACTCAGGCGGAAATGGATTATTGAAGTGGAAAGCAATCGCGATTCTGACCATGGCGAGAATCCCATGCGTGAACCCTTTTCTTCACCCATCAACCCGTACCAAGCGACCAACGAGGCATCGTTAGAATCGCCGTTCGAAAACGAAATCGACGGCAAGACGGCGATTCGTGAAATGGGACGATGGCAATTTTTTATTGCTGTCCTGTTTGGAATCGGGTTGGTATTGATGTTGGCGTTTATGGTGATCCAAGTGTTCGCAATCGGCGGCGGCAGCTTTGTGGAAATTCTAAGCGGGGTTGGTTGCTTTGGTGTCTTTGGGTTGGTGTTCTATGGGATCCCTGCCTACCTGCTACTTCGGGCATCGCAAGCCTCGCAAAATTTCGCGGCGGAATCGAATCGTGGAGGTTTCGCTGAGTTTGCGCGAAGGCAGATGTTGGTTTGGCGAGTGATGGGAATCTTGGTAGTGCTGGGGGTGATTAGTTACGGTTTGTTTATCGCGATTGCACTTTTTGGGATGGCGATTTGAGCCGCACCCTGCCCCTTCGACTTGCGTCTAGTTAGGATCATGGAATGAACACTTATTTTGACGCTATCGATCCCGAAACACTGAAGACCAACGCCAGTGGGCCGACCGGATCATTACCGCTTTCCGACGAAATTCTGAAGACTTGGACTAGCGGCGACCTGTTCGGATTGACGCAAAGTGTGGGAATGGGATTCGATCCGCGTCGAGTACTGGGGGACCAGTATTTGATCTTAAGTACTCAAGGCGGAGTTCGGGCACCTGATGGCACGCCCGTCGCATTGGGCTACCACACCGGACACTGGGAAGTAGGCCTACTTGTCCAAGCGGCTGCGGAGCAAGTTTGTGCGCACGACGGAGTGCCGTTTGCCGCTTTCGTGAGTGATCCGTGTGACGGTCGCAGCCAGGGGACTCATGGGATGTTCGATTCGCTTCCGTATCGAAACGATGCGGCGATTACGATGCGGCGATTGATTCGATCGTTGCCTCGCCGTAAAGGTGTGATCGGCATTGCGACCTGCGATAAAGGGTTGCCTGCGATGATGATGGCACTAGCGGGTTGCGGCGATTTAGCGAATGTGTTGGTGCCCGGCGGAGTCACATTGCCACCGACTCAGGGCGAAGATGCGGGCAAAGTGCAAACCATTGGTGCTCGCTATTCTCGCGGCGAAATGAGCCTTGAAGAAGCTTCGCTGGAAGGTTGTCGAGCATGCGGAACGCCGGGCGGTGGATGCCAGTTTCTTGGAACGGCGGCAACTAGCCAAGTCGTCGCCGAAGCTCTAGGCATGACCGTTCCCCACGCAGCATTGGCGGCAAGCGGTCAACCGATCTGGACCAAACTGGCTCGAGATTCTGCGGATGCATCGCGCCAAATGCACGAACGGGGTGTCGCGATGAAAGACATTCTCACCGATGACGCACTGTTCAATGCCATGCTGATCCATGCCGCGGTGGGAGGCAGCACCAACTTGTTGCTACATATTCCGGCGATTGCTCACGCCGCTGGACTCAAACGACCCGGCGCGGATGAGTTCCGCAAAATCAATCAACTTGTTCCTCGGTTTGTCGACTGTCTTCCCAATGGCCCAGTAGGTCACCCGACGGTGCAAATGTTCTTGGCCGGCGGGGTTCCCGAAGTTGCTTGGCACTTACGCGAACTTGGCTTGCTGAAAGCGGATGCCAAGACGGTAACGGGAATGACGTGGAATGAAATCTTAGACCAATGGCGGACTTGTGAAAGGCGTGAAGTGTGCCGCGAGCGGTTGCGTGAAGCGGATGGTGTTAATCCAGACGATGTGATCATTCCACCAGCCGAAGCAAGGCGACGCGGACTTACCAGCACCGTTTGTTTTCCTTCCGGCAACCTTTGTCCCGAAGGTTCGGTTATCAAGGCGACATCCATTGATCCTTCGGTGATCGACGACGACGGGGTGTACCGCAAGCGAGGACCTGCACGCGTGTTCGTTCGCGAAAGTGACGCGATTGCGGCAATCAAGGCACAATCCGAACCCGCAATCAAGGCGGGTGATGTCATCGTGTTGATAGGTCGAGGTCCAATCGGATGTGGGATGGAAGAGACCTACCAAATCACATCGGCGCTAAAGTATCTATCCTTCGGCAAAGAAGTCGCCTTGGTTACCGATGCACGGTTCTCTGGCGTTAGCACTGGTGCCTGCATTGGTCACGTTGGCCCCGAGGCGCTCGCTGGGGGGCCGATCGCCAAGGTTCGCGACGGCGATGAAATTGAGATCGAAATTAACACTCGCACGATGGATGGGCGTGTTCATTTTGTTGCGGGTGACGCGATGCTTGATGCTCGCGACCCACATCCGGATTTGGGCGCTGATCCCAATGTTCCCGATGACACGCGGTTGTGGGCGGCCCTGCAGCAAGTCGGTGGCGGAACGTGGGGCGGTTGCGTTTACGATCCAGACGAGATCATCAAACGGCTTACACGCTCGTAAGTGAACGGCTTGGCTGCCAAATGCCACAAACGCATCGCCGCACCTGTGGCCCGGCAAGACACTTTAGGGTCGCGATTCTAACTGAGCAAACTGCTGACGATCTTGGGCGTATTAGCAGGCCCGATCAAACGTTGGTTCAAGCCTTGGCTGGCGAATGAAAGCCGATACGGGTCCAATCCCATGGCATGCAGAATCGTCGCTTGAAAATCTTTCACGTCAACACCGTTTTCGGCAACCTTGAATCCAAGTTCGTCTGTGCTGCCGTGGACATGGCCACCCTTGAAGCCACCGCCAGCGACCCAGACACTAAAGCAATCGGGATGATGGTCGCGACCAAGAAACTTAAGCGTTCCATTTCTCGCTTCGACCATAGGAGTGCGACCGAACTCGCCACCGAAAATGACGAGCGTATCGTCAAGCAATCCTCGCTGCTTAAGATCGGTTAACAATGCACCGATAGGCTTGTCCGCTTCGTTGCACTTGGTGACTAGTTGAGTGTGCATGTCGTCATAAGCGGCGGTTCCGTGGATATCCCAACCCCAGTCGAATAGTTGGACAAAGCGAACACCTTGTTCAACAAGCCGCCTCGCGAGTAAGCAATTGTTCGCGAATGAGGCGGCGCCCGGTTGAGCTCCGTAGGCATCAAGGGTGTGTTGAGGTTCGCGGCTGATGTCCATTACATCGGGAACAGCGGTTTGCATTCGAAATGCAAGTTCGTACTGCTCGATGCGAGTCAACGTTTCGGGATCTTGAAACGTTTCGTACTCACGCCGATTAAGTTCGTTGAGTGCATCCAGGCTAGCTCGGCGAAGATCGCTTGACATGCCTTTCGGGTTGTTTACATACAGAATCGGATCACCTTCTCCGCGGCACTGTACCCCTTGGAAAACGCTTGGCAGGAAACCGCCACCCCAAAGGCTCTTTCCTGCGGACGGCATTTTTCCGCCCGATACCATCACCATGAACCCGGGCAGATTTTCGTTTTCACTGCCCAGACCATACGTGGCCCACGAGCCCATCGATGCGCCACCAAACTGCGAGGTTCCCGTATGCAAAAGCAACTGAGCGGGAGCATGGTTGAATTGATCCGTGTGCATCGACCGGATCAAACAAAGTTCGTCAGCGTGCGAGCCGATGTGAGGAATCTTTTCACCCAACATCATGCCGCTGTTGCCGTACTTGCGGAATGGAAAGACAGGACCAAGCAGCTTGGGTTTTCCTTTAATGAACGCAAACGTCTTGCCTTCGATCAATTCGTCAGGACATGGTTCGAGATGGTGCTTGGCTAGTTCTGGCTTGTAATCAAACAATTCATGCTGCGGGGGCGAGCCAGCCATATGCAAGTAGATGATTGATTTCGCAGGTCGTTCTCGACGACCTGCAATTGCATCGCCGGCCGACGCAGTTGCCTGCTCTTCAAATTGGCTTAGCGCAGCCACACCCAATCCCATGCCACAGGTTTGCATGAAATGACGACGCGTTTGCAGCCTTGCGGACGCGTGAAATAATTCTTGTTGCAACGTCGAGTTCGATAATGGCATGGTGACTAATTGTTAAGGAAACCGTCTAGGTTGAGGATAACGTTGGCGACCAACGTCATGGATGCTTTGCGAACGATGGCCGCATTGTCCTTCACTGAATTTGTGTCTTCGCCGGCTTCTCGATTTCCTGCGAATTCGATTGCAGAATCAAGGTCCGTCTGGAATCGTTCGAAGCTCGAACGATACAGCTTGCTGAGCACTTGGATTTGATTCGGGTCGGGCTCGACGTACAAAGCGGCACGAAGACCTTGGGTTATTTCCGAAGCTAGTTGAGTATCCGGATCTGAAAACTTCTTGGATTGCGACGACTCAAGCATTTTGTTGGCCAAAGCACGGGCAGCCTCAATGAAGGTCACGTCGTTGAGCGTCATGAACGATTGCAACGGAGTATTGGTGCGAAGACGTCGCATGCTGCAGATATCACGGCTCGACATGTCGAACGTCTCGAACAATGGGTGGGGTGCACTGCGTTTAAGGTAGGTGTACAACGCGCGTCGATAGCGATCCTCATCAACGCTTTCCTGCCACGTGAATCCTCCGGTAAACGCGTTGACGACACGCTTGATTGGACTGGGCGGATAGACTGGCGGACCGTACATCTTGTTAGATAACAAGCCCGAGACCGCGAGGGCTTGATCACGGACCACTTCGGCGGACAAGCGGACGCGTGGTCCACGGGAAAGTAGCCGGTTGCGAGGATCGATCGTGAGTGAATTTTTATCCACGGTAGCGGACTGCTGATACGTTGCCGACATCACGATCAGCTTCAGCAAATGCTGCACGTCCCAGTTGTTGTCTTGCAGTTCGATCGCCAATGCGTCGAGAAGTTGAGGATGCGACGGTGGGGATCCTTGAGTGCCGAAATCTTCTTCGGTTTCGACAATTCCTATTCCCATCATTCTTGCCCAGTAGCGATTTGCGGCGACCCTTGCCGTCAGTGGGTTGGATTCTTCGAACAACCATCGAGCAAGTCCTAGACGATCGTTCGAAACCGTTTCGTCAGTGGGTGCAAATGCCTTTGGAAACTCCGCCGTAACTTTCTCGCCTGGGCTTTGAAAGTTTCCACGTAGCATCACGAACGTTTCGCGGCGGCGGTCTTTCGGTAGCTGTTCCATTACTGGCACTCGAACGGGGGCATCGCGTTCGGTGATGAGGCGATGAATCTCGCGACGAACGGGTTCCAGCTCTTTATCGCGATACTTCTTTGCCGCGTTTTCGACGTT
This sequence comes from Rubripirellula amarantea, assembly GCF_007859865.1. Lineage (NCBI taxonomy): Bacteria > Pseudomonadati > Planctomycetota > Planctomycetia > Pirellulales > Pirellulaceae > Rubripirellula > Rubripirellula amarantea. The sequence continues at coordinate 75,235 of NZ_SJPI01000001.1, read as the reverse complement.
GCAGGTCGAGATGCGAACACAACCTAAGTTCAGACGTGCCCAAGGTGGATCGTGCAACAGGTAGACCGTGAATTTGGTGTCAGTCGTCGCGATCAGGGGTTCGGCAAGCTGGAAAATTGCCTCTCGATGAGCTTTGTATCCATCGACGGGATGGTTAACGGCCCAGCCTTGCTTGCCACCACTTTCAACCGTTTCCGCGATCGCGGTTCGGGCGTGCTGGTTGACTTGGTTGAAGTCATTTTCGGCATCTGCGAAAGCAATCCGAGTTTCTTTTTCGCCATCATGTTGAGTCAGTCGGATCTGAGAGAGGATGAATGCGCCTTCGCCGCTACGCCCTACCCTGTTGTCGTAACGTAGATGCGGAATTGCCTCTAGGCGAATCGCTTGGATAGAGGATCCAGCGGGGGCCTCAAAAGTGAACTTGTACTCTTCCTTCGCCGGGTTGGGACCTACGGCCAAGATCGAATTGTCGCTGAGTTGTTCAAACTTCGTTCCCTCGCGACTGGTCATTTCAATCGGACGAATCTCATTCCAAACCGAATTTGTTCCTTCAAGTTTCTTTTCTAGCTTCGCTATTTGATCGTTGAGCCGTGCGGTCACTTTCGGATCAGGAGCGGGAATGACTTCGAGTTTTGGTCGTTCGTCCGTGCGATCGGCATCCGCAGACTGATTGAAAAAATCCAACAGCGAATAGTATTCCGTTTGGCTGATTGGATCGTACTTATGTGAATGGCATTCGGCACATCGAACCGTCAATCCCATCCAGGCATTGATCGTCGTGCTGAGCCGATCCTTAATCGCGATCGTACGGAACTCTTCATCGTTTGTGCCACCTTCGTTATTGGAAAGCGTATTGCGATTGAAAGCCGTCGCAAGCCGTTGTTCATCGGTTGCATCGGGCAGCATGTCGCCCGCAATCATCTCGATGGATAAGTCTCGGTAAGACTTGTTGTCACCGATCGCACGGATCAGCCAATCCCGCCAAGGCCAGATATCACGCTGTTCGTCTCCCGAGTAGCCAACTGTATCAGCGTAGCGAGCAAGGTCGAGCCACATTGACGCCCAATGTTCGGCGTACGCATTGCTTTGAAGCAGTTGATCAACGAGAGAAGACAAGTGGTCCTGCGTGGGATCGTTCAGGAAGTCTTGGCAACATCTTTGAACCAAATCGGAGTGGGCAATCGGTGGTAATCCGGTCAGGTCCAAGCAGACTCGACGGACTAGGGAAGGTGGTTCCGCGATTGGGTTTTGGTTCAGAGATTTAGCCTGTGCCTTTTCCAGAATGAAGGCATCAATGAAGTTGTGCGCGCGTCCTTGGGATACCATCGGGGTCGCATGTCGCGTCGGTGGCGAAAAGGACCAATGGGTTTGATACACTGCACCTTGAGCGATCCAAGTCTTCAGTAGCGCAAGCTCATTGTCGGTTACCGCAGCGGCATGTTCGGGCGGCGGCATCTTTAGATCTGCATCGTCCGTTTCGATGCGAATGATCATCTCGCTCGCTTCGGGATCTTCGACATCGATCGCCGAGTATCCGCCCAAGTCTTCTGTGGCACCCTCGAAATGATCAAGCCGCAAGCCAGCTTGTCGATCTGCTTCGTCCGGACCGTGGCAGGCAATGCAGTGCTTGGACAGAATTGGGCGAATCTCGCTGTTGAAATCGACGGTGCCCTCACCACAGGCGGGCTTCGCGGTCGTGACCAGCAATCCCCAGGCAAAAATCAACATGAACTGGAAGAAAGAGGAACGCATCGCGAGTTTTCTAAGGGAGGAGACTGCAATTCTAGAACGTGTCGTTCATTCTAATTTATTCCTCAGATGAACGTATCAGTAGTCGTTCAAATTTGCCTGCGCGAGGTTGTTTTTCGCTTACACTGTGCTGATAACCCCCTGATTCGCAGGGCTATTTAACCTGACCCATTTGTTGTAACGAAATCTATGCCATACCGATTTTCTTTCCCGTCACCATTGGCTGCCGCCTTGTTTGGCTTGTTGGCAAGTTTGGCTATCCTTCAAACCGCCAGCGGTCAGCCCTCGTCCGATCAGCGTCCCAACGTGGTGGTGGTGATAACGGACGACCAAGGTCACGGCGACTTGGCATGTCACGGCAACCCAGTTTTGAAAACGCCCAGTATCGACAAGCTGTTTGAGCAGTCGGTCCGCTTGGCTGATTTTCATGTGGCGCCGACCTGCACGCCTTCTCGCGCGGCGTTGCTAACCGGACGCTGGACAAACCGCACCGGTGCTTGGCACACAATCAACGGTCGTTCGATCCTTCGAGCTGAAGAAACGACATTGGCAAATGTGTTTCAGGACGCGGGTTATGCGACAGGGATGTTTGGAAAGTGGCACCTTGGCGACAACTACCCATATCGTCCAACCGACCGCGGTTTCGACGAAGTGATGTGTCATGGTGGCGGCGGTGTCGGGCAAACTCCTGACTATTGGGACAACGCGTACTTTGACGGTACGTACTTTCACAACAACAAGCCAACGCCCGTGAAAGGTTTTTGCACCGACGTGTTTTTCGATTACGCGACGTCGTTCATCCGAAAGCAAAAAGAGAAGGATCAGCCGTTCTTGGCGTATATCTCAACGAACGCCGCTCACGGTCCCTATCATGCGCCGCCGGAATACAGCAAACCTTATGAGCATCTTGGGATTGGTGTCGCGAACTTTTTTGGGATGATCGCCAATATTGATGACAACGTTGGCAAGCTTCGCGATGTGCTTGAGAAGGAAGGCATTGCCGACGATACGATCTTTATCTTCATGACAGACAACGGAACCTCAGCAGGCGGGAAAGTCTACAATTCCGGAATGCGGGGTTTCAAAGGCAGCCCCTACGATGGCGGTCACCGTGTGCCCTTCTTCATTCATTGGCCGGGCAAGTTTGATCAGGGCAGAGATGTTTTGCCGATCACAGCGCACATCGACATCATGCCAACACTTCTTGATTTATGCGGCATCGAAACACCAAGTGATATCGCATTCGATGGTCGAAGTTTGCGACCGCTACTTGAGAACGAGTCTGATAGGTGGCCTGAAAGAATCTTGATCACAGATTCCCAACGCATCGAGCAACCTGAAAAATGGCGAGGCAGTAGCGTGATGACCGACCAATATCGGTTGGTCAATCAAAAAGAGCTTTACGACATTAAGGCGGACCCGGGACAAAAAAATAACATCGCTGACGAGCACCCCGAAGTCGTCGGTCGGCTTCAACGTTTCTACGAATCCTGGTGGGATGAACTATCGCCAACTTTCGCGGCGCCAACACCGATCTATCTTGGTACTCCCCACGAAAACCCCGTGGCGCTGACCTGTCACGATTGGACCAACGAAACTGCGTCTCCTTGGAATCAATCGCTCATTCGCAAGTCACTCGATACCGAGGCCGTGGATGGATTTTGGCACGTCAACGTCGTCGAAGCCGGCGATTATGAAATCCGGTTGCGACGTTGGCCTGTGGAATCGGGTTTCGCGATTGATGCATCCGTCGCTCCGGGCGCGCCCGTGCCAGGTGTCGACGCGTTTCGGATGACTCCAGGCGAAGCAATCGACGTTAAGACTGCGACCCTTCAAATTGCGGACGTCGAATCAACTCAGTTAGTCAGTAGTGGCGACCAAGAAGCTGCATTTCGGGTGACCTTGCCCGCGGGCGCGACAAAGCTAAGGGCCATCTTCACGACCGAGCAAGGAAAGTCCTACGGAGCGTACTACGCGTATGTGCAGAAGTTGTAGCCGTTTATTGCTGCTCGCAGTTCTATCGTTAGCGGTTGGTTGCTCAACACCCGAGTCCGATCGGGTGGAAGTTCACGGCGTAGTGCAAGTGGACAACAGTCCGATCGAATCAGGTACAATCACGTTTCTGCCGTCGGGCAACACATCTGGAGCGGCGGCATCGACCAAAATCACCGCTGGTCGGTATGCGTTGACACCTGAAAATGGGCCTAAGCCAGGAACGTACCGAGTCGTTGTGACGTCCGACGTTGCCATGGGCGACGTTGAAGATGTTCAAACGCAACCCGAACCGCTGCCTCAGATCACTAGCAAGTCTCAATTGAAAACCGCGGAACCACCGCGTCGTTCGCCAACACGATTGGCAAATTGGCAACAACGCGATGTTGTGATTCGATCCGACGCGGATCAACTCAACTTCTCGTTCTAATTTAGGTGTCCATGATTGCGGCGATGGGTTGCCCTTCGCTGCGCTTCATCGGACGGCCGATCGGAGTCTGTAATTCGATTTCGGGCTCGAGACCTAGACTCGAAATCACGGTGGCGTGAATATCGGCCACGGTCACAGGCAAGTCCACGTCATCAAGAGGTTTATCTGGGTCAAGCTTCGGATCAGGCGATGTGCCTCCGAAAACACTGCCTCGACGAATACCTGCACCTGCAAGAAGCACTGAAAATCCATGAGGCCAATGATCGCGGCCCGCTGCGGGATTGATCTTAGGAGTTCGGCCGAATTCGCCACCGCAGACCAACAGGGTCGAGTCGAGCAAATCTCGCTCTTCCAACCGTTTTAGCAATGAAGCTAAAGCAGGATCGAGGATTCCGCATCGTGATTCATGCAGCGAATGATTGGCGGCATGTGAGTCCCATCCACCAAGCGTGACCTCGATGCATCTTGCTCCCACTTCAATCAATCGCGATGCAGCAAGGCAACCTCGTCCGAAAGCGGAATCACCAAACTCGGCGAGCGTCGATTTGGATTCCTGTGAAACGTCGAATGCATCGAGTTGCTCACTCGACATCATTCGCACCGCCGACTTAGTCGCTGTCTGATGGAGCGTTCGGTCGGTTTCCATCTTCGCGAGACGACCACGTCGAAATTCCGATTCGGCCACGTTGTACAAATCGTCAAGTCGTTTTTGGAAACGTTCGTCGTCGACCTTGGTTTTGATGTCTGGGACCGGACCGGCTGGATCATCAATCTTAAAGGCGTCGTACGCGGCACCAAGGTATCCGCCACGAGCGGGTTGCTGGCCGGGGACGATAGAGATGTGACGCGGAATGTCGCCACCTTTGTCATCGGCTTGGCAAAGGATTGCACCAACGGATGGATGCTGCAGCGTAGGGTCGGGGCGAAATCCAGTCTTAACGTTGTAGATGGCACGTTCATGGTCACCTTCCTTGCTGGTGACGCTGCGAACCAAAGAGGTCAAGTGCATCTGCTCGGCTGTTTGAGGCAACAGTTCCGAAAGCTGAAGACCTTTGACAGTCGTATCGATCGCTTTGACGTCGCCGCCGTACTTAGTACCGGCATGCGGGTCAAAGGTTTCGTACTGACTTGGGCCACCTTCAAGCCATAATAAAATGACGTTGCGAGGCTTCGCGGGGTCGGTAACGCCCAGTTCATCGGCGCGTGCAAGCGAACGAGCGAGCGACGACATCATTAACGATCCGCAGCCCGCCATCGCTCCACCGCCCAACAAAGTTCGACGAGAAAGGTGGGCACTACGGTCGCAAAGCCTTGTTTGGTTTTGTTCGTTCATGTTCGTGCTTTTGAAAAAAGGACGTTAGTGGTTCCAAGCCAATTCGCTGCTATTGAGCAACACCCACACCATGTCTTCAACAGCGGTGCGTCGTTCTTTGGCTTCATCAATGCGATTAACGAAGTGTTCACTTTCAGTCGGCGTGGGAAAACGATTGAGAACAGACAGATAGATGTTTTCAACAAGGTGTTGGTCGTCCCTTGAAAACATCTCGGCGTGTGCCGTCACGTTCATGACGGGATTGAAGTCGATCAAATCGCGTGTCAATTCCCCATTCATGACCAGCAAACGTTGCGAGATTGTGATGCTTTCGTTGTCGAACTCGTCCTCGCCAACGTCGCCGTAGCGTTTGACAAAGTCAGAGTTGCCAATCAACGTCTGCAACTGCAAAAGAAACGACGAATCACGGTCTGTCTTCTTGACCCGAGATGCTTGAATCACCGTGCTGGCGACTTGCTCTGGGCGCAATCGTACTAGTGGGAACACGGCACCCCGGGATTCGTGCTCGATTGTGACTTCCGAGTCCAGGAGCCTGCTGTCGACGGTGAATGCGTTGCTGCCGGCGATCACCCGGATCAAACTGCGGATGTCAAAGTTGCTTTCGATAAAATGGGTGGTCAACCCTTCGAGGACAGGATTGGATCCCGCGGTTAGGGGCAAGTTGTCGACTGATTCCTCAATAGGCCGGCCAAACATCAATGCCCATACGTGGCTTACGCCAGCCCGGGCGGCTTGTCGATTCTTGGGACTAGTGATCCAAGTTGCCAGACGATCGCGAGGGTCACCTTCGGCAGGCAACAACTCGGGTTGGTAGGGAACTCCCGCCTGCACCTCGACCTCTTCCTCCGCGTCGAGATAAAGGTACTTGTAGTCCACGACATCGTTGCGAATTCCCTGCAAGCCGTTGGCTTCGGCACTTGTGAAGAACGCAGCGAGTTGGTGAAAGTCCGTTTGTAGACCTTCACGAGGATCGTCGATGTCACCGAGGCTAACGTTGCCTAGGAAGTCGTCGTGGCACTGCAGACAGTCGATTCGCAAACCCAGGAATGCACGCGAAGTTCGAGCGGCTAAGCGAACTGGATCCGGATTGCCGTCGTTGCTGTCGTAAGTTGCCGTGTAGAAGTTCACTTCTGGGCGGTCAGTCCAAAGACCTTCCGCGGTGATCAATGTTCGCACCAACCGATCATACGACCAGTTTTCTTGAAAGGTGCTAGTCAACCAAGATCGAAATCGCCGACGTCGATAAGCTATAAACTGGCCTCCATCGGTGCCGACTAAAAAACGTGTCCAACGTTCACCCCAGTAATGGTGATAGCGTGAGTCGTGAAGCAAGTTGTCGAGGTGAATCGCAGTGCGTTGTTCTTCCGGGACCTTCTGGAGTTCGCGAATCTCCTCAAGCGAAAGCCCACTGCCAACCAATGCTAATGACGTTCGCCGGCACACCGTGAGCCAATCAGCGGGTAAGGCAGGTGTGAGACCGGCTTCGCTGAGTTCAGATTGCCAAGCAGAATTGACCCGCGCGATGGATGCGGCAACGACGGCGTTTTGCGAAATCGAAAGAGCGCTGGGGGTGTTTGCTGGAGAACCAACTCCGATTGCGGCATCGGGGGCCGTCGAGAGGCCAACGGCAGTGCCGGGCACAGTCGACAAGTTGGATTTTTCTGACGGCTTGGATAGTCCCGCGACCAAGTATCCGAACGCCACGAAGACAAGCAATCCGAACCATCCCCATCGTACGAGAGCTTTGACAGCTTGTTTCATGCGAGCCATAAGATCTTGTCTGATGTGAAAAAGGGAAAAGGAAGCGACCGACCATAAGTTATCTTCGGTCAACGACGCGGATTATTGGTCAGCTACCCTCAGAATAATCAGATTTCGGTGGAGTGAACAAAGGTTCATTTTGTGTGTTCCGCTTCAACTGCTTCCCCATTTTGGCTTATCGAAACCGTCATGGCGTCAAGCAAAGCCTGAGTTCTAAGAGCTTGGCGATGGTAGGGCACTAAGTTTTCATCGCCAATCAATCGCTTAATCATGCTTCGTTCTTGAGCATCCTCGAAGGTCTTGGGATTTACTGAACCCGACGCGTCATGAATCCAACACCGGGTAGGACGCTCTGCCCAGGGGCGAGTGAAGTCATCGCAAATCAATGATGATTCACTGCCCGCGATTTCAAACCACTTACGCGTCGCCGTGTCATACCCGCAGGATAACGTTGCCGTGATCCCATCGCCGATCGTTGCCATAGCCGTTAAACGGTAGGGTACACCACCCTTCATCATCGCAGACGCTCGGACGGTAATCTTGTCGGCTTCAACGGCGCTTTCGCTTTCATTTACAGCAAACGTTAAGAGGCCACCGACGTACCAGCCCAGATCTAACAAGCAACCTCCCCCGAGTGATGCGTTCAACCGGTGTTCGCCAGGTTGAAACGGAGCATAAAACGACACTGAAGCGCTGATATGGCCGATGTCCCCCAGCTTCTTTTCGTTTAACCACTTGCGAAAACAATCCGTACGTTGGTGGTGAAGCCAACCGGTCGCATCAAGCCAGCGGACTCCATGTTCACGACACGCAGAGTCGATGGAACGCGACTCGTCGAGATTCATGGCTAAAGGTTTTTCACACAGCACGTGCTTACCGTGCTCAGCAGCAGCGATCGACCACTCGGCGTGCATCGATGGAGGCAGCGAAATATAGACGGCATCGATATCACTTCGTTGAAGCAGTGCCTCGTAACCTTCGATAGCATGCTCAATCACATATGCCTGCGCGTGAGACTTAGCTCGATCTTTCGTTCGGCTAGCGATGACGCCAACGCTTACACCATCAGTCGATTGAAGGTCTGCAACCAAGCGACGGGTGATACGTCCGGTACCCAGAATTCCAAAACGTGTGACGGACTGATTCATGGTAGATCTGCTAAGAGTTGATTTTGTCGATGACTGTCCATGCACCAGTGACCAGCATCGCGGCTGCCGAAAGCCAAAGCATGAAGTCCCAAAGTTTGCCAGGAACCAGTCCGTCCGCGGACCGGCGGTAGCGGAAGTACAGGGCCGCGCCGCCCAGCATGGGCAACATCACGCCCTGCGCCACGCCACTAAGCAGAACCAGCTTGGCAGGTTCCTGGTAGAAAACGTAGATCACCACACAAAGGATTGGGAATAAACCGCTAAGTCTGCGAATCCAAATTTCGCGTGTTTCCTCGTCATCGTCGATCAAACCGACCACTCGCATGGCATCAGAGAAGGTTCTCGCGTGGCTGGCATTGGCGACAAAAAACGTCGAGTAAAGAACCGCAAACGCACCGAACAAGAAAACCGTAGATGCCCAAGAAGAGAAAACAGGCACAAACATCACGGCCAGTGTTCGCACCATGGTGTCCTTCTCGGGATTTAAGCCGACGCGATGCAAGATTGCTGCGCCGAGCAAGTAGAAAGCAACAGTGGCGAATGTGTAAATCAACATCGCACCCCAAGCATCAACGTGCATGACTTTCATCCAGCCCGCTGCCCTTGCTTGCCACTCAGGCGATCCGTCATTCTTACCCGCAAATCGAGCGTAGCCTTTTTCTAAACACCAATAGGGATAAACAATTAATTCAGCCGCTCCCACGCCGATGATGCCAAAGGTGGCCAGGGCGGTCCCAATTGGCTGTGTCCCCCCAATTGATTCGGGCAGACCAAATTTTAGTCCCGATAAGAATTCACTGGCTTGGACCTGGAAGTCAGGTTGACCTTGCAGCAAAAACAAATTCGCGACCGTTAGCAGTGTGAAGGAAGCCACCAAAACGGTCGAGAGCGTTTGGATCAGTCCGTAGCGTCCGAAGTACAGAATCACGCTGGTGATGATGGCAATGACGATTGCCCAAACCGTCGCGTCATGAGGTGATTGAAGGTTGCTTGTGATGACTTGCTCGGCGGCAACATCAGCATCACCCGATAGAAAGTGTTCAAACTTGTCGAGCGTTTGCTTGTCCGCTTGGTCGTTATACGCGCGTCCCGCTGCACTGATGGGGACGGAGATGGCGAGTGATTGTCCGACTCCGCCGACGATACCGCCAAGTTGGCTGATGCTGGCCAACCACATTACTACCCAATACCAAACAAGCCAGTTGCCTCGGTTCTTGATGCGTGGGCCTGGTACTTCGTCGAGCGCGCAAAGGGTCGTCTTCCCGCTGATAATCGCGTAACGACCAAATTCGATTTGAGCAAAAACTTTGACGACGCAGCCAAGCAGAATCAGCCACAGCAAACTAAACCCAGCCTCGGCCCCAGTTTTTGTGGTCGCAATGAGTTCTCCGCTGCCAACAATTGAACCGGCAACGATCAGTCCAGGTCCGACGCATCTTAGGATCGAGAAAATTTGAGTCGGCGGATCAACAGTGGATTCATCGCGAACAGCTACTTGGTCAGTCACGTGTTGGGTTTCTTTCACAAGGGAAGCTCGGTGGGGACGACGAGCGCAAAGTCGCTGCCATAGGCTGGTATCGAGAACTCTGAACCCAGATTCTGGCCGTGCGTTTCCAGTGAATCTCGTGTCAATTAAAACTTGAACGCGATTCGGAAAAACGAAGTGGAGGGCAAGGAGGCATGCTGCGTTGCAGCAACTCGGTAAAAGTCTAGCAAATTCATACTGCCGTTGCTGTTTCAAGGCCGACACGACGCAGACAATTCCTGGTCGTATCGGCTACAATTCAATTGCGGCGCAGGGAACTGCTGCGTTTCATCTCTTGGACAACTAGCTCGGCATGACATCGACGGCACCACTCGACACGACCATCGCGGTGGTAACGCCCGAGAACATAGCGTTTGAGTACCAGCTTGCTGGTTTGTTCCGTCGTTTGCCGGCTTACTTGATTGACCTGCTCGTTCGATGGGCAGTGATCATCCTGCTAGTGGTCGGCCTATTCATGCTGGGGGCATTGATCGACATCGCGTCGTTGGGGCCGTTCGCGATCGCGGGAATGTTTGTAACGTACTTTGCGATCAGTTGGTTCTACGGAACGTTTATGGAAACGTACTACAACGGTCGAACGGTTGGAAAATGGGCGTGCGGGATTCGGGTCATCGATATCGAAGGTCGTCCCATCAATGGACGACGCGCTTTCATTCGGAATCTGCTAAGGATTGCTGATATGGCTCCGATGGCGTCGGCGGGAATGTTGAGCGAAGATATCTCGCCGGTATTCATTATCCCCACGGGCATGTTCGGGATATTGACGATGATTCTGACCCGACGAATGCAGCGACTTGGTGACCTTGCTGCGGGAACGATGGTGATTGTCGATGAACGCAGTTGGCGTTTGCCAGTCGCAAAGGTCGATGACCCTCGCGTGCCAGCATTGGCATCGTTTGTTCCGGCCGATTATCGGATCTCCCGTAGCATGGCTCGAACATTGGCAGTCTATGCTGAGCGTCGGCACTACTTAACACCGGCGCGAAGGCGTGAGGTGGCTCGGCATTTGGCGGTGCCTTTGATTGATCGGTTTGAATTTCGCAGCGATATTGATCCCGATCTACTGATGTACGCTTTGTACTACAAGACTTTTCTGGCGGACGCTTCGGCAGAATTGCCCGACCTGGGAGCCTTGTCGGGATACAGTCCCTTGAAACGAGATATGAACCGGTTGCGAAACGAAGAACCGAGCACTCAACCTTCGTGAAAACTAGTTGCGGGAAACTTGAACGTCGATGAACGTTGCTGCCCTATTAGAAAAACGCCGCGATCAGTGGTCTGAACTTGAGCAGATATGCGACGCGCTAGAAATGCGCGGCAAGGCGAATCACTCCGCAGCAGCAAACCACCGCGGTGCTGCTGGTGTAGCCCGGTTTTCTAACCTGTACCGTTCTGCGTGCGCGGATTTGGCGCTCGCCGACGCCTATCAGTTGCCGCCCGCGACGGTGACTTACCTGCATCGTCTGGTCGCACGCGCCCACAATCAACTGTACCGATCCAACCGGTTCGATCCCGCGGGCTGGATCGAGATGATCTTTTACGATGCACCCCAGCAAATCTTTGCGGACCCGTGCGTTCGCGTGGCGTCCATCGTGTTCTTTGGGCTCTTCGCACTGTCGATGTACTTGGGGTGCAATGAAGAACTGTTCCCCGGTTTTGCCGAATCGATGATCGGAACCGAGACGATTGAGCAGATGGAAGAAATGTATGAACAGCCGTTATCGGGGTCGCTCGACCACTATGTGCCGATGGCGGGGTTTTACATCATGCACAACACGGGGATCGGTTTGCGCTGTTTTGCATTTGGTATTCTGATCGTTCCGTGTTTGTTCATCTTGGCGTACAACGCAATCACACTGGGAACAGTGTTTGGATACATGGCTCGCCCTGACGCCGTGGGCAGTGATAATTTCTTTCAATTTGTAACGGCTCACGGACCGTTTGAGCTTACGGCGATCGCGTTGTCCGCCGCGGCAGGGTTGCGATTGGGAGTGGGGTTCTTTTTTACCGGTGGACTTGGACGCATCGAATCGCTTCGCCAAAGTGCGCTGCGTGCGGTGCCAGTGATGGCTGCATCCGCAGTGTTATTCACCCTGGCTGCGTTTACCGAAGGGTTCCTTTCACCCAGTCCCGCACCGTATATCATCAAGGCGGCATGGGCAATTTTGTCATCTGGGTTGATTAGCTTCTACTTTGTCGTGTTGGGTTTCCCACGAGACGCGTTCTTGTTGCGCAGTGTCTCTGATGATGATGCAGGAGACTTCGCGGATGCAACTTGATCAAACTCACGTCGTCGTTCGATTGCGAACGGTCTCAGAGATTGGTGACCTGACACTGATCATGATTCGCCGTTACCCCAGCGCGTTGTTCATCGGTTTCGCTTTGGGAGCGTTCGCATGGGCGTTGATGGATCTACTCGTGCTGGGTTGGATCCCATTTCGCGAAGCCAGCTATGGTCTTGATGACGAGGAAGCTTTCATTGAAATCGTTCGCTACATGTCCTGGATGGCGTTGTTAGTCGTATTGCAAGCTCCGGCCGCAGGAGTACTAGCGACGTTGTACTTGGGGCAGGCCGTGTTTGAGCATCGTCCGCCCTGGCAAAGCGTGCGTTCGGAAGCGAAACGGCAATTCTCGCGTTGGTTTTGGAAGCTGGGGATTCTGCGGATGGCATTTCCACCGGTCGTGATGCTGGCACTGCGATGGGGCCAACCGGCGTCCATCTTCTTTGACGTGGTCATTCCGATCGTTTTATTGATCAGCCTGACGATCGTGCGAGGTGCGAGACCGTTCTTGCCTGAGATTCTTCTGTTGGAACAGTGCCCGCTTCGTGGTTCAGAAAATGTGATCACGGTTTCCCGTCGATCGAAGTCGCTTCACAGCCCTATCAGCAGTGATTTGTCGGGTCGGTTCTTTTCGGTATCGATCACCCTTTTCATTCTAGCGATGAGTGTGCTGTACACATTCCTTTGGATCCGTGGAATTGCAACTGGCAAGTGGAGCATGATGGACTTGTTTGTGCTGTTGGTGATTTACCCGCTATCGTTGTGGTTGATCGCAGGCGTCAGCGTTGTGGTGCGAATGTTGAACTACTTGGACGCTCGGATTCGATTGGAGGGTTGGGAGGTTGAGCTTGCAGTGCGAGCCGAAGCACTGCGTCAATTTGGTGAGGGCGACGGTTTGAGCCATCGCGGTGAAGGACGCGTGGGTGTACCCGCCTCAGACGCCACCGCGACCCCGATGCGAGATCCGCTGGCTTCGTCCGAGATGCCTGTTTTGGCTGCCGAAGTAGCAGCCGAGTTACCAGGAGGCCCAACATGATTCGCCTTTGTTTAAGTCTCTTGTTGGTATGTTCGTTCGCGGGTGCGTTTTGCCGTATGGTCGTTTCGGCCGACGATGTGGTTGCCAGTGATATAGCGACCAGTGATATAGCGACCAGTGATGTAGTGGCCAGTGATGTAGTGGCCAGTGACGTAGTGGCCGACGATGTGGTGGGGCACTCGGTGTGGTACGACGCCGATGAGAAGGCCATCATTCCGGTGACGGTCAAGTCTAAGTTCGACGATTCACTCAATCGCGAAAGTCGTTGGTTGCCTCAAGCCAAACGCGTAAAGAAGCCAGCACCGATTCCAGCATCTGCAGGAAACACCGGTGGCGGTGGTGCCGGGAATGGTTTGTTCGGGTCTGGTTTGACGTTTAGTAATTTGCTGGGTTGGGGTTTGTTGGTGTTGTTGCTGGGCGGTGCGATTGCTGCCGTTTTGTTTGCTCTTAGTCGAGCTGAGATCGAGATGGCAAGTGGTCCCGGAGGACGCCGGCGAAGTCATGATCACGAATCGCTCGACGAGCAAACGATCGAGCGAATGAAGCATTTGCCGGCTGAATTGCGGCGAACAGATGTCAATCCGCGAGTTGAAGCGGAACGTTTGATGCGTGAAGGTCTGTTTGATCAAGCGATCATCTTGCTATTCGGTCATCAGTTGTTGTTGCTCGATCGGGCATCGTTTCTGCGGCTCAATCGAGGCAAAACGAATCGGCGGTACGCTCGCGAATGCAAGTCCGTCAACGAATCGGCGTCCGATGCTTTGCAAATGACGATCGACGCCTTTGAGAGATCTTACTTTGGTCGCCACGAAATCACCGCCGCTGAATTTCAGCAGTTGTGGAGTACCAACTTGCAACTTGAGCACGTTGTTGAGACGGCTCATGAGGTGGCCGCATGAATGGATTGGCGACGGATCGGGTAGCAAGACAGGTTCTCTGCTTGTTCGGCTGTGCCTTGTTGCTTGCGACGGGCTGCAATCGTTTTTATACGAACTATGGCGAATCAAAGAGTGTCACTGGCCGAACCAGCTTGAACGGTTTTGGTGGACTTCGGCAGGCGTTCGAGCAAAACGGATTTCGAAGTCGTGATGTTAGCCGCTTGACTGAACGTGTTCGGCGAACCGATGTGTTGGTGTGGACTCCCAAGGAATTAGGCCCCATCGACACGCGGTCGACGCGCTGGTTTGAAGGTTGGTTGTCGAGCGGCAATCGAACCTTGGTCTACATTTTGCCTGACAGTGGAAGCGAAACGGAGTATTGGCAGGATGCGGCGAGTCTGGCTCCCCCCAACCTTCGGCTGGAATATCGCAAGCGAATTGCCAAATCCATCAATCAACGCATGACTTGGCGGACGAACCGTTCAGCCCCACCTAGCAACGGCTGGTTTGCGCTGACTCCGCTTGCAAGTGGACGTGAGCTTGATGAGGTTTCTGGAAACTGGGATGTGCGTAATCGTCTAAGCGACGAGTTAAAGAACAAGCGAATCGAGTTCGGACTTCAATCCTATGATGAAAAATCGCAGAAGAATTCAGTGGTCCTGGGAGGCGTGATCGGAGGAAGCGGGCCGACGGGGCCAGACGCGATGGGGTGGACGTTGGCGGACGAGACAGATGCGACAACGACAAAGGTGAAGTTCAGACCAAAGCTTAAGTTGCGTGATGGCACCGTTGTTGTGGCGACGGTCGAAAGCGAGCGATGGCGCGGGTCAAAGGTTGTCGTGGTTGCGGGCGGTTCGTTGTTGACAAACTACGCGCTAACTAAATCTTTTGGCAAGGAGTTGGCGGCCGAATTGGTCACTCAAGCCAAAGAGCCGCTCACAAACGACGTTCCAAGCGTTGGCTTTTTGGTCACCGGCGTGGACCGTTTGGCGGTCAGCGAACGGAAGCCGGGCGCTCCCGTGGCATCAGGAATGGAACTGCTTACGGTATGGCCGATCAGTTTGGTTACGATTCATGGTGTGCTGCTAGGTTTAGTCGTTTGCTTGATGCTTTTTCCCATTTTCGGCCGGGCTCGTCCGGGCGAAGAGGTGGACCATAGCGATTTCGATGACCACTTGGATTCCGTTGCTGCATTGATGAAGAAAGCCGGTGGCAAACATTTCGCGAAGCATCGCATTAGCGAGTATCACAAGCGAATTCGTGGCGAAACCGCCGGTCCGTGGATTTTGCCTGACCAGCCGAGCGTGGCAACTGCGGGACAACAGATCGACACTGCGTCGCAACAGATCAACACGACGCAGACGCCACCACCATCGGCGTTTCCACCCCAACTGCCTTAAGCGAACCGCACCCGCTAAAGTACGGTGGTGGCAATGGTTGCCCAAAACCGGAAGACAGTTTGAAAATCGAGGAAGCTGAATCTTGAGTAATCAACCCTACGACGCATTCGAAGACGCGGGTGAAGGCGGATCTCGGCAACCTGAATCACAGGGAAATGAGCCTCGACACCAGTCCGCTGGTTCAGTGTCACCGGTTTCTCAGCAATCGGCCGTGCCGCCAGTAGCAACGCCGCCAGTAGCGAATCGCTTTGAACCAGTGAAGCGATTGTATGCGGCCATGACCAACGAAATTGCCAAGCTCTATGTCGGACAAGATGAATTGGTGCTTGGGACACTAACGGCGTTATTTTCCGGTGGCCATGTTTTAATCGAATCAGTGCCCGGTCTTGGTAAGACCTTATTTGTCCGCACGCTCGGGCAAGTTTTGGGGTGCGAGAACGGTCGGATCCAGTTCACCGCTGACTTGATGCCTTCGGATATCACGGGGGCTCCGGTCTATGACATGCAAACGAGTGAGTTTCGTTTTCGTCCAGGACCGGTATTCACTCAATTCTTGTTGGCTGACGAAATTAACCGATCACCGGCAAAGACGCACGCCGCACTCCTTGAAATCATGCAGGAGTATCGTGTGACAGTCGACGGTACGAGTCACCACGTTCCGCAACCGTTCTTGGTCATGGCGACTCAGAACCCGCTCGAAAGCGAAGGAACCTACAACCTGCCCGAAGCCCAACTCGATCGGTTCATGTTCAAGCTTCGCGTCGATTATCCCTCGGCTCAGCAAGAAGCCGAAATCCTGAAGATGCATTCTCGGCAATTAGACCTCAACGATCGCCTTAAATCGGAAGTTCAGACCATTACGGGGCCAGAACAGGTTCGCGAGGCGATTAAGTTGTGTGCCGAGGTTCGAGTCGAAGATAGTCTCGTTGATTACATCAACAAGATCGTAAGGGCGACTCGGAATTGGCCGGCCTTTCATCTTGGTGCCTCGCCTCGCGCGGGCTTGGCATTGATGCAATCCTCGCGAACTCTCGCGGCATTTCATGGACGTGATTACGCGGTTCCTGATGATGTGGTCGAGGTGGCGATTCCAGCGCTTCGACACCGAGTTCAGCTATCGGCGGAAGCTGAGATCGAAGGACGAACTTCGGACGAAGAACTGCAAAGTTTGATTCGGGGGATCGAAGTTCCACGGCAATAAATCGACGTTATTGCGTTTCGTGTGCATGGTTCACACGGTCATTGCATTAGGGCCGATCCAATCCGTCCATTCCCCATCCGACCGCGACTTTTACCGATATGGAACAACATGAGTGATGAAACAAGCGATCTGTTTTTTGAAGCCTACGATCGCGACGACATCGCGTATGGATTAGTTCCTTCAGGTGCCGTAGCTGCCTTCTTGGATCAATTCGGCAAAGGTGGTCGAGCGATTGACCTGGGCGCTGGCGCAGGCCGGGACACGCTCGCCTTGGCTAAAGCTGGATACGAAGTCACATCAGTCGATATTAGCGAGCGTGGTTTAGAACGTATCGTCGAACGTGCCAAGGACATTGACGTAGAAGACCTGGTGTGGCCGTTGGTTTGCGACGTGCGAGAAGTAACGATCGATGAACATTCATTCGATGCCGTGATCGCGACAACGGTTCTCGATCACATACCGGCCGACGATGCAAAGCTGGTGTGGAAGAATATGGTTCGAGGTCTCAACGACCGGGGACTACTATTCGTGGAAGTCCATACGACCGAGGATCCCGGTAGTCCTGAACAACCGGGTTGCGATAGTGCGATGCCGATGAGTGAAACAGCAAACGCAGTCATCAATTATTTCAAGCCCAACCAATTGGCGGCGTGGGCGATCGAGCCGGAATCGCAGTTGCGTATTCTTCACTACGAAGAACGTCTTGAGTGGGATTACACTCACGGCGATGAACATATGCATGGCAAGGCGATTCTGTTAGCTGTTCGCGAAGGTTATCATCCGTCTTGGTACGGGCAGCCTGCTGCTTTTCCTCGCAAGTCATAATCTGTTTCCTAAACCCCATTGATCCATGAACGAAGATGCTAGCCGCCGTGACGAACTCGCTTTGGTGCGAACCGATCTCGCCAACGAGCGAACGCTATTGGCTTATGGACGAACGTCGTTAATGGTCGCAGCAACGGGCCTCACGATCGTTAAGTTTTTTCCTGAAATCCACGGCGTCATCCGAATTGGATGGGGACTCGCGGGTGTCGCGATCATCATCGCCCTCGTCGGGCTTTGGCGTTTTGTATCGCTTCGACGTCGATTTCGCCTGCGGTAAAACCGATGAATCAAATCAATCGTTCCATTATCGAAGCGTTCTTGCCAGAGTTCGACCAAGAAATGGCGAGTACCAGAGCTATCTTGGCTTTGGTGCCGGACAACATTTTGGATTGGAAGGCGCACGAAACCTTACATTCGATTCGGTGGAATGCATCACATCTTGCTGACACTTTGTCGTGGGTAGACGTCACTCTCAATGAAACTTCTTTTGACGTCGCACCGATCGACGGACCTGCGCACGAGGTTCCTCTGTTAGAGACCGCCGCTGCTATTGTCGAAGCGTTTGATCAAAACCTCGCGACCGCTCAAGAGTTGTTTAGGTCCGCAACGGACGAATCGCTAGCAGTGGAATGGACGTTGTTGCAAGCGGGCGAAACGCTGTTCACGGTTCCGCGAAGCTCGCTCATCAAGAACCTATTTATCAACCACATGATTCACCATCGAGCGTTTTTGATCGCGTACTTGCGAATCAATGGCGTCGAGTGTCCGCATTTGTACGGTGGCTAACTCGGTACGATCGCTCGTTCGATCGGGTGCGACGACTAAGCTTGGCTTCCGTAAGGACGCGTGCTGATGACGCCTTCGGCGGGACTGCTTGCGGTGCCGTAGAGACGTTTCGGAATCCGGCCTGATAGAAATGCATCGCGACCGGCCAGCGACGCGTACTTCATCGCCCGAGCCATGCGGATTGGATCTTTGGCGTGCGCGATCGCGGTATTTAGCAGCACTCCATCGGCACCCAATTCAAACGCTTCACTGATGTCGCTGGCGGTGCCCACGCCAGCGTCAATGATGACTGGATAGTCAGGGTCATCTTCTTTGAGGTACTCCAAGATGATCTGCAAATTGTTTTTGTTGAGCAGTCCTTGGCCGCTGCCGATCGGGCTGCCGGCCGGCATAACGCTAGCGGCTCCCGCAGCTTTTAATTTTTGTGCTGTGACGGGGCAATCACTGGTGTAGCAAAGCACTTGAAAGCCAGCATCGGCAAGCGTCTGGCAAGCATGCAAGGTTTCCGTCGGATCGGGAAGCAATGTGCGGCTATCGCCGAGCACTTCGAGCTTGACCCAATCGGCGCCGGGGTTTCCAAGCGTCTTTAGGATTTCACGACCAAGTTTGGCGGCACGAACTGCGTCGGCTGCGGTGTAACAGCCAGCCGTGTTAGGCAGCAACGTGTAACGATCGAGGTCGAGGAAGTCGAGGATGTTCTTGCCATCGCGATCGTAAAGTCGTTCGCGTCGGACGGCAACGGTGACGCAGTCCGCCCCTGAGGCATCCAGCGAATCACGCATCTGTTCCATCGTGTCGTACCGACCGGTGCCGACGATCATGCGACTTTGCAGCGTGTGCGTGCCAATGGTTAGCGGTGAGTCTTGCAGGTCTATCACTGCTGGCATCGAATCAGCCTCCACCGACAAGCGTGACGACT
Organism: Rubripirellula amarantea; assembly: GCF_007859865.1. NCBI lineage: Bacteria > Pseudomonadati > Planctomycetota > Planctomycetia > Pirellulales > Pirellulaceae > Rubripirellula > Rubripirellula amarantea. The sequence continues at coordinate 55,949 of NZ_SJPI01000001.1, read as the reverse complement.
TCGACCTCGTCACCTGCATTAACGTTCGTGATTGCGTAGTCTTCTCTGGCAACCACTTCGCCGTTGATTTCAACGGCTAGGTAATTGGGTGGGACGTCGACCGTGTCGAGCATTTGCTCGACTGACATCGACGATTCGATTTCGACCGCTCGGCCGTTAACAGTGATGGCAACCATTATGCGTAACGTTTCATTAGTCGTTCGCTTCGTCAAAGGCCGCGTCGAAGGCACGAGAGCTAGGGGAGAAGTCGAGCTTCTTCGTGAATTCGCAAGCCTCGCGGGCACCGAAGGATCGTTCCATGCCGCTATCTTCCCATTCGATCGACAACGGTCCGTCGTAGCCGATGTCATTAAGAGCGCGAATGATTTCTTCGAAATTCACGCCTCCACGTCCAGGACTTCGGAAGTCCCAACCACGGCGGTAATCACCGAAGTTTAAATGGCTAGCGAGGATGCCCGAAGACCCATCTAGCTTCACAATCGCGTCTTTGACGTGGACGTGATAGATCCGATCAGCAAACGTTCGGATAAACGCGACAGGATCAACTCCCTGCCAAATAAGGTGGCTGGGGTCAAAGTTGAATCCAAACTCGGGACGATGATCAACGGCTTCCAGTGCACGCTGGGCCGTGTAGATATCGAATGCGATTTCCGTAGGGTGCACTTCTAAAGCAAATCGAACTCCGCATTCACCAAAGACATCGAGAATCGGATTCCAACGCTCGGCGAATTGATCGAAGCCGGCGTCAATCATCGACGGTGGGACGGGCGGAAAGGAGTAAAGAAGGTGCCAAATACTGCTGCCGGTGAAGCCGTTGACGACATCGACGCCGAACTTTTGAGCCGCGCGCGCTGTGTTCTTAACTTCTTCGATGGCACGTTCGTTGACGCCCTCGGGATCGCCATCGCCCCAAACATAATCGGGCAAAATTGCCTTATGGCGTTGATCGATGATGTCGCAGACGGCTTGGCCGGCCAAGTGAGCACTAATGGCATGGCACTGCAAACCGGCATCGTCGAGCAACTTGCGTTTGTTGTCGCAGTAATCGTATTCTGCGATGGCACGGTCAACCTCGAAGTGGTCACCCCAGCAAGCCAGTTCAATGCCGTCATAACCGAAGTCGGCGGTCATGCGGGCCATCTCTTCGATAGGAAGGTCGGCCCATTGGCCAGTGAACAAGGTGACGGGTCGCGCCATGGAGATCTCCGCGAGAAAAACGTGTGTGCAAATGTCAAACCGACCGCGATATTGTGCGCTGACGTCGGTCGGTGTTGCAACAAGGCAGAGCAACGAAGTACGCAATTTGCTTGCTTTTACAGCAGTTTTCGTCGTCACGGCCTGCCGAGGCGTTTGAAAGAACGGCAATCAACCGAGGATCAACCTTCGCGAAATGCCAACCGACGGGCCTGCACTTGTACCGATTGCCGCATTCGCTCAACCAAGCGTTGTTGCTCGGCGAGTTCTGCTTCGGCATCGCGTCGTTCTATTCGGAATTGTCGTTCGCGGTGTTCTTGCAAGGAAGTTCGAGCGTTAAGCTGAGCTTCTCGCGAATCCAGGTCCGCAGCCCACTGCTGGAGGTGAGCGATCAAATCATCCGATTGCAGAGCCAACAAATGCTGTGTGGAAAGCGATTGAGTGTCCTGGTCAAACGAAACGTCAAACGAGCCACTACTTTGGCCGTTCGCTGGTGAGCCTGCTGGTGAGTTTGCTGGGGCTTGGTGATCTTGATGATCTTGGGGATTCAGGGCCGCGGCGATGATGCCGCTAGGGTTGGCCCGCTGGGGGACGCGGCGGGTGGTGAACTCGGGTGAGCGGTTGCCTCGCTGACGGCGTCCCGTGGATGATTCCGGCTGGGCGGAGTCGATTCGGTGAGCGGGCGGCGGGTTCACGGCGAAACGATGCCAAGATTAAGGGGGAGAAGGCTTCAAAGCAGGCTGTGGTAATCCAAACAGCGCATAGCCAATGGTTTTGTCGGCGAAGTCAGCCAGCCGACTGCATCCTTGGTGCATCAGCGGATAAGATACGGGTAGGACTCTCGTGGTTGGCGACGAACGATTGGTTCGCAACAGCGACTGGCATTCTATGGTTCGTGACGGTATTTCCGATTCGGCAAATAACGGATACGGGTCACCGACAAACCCTTTCTCTTTCAAGACTTTGAATTTCTAAGGATTTCACATATGCGACGCTTCATCCTCCTTGCTCTTTGTCTGGGAATGACTCCGGTGTTTTCGATGGCTGACGAGTCAGCAACGCCTACCGTCACTGCTTCTTCGGAAGTCAAAGAAGTGACTCCTGAACAGTTGCAAGCAGCTATCGATCGAGGAATTGATTTTCTGAAACTTCGTGGGCAAGGTGACGATGGTTCATTCAGTCCACAAACTGGTGCTGCTGTCACGGCTCTTTGTGTGAAAGCAATCCTGGAAAACAGACGTAAGGCGATTGATGATCCCGCCGTCAAAAAAGCGTTGGCATATATCGAAACCAAATTCCAAACGGATGGTGGCATTTATGAAAAGGGATCGAGGTATCGCAACTATGAGACATCCGTCGCCGTCGGTGCTCTCGTGCGTGCCAATCGTGACGACAAGTACGACAGTGTGTTAGCTCGTGCCGAAGCGTTCTTGAAAGACATTCAGTGGGATGAAGGCGAAGGGGTGGAAACGTCCGATACCGCATACGGTGGCGCAGGCTATGGTAGTCACGAGCGTCCTGACCTTTCCAATACCTCGTTCCTGCTCGAAGCCTTGAAGGAACTTGGGAATGATCCTGATGATGAGGCGATTCAAAAGGCACTCACCTTTGTGGTGCGAACTCAGAATCTTGAAGGTGAAGGAAACGACACCGAACATGCGGGCAAGGTTGGCGACGGTGGATTCTATTACACGCCTGCGGCAGGTGGTCAAAGCCAAGCGGGTACCACGGATTCGGGCGGACTTCGTAGCTATGCCTCGATGACCTACGCTGGACTGAAGAGCATGATCTATGCTGGCTTGACTTCCGATGATCCGCGAGTTGTCGCCGCAATGAAGTTCATTCGAAACAACTACGCTCTCGACAGTAATCCCGGGATGGGACAATCGGGCTTGTACTACTACTACCACACGTTTGCGAAAGCGCTCGATGCGGCAGGAATTGACATCCTCGATGACGAATCGGGGACTCCACACGTGTGGCGACAAGAACTCGCTCGCACGTTGCTTGACGCCCAGCAGGAAGACGGTTCGTGGGTCAATAGTGGAAGTGATCGTTGGATGGAAGGCGATCGGCAGTTGGTAACCGCGTATGCGTTGCTGTCGCTGTCTTACTGCGATCAAGAATAACAGAGGCTGCGTTTGGCTTGGTTTGGCGGATTCGTAAAGGAAAGATTTCTAACGATGCTCATAAGGTTTACTGTTTGCTTCGCGATGTTGCTTGGAGCCACTAGTCATGTCACGTTGGCTGAGGAAAGCAGTGATCCAGGTTCTGTCACCCAAGAAACCGTTTGGGTGACTTCGATTGCCAAGTTGGGTGACGGTGACGACTTTGTGGCGGCAACCGCCAGCGGTTTGTTGTTCCATCCTTCAAAAGTCGTCAAGTTCTCGGCATCCGATCCGAGTGAAAGAATGCCACTTTATGAACATCCCGCTGCCGTTTGGTGTGTTGATGGATCCGCCGACGCAAAGACGGTCGTCAGCGTTGATTATCGAGGCAACCTAATCGTTTACGATGTTGAAACGGCAACTCATCGCATGCACGAGTTGGCCATGGAACGGTGGTGCCAAGCGATGATGTTAAGTCCGGATGGTTCTGCGGTGATTGCAGGCAATGAAGCTGGCAAGGTGATGATTTGGGATCTCGCCGAAGCGAAGGTGAAGCACGAAGCTTCGATTGGTGAGCAGTCCATTACCGACATGGTTTTGTCGCCGGATCAAACTATGTTGGTTGTCACCGATGCCTCGGGCCACGCTCATGTACTTTCATGGCCAAGTTTAGAACCCAAGGCCAAGATTAAGTTTGGCGAAGAAGCGGCTTGGAGCGTTGCGTTTGGTCGCGATGGACAACACGTCTATGTGGGAAGCGGCGATCGCCAACTCTATCAAGCCGAACTCAGCGACGGAGCGAAACCAACCGTTTTCGGTAAAGGCGATGATTGGTTGACCAACTTGGCCGTGTCGGATTCCGGTGCGATTGTGGCGGGCCAACCCAACGGGAAAGTGCATTTCTTCTCGGCAACCAGCACTGACACGTCACCGGCCTCTTCGTTGGCCTCGCCCAGTGGTGTTTGGGCGGTGCATTGGAACGGAGAGAATGAACTACTGGTGGGAACCAGGAAAAATGGTGTGATGCAGATTGGTCAGTCTTGGAATTGGATACCGGCGGATGAATGAACCTGAATCCGTTGAAGACGCTGATCAATCAGCAGAAAGTTCGACGCCGACGCAATACGTTGTGCGATGTGGATCAATGCGAACCCTTGGCGTGATGGACGCCAAAGAATCTTACCGCTATCGAGATGAGGTTGTCGTACGTACCGAACGCGGGACAGAAATCGGAACCGTGTTGTGTGAGGCTACGCCCACCGCGATTGATTCGATGACTGAGCCTACCGAGGGCCGAATCTTGCGGCGGGTCAGCAATGATGACCGCCAGCAATGGAATCATCTCGAAGCTTTGGTCGCCGATGATATGGTCAAGTGTCAGGCTGCGGTTGATGCGCTGAGATTGCGGATGGAACTGGTCGACGTGGAACGCATCCTTGGTGGCGAACGGATGGTCGTTTATTTCCTGGCCGATCAAAGAGTCGACTTTCGGCAATTGGTTCGTGACCTAGGGCGAGAATTTCAGACGCGTATCGAAATGCGGCAAATTGGCGTTCGTGACGAAGCCAAGCTGTTAGCCGACTATGGCGATTGCGGCCAGCCGATTTGCTGCGCGACTTTCTTGACCAAGATGCCTCCGGTATCGATGAAGATGGCGAAGTTGCAAAAGGCAACTTTGGATCCTGCTAAGATTTCGGGTCGTTGCGGACGGTTGAAGTGCTGTTTACGTTACGAGTTCGATACCTACGAATCATTGGCCGAGGAATTGCCACCCGCCGGAAGTTTGGTCCTTACCCGTGATGGCAATGCAACGGTATTAGGGCAAAATATATTGGCACGGCAATTGTCGGTGCGGATGGAAGACAAACGGCGTATCCTGCTTCACGTGGACGATATCGTGCAAGTATTGCGTCATGGCGAGGAACGATCCAAGTCCGCTCGAAAAAAGAGCAAACGCGAATAATTTATCGTCACTTTTCTAATTTATTTCTCTTGTCCCCTGACGGTCTCATGATGAAGTCTCCATTGCAAGCGATGCGAGATTTGTTAGCCGACGACACTCGCTACAAACTCGAAGCGTATCAATTCATTCGTGAAGCCTTGCAGTACGCCCACGAGCACATGGTTGCTGGCGATACTCGCAAGAGTGAATCATTGGACGACCTTGATTTCTCGGACGAAGAAGATTCACGCCATGTGACCGGGCAACAGCTTTGCGAAGCTTGTCGGTTGTATGCTCTCGACCAATACGGCTACCTTGCGCGGATGGTGTTGGGATCATGGGGAATTCAGAGCACCAGCGACTTGGGTGAGTTAGTTTATAACCTGATTCGAATCGAACAAATGCGTAAGAGCGAGTCAGATCGCCGAGAGGATTTTGATGACGTCTACGAGTTTGAAACCGCCTTCGCACCCGAGTTCGAGTACACGATCAACAGCGACGATTAGTTTTCCTGGGTCTCCACGGGAGGTGATTGCCACCTTGCTTTTCTTGGGGGGACTATTGATCGGTGCGCCGCACGCCGAATGGTCTGGATCAGTCCTGCTTGCCGACGAACCGGTTGCCAGTGAAAGAGACTCCACCGAGCCAGACGCCGACAAAACAGTCGCCAGCGAAACTGACGCGGGGGAACCCAAGGTGGTGGCGGCCATCGAAACCGAGCGACCGAAGGAAAAGGCTCGCCGAACCTACATGGATCGAATCGTTGCCCAGCCCATGTCGCACATGGGGGCATCGTGGTTAATCCGACCCGAACGCGATCAAGAAGAGAATGCGAGCGAGTCCTTCGACAATCTTGGTCTGAAACCAGGGATGACAGTCGTTGATCTGGGGTGCGGGAACGGGTTCTGGACGTTCCCCATGGCAAAGGCGGTGACGGACAAGGGACGAGTCTTGGCGGTAGATATTCAGCGGGAAATGTTGCAGAAACTGCAAGTCCGCGGTGCGCAGTTGAAGCTCGACAACATTGAACCGATTCTAGGGAAAGTCGACGATCCAAAGTTGCCCGCCGGCGAGGTCGACATGGTCTTGATGGTGGATGTGTATCACGAGTTTTCACATCCCGAGTCGATGTTGTGGTCGATCCGCCGATCGTTAAAGCCCGAAGGCGTCGTGGCGCTGCTAGAGTATCGCGAAGAAGACCCCACCGTACCGATCAAGCCGCTGCACAAGATGTCCAAACGGCAGATCATCAAGGAATATCAAGGCAATGGATTTAAGCTCGTTCGCGAGTACAATCAACTTCCCTGGCAGCATTTGATGTTCTTCGCTCGTGACGACAGTCCACTTAGTGAAGTGGTTCCCGTTCCTGCGGCGGACGTGCTCGACAACCTAAAAGCGGACTAGCTCTTGTCGCGTTCGTGTTCGCTAGAAACTGAGTTTGCTACGAAAACGCGCTCGTTACAACAAATCGCTCGCAACAACAAATCGCTCGCAACAACGAAGCGTTTGCAAGAACCGCCTTCCCTCAAAACGCCCACCAGCATCGTTCTGCTAAAAAAAACGCACTGCCCTCCCTTTCCCACCGATCAAGGAAACTGACTGTGATGTCGATCTCGATTCGCTTGAAAATTATGATGTTCCTGCAGTTTTTTGTATGGGGCGTCTTCTTTGTGACGATGGGCGGTTACTTAACGAACATTTTCGCCAGCTACGAGGAAGAGGGGAAACTGAATCAAATCATCGGTAGCACGTATGCGACTCAGACGTGGGCAGCATTGCTGGCTCCGTTGATCGTTGGTTTCGTGGCTGACCGGTTGATGAACAAGGAACAAATCAACGGGATCTTACATTTGATCGGTGCTGGCGTGCTGTATTGGGTCAGCACGATCACGGATTCACCATCGCAATTCTTTTTTGCGATGCTCGCGTTCTTCATCTGCTACATGCCAACGCTTGCGCTGGTCAACACGATTACCTTCCAGAACGTTGAATCGACCGAGCGAGACTTTCCTAGAATTCGATTGTGGGGAACGATCGGATGGATTGTGGCAGGCTTGGTCGTATCGCAATCGTTCTTCGGAATCTTTCCGTTCAAGGTATTGCCGGGTGTGGCTGATGCAGGCGGGACCGCGGTGCAATTTCAGATTGCCGCTCTGGTAAGTTTCATTTATGGGATCTACAGCTTCACCCTTCCTAAGTCGCCACCGGAAGGAAAGGGAAAGCCCGTCAGCATCATCAAGATTTTGGGATTCGACGCGATCAGTCTCTTCAAAAATCCGTCCTATGCAGTGTTTGCCCTTTGCTCCTTCTTGATCTGCATTCCATTGGCGTTTTACTACGCTCGGACGGGCGATTTTGTGAAGCTGATGGCCTTTGGTGATGACACCGGCGGCGTCATGGCATTAGGTCAAGTGAGCGAAATCTTCTTCATGGCGCTGGTGCCATTCTTCCTGGTGCGATTGGGTGTCAAGAAGATGTTGTTGGTGGGCATGTTGGCTTGGGCGGTTCGTTACGTCTTGTTCGGAATGTTCCCCTCATCATCGGCGATGTTGGTGTTGGGCATTGCTCTGCACGGTATCTGCTACGACTTCTTCTTTGTGACGGGGCAACTTTACACCGATCGCGTGGCACCGCCTGAAACACGTACCAGTGCTCAAGCTCTTGTCGGTTTGTTGACTTATGGTGCAGGAATGTTGGTTGGCAACTATGTGCTTGGCTACTGGGGTGACAGCGTCGTCAAACTCGATCCTACTTCGCAAGAAGGTTGGCAAGCCGGTGCACTGCAATTCTGGTTGATGCCGGCGATTTTTGCTGCCGCCGTGGCAGCCCTGTTCTTCTTCACGTTCTGGGATAAGACCAAAGCAATCGAAGAAGATGCCGTGGATTCCATGGACGCCGGCGATGCGGCACCTGCAGTTCCCTAGGCAATGTTGCTGAAGTCGCTTGACGTCACGTGTTAGGACACAGCGTCTTAGTACACAGCGTCTTAGTACACAGCGATCTTTGATGTAGCGATCTTTGATGTAGGGATCTCTGATGTAGGGTTTCTTGGTGCAGCGATTTCGCAATGACGACGTGCTCGCAATGGCACGTCGGTGAACCTTAGAAGCCCCTTGCCAGAATTCGAGCTATGGCGATCTGCAAAGGCGTTTTCGAGTTACTGAGTTCGAAGTTCGTGGAGAGCCCGACTTGGCTCGAAATTCGACAATGCTGCCGCGATTGCCTCAGGAGCCACCATCGCTTTGGAGTGTTTGGACCAACGCGAGATCGCATTGAGGATGTGGTTGCTGCCGAGATGATCAAAGAAATCTAGCCACGATTGTTCAGGTGCGTAGCCCAATCCACCTCGCATTGCCGTATCAAACTGTTCAATATCGTTGACCGTGCCTTCCTTGGTTGCGATTGCGGCTTCGATCCACATGGGAATTGACAACCGATCCGTGATTTCTTGATCGGTCAGTTCGACATCGTCGAGCCGATATCGGTGTATCAGCGTCTTTGTGATTTCCGCAATCTCCGCTGAACGATTTCCGCTGCGGTCGTAGTCGTAGATTCCCGTTCCGACGTACTTTCCCGCACGTTTGGATTTGACCAATCCCGCCAACATCGGCGACGGATCGATACGGTCGGGGAATGATTGCCAATACACACGCCCGGCATCGAACATTGTTCGGGTGCCGATATTGTCGATCAATTCCAATGGTGAAATGGGCATGCCATAGTTCAAGGCTGCCGCTTCAATTCGCTCCGCCGAGATGCCTCGGCAAAGCAGTTGCAGCGATTCGTTCAGGTATGGCGACAGCAGGCGGTTAACGATGAAGCCTGGTGTGTCACGAACAACTAACGGGACTTTGCGCAAATTGCGAATGTGCTGAGTCGCGACCGCAAGGCAGGCGTCCGAGGTTCTATCACCACAGATCAACTCCACTGCATTTCTATTTTCCACCGGCATGAAAAAGTGCATGCCACAGAATCGCGTGGGGTCGGATATCGCACTCGCTATCTCGCCGATTCGCAGGGTCGACGTGTTGGTACAGAGGACGGTGTTGTTATCAACGTGTGATTCAATTTCGGCAAAGAAGGATCGCTTCACGTCCAAGCGTTCGGGAATGGATTCGATGACGATACGTGACAAAGTCGACTCGGTACGGTCTCGCGAACTGACCAATTCAATGCAGGGAAGATCACCGAATTCCTTGCCCCGGATAATTTGCCAATGCTCGGGATTCATGTCGACGATCTCGATTGCCCGGTTTAAAGATGCAGCGTCTTGGTCGCAAATTCGCACCGACAATCCTGCTGCGACATGCGCACGCAAAATGGCTTGGCCGACAACGCCGGCACCTACCAACGTGATGCGTGGATCGGGACCCAACGGCTGATCAAATGATGGAGGCTTCATCGCACAAATAAGGTGTCAGTGAAGTCAAGAAACATGTCCCAGTCGAAAGGTGTCAGATTGTGAGGGCCCGATCGAACATGGTAGCCAGTTTTTCCCCGGACTCGTTGCTGGTCGATGGGAGGCATGCTGGTTTGCGTGATTGCCGCCTGGCCTAACAATTCGAAGGCTGGGGCCGAATGAACCAACGCGAGATATTCGCCGTGAGGGTCAGCCCACAAATCCTCATCGGCACTTGATATGTAGACTCCGCGAGGCGCGAGGATCGCGATCAGTTGATGTTGGTCGACGGGCAATTCGGATTCATTGTCCGAGTAGGCAGTGAACGCTCGACAGAACCAATGAGGAAACACTCGGGTGATTCGGGCGACGGATTCTCCGAATTGTCGACGAGATAGCGCCGCGCCGCCGCAGCCCGACTCGTTAGAATGCACTGCCGCGAAGCGATCGTCTTCGGCCGCCGCCCAGAGTGCTGTTTTGCCGCCGCGCGAGTGACCCACTACCGCAATTCGGTCGGCATCGACGCTTGGCTGCGCGGCGAGTTGCTCAAGCATACGACTGGCGGCCCATCCCCAGGCCGACAGACTGCCCCATGACTTTTGGCTAGGAAATTCGCCGTTGGCAAAGAAACTTCGGATCGAGTCAGAGTATCGGTCTTTGTCATCAGGGTCCACATCAGAGGTGAAGAATGATGCGGTTGCATAGCCACGTTCGATGAGTGTTCGAGCGGGCCAAAACGTATCCGACTCGGCAACGACATCGTCAAGTGAAAGCTGGCTTCGGTTATTGATAAAGACGACTGCGGGAGTTGGCTGCTTTGATTGGTTAGGTGTCATCAACACGAACGGGAATGAGAATTGCCGATCGCCGATCGACACCGTCATTTCCATCTGGTGCCCGGTCGCCTTGCCATCAAAGGCATTCGAGACCGTTTTCACTTGGCGAGTGGAAACGGAATGTTTGGTATCCGGCCGATTCCCGTAAACGTGATCGCGGAATTGCTGCAACAACTTGGGGCGTGTCACGCTCGTCCAGTGTTGCGGTGACTCGGTGCTGCTTTCCAAGACCGGGGGAAGGTCAAACTCGGGAACCTTGTCTTCCTCGTAAATGAACTCGGGTTGTTTCTCGGACAGTTTGGTGACGAGTTCGCGATTGGCTTGCCAAGGTGATGCGTCCGTGGTTTGAGCGAAGGCCCGGGGCATCGTCGAGGCGAAAAGAGCCACGATTACGATTCCAGTGAAATGATTCATAACTTCGGTGGGGAACGAGTGCGAAGAAGCGGGAAGGCAGGAGCGATCCGAATGGATTGCTACCAAGATGATACCAAGGCTTTTAAGCACGTAGTCATGTGAGGCAAAGACTGCCTTCGAGAAACGAAAAAACGCTGATCTCTGCTAAAGAGACCAGCGTTTCCGCTATTGGTTGGGTGCTCAGTTGAAGTCGAGCGGAAGCCTACAGGTTTGGCGTTGTGTAAGGTTCTACGTCGCCGACCATGTGGAAGTGGTTGTGGTCGATGTAGACAACCTCGATGGCTTCGCGATCGTCAAGCGTGTGAGGAACAGGATAACCGATGGTGGTCTTTTCCTCGAAGTAGATCGTGCACTTGTAGTGAGCGTGGTGCAATTGGGCTGGGCCAATCAGCGGATAGAAACGCGGCGGGTCGATGTAGTCAGCGATCTTCTCTTTGATGATGCGGACGTCGCTACGCTGCTTTTCGTAGATCAGTGGAATGCCGCCTTGAACTGGACGTGCGGTTTCCAACGCGTGCATGACTTCATCGTCACTCGGTGGATCGAGTGCCTTGACGGTACCACCGGACGTGGTGGGACCAAGAATTGGGACTCGCTCGTAGCGTTCCTTTTTCCAGAACTTCTCTTCTTGCTTGTGCTGGTAGAAAGGGCTAACTGGCATGGGATAGCCAAGGAAGCCAATGTTGTATCCACCACCCAAACCGTAGCAACCGGTGGAAGAGGCGAGCACAACGGCTGCCAATCCAGCGACGATGTAATTTCCCATCGACGACGTCGCGTTGGGGTTTGGATTCTTGGCCTTGCGGCAATTCGAGCTGGTCATCCGAGCAACCTTCTGTGGTTCGTAGTGCGGGCGAAATCTCTAGCGCTCGCTTCGTACTACTTGTATCGTGTGAACTTGTACCGATCTTGCGGGTAATTCCGAAGAAATGACCGAAAGACGAGAGGTGTTGTCATGCGTTCACTCGAAGCCCGTGAAACACCACGGTCGGCGGCAAACGAAAAAACCCGCAAGGATGAAAGCATCGCTTGCGGGTCTTATTGAACGTCAGGGCTTCATTGGATCAACGATCGGTGAAGTCAAGGAACCACCAGCCGTCGTCCCATTCAAGACTAACTTTACGCCATCCCAATGGAACTTGTGGGTACGGATAGAACGGCCCAATGTATGGCCATGCCGTAGGGCTGTACTGCTGAGGATAAGTCAGTGCAGCGTAGTTCGGATGAGCAGCGTAGCCTGGCCAAGCGTAGTTCGGCAGGTTCGGCGAGTCGTAGCGAGGAGCACCCACTGGCGAATGCGGAGCCATTGGCACGGGCTGACCCATTCCGCCACCCATTCCCATACCCATGCTGGCCTGTTGAGCTTGAAGCTGAGGCTGCATGCGATATTGCGAGGTCATCGCAGGCATTTGCTGCCGAGGCATTGCTTGAGCTTGTGGCTGATACATCGGCGTTGGAGCCGGGTCCATGATCGGAGCCGCGTGCTGCATCGGAGCCGAAGCCAATCGAGCCGGTACGTTTTGCATCGGTTCGGCGACCGCAGGTGCGGAAATCGCTTCTGGCAAACGAGCTAGGTTAGATGCTGCGGGAATCGAAATCGCCTCACGAACACCGTTAACACCAGGGATTTGGCTTGCGATGTTCAGAATTGCGTTTCTTTGCTGAGCTGATGATGCGCGGCCTGTTAATGCAAGCGTTCCGTTCTCGCATTGCACATCGACGCCAAAGCCTTTCAGCTTGCCAGCGTCTTTCGCTCGGCCGAGTGCGGAAACCACCGAGGAAACAATCTCGTCATCGCTGGATTCTTCCAGCGCGGCGGCTGGTTGGATCACACCTGGCATGACCTCAAGCGGCTGGCGAACTGTTTCACGAACGATTTTCGCTTCGGACGCCAATGCTTCCGCAAACGAGAATGATCCGTTTTGTGGTGTCACATCCGTGGTCGCCAATTCGGCAACGGGAGCTGGTGTCATCACTTCCGGTTGTTCTTCCACGACAAGCAACGGTGCCGCAGTGGGTTTAGCCGCGGTGATCATTTCCGTGAGCTCGCTTGCTGCGGTCGCGGAATTGGTGGCCACGGTCGTGGGTTGAGAAGCCGCAATGACGCTGACTTCATCCACTACCTTAGTGATGCCTTCGATGCCGTTCGCTGCGGCCAACACCAATTCTTTTTGTACATCGGCGGCAACTTTGCCCCGAAGGAGAACGACTCCATCATCGACTTTCATGTCGAGGTTGAAGTCTTTCAGAGCGCCCGAGTCTCGGTTGCTCTTGAGTCGTTGAATAATCTGTTCGGCGATTTCGCGGTCACCACCCCAGGCCTGCATCGGCCCGAGGGTCGCGAGCGCGGCAATCGCGATTCCAAAATACTTGCGTCGCATCAAAATGCCTCCCTGCAGTCCTAATTCCATCTGGGCGGTGTGACTTTCATAGTCCCGCGACACGATGCCAAAGGTCTAAGTCACCTCGGTTGGTGCTGTTTCGATGAAATCGAATGCTCTCACCAGAGGAGTGTTGTTGGTTCTTTCGGCCACAACGAGGTACGGCTGGTAGGTTTTTTCTGATTTTGTCGCCGATTGGCGCCTGAAACAAGTTTCACGCCGGTTCGACGCTAGCGAAACGCACGTACAACCGAAGCAATCGTGAACAAAACTCCCATCGCAGGGATGGCCACAAACGCCAAACGAGGTTGAGCGGCAACCACAGCAAGGACGATGACACCACCCACCGCCAAGCCAGGAGGCAACCAAGAGGCCGGGCGACGCAAGCTCGGCCATGCTAACCAGAGCGCACCCATCACCAAGCCCACTCGACCGGTTGCCGAAGCGACGAAACGAGCGGTACCATCGGTTCCGTATTGCCAAGTGACTATGCCACAGGCGAGCAATAGCACGATCGAGATAACCAGCACCGTTCTACGCCGCCAATCGTCCAGCGATCCGTTGGTTGATGAAGTCGAATGGGGCGGCGTTGCGATGGGAATGGCTCCATGGGAAAACTCACGATTCAACTCAGCAAGCGAGGCACGTACTGATGAAGATACTCTGTTTTAGCGATCTGCATCGAGACCGCGAGGCGGCCGCACGTCTAGTTCAGGTGGCAAACGATCCCGAGCAAGCTATTGATATGGTGATTGGTGCGGGAGATTTTGCCAATCGAAGAGTGGGAGCCGCCGATACGCTCGATCTACTCGCCGCGATCGAATTGCCCGCGATCTTGGTACCCGGTAACGGTGAATCGGCCGATGAATTGCGTCAGGCAGCGGCGTGTTGGCGATCAGCAGAAGTGCTGCACGGCAATGGAGCCCAGCACCTAGACGTCCCCATTTACGGACTTGGCGGTGGGATTCCCGTCACGCCGTTTGGTGACTGGAGCTACGACTTTGACGAAGAGACTGCCGAAACAATGCTTGCCGATTGCCCGCCCCATGGAATTCTTGTTGTGCATTCGCCGCCGATCGATACGGTGGATCACGACAGTGCCGGCAAGATTCGCGGAAGCCAAGCGATTCGTGATTGTGTTCTGGCGAAGAAACCCAAGCTGGTCGTTTGCGGCCATATCCACAGCGATTGGGGTAAACAGGTCACGCTTGGAGAATCCGTGATCGTCAACGCCGGACCGGCCGGCGTGATTGTCAGTATTGAGACGTAAGCTCAAGTGCGCGAGCCTAGGAATACGAGATTCGCCGCATGAACGAGCTTACTCGATTGGCTTCTTTTCGCCTTTGTCCAAGATGTACGGCGGTTCGACTTGCTCACCATGGGCAGGTTTGAACTCACGTACCCAGATGTTGCGAAACTTGACCGGGTTTCCGTGATCTTGAATCCCAATCGGTCCTTTTTCAGGATGAGCGGTGTATTTCGGCGGGCGGTTGTAAGGAGTGTCACCTTTAAGTTCAAAGTGGTTCTGGATGAGCACGCCGTTGTGAACCGCAGTGATATAGGCAGGCGACTTAAGTGACCCGTCTTCGTTAAAGCGAGGCGCCGTCCAGAAAATATCGTAGGTGTTCCATTGGCCTGGTGGTCGAGTTGCGTTGACCGCTGGTGGCGTTTGTTTGTAGATGCCGCCCGCTTGGCCGTCGAAATAGGTTGGATTTTCGAATGAATCCAATACTTGGATTTCGTATCGGTTCATAAGAAAGATGCCGCTGTTGCCTCGGCCTTGGCCTTCACCCTTTGCTGGAGTCGGTGCGGACCATTCGGCATGCAATTGAATGTCGCCGAACGATTGTTTCGAAACGATCGCCTTGCTGCCGACAACCATTGCCCCGTCTTCGATTTTCCAGGTTTCGGCGTTCTCCCATTCCGATAGATCTGAGCCGTCGAAAAGCACGATCGCATCGGACGGTGGCGCATCATCGCTTTCACCGGGGTCGACCACTCGAGGTTCGTCCCATTGGATTCCATTGAGATACTCTTCTGCGAAGGAAAGCGAAGGGGCGGCTACCAATAACAAAAACGCGGTGGTCGAAGCAACAATTTTCACGTCGTACTCATGCGGAAGGCGGGGATTCGAAATGCAGGACTCGCCGTCCAAGCGGCTTGTCGAAGATGCACCAGTATGGTCCGTCTGAACCTCAGATTCAATTGACTACAAAGAGCCGATTTCCAACCTTCGCGACCTCGAAGTAAGCGGAATCCCCAGCCGAAGGGTGCTGGCAGCGGACTTGACGGTGCAACCGGCGAAATGTTACTGACCAATGCACTATGAGCAAATTTCCCAGGCCACGATCGATTGCCAAGCTAGCGTTCGCATTGAATGTTGGAATTTGGTTGCACGGTATCAACGCACCCTTGGTTCATGCCAGCGATGTAGTGGTTGGCGAATCGGGATCTCAGCCCTGCGTCTTGCTAGGCAATGGGAACGTTGTATTTGGCGCCGCGCATCAAGTCGGTGAGTACGTTGTCATTCGCAAAGGCGGTGGCAGCGAAGTTCGACTGCCTCGAACCGCTGTCGCGTGCTGGGCCGGTTCAGTTCGCAATTTATACCAATACCGCATTGACCACCGTGAAACTAAGAACGTCCGAACGCACTTAGAAGAAGCCGATTGGTGCCTGCGATACGAACTGTTTGACCTTGCGGAAAACGAACTCGAGCTGGCTCGCAAACTCGATCCCAGTCATCCAGATTTGTCACGTTTGGAACTTCGGCTCAATCTTGCGACATCAGAAGTGACTCGAAGCGTTCCCGTGATTTCTGGGATCGAACATGCCCAACACGATCAAGAAATCAGTCCTCCATCTGCCATCTCGCAAGTCTCGGTGGAACAGTTTGCTCGTACCGTGCAATCGACCTTGGCGACACGGTGCAGTCGCTGCCATGAACCCGATTCAGGCCGGAAATGGACGTTAGCATCTCCACCGGGCAAGTCTCGAGCATCGAGTGAAACCACTCATGCGAATTTGAATGCGGTACTGGGCTATGTAAACGCTGATGATTACCGCGACAGTGAATTATTGATTAAAGCAATCACGCCCCACGGTGGCGAAGCAGCACCTTTGGGGCTACGCCATCGCAAGGCCATCGTGGCGCTGGAATATTGGCTTCAAAGAGCAGCCTACGAAATGAAGCATAGCGGTCAAGAAGTCAGCACGACCTCGCACACTCAACCATCCGATGCATTCGATAGAGATGAACGGCTCGATCGCGACGACTCGATTGCTGACCCTACTTGGTCAGAGTCATTTGAGGATCAAGCTGCTATCGACGCCGAGTTTGAGACCGCCAAACGACCTGTTCTCGAGGCTGACCAAAATTCAGATCTGCCGTGGCGGATGCCCCAGGTTGATAATCCCTTCGATCCAGATTTGTTCAACCGTCAGCACGGTTTGAGATAGCTTAGCGGTGACGTGATGCCGGCGGCATTCGAGCGATGTCGCCGAAAGACAGCCTTCGCAATGGGGCGAGCGCGACGGGCGAGTTGCTACTTGGCGACCGCAATCGAGCAGCCGCGACTTGGCAATCCGTCCTTATTGGAAGCTTGTGATCATGATCGCCGATGCTTGACCTTGAGGGGTCACGTTGACTGAGATGAAACTGTCGCCTGCGGAAGTAGATGTACTGGTGCAAGCAGCGATGGGGCAATCCGATGCGAGGTTTGCTAGGTTACGGATGGGGAAGAGTGATCCACCGAGCGATTTGAGACTGGCGATGGCCTCGACCATCCCGCCGCCTGCACCAAGATTGCCAAAGTGACCCTTTGCCGTGGTAACGGGTGGTTGTTTAGCAACGTCTCCAAACACTTCTTCAATGGCTTCCGCTTCTTGACGATCGCAAGAAGGTGTGCCCAGGCCGTGCGCGTGAATGTGGCCGACCGAGGCTGGATCGCGATCGCCCAGGGCGGCGCGAAGAACGTTTGCGATCGCGGTTCGAAGATGAGTCGTGTCTTCGCCGTCGGCATCTTGCGTCAAAAGGGTTTGCGGCCCGACCGCACTGCTGCCGTATCCGATGACCTCGCCAAGGATCGTGGCGCCGCGAGCTTGAGCATGCTCAAGGGTTTCAAAGATCATGGCGGCTGCACCTTCGCCGACCACGCTACCGTTACGACTTTCGTCAAAGGGACGTGACATCGTCGACGGGTCCGATTGGTTCGTCGCTAGTTGTTCTTGCAAGGATGCGTGCAGCGTTCGCAGAGGGTGGATGCGTGACCCGGTCGATCCGACCACCAAAACATCGGCATGACCGCGAGTGATGGTGGAATACGCTTCGGCGATTGCAGCGCCGGCCGATGCTTCACGAACCGTGATGGAGTTATTCGGCCCGCGTAGGTCGTTGTAGATCGCGATGTGACTTGCGGGCATGTTGGGCAAGTACTTCAGCAACCAAAGTGGATTGATCTCGGGCTTGCCGTGTTGGCCCCATTTTTCGAATTTGAACTCGCCGTCCTCAAGACACTTCTGGATGCCCGTCGCGAATTCTTCTGGTAACGACATGATGTAGTCGCAACCATAGATCACGCCGGTACGATCACGGTCGCGCGAGCCTTCGTCGAGTCCTGCGTTATGTAACGCGAGTTGTGCAACGGCCACGCCCATCTCGATTTCGCGGCACATGACTTTGCTGCCTTTGCGAATCGTTCGCTGAAGCGATTTATCCATCGGCCCATAGTCGCTGATGTCGCCCGTGAAGTCTGACGCTTCGGCACCGTAGTCAATCGATAGAACTCCTTGCGGGACTTGGGTCAAAGGCCCGATCCCGCTCTCGCCATCGCGAAGAGCTTGTACCAATCGATCGGGATCGTTTCCCAGAGGGCAAACGACACCTAGACCGGTGATGACAACGCGGCGTGACGAAGAGTTTTCCATGGTGGAAGGAATTTTCGAGAGTGAAATAGGGGCGACGAACGGTCGTTAGGCATTGCCCCAATCAACATGACCAGAACATCCCGCGATCAACTTGACCAGAACAACCCAGGATCAGCCTGACCAGAATATCGCAGGGTGGCGACGACCACAGGACCGCTATGAAAATCGGCGAGCGGCATTCTAAACGCCACTGGGCGAACTCGGGAGGCCCAGCAAACTAGGAGGCCCACCAAATCAGGAGACTCACCAAAACAGGAGACCCACTCTAAAACAGGAGACCCAGCAAAGAGGAGTCTAGTCTACCGTCAGCCGAATGCGGGGGGATTGCGGGATCACCACCGGCGCCATTGACGCTCGCCGCGACTTTCGCGGCAACTAAGGCCTAGTAACGGCCGCGGTTGGCCCCGCCCGAACTGCCGATTCGCGGCTGGGTAGCGGTTTCGGGTGCCAGTGGGACGGTGGTCAAATTCTCGGATGCCCGCCCTCGGAACTGAACGAATAGCAAAGCGTCCGCTCGACCCGGGGTCGATCCCGTTAGCATTTCCATGTTCAGCATCGGAATGCCCTTGGCTCGCTCGGGGCTCGCTACCACGCCGCAGGATAGCAGCAACACCATATCCGAAGGCCAGCGGAAACGTTCGTGCAGACGCCAACTGACGACTTGCGGAACGTCGATGCGAGTCTTGTGAATTTGGTTGTTCGGGAGCGGCAGTTCCAAATCGACGTGATTAAGTTTATCGACTTGATCGATCTCAGCTTCGATCACGCAATCAATCGCTCGGCCATCAGTCGACAATAACGGACTAAGCGAAAGCCGATATCCCTCTTGGACTTCGCCGGTTTCGGGTTCGTACGGTGGCCATGCGTTGGGAGCCGGACGTACGTTCTGAACATAGTTGCGTCCGCGTGTGCTAGCCAATTTCTCGGTCTGGCCGTTGTAGAGCGTAAGGTTCAAATCCTGAACCAATCGAGCGTCCGTTCTTTGACGAAGGATGTTCATGACCAACGCGGCATTCTCTTTGCTCAACAACCACGCTTGAACGCCAGGTGAATCGACCGTCACGTGTTGCATCAGCATGTGAGCTCGGCTGCGCCAATTGGCGTTGCCAACGGTCATCACTCGCAAGTTCATCACTTGAGGTTCTTTTTCGCCAGCGACGAAGCGATCAACCACGCCGGAAACTACCTGGTGCATCTCGTTGGTATGATAAACGGACAATTGGTCGCGATCAGCGTTCAAGAAACCAAACGGTTGAGTGAACCAAACATCCGTGCCGGTTTCGCGAAGGACCCAATCAATGATTGCTTGTTCGGGATGATCATGCTTCGTTAGATAGCCCGTGTAAGGACGTAGGTCATATACACGGTGTTCCTGGCCGGCAGTGCGAGGCAGTGCCCCACCGCTGGTGACTTGACCACTGCCCAGAGATTGCTGGTTCACATTGGGGCGGCTGAACGCGGGGTTCTGCATGCTCGGCGGCGTATCGGCGGCCGATGGGTTCCCAGGCAAAGCCATCCCTTGTGACCAACTGGTATTGGGTGCCCAGCATGCGCAAGCGGCCAGCACGAGAAGGCAATAGGTCAGGCAGTGACGCATGGATTAATTTCCTGGATATAGTTTCGTCGTGTGCGAGGTGTTTCCCACGATATGAATGGCTTTAGCCAAAATTGACATTTCGAGGCAAGATGTTTTCATGCTCGTTTCCACATCGAAGCGTTCACGGCAAAGCTGAAACCGTCGGCGAGCTGCTCGACCACGTATTTGCTAGCATTTTGAGTTTGAGAAAATGCGACAAGATCGTTGCCTGAGCATCTTTTTTGTCTCGTCAAGATCGCCTACGATTCGCATCATGCGGCAGCAACTCTGGGGAGACTGCCGCGGCGCCATCCAGCAGCGCCGACGATCAGGGCAGTGTCATCTTGGACCAGGTCAACGCGACCGTTTCCTCCAAGTTGGCTTCACAATTACAAGAAGGAATTTTGTGATGACTCGTATTCCATTGATTCAAGCCGATGAAGATGCTCGATTGCGTCGCGAGCGATTGGACTTGAGCATTGCCGAGATGGGCTTGTCGGTTCGAACGACAAACTGCTTGGAAGAAACTGGCATTCTGACTGTTCGAGATTTGCTGCACGCCACTCCGCGACGGTTGCTGTCGATCAGCAACTTTGGCGAGAAGACTTTGGATGAAGTCTACGCGGCCTTGGAAGAACTCGGCTTTTATCGCCCTAGTCGCGAAAAGGCTCGGTAGGGGCCATCCCGGCAACGTTGGTTCGCGTTAGGCTGGAACAGTCCAAACGCATCTGTTGCCCCTCGTTCGACTCCTATGACTCGCTCCTCTGATTCCCATTCGCCCCACGAAGGCTCGCAAGGCGTTCGGCAGCGAGGTGGTCGTCAACGACTCGGGGGAGATGACGCGGCGTCGAATCGCTCAAAATCACCGAAGCGTCGCCAGCGTGGGCGTTTGTCCCGCTGGCGACTGATGATTTACGGAGTCATGCGGCCATGGATGCGCCGGCAAGGTCGTCGTTCGGGCGGATCAAGTTTTCTCGGTTCCGACGGCGCTGGAATCGCCAGTGAAGTCGTCTTCTTTGGCGTCCTGTTTTTACTCGGCGTGTTCGGGCTCTCGTTGGTGTTGATCAACCGCTTCGCGCCGGACGACATGGCTCGCATTTCCGACGAAGCGTTTTCGGATTCGTTGGCTCCCGCATTCTCGACGTCCTTGAGCACGTGGATTTTTGGAATCCTATCGGTCGCTGCGATCGGCACCGGCGTGGTGTCGTTGGTGTACCGACTGATGCACTTGGGCGCCAGTACAGAATATCGAAGTGTGCTGGCGAATCGCGCGGGCCAATTTGAAAAGGACGCGATGGACTTCATCGGTCCGACGGCACCCGCATCGGCTACGGATGATCTAACAAAATTGCCGAGCGTTCCTCGCGGTACATCGTTGACGGACAGTCCGGGCGAGCGTCTGGCCTATCGACTAGCGGCTGAGACTCGTGAGGCTGGCTTGGCCGGACCGGCGATCTTGACGTTTCTTTGGAACGCTGTCTGGTTCATTCTGCTGGCGGTTGCTGTTTCCGGTTTTTGGTACGGCAGCCCTCGTTGGATTTTGACGCTCTTGCTGGGGCCATTCGCGGTGATCGGTTACTGGTCGTTCAAATACTTCGTAACCCAATTAAAGCAGTCAGCCGGCATAGGCCCCACCATCGTTGAAATCAGCCAACAACCCTTGTGTCCCGGTGAGACCTGTGACGTGTTCGTCATCCAGATGGGACGTTTGCGGCTAAAACGACTTCGTGTCCAGCTCGTTTGCGAAGAAGAAACGTTTTATCGCCAAGGAACCGATGTACGCGTGGATCGTCACGAATCTTTTGTGCAGGTTTTGTGTAAAGAGCGTGAAGTTCGAGTTGACCCCCGAGCCCCTTGGGAACAACAATTAGTCCTGCAACTGCCCGACAATATCATGCATTCGTTTGTCGGTACTCATAACGCGATTCGTTGGAAGATCGTTGTTAAGGGGGAATCACATCCATGGCCATCGTTCTACCGAAGTTTTCCCGTCGTCATTCACCCGTCGGTCGCGCCACCGAAGCGCAGCCCGCGGTAAATGTTGCGCTCTGCCGAGAAGACGGTGTCTACGAGGCCGGTGGTGAACTAATGGCCAGGTGGCGGATTCGCCGCGTTTGCCTTGACGATCTGCAATCGATTGAGGTCTCGGTGCTGTGGCACACTGAAGGTAAGGGTGATGAAGATTTGCACGTTCATCACTTTCACCGAGTTTCTCCCGAACAACTACGTCGCTTGGGTTTGGCTGACGAACAGTCCCTGCGATGTCACCTGCCTGCATCGCCGCTGAGCTATCACGGGCACCTGATCAGTTTGCGTTGGTGCGTTCGCCTTCGTTTGTTCATGAATGACGGTCGTGAAATCATCGCTGAGCAACCGTTTCACTTGGTGTCGCCTCGCAGCAACTTCGACTCGTTTGGTTCGCAAGCTTCCGTTCGTGCCTCTTCTCAGGCGTGATTGAGTCGAATCCTTTTCGTACCGCGGCAATTCGACCGGGATCGATTCCGTTTCGTTTTGTTGGAAAGGCGTTCGACCGTTCGATCAATGATTTGGCCTCGGATGTCCGCGACTTAACGGTCTGCCAGATCGTCGGTCAACATGGGACCGGCAAGTCGACGCTCGTTAAGTCGTTGCTACCCAGTTTGCGAGATGCCTTTGCCGATGTCGCCTATCTGCAACCGCTCGATGTGTCACCGTTGCGACTCGGTTCATCCTCTTGGACCCACCGATGGATCCACGCGTATCGATCGTTGTCGGATGCCGTTTCCACCGCTCGCAGGCTCGCCGGGGGTGGTTTGTTGATCGTGGATGGTGCAGAGCAATTAAGTAGGCTCGGACGAATCAAGCTGTATCGCGCGACTCGACAACGCAATCAATCGTTGCTGATGACGACTCACCAGCCATTTCGCAGCGTGCCAGTGTTGTACCGCACTGAAGTATCACTTAGCGATTTGGCAACCTTGACCCTTGAACGAGTTTCCGACAGTTCCGAAGACGTCCAGCGATTGGTTGGCGAGCGTCTACGGCAGCAACAGCAGCAACCACAAGGCAATCCAGCTTTGAACGTTCGAGACTTTTGGTTTGATCTGTATGACGAAGTTCAACCGGTGTGCCGTTCGGCTCGGGGCACTGTCGATCAAAGCGTTACGACGTCGGCTGGTCGTCATCGCGAGGTGATTCGTGGCTATTGATCGACTCTCCATTATCTTGGTCCATCGAGCCGGAAAGAATGATGCGGGTGGCTCTTCCGCTGCGCTTGATAAGTTGACTGAGCAGCTTGTTGGGAACTTACTCGGCCGACCCGGAATCGACGTTACCCTCGTGGGCCCACTGGATGATCTTCAGCCGGGATCCACGGATGCATTGACGCTGGAGTCCATGACTGGCGATGTCGCCGTATTGACTCGAGTGTCGATAGATCAGGCCATGGTGCAACTCGCATCGCTGGGGTTTGCAGGGCAACGTGCTAGGCATCTCGGTGATCCGACGGCACCGGTGGCTAGCGCCGCAGCGCGGCGAATCTACGCCTTTGATCTGCATCAGCCATGGACCATCCAACAATGGATTGACGCCTTGGAACGTCTGCGGCAGGTCAAGTCGGTCAAAACATTCGACCTGATGCCGGGGGCGAGCCGTTCGGTATCGGACGCTTCGAAGCCTGTTTCGCCGAGGTTCCAAGCAGAGCCCATCATCAAACAATCGGCTCATCAGTCGCCACCGGTTGGCCAATCGGGATCTCCACCCTCGGATGGACACCTCGACGATTTGCTTGATCAGCTTGACCAATCGGACCTTTAACAGGCTGCCTTGGGGGCTCAAAACGCAGTCTAGACAATTGCCAGTGAGAGAGCCGCTTGGTACCTTAGAGGGATAGAGACGAAGGGAGCGGATGACCCGCTCTACTGGCCCCGAACGACCGGAAAGAATTCCCATGGCTGCTATCACTACCCAGAACCAAGGCGAGATCATGATCGCTGGTTTTACCGACAGCAAGATTCTTGATAGCCAGCGTATTGAGCAGGTCGGCAAGGAACTGCAAGAAGTCGTTCCGCAAGCCATCCACAAGAAACTGCTGCTGAACTTTCGCGGTGTCTCGTTCATGTCGTCGGCGATGATCACCAAGTTGGTGATGCTCAACAAGGGGTGCAAAGCCCAAGGAGTGAGCCTGAAGTTTTGTGAAGTCTCGCCCAACGTGTTGGAAGTGTTCAAGATCACGAAATTGAACAAACTTTTTGACATCCAAGGCAGCGAAGAAAAAGCCATTGCCAGTTTTGACAAGAAGGGCTGGTTTGGTTAGTCCAAGCGACCCGGTTGAACTTGAACGGCTTCGGATCGGACATGAAATCCACGATGCCGTGCTGCCGTTTATTTTTGCATCGTCGGCCGGTATCACTCGACTGCTTGAAGACGCCAAGGGCCGACTCGAACAAGATGATCTTGATCAATTGCATCAAGTCGCACAGTGGCTTGATGAAGCGATGCAAACGGGGCGTCGGTTACTAACCGAGATCTATCCGCCCGCCTTGGACTCCACGACGTGGGACAGGGCTGCTGCCGATACGTTAGCTCGACTTTATCAAACACTGCCAACGATCAAGTGGGACGTTGCCGACACCGACGACGGCCAAACTTCGCCTGTTGCGTTAGCTAGTTATCGAATCACGGTCGAAGCGTGTCGCAATGCAATTAGGCATGGCCGAGCAAAGAACATCTCAGTGTTCTTTCATCGCGGATCCGATCGTGATTATTTGCTCACCATCACTGACGATGGGGAAGGCTTTGATCCCACTCTCGATCGCGAAGGGCATTTTGGGATCGCAGCCATGAAGAGCCGCGCCGAGGTCATGGGCGGTGATTTAGCGATCGAATCAACGCCCGGCGGTCCGACGACGGTTCGCGTCAAATTGCCGTGCGATTGAATCGCGAGCGGTTGCTCAATCGCGAACAGTTTCTAAGTTGCGAACAGTTGCTCAATCGCGAATCTCATCCTCGCGATCGGTTGCATCGCAATGATGGGTGATAGGGTGCCAACTTTATTTTGCGTCCGCAGGAGCCATTTCTTTGAGTGATTTGCCCAGGCGTTTGCGTCCGGTATTGGATCGCCCCCGCTTCGTTTTCGTTTGGTCTTGGGAAAACAGACCGGCAACATTCGGGTCAATGTCGCTGTTGTCAGCAGGCATGCCAATTTCTTCGATAGCATCGCTCACGCCTAGTAATACGGACTGACGAACACCGTCACGCAACCATTCAAAGAAATTGATATTCATAGCTATTGTCACTTAATTGGGATTCAGAGATCTGACGCCCCTTCAGGAGGCTCTCGCTAACCTCTTATCAAGCAAGTGATGCGAGCGTCCAGAGAGAAAATTGAAGATCTTGGGTGGCGAGCAAGATTCGATTCCATCCCATCATTCCAATTGCGATAAAACCAGCATTGACATTCGATCTTCCGAAGTTCTAACGTCCTGGCGTAAAAGGTGAATTGAACGCGTACAGCGGGATATTCACCAGAGACATTTGTGACCATGGGTGGGGAAAAGGTAGACAGCGATGCTGAACCAGTGGACCAACGAAAAATCAATGAGCCCGAGCGGTGCGTCCGCTATTCGGGTCAAGGGTTTTGTTTTGATGGTGTGTACCCTTTCTGTGTTTGCTACCGCTGGATGTCGCGGTTCGTCGAAGATGCGAAGCATGAATCCGTTTGCACGCAATAGCGAGCCATCGGCTGAATTGCTCGCCGGGACCGGACCTTCAACGACATACCCTGCTCCGCCGAGCACCTCGGCGACTCCGCAAGCCATCGCGTCGATTGCCGGGGGAACGCAGGCTCCGTCGTCGACTACCACTCCGTCAACCATGCCAGCGAATCCGATGGACCCGTCTGGGACCATGCAAGTCGCTGGCTTTAATGTCTCACCAGGCACCGCTACTCCACAAACCAATTTTGCTGCGGCTCAAGCCAACGGCGTTTATGGGCAACCGGCTTCGACACCTTCAACCGCCACCAATGGATTGGCTTCCACCAATTCGTATCCAGGGACGTCGGCTGCGAAACCTTCACCCTACACCTTTGGCAGCAAGTCCTTTGAGCCGAAGGCGACGCCTCAAACCGCTCCGGCCGTTCCGCCGACAAGCTATGCAAGCGCCGCATCTAGTTACCAAGCCCCTGGTAGCCAGTCACTCGGTAGCCAGTCACTCGGTAGCCAGTCACCCAGCGGACAATCATCGGGGAATTCAGTACCTGGAATTCCGGCAATGGGAGGCCAGACGCCGAGCTACGAGCCACCGAAGATGGCCGCAACGACATCCTCGACCAGTGAATCGAACTCTGGTCCGTCGTCTGGCGGGTTCTCATTGCCTTCCAATTTGCCGAACTTAGGTTCAGCCATTTCGTCGATCACGCCACCCAATTCCACGAGCACCGGGTCGGCGTATAGTTTGCCTGAGGAATCACCGACGATGAACGCGAGTATCGCGACTACTCCTGATACGACCGCGCCAGGGGCGACTACTGCGAGCTACGCGACAGCAAACGCCGCAGGCAGCCTCGGTGGCCGCGACTCGGCGGGGACAATCGCGCCTAGTTCCTACACACCCGGAAGCACGGGTCAGGCTTCTGGATATCCGAGCGGCAAAGAATCGCCCACGACATCAGGGTCTTTTTATCGCTGATGCCTAGGGCATTCTTAATGCAAACGGGCTCACGCCTGGCGGATCTCAATCCCAGCAAATCTTGCAGGCGTCAAAGATCGGGCCTTCTACACAGGTTCGCTTGTAATCCCATTCGCCGTCGTCTTGGTTAACCTTGGCGACGCAACTGAAACAGATACCGATGCCGCAAGCCATCGGTGTTTCCATCGAGACTTGGCAATCAACGCCCATCGATTCGCAGAGCTGGGCGACCTTCTCCATCATGATTTCGGGGCCGCAGGTGACCACACGGACGGTGGAAAGATCCTGGATCTCAGTCAGACGCTCTTTTAGTACATCTGGCACCAATGCTTGTTGGCCTAAAGATCCATCGTCGGTGCATAGCGTTACTTCGAAACCCGCTTTGCGAAAGTCATCGACGCCAGCGAGTAAGTTGGCGTTTCGAGCACCGTAGATGATCTCGGCATTCTGAGCCCAACCGGAGGCACGGTTCTGGACCCCAAAGGTTTGGTCACCGAGCGCTTCACGACCAAGCAACAGCATCGGAGTTTGTCCGATGCCGCCGACCGCCATGATGAGCGTTTGGCAATCGCGGTTTGAAAATCCGTTTCCAAGCGGGCCCCACAAATCGATCGGGGTTCCGACGGATGCCGACGAAAGCGGTGTTGTCAGTGCACCCTTCCGCAGATAAATCACATCCACATACGTGGGTTCACCTTGGTCATTATCAAGAATGTCGTAGATCGCTAAGGCTCGACCAATCAGCGGCGCGTTGATACCGGCCATGCGGATCATCACGAATTGCCCCGGCACCGCATTGGCGGCAATCGGAGCCGCTTCAACACGAAGGCGAAAGGTAGATTCGGCAATCTGTTCATTGAGGACTATCGTGGTCCTCACTTGAGTCATCGAATCGGCGTAGTAATCGGCGTGCAGTTTGGTCATACAGCGTTGCAGGCTTCACAAGTGAAACCTGTGAATCAGAGGTCCCTAGGAATTTACTATCTCTTTTTTCGACGTGCGGATTTCTTATTGAAGTTCCGTCCGCTGGCCGCACCCGTTGGATTGGCTCGCGTCGGCTTTCTTCCCGTCTTAGCTTTCTTAACCTTGGCCGGCTTCGGATCTGGGGATGAGTCGCCGCCGATCACTGCCCCAGTACGTTTGGATCCCGTCGCTGGCAAGAAGGACAGCGGATCTGCGGTGGGCTTTTCTTTCGTGCGAGCTTTCTTGGTTCCAGGACGAACTGAGCCGGAAGTCTTTTTGACGGACTTTTTGCGAGGGCCATTGCCTTGAGTACGAGTGGAAGTCGATCGCGTGCTGCTCTTAGGTCGCGCCGTCTTTCGTCGGGGCGTTTGCGCATCGGTGTTTTCGGTCGCTTCGCGCTCATGTTGTTTCTCGGCTGCCTCGACTGCTGCCCACAACTTGTCAACTTCGTCGCGCATTAGCAAACGGTGCGCACCGACGGGAATGTCACCTAGGCGTAGCGGGCCAACAGCGATTCGTTGCAGTTGTTGAACCTTGTGTCCAAGCCGAGCCAAGATGCGGCGAATTTCGCGATTCTTGCCTTCACGCAGCGTGATTTCCATTTCCGTTGCGCGAGCTTTTGCCTTTAGGATCTTGGCGCCCTCGACCTGCACAAATCCGTCCGAGATGTAGATGCCTTGCCGCATCTTCTTCATCGTTTCGCCTTCGACCTTACCCGCTACAACGACGCGGTAGATCTTTCGGATTCCAAACTTGGGGTGCGTTAACCGTTGAGCAAGTTCGCCGTCGTTGGTCAGCAGGATCAAACCTTCACTGCTGCGGTCGAGGCGTCCCACCGCGAACACCCGTTCGCTCGGCGGAACCAAATCCACCACCCTCGGACGCCCCTGCGGGTCTCGGTTGGTGGTGACCACTCCAGTCGGCTTATTGACGGCGTAATAGACAAGCTTTTGTTTCTTCAGAAGCACGCCATCGACACGCACCTTTTGCGTTTCCAAATCGACCGAGACGCCCTGCTTGGTGACCGTTTCTGAATCAACCTCGACGCGACCGTCTTCGATTAGTTGTTCGCATTGTCGTCGCGAGCCATATCCGGCGGATGCCAATACTCGTTGCAGACGTTGGGGGCCAGACGAGTTGGCCTTCGAAGACGGACGGGATTTGGGTTTGGGGGCCATGGGAGTGCCAGGAAGTAAGGGCAAGAATACCCTACAACGTAACACTCGCGACTACTTTGCCACACCCGGCAATCGTGATGGGAAAAAGGCTCTGATTAACGCCCAAACCCATAAGTGGAGTCACGATGGATCCGATTTCGCACGGCCTCTGGCAACGGTTGTTGGTAGTCCGGTGGCCGCGATGCCGCTTCGTAGGGCCCGATATCGTTTTGCGGGAACGGATCGTTGATGATCGCTTGGCTTTGTTGACGAAGCATCGGCCCGGCCGGTGGCAAGACTCCCTGGCCGCGGCAGCCTAAGGAAACTGTGGCAATGGCTGCGAAACAAATCAGCAGCAGGATGTTTTGTTGATCTCGGCGCATGACCAGAGAACCTTCCGGGGGAGGATAGATCTGGCAGCAGAAACAGTCGGTGCGGACTGATCCTGAAGCTTGGATTGGGAGCGTAGTATTTGCGGCACGAACACGGATAGAGGAATCCCCGCCAGTGTCGCATTGACCTACTTCGTTTCACGCCCGCTCCTCACGATAGCAAACCTTCGGAATCTGGTCCTGAATCACATGGGATCGTGAGGGTCTTGCCTAATGTGTGCAATGCAACTGCCCGTGGGGTCAAGAAGCACTTGGCGGCTCAGTTCGGCAAATGTGCCGTCAATACGGTGGAAGATGGTTGTCCATCGCCGTCTTTCGATGGCATCTCGACCGCCGTGATAGTACTTGCTGGCATGCAAGCTGGGAGCAACACCGATTGCCCAGCCGACAAAGTTGTGGTTTCCGATCCAACATGCAAAGTGGCCTTTCCACGTGGGACCGTAACAATGTGAAACTTGTCGTCCCCGCCGATCCTACCCTCGCCGTGAATCAAAACATTCAGCACGAACTTGTCGCAATCCACCATGGTTTGCCATCCGGCGGCGCCCATGTCGGCGCGCTTGGCCGCGACTGGTCCGGATGAATAGTCGGATACTTCGAGGCTTTGCTCGATGTGTAACGGGCGTGCATTGCCTTCGGCATCGACGCGGTTCCAGTCGAAAAGGCGAAACGTGGTGTCACTGGACTGTTGAATTTCGGCAACAAGCAGGCCGGCTCCCAATGCGTGAACTGTGCCCGCGGGGATGAAAACGATATCGCCAGGTTCGGGATGAAACGAGTGAAGCACTTCCTCGGTCTGTCCCGCGTCGATCGCTTCACTGAGCATCATACGGTCGACTTCGGGCTTGAGGCCCGCATAGATGAGTCCGCCGGGATCTGATTCGACGATGTACCAAGCCTCGGTCTTTCCCAAATCGGGAGGCGACATACGTTTCGCATAGGCATCGTCAGGATGAACTTGAACCGAAAGCACTCGGTTGCAATCCAAATACTTCAGCAGCAGTGGAAATGACAAGCTCTCGCCACCAGACGAAAGCTGGCTGGCTGAAGACCCCAGCAGCCATTGGGGATGGTCGCGGATCAATTGATCCAAAGCGATTCCCGCCAACGAACCATTGGCCACGATGCTCTGATCGGTCCCATGGTCGACGATTTCCCAGCTCTCTGCGTAGTTGTCGTCCTGGCCGATGGGCTTCCCCAAACGTTGGCCAAGTTTCCGGCCACCCCAAATGGTTTGTTTTAGAACGGGGCGGAAGGCAAGCGGGTAGGGCTTCATCATAGTTAGTGGCGAATCTATGGCGGGAACCCAAATCGACTCGATCGGGCCGGGAAAATGAGCACTTCAAGTGGAAGCAACGTTTAATTATTAGCGTTTTAGCAGTCAAGCGATTCTGTTTTAACCACATGCAGCGGATCCCAGAGGCGGGATTTTTTCGGGCTGCTACAATGGCGGTTCGTGAAGACGTCTGAAGCGTCCATTCCGCTTTCGCACCCAATGAGAGAATCCACTGGTGGATCGTATCGCCCGCCCCCAAGACGACCTGTTTGAAAACTCAACGATGACCTTCGGGGAGCACCTCGAAGAGCTTCGTAAGTGTTTGGTTCACGCTGTGGCTTGGCTTGCCGGTGGGTTGATCATCGGACTGTTCTTCGCCGACAGTGTGATTCTATTCATTCAGCAACCGCTCGAATCTGCCATTCGGAATTTTCAAGCCGATCGAGACCTGTACAAGTTGGGCTACGATCCTAAGGCCGACGAGTCTCAGCCGATTCGTGACTTCATGACCGAACACTCGTTGGTAGCCGAGGTGATCTATACGGTTCCCGAAGAGTATCAATCGTTGACCTCAGATTCGATCCAGGTCAATTCGCAGAATCAGGAAACTGCCGCGGCGGAAGTGACCGTTGACCCTAGTGATCTGGCCAAGTTGTTGAGTTCCCTGCCCACGACGGATTCGCTTAAGCCGGTCGTGCAGTTTCGAGAGTCCAGCACCGGGCTAAGTTCACTAAAGGTCGAAGAGCCGTTTATGGTTTGGGTCAAGGCGGGGCTCATCGTGGGTGCTGTGTTCTCGTCACCGATGGTGTTCTATCACTTGTGGTCCTTCATCGCCGCTGGATTGCATTCGCACGAACGACGCTACGTCTACATCTACCTGCCGGTTAGCGTCGTACTTTTTGTATCAGGGGTCGTGTTGGCGTTCTTCTTGGTGCTGCACTATGTCCTTTCGTTCTTGCTCGCGTTCAACGGTAGCATGGATGTCGCGGTGGAACCTCGTTTGACTTACTACGTCAATTTCGTGCTAATGCTACCACTAGGTTTTGGCATTGCTTTCCAGTTGCCCATCGTGATGTTGTTCCTGCAACGGATTGGACTATTGGAAACCCAAGCGTACGTTGACAGTTGGAAGATCGCGGTGTTGGTTATCTTTGTGATTTCGATGATCGTAACGCCCGCTGACGTTACCAGTATGGTTGCTTTGGCGATTCCTCTGGTGTTTCTGTACATGCTTGGGATCTTGATGTGCAAGTTCATACCGCAGGGCCGCGGCTTGGGAAGCGACGCCTACGACCCTGCTTAGGGTTTGATCTTGGCTGCCGATTGGCGAGATCATTCGCCTAGCCTAGAGGGATTTTCCGCCAGCATTTAGTTTTGGTGAATGCTGTGTGAAGACCTGGTTGGCGCAAATTGCTTCCGCGTGTGGACGCCGCTATGGTACGTCCAACACGCAGTTTCAATTTGACAATCCAGTGGTACAGGCATGACGTCCGTGGCCAGAAACGACTTCAAGAATCGGCTCGCATGAGCATCGAGTCGCACGCATACGACGGGCTTGATGACCCAACCCGCACGCGGCAGCAATGTCGTGAGGACGATGCCGGTCCAACGGATAAGTCGCAAAGTGAACACGACGATTGCGTTGGCAACCTTCCCGTCATCGGAACGTTGGTTGGCGATTCGTTGTTGCTAAGTGAGATCGCTCGCGGGGCCATGGGAGTGGTCTACAAAGCACGCCAGCAATCATTGGATCGCATGGTTGCGGTCAAGATGGTGTTGGAAGGTGGATGCGATCGAGATCAATTGCGTCAGCGGTTTGACAACGAGGCTCGATTCGCGGCTTCGCTTGATCACCCAGGGATTGTGCCGGTCTATGAAGTTGGTCGTTGGCAAGGATTGCCCTATTTTGTGATGGCCCTTGTAGATGGAGAAAGTCTGGCCGAGCGACTGAGGGATGGGCCGCTGAAGCCCGATATTGCAGCGGAGATTGCTTTTCAAACCGCCGATGCCATCTCACACGCTCATCACCACAAGATCATCCACAGGGATCTGAAGCCTGCCAATATTTTGATCAATTGCGATGGTCGAGCGATGATCACGGACTTCGGGGTGAGCAAAACACTCGGATCAAGCAGCGACCTGACGTCCACCGGTGAATTAATCGGTACGCCACACTACATGCCGCCCGAGCAGGCGGGTGCAAACGGTGGAAAAGTCGGGCCCGCCAGCGATGTCTACGCTATTGGGGCCGTCTTGTATGCGATGTTGACCGGCCGACCACCTTTTCTAGCCGCCACTCCCATCGACGTTGTTTCTCAGGTGCTGACCCAAGAACCGGTGCGTCCCCTTTCGCTCAATTCCGCAGTGCCAATCGAACTCGATGTAATCACGGGAAAGTGCTTGCAGAAGTCTCCTGCGGATCGCTACGGCAGTGCATCAGAACTAGCAAACGATTTGAAACGCTTTCTTACCGGGGAACCAATATCGGCGCGTCCGCCCGGGGTACTGCAACGAATGAAGATGTTTCTGCGCGCCCATGTGATGCTTGCCAGTGTTTCAGGTTCCGCGGCATTGTTGTTGATATTGATGAACATCGTGTCGATGTTTGCGTTGGTGCGAACTCGTTCCGAGGTTGCTGAACTTACCGACGCTTTGGAAGTAGCAGTGCAGATGCGGCAAACCGAGCGGCGAGTGTTCGCCAGCGTGACGGGTCGCAGTTCGTCTAACCCAACTGCCGACCAAATTGCGTCGGACGCGAACTACGTAAGTTTCGAAATTCAACGTTTGCTTGCCGCCGCAGACCACTACCAAACGTCTCGTCCCGAATTGTCGATGCAGTTGCTAATCGCAGCGATCCAGACCTCGCAGCAAAACCTAATCGCACCTGGTGACGCGACAGTCTCGCGTCTTCGCGGCGCGGTTGCCTTGATGCAAAAAGCTCAATCTCCCGATTCGTTCAACGAGTCCAATCTAGATAGCGGTGTTGAGGTCCGACCTTTGGACGAGATGAATGTAGACGAACTAATACTTGAAGCTCAAAAGCGGTTCCCCCAGAAAATGTCTGTGATAGATCGTGCATTGCTGGGGCTATTGCCAATCGATGTCGACTCTAGAGTTGGCGGAGAAGTGAATGTTGAACAAGGCACGCCAAAAATGGATGAACAAATATGATCGAAGCTCGAACTTGGTTCCTTGAAATTTCGGATGGTCCAGATTCCGGTAGGAAGTTTACGCTGCGTCCTGATCATGTCTTCGTCATCGGTCGTGGTAGCCAAAGTGATAGCCAGATCAGAGACCCCAGTATCAGCCGCATTCATTGCGAGGTCCGTTGGAATGACGGAACGCCTGTCATTGCGGATGTCGGGGGTGCTGGGGGGACAATCGTTGATGGAGGATTGATTGATGCACCTGAGCCCGTGTCGATTGGATCGTGCATTCAGATCGGCGACACTCGCCTGCGCGTTCGTAGTGCTGATACACTTGATGCGGCGACGATGGTCGGAGCTCATGCGAATCTTCAGTCCGCCACTGAGGAACCGCCGGAATTGTCGATTGCGAAAATACAGCAACTTGAAGGGCACACTTTTCTACGTTTTGAACTTGAGAAGCTCATCCAGATTAGCTCTAGCAGCGTGGTGTTCAGGGGCGTTGACTTAAAGCACGATCGGAAAGTTGCGGTCAAGATTTTAAGGCCCAACTTGGTTTCGACTGAAGTTCAACGACAACGATTCATTCGGGCCATGCGGACCATGTTACCGATCAAGCATCCTAACATCGTACGAACTCGCAAGGCCGGCCGGACCGGTCCGTATTGTTGGGCTGCGTTTGATTGGATCGACGGTATCAGCGTGGCCGAGTTGATCGAAACAATTGGAATCAGCGGGATGTTGGATTGGCGAGAGGTGCTTCGTGTCGCGGTTCATATTGGACGCGCCTTGGAAGAAGCAGACAAGCATGGTGTTGTTCACCGAAACGTCACTCCCGCGAATTTGTTACGGCGGAATCACGATCAAGCCTTCCTGTTGACCGATCTTATCTATGCTCGAGCGCTGCAGTACACCGATGCGCCTCAATTAACGCGACCCGGCGAAGTCATTGGTGACTTGGGGTATCTCGCACCCGAGCGGATCACCGACAGCACAGTAGTGGATCAGCGAAGCGACCAGTATTCACTCGGTGCGACGCTGTACGCCTTATTGACCGGGGTGCCCCCTTACCAAGCCAATAGTCTTGCCGAGCTACTGGAGAAGCAACAGACGGAAGAGCCTCAACATCCGACTCAGTTCCAAATGGGACTCAACGAAAACTTTTGTGAAGTCGTGATGCGAATGCTAAGCAAGTCGCCCGAATCGCGTTATCGCTCGGCAACAAAGTTGCTGCACGAACTCGACACTGTGGCGGTCGCAGGAGGAGTCGAAGCTGACTGGGTCTCTTGGCAGGGCTAGGTCGAGTGTCCGAACCGATTGGCGATTACTTGATGGCGTCGAACGGTTAGTTTCGATGTTAGTTCGTTTGCGGCAAGCGATAGCGGTTCTTCGAAAAAGCCTATTGAGACATCGCAGAAGGAAAGCAAAGACTGCATTAGCTTTTCGATGTCAGGTAAGGTTGCTTCGTCGCCATCGATCCACAATTCAAGCTGGTCACGCATTAGCAAGAGTGCGTGGTCGATACCGGGTAGAGACTCAACCTCGCGCTCGACACTTGTTGGATGGACTTTTATTCCGTTGCCGAGCACGATCACATCGTCGACACGACCGAGGATTCTAAGTTGTCCGGACGGTTCGTCTCGCTTGACAAGGTCGCCTGTCCGAAGCCATCCATCGGTGTCAATCTTTTTTGCCGTGGTTTCCGAAGCATCGTAGTATCCTTCCATGACATGGCTCCCTCGCACATACAATTCGCCACTGCGGATTTGAGTTTGCCATCCTTCGACAAAGTCACCTACCAATCCTGCGGTCGCGTTATTGGGGGTGGCGCTGCAGATCACCGGTCCGGTTTCTGTTAGCCCATAACCTTGGATCACTGTCACCCTTCGCTTGCTCCATTGATCAAAGTCGCCGGGAGCTAAGGCAGCTCCACCAACGCCAAGCAATCGCAATCGGCTGAGCCCTACGGCATCGAGGTCTTCATGCAAAAGTTGGCGTGCGACCGAAGGAACCGTATTGATCAATGTTGGGTTGACGCTTGGGCCATAGGTCATCAAACCCTTCGTGCCCAACGTGACCGCTAGAGTGCAACCTGATAGTAACCACGTCCCAAGGTCACATGTTCTCGCGTAGGCATGAGAAAGAGGAAGCATTGTCAAACGAACATCGGTGGGCATTTGCGGAACGGCTGCTAGTTTTGCCGCTGCGTTAGCGAGCCAAGCCGTGTGCCGCTGAACAACCCCGGTCGGCAGGCTAGTAGTGCCGCTGGTCCACAGGATCGTTCTCCCGTTGGATGAGAATGTTACGTCGTGCGTGTAGTGACGTGATTCGGACGCGTAGATCGAATCGCCACTGGGCCGCAAACCCGATGACTCAGATTCAGTTGGTGAAACCTCAGCCGGTACGCTTTCTATAGGTGGAAGTTCAAAAACTTGACCACCGAGAATATCCACTCGACGCTGTCGTTCGGCGGGACCAAGGCGAGAATCAAGTGGAGCTTCGATGCCTCCCAAACTGGCGATTGCGAGTGCGATCACAACGTCATTGAGGTCATTGGGAGCGTCGTGGATGAGTGGGCGACTAAGGTCAAACTGAGCGATTTGATTTATCGCCGTATTGACCATTTGCCCAAGCCGAGCCCAAGAGATAGGTCCCTCAACGAAATCAACCAGCGCGGCACAATTGCCACGCTGGTTGATATGTTGTTCTAAAATTTCAAGCATTGGAGCTTGTCAGTAAGCAAACCCTGGTTTGCCTACCAACTTAGGCCAAGACGCCCAAAGCCTTTGCGAGCTTGGCACCATTGCCGGCTTGACCGAACGAAACCATGCGGGCAACGCAAACTTGCTTCATTGCTTCGCGAGCTGGCTTAAGGTACGCACGTGGGTCAAACGCACCCTTGTCTTCGGTCAGGACCTTTCGGATCGCACCGGTGATAGCCATGCGGCAATCGGTGTCGACGTTAATCTTGCGAACACCACTCTTGATACCGCGTTGAATTTCTTCAACCGGCACGCCGTAAGTTTGCTTCATTTCACCACCGTACTGGTTGATGATGTCTTGAAGTTCTTGAGGCACGCTGGACGAACCGTGCATGACCAAGTGGGTGTTGGGCAGCTTGGCGTGAATCGCTTCGATGCGGTCCATCGCAAGCACTTCGCCGGTTGGCTTCTTGGTGAACTTGTACGCACCGTGGCTCGTTCCAATAGCAACGGCCAACGCGTCCACGCCGGTCAGTTCAACAAATTGAGCGGCTTCGTCAGGATCGGTAAGAAGTTGATCGTGGGTGAGTTCGCCCACGGCGCCGTGTCCGTCTTCTTGTTCGCCTTCGCCCGATTCAAGCGATCCGAGGCAACCAAGTTCGCCTTCCACACTGACGTTTTGCGAGTGTGCTGCATCAACGACTTCCTTCGTCACTCGGACGTTGTACTCAAAGTCGGCGGGGGTCTTGCCGTCTTCCTTCAACGAACCGTCCATCATCACCGAAGTGAATCCGTTGTCGATCGCCGATTGGCAAGTCGCAGGGCTATTGCCGTGATCTTGGTGCATCACGATTGGAATGCTGGGGTGCAGTTCGGCGGCGGCCATCATCAGATAACGCAGGTATGCGTCGTTGGTGTATGACCGAGCACCACGAGAAGCCTGGATGATGACTGGCGAATCAGTCTCCGCAGCGGCTTCCATGATGGCCTGAATTTGTTCCATGTTGTTGACGTTGAAAGCGGCGACGCCGTAGTCGTTTTCGGCGGCGTGATCAAGAACGACTCGGAGAGGAACCAAAGGCATGATGGAGGCCCTAAATCTAATACGGGAACGGAAAGGTTCGTGAATTCAGCAAGGATTATCCGCCGAAATGCACAAATCGCAAGGGCTGACGACTTGGCTTTCCCTCAATCGCTTCTCAGGGGGAAATTTCAGCCCGCGAGGCACTCGCAGCGGTGCTGTCATGCGTAGAATCGGGAGTCGCAAACTGGCGAAACGGGCTGGTTCTCCCTTTTTTTGCTTCTTTTATGGGGCCATGCCCTCCTACACGTCCGTTTCCCGCCATCGCTCTCATTAGGTCCATTTTCGATGCCAGACGACTGCACTCCCATCGCTCAGTTGCGAAATCTCGGTGTTGCCTGCGAACGAGACCTCAACGCGGTGCAGATTTACACGCTCGGTGACATCAAAGAATTGGGAATCGAGAAGACGTTTGAAGTGTTGATGCTCGGCCGCATCGCTCGAGGGGCTAGGCATCGAAATGGGGGTGGAACAACGTTCAACGCGGTTTACCTATACGCACTCTACGGTGCGGTGCATGATATCGATTGGCGAGCGATCCCTGATGTGAAGAAGAGCCGCTTCAAGGAACTGACCGCGCGAATGCGAAAGGAACACGGCTCATGATTCAAGCTAACGAGTTCGTGAAACGCTATGGCGATTTCACGGCCGTGAACGGGATTTCGTTCCATGTCCCCGGCGGAACGGTCGCTGCCCTTGTTGGGCCCAACGGAGCCGGCAAAACGACGACCATCCGAACCGCATGCGGAATCTTGCGACCAACGTCAGGCAGCTTTCAAATCGCAGGCATAGATCTGCGATCTGATCCGGTGGGTGTCAAGCAGCGTGTGGCGTACGTTCCCGACGATCCACCCCTCTTCGAGTCGCTCACCGTGTGGGAGCACTTGATGTTTATCGCATCGGCTTATCGGCTCAAGGACTGGCAATCCAATGGGGAAGCACTGCTAACGCAATTTGAACTGATTGCTAAACGACAAACTTTGGCGTCGGAGTTGTCACGCGGCATGCGGCAAAAAGTGGCCATCGCTTGCGCCTATCTTCGCGAGCCCGAGGTCCTGCTGCTCGACGAACCGATGACCGGTCTCGATCCACCGAGCATTCGATTGCTCAAGCGATCGATAGCGCAGCAGGCTGCAAGGGGAGCCACGGTGCTGATCAGTTCCCATCTACTCACTCTCGTTGAGGACATTTGCACGCACTTGGTCCTAATGCGATCTGGCGACGTTTTGTTCTCGGGAATGATGAGCGAGGCTCGATCTCAATTTGGCGGTACGTCTCAAAGCCTCGAAGAAGTGTTCTTTCGCTTGACTGCGGACGATCAATGGACGCCGGCGAAATCAATTGAGGCCGTCGATGAATGAAAGGCTCCTGTCGAAATTCGTCGATCCCGCACTCTCTGGACTGACACGTCAACTGTTGCGTGGTGGTTTGCGATCCTTTACCAAACAGATCAAAAAGCCCACCGGGATTCTGGTTGCATTGGTCATGCTTGCGATGATCGTCGGGGGCGTGGTGCCAAGTGTCGTCGCGAGTCTCTACGCTGGTGATCAAATGCGATCGGCAGTCATCGACTTGCCCACCGTCGCACCGGTGATCTTTACCTTGATTGGTTTGCTGGCGATAGCGACTCAGAGCGGGATAGCGTTGCTAGAACTAAAGCCGCCCGAATTGCAGTTCGTATTGGCGGGGCCGTTTACGGCAAATCATATCTTGTCTTATCGCTTGATCACGTTTTTCTTGGCGTGGTTCTTGATGTGCTTATTTGGTTCGGTCATGGCGATGCCATACTTGCCCCAGTGGTGGTCTGGTTTTCTGTCGATGTACCTGTTCGGAATCTTTGTGATTTCGCTAATCGTTATCCGGACGCTGACCAATCCTTTCCTGACCCCTTTCCGAAGCGTTTTGCTGCAATCGTCAATAGGACTTTGTCTGATCGTATTTGTTGGAATGGCGATTCCGCCATTTGTTGAGGGAACGATTGGTTGGTCGGCTCAGAGTTTTCTATTGGCCATGATGGATAGCGGTTTTGGAACTTGGCTTACGCTTCCCATGCAGCCGTTTGCAAATCTGATTAATCCTGGACACGCCGTAGATTTCTTTGTCTCGCTAGCTATCTGTATGGCCTTGATTGGTGCGGCCTTGTGGGGATGTTACCGAGTGAACGACGGGTTCGCTGAGCTCGCCGTTGCGGGGATAGCGAAACGCCAACAAAGAATACAACGGTTGCGTGATGGCGATATCTCGAGAACAAAGTGGTTCGCGTCCAAGAGTCATCGGTCACTACCGCGGTTACCGTTTCTCGCCGGTGCCGGTCCGGTCGCATGGTTGCAGCTAACTGGTTTTTGGCGACGCAACGGTCGCATCGCTAGCTTGGCAGTTCTCGTGTCGATCACCGTTGCCACGGTATGCCTGGTGTTTTTCTCGGAGCAAATGATGCTGCTTCGCGAACGTCAAGGAAGTGCTTCGGTTCCGATTGCGATGGGCATCTCGTGCTATGTTGCGTTCCTAACCACATCGCTTTCGCCATCAGGCTTCTCGGCGCCGGTAAGGTCGCTGTTGATGTTCAAGACGTTTGCCGTCCGACCCTTTCCGCTCGCTGTAGGGATGTTAGCCGGCGGGTTTGTTCCGTTGCTAGTTTTGAGACTTTGCTTCTTTGCGCCGGCCACATTGGTGTCATCGCGATGGATTGGCCAAGACCTTGTGATTTTGTTGCTCGGAATTTCAGCGGACCTAGCTTTTGTGTCTTCAATTGGCTTGCTAGGAGCCGGAACGAATTTGCGTCCGATCCCTGATGGCACTCCTGATATTCTGCAGGGAGGGCGAGCAATGCTCTTCATGATGTTGGCAAGTCTTGGATTGTTGCCCACGGTCATGTTTGCCGGTTTGTGCGGTTTGATCGCGGGGTTCTGGACGGATTTCAATGTAACGATCAGTTTGCTTGCGACCGCCGTTTCGGCATTTGTATGTCAGGTGTTAGTTTGGTGGATCACCGGAACGCTGTTTGATCGCCGTGAATTGGAAATTTAGCTAGAGCTTTTTCTGCAGCAGTAACCGTGCACGATTATTCAGTGAAGACGTTTCTCGATCCGAGGAATATAGACGGATCGATCCTAATTTTGACTACGATAAGGCGGTTACATCTTGTTGTGACAATCGTTAAACAGTCGAGTGCGCAAGGACAGCAGCCATTGTCACGACGACGTTTTGTCTCGGATCAAAAAACATCATGACGCAAAGAAAAGTTAGACCTTTTATGAAACTTACGTTCCGCTACTTCGCAATGTTAACGGTTTGCATGTTGCTTTCTTGGTGCCAGGAGATTCAATCCCAAGATGCTGTTGCGACGTCAAGCAAAATAAGGATCGAGGCTACGACCGAACCAGAGGGATGGAAGGTCTTCCGAGGCGACGAAATGATCGCCGGCTACATCGCATCTCAGGACGGTCGGCCTGTGATCTATCCCGTCGTCGGCCCCGGCGGTCAACGTATGACTCGTGACTATCCCTTCACCGAAAAAGGCCAGTTTGAAAAAGCGGATCATGTCCATCACAAGTCGATGTGGATGACGCATGGTGAAGTCAATGGCATCGACTTCTGGTCGAACGAAGAAGGCTGCGGCACCATTGTTCAAACCGCTGGTGAAGCTTCCGTCGATGGGGACGCTGCGGTCATCTTGACCCAAAACGACTGGTTAAGTCCCGATGGTGAACGAGTGATGTCTGACACACGCCGCTTTGCGTTCTATGACGAAGGTGGACGTCGACTTATCGATTGTGATTTCTTGTTGCACGCTCCCGATGCCAGTGTCAACTTTGGTGATACGAAAGAAGGAAGCTTTGGGATTCGTGTTGCTGGCTCCATGAAGGTTGAAGCCGACCAAGGCGGTATCATTATCAACGCGGCTGATGAAACTAACCTCGACGCGTGGGGCAAGAAATCGCCTTGGGTTGATTACTCTGGCCCCATCGACGGTAAGACGGTGGGAATCACGATCCATGATCATCCCAGCAGTTTTGGTTACCCGACTCGCTGGCACGTGCGAACCTACGGATTGTTCGCTGCAAATCCGTTCGGATACTACGACTTCGAAGGGGGAGAAAAAACGCGAGGGATCAATTTGCCGAAAGGAAATTCGATTCGTCTCAACTACCGCGTCGTATTGCACGAGGGAGGCTTAAAAGCGGACGTTGCCAAGAAAGACAATGAAGACTTCGCGAGCCAACCGCGTCCGGAATTATCAACGCCGTAGTTGGCTGGTCTTTATATGGTGCAGCGTTCATTGCGAAGCTCATGCGTTATGCATGCGTAAGCACCGCAAGCGAAATGTAGCATGGTCCACTCGATCGTGAACTTCTTAGTTGGGTGCCAATCCCGCGATCGGCATTTCAACTTGGTAAACGGCAGTGCGAGCGGTTGCAACCATCGTTTTTCGATCCTTGCCAGCGAAGGTCACGTTGGCGGGTTGTTGTGGAAACCTGACCAAACCGATCGAGTCTCCCGAGGGTGAAAAGATTTCGACCCCCAAGTGAGTTGTGAAGTACAAGTTTCCTTTGACGTCTACTGTCATGCCGTCGCCTCCGGTATTGTCCTCGCCTTCGGGCTGAGTCAAACGACAAAACGTTTTGGCAGCAGAAAGCTTGCCAGGACCTTCTACCGCGAACACGAGCATCTCGGCTTGGTGGCTAGGTGCGACGTAGAGCTTGGTTCCATCGGGAGAAAGTGCGATCCCGTTGGGCGCGGCAATGTCGCCGCTCACGCGAGTCACGGTTGCGTCTTTCGCCCGGTAGTACACCGCTTGCACGGTTTGCGGCAGCGGTGTGGCGGCACGAAACAATGGGTCGGTGAAATAAATTCCACCCTGCTTATCGATGATCAAATCATTGGGCGCGTTGAAAGGTTTGCCTTCGAAAGTGTCGGCTAGCACGTCGCGTTTTCCGGTAGTCAGATTGTAGGCCACCAAACGACCATCCATTTCGCAAGCCAATAACCGGCCATCGGATGCGACTAAAAGTCCGTTGGCGTGGCCGGATTCTTTCGTGAAAGGTTCGACGCTACCTTCCTTGTCGACTACGTGAATGGCGGTGTTCGGGATGTCCGTGAATAGCAACCAATTGCGTTTCGGGTCCCAGGCGGGACCTTCCGTGAATGAGTAGCCTTCTCCCACCACTTCGATCTCACCGACCGGCGCAATCGTCTCCGGCAAGGTGGCCGTCTGCGCTTCGACGCGACCGTGCATGAAAAAAAACGCTAGCGACAGGAGGAATCCCAAACATTTCAATTTGTTAGTCATCGTTTTCTTCTCGCAAAAATGTTGCAACGGTAGTCATGCGTTACGCCAGAAATTCGCTGCGAACACGAGTTAGGTATTCAAGCAGCGGTCGCGGTTGGCCCATATCATCGACCAAGCCACCATGAGTCATGACGTGAGGGACTTGGTCGCACCAACCGTCCCAAACGATTCCATGAACGATGTGTTTAGCGAGCAAGGTGCGAATCAACGGCCCGGCGATACGCAATTGGTCCGCAGCTGGGTCGTTATTCGATGCGGCGTATTCCAAAACGTCGGTCGGCGCCTGCGCGAGTGGGTCGGGCCCCTTGCCGCCTGGGGCTGATAGTTGAACCAACATGGGCATTCCAAGAGTTGCCCAGCGGTCAATCATTTGGCCAAAGTCCACGGTCGATCGCGGCTGCGTCGCGTGTTCTTGGTAAAAGAAACGACACTCCAGGCCAATTCCCGCCATTCCCAAACCACTTCGAACCAGTGCATCGGCGAAGTGAAGCGGTGAGAGGCCATCACGATCTTTGCCAAGGTATTCGCCAAAGGGTTGGTCAAAGGACATAACAACGGGTGTGTTCGGATCAGTGCGACGAACCGCTTGCAAGATTCCCACTGCCAACCGCATCGTCTGTTCATCGTCCATGGCGATCGGGCCGGGAGTATTGAGCCCGGTCGCGCAGTTCCAAAGTTGAACGCGACCGCGAAACTTCGCGACCGTGGTTTCCACATAGTGAATCGCAGCCTTTAAGAACGATTCAAAGTCATCTTCGAAAAGGTAAAGCCAATGCGGCATTAAGCGAGTGCGGAAATCAATCAGCGGTCCACCAATGATCCGCTGGCCATTGGCGGCGCAAAACGAAATCGTTTGGTCGGCTTGGTCAAAATCAAACGCTCCCGAATCGGTCTCGATGTCTGCCCAATTCATGCGAACTGCCGCCGCGTTGAAAGCGGATACAAACTTGTCCGCGGTGTTGGATCCAACCGGTGACGGAGGAACAACGGTCGCGGCGATCAGAGTTCCCAATTGCGTTTCGCGCTGTTTGCGAAACGCGATGGATTGCATGCTGTACGATTCACCTAGTTCCGTGTTGGCGAGTTCGAGCAGTTCGATGGCGCGAATGGAAGCTTCACTGCTTTTCGTCAAATCCGCTCGGCAACTCGTCGCGATCAAGAACTCGCGTGTCCCTCGATCGAGCAAATCCAAGAACTTTTCGCTCAGGACCAATCCCGAGCGTTTCCAGATGTCAGATTGAACTCGAGCTCGATAGCAACTACCGCGAGCCAACTCGAGCGGTAGCAGATGGGCTTCTTCATCGAGGCAACGCAGCGAACAGGTGCTTAGCGAGCGGTAACCGACGTTGGGAATTCGGCAAGTCAGGTGCAGCTTTCCCGAGTTGGATATCTCTCGGTGAATTGTTAGCCGCGAGCCATCAAAGCGGTTCTGCGATTGAAAGGGGACACCTTCGATTCCACACACATAGGCGTCTTTCCACAACGACCCCGCAATGAAGTCGCGTGCGGCGTCGGGGACATCGAAAAGCAGTTGTCCCATTTGCGGGGCCGGAAACCAAATAGCGAAGTGACAAATTCAAG
Organism: Rubripirellula amarantea; assembly: GCF_007859865.1. Taxonomy (NCBI): domain Bacteria; kingdom Pseudomonadati; phylum Planctomycetota; class Planctomycetia; order Pirellulales; family Pirellulaceae; genus Rubripirellula; species Rubripirellula amarantea. Next base: position 11,919 of record NZ_SJPI01000001.1, on the reverse strand, counting down.
CTATACAATAGTCGCTCGCCCCATCGCGTGCGAGGCGTGCCGATCATCCGTAGGGGCCCGAATCGACCGGCGCTTGCCGATCCCCGGCCGTTTTGCCAAACTCGTGACATGACCAATAACACCAATCATAAATCGTATCAGTTTGATTCCTCGGGAGCACTCCTTAGCACCGACCTACCGCTGCCCCGGCGAAGTGGCAAAGTACGAGACGTTTATGACCTAGGCGACGAGTTGTTGATCGTTAGTACTGATCGAATCAGTGCATTTGATTTTATTTTGCCATCGGGGATTCCCGACAAAGGGCGGTTGTTGACTTCGATGAGCAAGTTTTGGTTCCACTTGCTTGACGTCCGCCACCACCTCATTTCGACCGACGTGCCCACAAAACAATTGCACGCAGCCGCGCCGGAATTAGAACTTTCCCCGCTAGAGGGCCGGGTTATGGTCACGAAAAAGGCGCAGGTAGTTCCCTTCGAGTGCGTTGTTCGTGGTTACCTTGAAGGCAGCGGCCTTCGTGAATATCAGGCTTCCGGCGAAATCTGCGGTAATAAATTGCCGCCTGGACTCTCGCAATGTGATCGACTTCCTCAGCCCATTTTTACACCGGCCACGAAAGCCGAAGAGGGGCATGATGAAAACGTCACGATTGGGCGAATGATTGCCGACCTCGGTAGCGAACGAGCCCTCGATTTGCGCGAACGTAGTCTGCAAATTTACAATGCTGCTTGCGAGCATGCCCAGTCGAAGGGAATCCTGATCGCCGATACTAAATTCGAGTTCGGTATGGTGGGCGATGATGTGACCCTGATCGACGAAGTGCTCACACCTGACAGTTCACGATTTTGGGCTGCTGATGTTTATCAGCCCGGTAAGGCTCAACCTTCGTTTGATAAGCAATTTGTCCGCGAGTGGTTGTCAACTTGCGGATGGGACAAGCAAAGCGACCCGCCAGAGCTCCCTGCTGAAATCATCAACAAGACTCGCGATAAGTACCGCGAGGCTTACGAGCGGATCAGTGGCGATGTGTTCTAGCAAGTCGATTTGGTGACTTCAAAGCCAAGGTCGCGAATCATGTCGTAGTCCGCCTCGGGAGCTTGTCCCTTGGTCGTTAGGTAGTCGCCCACGAACAAGCTATTGGCAACATACAAACCGAGTGGTTGGAGTGACCGTAGGTGCAATTCTCGTCCACCCGAGATTCGCAGCTCGCGATCGGGTGCAACGAACCGGAACATCGCGAGTGCCCTGAGGCAGTCTTGTGGTGACAAGTCAGAGTTGCCTTGCAGCGGCGTGCCTTCGATGGCGTTTAAGAAATTCAACGGTATCGACTGAACGCCCAAGTCTCGCAAGTCAAACGCCATTGAAACCACGTCGTCATGCGTTTCGCCCATGCCGATGATCCCCCCGCTGCACATCTCCATGCCAGCGTCGCGAACATTTCGCAGCGTATCAACGCGGTCGGCATAAGTGTGAGTCGTGCAGATGTCAGCGTAATGATCTTCGCTAGTGTTCAAGTTGTGATTGACGCGATCGACACCGCAAGCTTTTAGCCGATCGGCTTGTTCTCGCGACAACAATCCCAAGCAAGCGCAGATATCGAGGTTGTACTTTTCTTTGATCTCAGGAACGATCTGCTCAACTGCACTTAATTCACGTTCGTTAGGACCGCGTGCCGAGATGACCAAACAGTAAGTTTTTGCTCCACGCTCTGCGGCCAACCGAGCCGCTTCCATCAAGTCGTCTCGCTTAAGAATGTTGTACTTAGGGACTGGTGCGGTCGAAATTTTTGATTGACTGCAATAGTGGCAATCCTCGGGACACAAACCGCTCTTCGCATTCATCAAGAAATACAGTTGCACGGTCTTGCCAAAGTGCTTTTGTCGAATGCGAAAACCCGCTGATAAAAGATCAAGCACTTCGTCATCGGGAGTTTTCAAGATCGACAGAGCTTCGTCACGCGAAATGCTTTCTCCACCGAGAACGCGATCAGCCATGGCTTGATAGCGGTCTCGCCCTAGAGAAACTGGATCGGAAGTATGGTTGGTTGCGGTGGAAACCGTCATGGGCTGAGTAGCTTGGGACGAGGTGGAATTGGGAATTCGCCGGCGATCCGGGACAGCATAGTTTGCAAAAGGTTAGTCGATCAGCCAACATGGGGTAAATCTCTATGACGTTCTCTTTGGGTTTTCCCGCTCCCTGATGAATTCTCTTTTTCTACGAATCGGCTCACTGGGGGAAATTCACGTCGCTTCAGCCCCCGTGGCCTTGCCCCGCGGTCGACGCGTCATCGCTCGCTCGGGGCGCGGTGTCGAGCTTGGTGAAGTGGTCGGACCGTGCCGCAATGATCGTTTTGGTAAGCCGACGGTCCAGGTACTCCGGCCCACAACTGAGGAAGACGAGCTGCTCATTCGCCGACTCGAACGGCACAAACGCCGAGCGGTTGAAGCTTGTCGCGATGCCCTGGTCGCCGCCGGGTCACCGGCCGTGCTGCTGGACATCGACCAATTGTTCGATGGCGGCACGTTGGTGATGCACTTCCTGGGCGATAGCGATGAAAATGCCGAAGCGATCACTCGATCGGTCGCTACTGAATACGAAGGTGTGGTGCAATCGCGACACTTCGCCAAATTGCTTTCCGAAGGGTGCGGGCCAGGTTGCGGCACCGCAGCGGGCGGTGGCTGTGGCGGAGGATGCGCGACCTGTTCGACGGCATGTTCGATTAAGAAGGTTTCGCAATAGTCGCTAACTTTTCGATCGCTCGCGTCATCACGACGGTGTCAATTTCGTGAACGTTGATTGGTTCGCCGACTTGCTTCAGCATGGTGATGGTAAGACGCCCACCAAGGTGTTGGCGGAACTCTTCCAAACCTTGCATGAGTCGATCGATGGGGTAAATCGACTCGTGCCAGAGGTTCATTCCCATCGACATCAAAGCATCGCATACGGTCAACGCATCGGATTCCGGAAAATCGAACTTCATTGACGAATACAGGCAATCAATTGCGACCCCAATTGCGACGGCCTCGCCGTGGCGAATTTTGTATTGGGTCAACGGTTCGAGCCGGTGTGCCGACCAATGACCAAAATCAAGCGGTCTAGCCTCAAGCATTTCGAAAGGATCGCCACCCTCGGTGATGTGCTTGAGATGCAACAAGCAAGAATCAAGGATCGCTCGTTTGCCAACTTCTGGATCTCGACGTCGGATAGCATCGGCGTTCTTGCAAAGCCATTCGAACCCGTCACGATCCTTTAACAGCGAAACCTTCACTGCTTCGCTGAAGCCGCTGAAGTAGTCCCGGTCAGGCAGCGATTGCAGCAGGCTGGTGTCATTGATCACCGCCCAGGGAACGGCAAAGCTGCCGATCCAGTTCTTCTTGTCAAAGTAGTTGATCGCATTCTTAACGCCGACACCTGAATCAGCCTGGGCCAAGACAGTCGAGGGAAGTCGAATCAACCGAATACCGCGGTGCGCGATTGCAGCGGCGAATCCCACCGCGTCAAGCATCGCTCCACCACCGACCGCCACGATGTAGCTGCGACGGTCGAGTCCGTTGTTGTTGACAAGGTCCAGTAATCGTCGAAGCGTGTTCTCGCCGTTCTTAAGCCCTTCGCCACCTTCTACTAAATAAGGATCGCTGACCAAGTCGATTCTTGCATCGGTTTTCAAGCGGTCCCCAAGCTGACCCACCTTCTGGGCAAGTGACGTTTCGCCTACCAATAAGACGCGAGCTTTACTCGACTCGCCCGCAATCAATAGTTCGGCGAGCGTATTGAAGTCGTCACCCGCAACTTCGTCAGTGACGCGAAGGCGATGAACAAAAGGAACGGCAAATTCCTGATCGATGGAATGATCAAAACTCGGCATGGAAAAACAAACGGTTGACGAAAGTGCGTGAAGGAAAAATGGGCGGCCTACAACTGTTGGTCTTTCCAATCTCGCCACAACCAACGCAGTGAGTCGGGAAAGATTGCTCCACCATGTTTCCCATCATGAGCACCATCACCAAAGACAAACTTGTAATCATAACCTTTGAACGCAAGCGATTTGGCCATCTGCTGGTTTGCCAACGGCCAATTGCCGTGCACGTTGTCCAAATCATTTCGCCCGTCTTGAAGGAACACGCGAATTGGTTTCGCATCCGTCTTGCGGATCATTGCCTGGTAATTGTGACCGCCTCGGATGTTGACGAAGCTGCCGATGTGCGAAAGCACCTTACGGAAAGAATCGGGGCGGTGCCATGCGACTCCAAACGCGCAAATGCCGCCACTGCTATTCCCACAAATGGCTCGTAATTCAGGGTTCGAAGTAATCCGGTAGTTCTTTTCAACCTCAGGAAGGATTTCGGTGAGCAGAAATTCGGCGTAGTCACCGTTGACCGAGTCATACTCAACCGCTCGGTTCGCCGGTGATGGATTCCAACCTCGCTTGGGTGGCAACTTCCCGCGGTGGCCGGGGTCGATCATCACAGCGATCGTTACCGGCATGTCACCTTTGGCAATCAAGTTGTCGAACACGACAGGCAATCGAAAGTCGCCGGTTGTACCTTCAAATGCATGTCCATCCTGGAACACCATCAGTGCGGCTGGCTTCGATCCGTCATATTGAGCCGGCACGTAAACCGAATAGCGTCGTAGCGCGCCTTCATAGACTTTGCTCTTGAGCCATTCGTGCTGAGTGACTTTCCCGTGCGGAACGTTGGGGTTGGGCTTGGAATCTGGACCGTGGTGGTACTCTTCCGCGATTGCGGACGTTGAAGTGCCCACAAGAGAGGTTTCCATGCAAAAGGTGCCTACCGAAATAGCACCTGTAACGATGAACAGGAAAATGAGCCGAAGCATACGAGACTCTTTCGAATCGAGGGGTGGGGAAAAAGGCGGGAGAAACGCTATTCTAACAGCCGACGGCAATAATTCAGGACATCGTGGACTGTTTGAAGGCCATTCGACTAGAAATAAATTCGTTCAAAGTTGGGAGTCATTGGTGGAACAACGCAGACTTGGTGGCAGCGGAATCTCGGTTTCAGACATTTGCATGGGGACCATGACGTTTGGCTCGCAATGCGATGAACGACTCTCTCATGCAATTTGTGATCGAGCTTATGACGCGGGGATCGACTTCTTTGACGCCGCCGAGATTTATCCGGTACCGCCCCAAGCCGAAACGGTTGGCTTAACGGAAGAGATATTCGGTCGTTGGCTCAAAACCAAGCCTCGCGAATCGGTGATTGTCGCCACCAAAGTTACCGGTCCCGGTCACGGGTGGTTCACCCCACCGGTAAGACACGGAAAGACAGCGATCGATCGAAGGCAAGTCTTTCAGGCCTGCGAAGCATCGCTTGATCGCTTGGGTACCGATTACATCGACCTTTATCAAATCCATTGGCCCGATCACGGTCTGCCCTACGAAGAAGTGCTTGGGATCTTGACCGAACTGCGTGAAGAAGGCTTGGTGCGAACGATTGGCTGCAGCAACGAAACGTGCTGGGGGCTGATGAAGAGCCTATGGGCGGCGGACCTTCACGAGGTCGATCGTTACCAGACCGTCCAGAACAACTTTTCGCTAATTAACCGACGTTGCGAGAGTGAATTGGCTCAGGTGTGCCGGCGAGAAGGCGTCAGCTTGCTGCCCTACTCTCCGCTCGGTGGGGGTGTCCTAACAGGCAAGTACAACGACGGACCGCCCGAGGGCGGACGCTTCACCGAGTACCTGCAAAATGGTGGTGAACGTCAATTGAAGATGGCTCGACGGTTTGTGAACGAACGAACGATCGAAACGGCACGCCGACTGGGGGAAATCGCCCAATCAATCGGAACCACGGTCACGGCACTAGCGGTTGCCTGGAGTCGCCAACACGATTTTGTAGCATCCACCATCATTGGTGCCACCACTGTGGATCAACTCGACGAATCGCTTGCTGCAAAAGATTTGATTCTCGATGACGAAACTTTGGCTCGTATTGACGAGATTGATTTTGAAATTCCTAATCCGATGACGGAAGATGGGCTTCGTCGCTTGTAAGGTGAATCGCCTGTGATGTCCGTTAAGCCAGTCTTGTCTTGCCAGCGAGTTATTCGCTTCGGTGATCAGGCCCGGTGATCAGGCCCGGTGTGAGGGCCCGGTGTGAGGGCCCGGTGTGAGGGCCCGGTGTGAGGGAATCTTGGCGAGCGTCGGACGCGGTTCGTACGGGTTGTAGTGGTTAGTCCGGCTCAACTTTGACGTTGAGGTAAAAAAGGTCAACGCTTCGTCGCTTGGCCGTCGAACGCAAACTATTTTGGCGTTCATGAGAAACGCCCTGCTCGTTGCCGTTCTGATGTGTCTTAGTAGCGGAGCCAATGCTACCGATTGGCTCACAATGCCAAGCACCTACTCTCACGATCCCGCGACGGGAACTCGAGTGTCACAGTACGCACCGATCCAAGCGCCTTCGGCGCCGATCGTTTCCAACTTCAGGACCAGTGGCTACACCCACACGCGGAGCACGCTGGCTTACGGTCAGTCGGCAGACAACTACCACCGCGTCGAAAAGTGGGGCGATCCTGTTCGTCCTTACGGCGAATGGCGTTTTCCTTACCGACCCTACAGCACACCTTATCCTAATTGGGGAGCACCGTTTGCCGGTTTGAACCTCGGGTTGGGCGGGGTCTACGGATCACCAGGCTATGGCGGGCCAGGATATGGGACGCCAGGTTATGGGGCGCCGAGCCCTAGTGGCGGTTCGGGGCATCATCCCGGAGCATCACATGGGCACCCCGGTGCGCCACGAAATCCTGCAAATGGTTCTGCGTCGCAGTTCCCGTTGCCAAATCAATCGAGTCCATTGAATCCCTATCCTGCTGGCCCAGGCACCCCGTATCCCGTCGCACCGTACTACGACGGATACTATCCCCCATACCACGACTGAACAGCCAGTAGCTCAGTAACCAGCAACGCAGTAGCCAACAACTGAGTGCCCATCAACTGCATGGCCTGCCGTCGAACGCCTATTCCGGGCGGATTCGCCGTTTCCCGTTGATAGAGGCTGGTAGCTGCCACCGAATCTGCTTTCGTTGGCGTTTTGAGAAGACTGATGTCGATTCGCAGCGATCCCAAACGACTGCTTTGCGTAGTTTGATGTTCTTCTTTCCTTAGCAAAATGGGATCACCAAGATGAAGTTTATTTGTCTCGGGTACGCTGACATGTCGACCTTTGCATCAAAAAGTGAAGCAGAGATGAACGCGTTAATGGAACAGTGTCTCAAGTACGACGACCAACTTCGTGCTGGCGGACACTATGTAGGCGGTGAAGCGTTAAAGGCAGCCAGCGATGCAATAACGTTGAGGTACAAGGATGGCCAAGTTCATGCTACCGATGGCCCGTTCGCAGAGACCAAAGAGCAGTTGGGCGGCATTTTGATTTTGGAGGCCGACAATCTACAGCATGCCGTTGATTTGATGTCCAAGCATCCTGGAGTCCGCATCGGTCCATTTGAAATTCGACCGGCAGACGAAGTTGTCAACGCGCTGATCAAAGAGCGTCTAGGGCTTTGATTTTCCACCAATCGTATTGCGACAGAGCGTTTACGCGATGATCCGTTTGCTCGGAGCAATGGCTCAGAAACGTCAGAGTCTAATGCTCCGACGTTTCAGCGGTGTAGCGACACGGATTGGGCTGAACTAGAATTGTCCATCGCCAATCAAGATTGCGCGAGTCGGACAACGTTCGGCTAACCTAGGTCGGGATGCTCGCGAGTCCCGAAATTGGTATTCACGCAAATCGTTTTCGCGTGTCATCGTCGAAAGCCAAAGTCGGATTGCTGTCGGATCACTGCGGGATGTTACCGTCGAGTAAATGTCCGCGACGCAGATCCATGTCCCCCGTGCCTGTCCCCGCCTCTCTAGCTACTGGATCTGTTGTGTTACCGACTCGCATCAAAACGGCTTTTGCTTTCCGATGGAGTGACGCTCTAGTACCGTCGCCATGGGTAACGACGAAATCGACGACACCGTTTGCATACCTGATCATTGCGATGGGATTGGCTTCGCTAACTCTTGTGAATCGTGCTGAAGTGGTTGCTAACGAGCAACCCAACATCGTCATCATTCTGGCTGACGATTTAGGGTTCTCCGACTTGGGGTGCTATGGCGGTGAAATCGAGACGCCGAACCTGGATCGCTTGGCGGAAGACGGTTTGCGATTCACTCAGTTCTATAACACTGCCCGATGTTGGCCGACGCGTTCCGCCATGATGACCGGTCACTACGCGCAAGCGATCGGCAAGGACACATTGATCGAAGGGAAACGAAGAGGTGCGCACAATCTTCGGCCTGATTGGGCTCCGTTGATTTCGGTGCCGCTACGCGAGGTTGGCTATCGCAGTTACCACAGTGGGAAATGGCACATTGACGGTAAGCCAACTGAAAATGGATTTGATCGATCGTATTGGCTGCGTGATCACGATCGTCTGTTTGGACCCACCAAGCACTTCCTTGATGACAAAACGTTGAAACCCGTGACGGATGATGAATCGTACTATTCGTCCACGGCAATCGCCGACCATGCGATCGAGTGTCTACAGGACCATGCCGCCGAGCATTCGTCGCAACCGTTCTTCTCGTTCGTGACGTTTAACGTGCCACACTTCCCGTTGCAGGCACCTGCTGAAGACATTGCGAAGTACGATGGACGGTATGACGATGGTTGGCAGGCGATGCGTCAACGGCGGTTTGAAAGGATGCAGGATCTATTGCACCTGCCCGCGAAACTGTCTCCGGTGGAACCTGATGTCGGACCGCCTTATTACTTTGCTGACGCCTTTGAAAAACTTGGAAGCGGCGAAGTGAATCGTCCAGTCGACTGGGAATCGTTGACATCGGCGCAAAAAGAGTTTCAAGCGAACAAGATGGAGATTCACGCAGCGATGGTGGATCGAATGGACCAAGAGATTGGACGTTTGCTTGATCAAGTCGATGCGATGGGGCAAACCGACAACACGCTGGTGATATTCTTGTCGGACAATGGTGCATCGGCCGAAATCATGGTTCGCGGCGATGGCCATGATCAAGAAGCTATGATGGGCACTGGAGAAACCTATCTTTGTTTGGGGCCGGGCTTTTCCAACGCATGCAATACTCCCTTTCGTCGGCACAAAACGTGGGTGCACGAAGGCGGAACTTCCACTCCTTTGGTGGTGCGTTGGCCGAAGAAGATTACCGATGCGGGTGCCCTCAGGAATCAACCGGGACACGTTGTCGATCTGTGGCCGACAATCGCTGACGCGGTCACCGCGACGTCGCGGACCGAAGAGACTCCGTTTGAGGTTATTGGACTTCCCGGTGGGTATGACCGGCCTGGAAAGTCACTGCTTCCAACAATCGTCGCCAACACATCGGTTGCTCGCGACCACCTATGGTGGCTGCACGAGGGCAATCGGGCGATCATTGCGGGTGACTGGAAATTAGTCGCGGCCAAGGATCAACCGTGGGAACTATTCAATTTGGCCGAAGACCGTTCCGAGTGCGTGGATCTGTCACACACTCACCAAGAACGGGTCGCTGAATTGTCCGCGATGTGGATCGCTGAAACGGAAAAGATCCGCCAGTGTGTCGATGCCTATACGGGCGAGGACTGATCCGCCGCTCGTTTGAGTGCGGCTTCCACTCGTGCCATCAAGGGATCCGCCAAAATCGGTTCGACGTTTAGAACGTTCTCGGGGCTTTTGGGTGCTGAGCTTCCCGATTCGCCATCGCTATTAGCTACGAATTCAGCACTGCAGTGTTGGCAGACGACGTTGTAACCGACCAGTGATGCACGAATCTGGACGCGACGTCCACAAGTAGGACAGGACTGTGTGAATCGAATGGACATGAACAAACTCCGTTTGCAAAGATAAGTTCTCAGAACCGAGAAGGCGAAATACTATCTGGTGGAACCCTGTTTGGCAAGGGTTTCCGCATGATAGCAAAGTCGTTTCGTGCACCTTAGTAGCCTTGTAAAGGACAAATAGCGACCGTTTCGGGTGAAAAAGCGGCTCTAGCGGGTGGTTTGGGTGCTGCTTGGAAGGACCGTTATTTTCATCCATTTTAGTGAAAAGAAACGTGGTCGTTTGTGCAGATGACTTTGTTCGTTGTCACTGGCACGGTTACTTTCTAAAGACAGCGGCAATCACGACGGGTTCACAGTCCTGAACGAATGGATGACCATTCATGCTCGCTGGCCGTTTGTTTCCTCTTTTTCTCTCAATTCGATGACAAAAAAAGTCCTATTCGTATGCATGGGAAATATTTGCCGATCCCCCGCAGGTGAGGCTGTCATGCAACGTTTCGCAGATGAATTCGGAGCCGATGTCGAAGTGGATTCGGCGGGAACCCATGGTTATCACGTCGGCGAGCGAGCCGATGTTCGAATGAGAACGGCGAGTGAATCGCGAGGCTACGAGCTAAAAAGCATCGCGAGAAAGGTTGAACCGTCCGACCTCCAGCGCGAACGGTTTGATTTGGTTCTGGCGATGGATTCGGAAAACCATGCCATTTTGGTTGAAATGGCCGGTGGTATTAAGCCTCACATCCGAATGTTCAGCGACTACCTCGACGACACCTGGCCCACTGATGTGCCCGACCCGTACTACGGTGAAGAGGACGGATTCGGCGAGGTTCTGGACATGCTCGAAGAAGGCTGTCCGGTCATCTTAGAAACTCTGATTGGTGAAGATCTATTCGCCGGTGAGTTTGACGAAGACCAGTGACCTTACTTTCTCGCCAGGTCCATCATCTCGGTAGTATCGGGTGTCTGACCTACCCATTCGGGCAGCAGCGAACCGAGGACGATCGCGACAAGGCTTGCACTTAACCCGCAAAGTTGAGCGGGGACAATGAAGTCTTCTGCAAAGTGATGCACGGTTAGCCAGACTACGATTCCCGTTGCGATCGACAAAAGCGCTCCCTGAGTCGTCGCGCCCCGCCATGCTAGCCCGACCGCCAAAGGAGCAAAGGCGCCAACCAGCGTGATGCTATACGCGTGCTCGACCATCTCGTACATCGTTTGGTTGCTTGTGAACGCTTGGTATGCCGCCAAGGCGGCGAACACCAACAGCACGCTGCGAAGACAAATCAACATCGTCCGATCGGTCATTCGTGGTGCGAGCGGGCGGACGACGTTCTCGACAAGCAAACTTGCTGGGGCAAGCAATGTCCCGCTCGCCGTCGATAAAATCGCTGACAACAAGGCCCCCAGGAACAAGGCTTGCGCCCAAAACGGGGTGGACGCAATGATCGCTGCGGGCAACGCTCGCTGGACTTCCCGCGTATCCTCGCTCGCGAATTGAACCAAGTGGTCCGGATCAATCACGATGGCAGCGTAAGCGATGAACATCGGCACGAAGGCAAATGCACAGTAAAACAATCCTCCTAGCAAGGTGCCCCGCTGTGCCGTTTTCTCATCCTTCGCGCTGGTCACGCGCTGGAAGACGTCCTGCTGAGGGATAGAACCCAAAGCCGCGGTAAGGAAGCCAGCGAGAAACACCATCACCTCGCGACCGCCGCCTTCGGGAAATAGGTCAAAGCGTCCAGCCTGGTGAGCCGACTCGACTACCACGCCCACTCCCCCGGCTGCTCGAGCCATCAGGAACGCGACGACGATGAGTCCGACAATAATCACAAAGGTCTGAATCATGTCCGTCAGTGCCACTGACCACATCCCGCCCATGACCGTGTAAAACGCCACGATAAGGACGCCGATCATGATTCCATGGTTGATCCGAAGTTCCGTCCAGCCAGCATTTTGTCCGAGTACAGAAATCAGTAGCCCCAGGGCCGTCAGTTGAGCCGCAGCCCAGCCCAGGTAGGACATCGCGATCACAATCGATGTGAAGATCTCGGTGGTTTTGCCAAATCGCTTCCGGTAGAAGTCGCCAATGGTCAGCAGATCTAATCGGTAGAACGCTTTG